>JAPOOG010000046.1 GCA_026713545.1 Bryobacterales bacterium
GAGGCTCCCGCCTCGACTTGCCGTACCGCCCGCAACTTGAACTCCGCAGAAAACTTCCGTCTTGACAACGCCATAGCACCTCTCTCCGATCACTGTAAAAAGATGCTTAGCTACTTGTCTCATTTTTGGGGTCCACTCCGTCCTGACCAACAGGACAACCCGTCAGGTTGGATCCCAGCTAATTCATATAATCGATGACCCGCACCTCCACCTCGACCTCCAACTACGTTTGGGACGGCTGCCACGAAGATTCACATCAAGCTACAATGCCGTGATAATATCCGGCCAAGAAAATGTAGACAAAGACTTCACCCATGCCTACGAATTTGCACAACTTGCCGTACACAATCTACGTCGACTGTGACCGCGAAAGTAGATAGCAAAAGTGGGGGCAATATCGTCTCCCACCCTGACGAGACGATTTGGGTTTGTGTTCGGCGAAATGGTGTCGCGAAGCACCGCAGTTGGATTTGCAGTATTTCGCTGAACGACCTGCCACGAAGGGTAGGCGCGCGCAACGGCGATGTCGTTGAGGTCTGCGTAGCCCACGACTTCCGCCCAGTTGAACCCCGTCGGTTCTCCCATGTGTTCTGCGAGCGAGCCCGCGGCCTTCTCGGCATGGAAATCGCTTATCGCGGTGAGGTCTTGCGTTTCTCGCCAACGTGGATACTCGCAACCAACCGCAGTTTCCGGCGAATACTGGATCGGTTTCTGAAGCAGCGCAACACAAGCGATGCCGATTTCACCGCCTACGGCAGCCTGCGGGCTTTTTCTGCGCGACAGTTCCTGCTCTCTGGCGATGACGAGGCCGTCGCGACAGAGCTGTTTCGCGGGGCGCCGCTGGTTTCGCCTTCACCAACCATCGGTGAAGATCGCGCCGATGATCTGGCTCAAGGTATTGCCCAATGGATGCTTGATAATCTCTCGAATGAGGGTGAGTTGCCCTATAAGTATTGGCCGAGCCGGGGAATGGTTTCTCCAGCGGATAATGCCATTCGTCAGTTCTTGGCTTCGTTGTCTCTCGCGCGGCTGGGAGAATTGCGCAGCAACGCCGAGATTCGCGAGGCGGCTCGACGTAACCTGCGCTTCAACCTGAAGCGCTATTTTCGCAATATCGGTGAAGGCCGTGGAGCCATAGTCGAACGCACCGGTGCCAAGCTCGGTGCCGCCGCTCTCGCCGCCCTGGCTATTCTGGAAAGCCCGGCATCTGCTGAGTTTCTACCCGAATTGGAGATGTTGGCAGCAGGTGTGAATTCGCTGGCCGACAAGGATCGAGGATTCCGTACGTTTTTCTTTCCTCCGGAACGTGACGGTGACAACTGGAATTTCTATTCTGGTGAAGCACTTTTGTTCTGGGCCGAGGCCATGAGGCGAGGAGCGCGTTATGCGCCGACACTGGAACAGTGTGTGTCAACGTTCGCCTGTTGCCGGAGACGCCACTACCAAGCCCGAAACCCTGCTTTTGTGCCTTGGCATACACAAGCATGCGCTTCTCTGTTCAACCGGACAGGACGGCGAGAGTTTGCCGGCTTCGTACTCGAGGCCAACGACTGGCTGTTGTCAATGCAGCAGTGGGACCGGCCGAAGGGGCTGCCGCCAGATCTGTGGGGCCGCTTCTACGATCCGCAACGACCTGAGTTCGGTCCTCCGCACGCAGCTTCTACAGGGGCCTACCTCGAGGGACTCGCAGATGCCATGACGTTGGCGCGTGAGATCGGCGATGAAGCCCGCGCCGCCGCCTACGAACGCGCGATTGCGCGTGGACTGCGCTCCCTGCGGCAACTGCAGTTCCGCAGTCAGCACGATGCCTTCTATGTTTCGAGACGAGAGCGCGTGATGGGTGCGCTACGGACCGAGGCCTATGACAACGCGGTTCGCATCGACTCGGCCGCTCACGCGCTCGCTGCGTCCGTCAAAATACTACAGCACGGACTTCAGCCAAGAGGTGGCAACACGTAGTATCCGCAACCCTGCGGAGGCAATACATCGAAGATCAGATGCACACGGGTTTCATCGGACGGGTTGCGTGCGTCGTGCTTGGCCTTGTTGTCGAATGCCCATAACTCACCCTCCCGCATAACGACTGTTTCACCACTCGCGGTCAATGGGCTGCCACTCGGGCTCTTCAATACGAGGTGGTATCGATCTCGGATCCGGTAGTATGCCCCCGCGTCCACATGCGGGCGGACGCACCCTTGAGGCTGCAGCGCGACTAGGGTGGCGCGCCCGAGTTCGCCGCCTTGAAGGTCAGCTATCCTTTGGCAGTACTCCAACGCTTGCGGAAACCTCGAAGCGGATCGCGTGACACGGCTCGCATGAACATTGTTGGCATTGCGTGCCCCCGGAGGAAGCGGTTTCTTCGCGACGCGCAGGAAGATGTTTTGCGTGTCCCGCTGGCAACGGACCTTGCGTTGGCGGCTCGTATCGGCTAGCCACATTTCCGGCGCCGCAGCAAGCTCCGACAGGAACGGCCTTACATCGATGCCCTGAGCGATTCTCATAAAACGCGAGGACTTCGGGTTGCTCGTCGGAACCGGCATGGTAATACCGTGGCCTGCCCACTGGGCCGCCCTGGTGAAAAAGCCCATGATCATTCTCTCTTCAGCCCGGACACCATTGAGGAACTCCGTGGAGTTCGGGTCCCCGCTGACGGCTCAGTCCGCAGGGCTTAGTATGCGCCTGCCTGGGCAAGCGTTGGATGGATCGGCACGGCTGTCCTCGACGTTTTCGCTGACCTCTCGCGGCGAGTCTTTGTCCTAATCGTCATCATCATCGTCGTCATCGTCGTCATCATCATCATCGTCGTCATCGTCGTCGCCATCCCCGTCGCCGTCGCCATCCCCGTCGCCGTCGCCATCCCCGTCGCCGTCGCCGTCCCCATCGCCATCCCCGTCACCGTCGCCATCACCATCCCCATCGCCATCCCCGTCGCCGTCGCCGTCCCCATCACCGTCCCCATCACCATCCCCATCCCCGTCGCCATCACCATCCCCATCGCCGTCCCCATCCCCGTCGCCGTCACCATCGCCGTCGCCATCACCATCCCCATCGCCGTCCCCATCGCCGTCGCCGTCACCGTCACCATCGCCGCCACCGTTTCCATCATTTTCATTGCCGCCTGACGGGGTCCGTGGTGGACGCACTGCTGAATCATTCGGGTTGCTCGGAGTCGGCGGTGGAGGAGGCGGCGGCACGTTCACGGGATCTTGCGGCACCAACACCGGAGATGTCGTAAAGGTGCGCTTCGCGGCATCCGTTTTCATGGCTACTGCGGTAAACAACCCCTCCCCTGGTGAGGTGCAGTGCACCAACCCCAGGAAGTCCGACGTGTCTGCAATGGTGAACGCGTCTTGGATCAACCAGGACGTCTGCCCGTTGCCCGCCAGAGAAAAGGGAATGGCGTCGATCAGCACGCTCTCTTTCTTCAATTCGCACCACACCAGCTCCGAACTCGATTCCAGATTGTGAAGCGATACTCCGGTGTTGATTCCTCCTTTCTTGTGGCGCACTGGCAAGAGTGCGTCGGTAACAGGCAGGCTAGCTCCCACCCTGGTCACTCCGATGTCGGGATGCTCAATCCGGAGCATCCCACTGATAGGACCGTCCGAAACCACTCTCACGGATCCCGTCACCGGTTCCCCTCGGCCATGAGTCGCAATCGTGAGCACTCCCAGAGGCTTCATCTCCGTTTGGACGGTCAGAGCGCCGTCCTCCGCGACGTCCAGATCGCCCGAGATGTCCACCAACGTTTCGGCGGCAATCAGATCGCCCTGCGTGTCATAGAAATAAATTTCGGGACGGCTCGCAAGAACGCGGGGGTGAAAGGGAGTGCGGCCGGGACCGCTTTGCTGTGTCTCCGTGTTCAGGAACTCCAGATGGGTGATCCAAGTCCCGTTGGCGAAATGAGCAAAATCCAGTACTGTCTGCCGATTGCTGCTTCCAATCCGGACCACAGGGACCACCGAAAGCGCGTTGAAGATGCTCTTGGCGGCATCCACCTCCACAGCGATGGCGATAAAACGCCCCTCCTCGGAAGCCGTGCAGCGCACCGACCCCAGGAAGTCCGATGTGTCGGTCGTAGTGAACACGTCTTGGATCAACCAGGAGGTCTGCCCGTTGGCTGCCAAGGGAATCTCCACCTCTTCGAGCGCTACGCCCCCGCTCATCAATTGGCACGTCACCCCCATTGGTTCCTCTTCCAGGTTGTGCAGGGCCGCCGCTGTGCTGATCCCACCCTCTTGGCGTTGCGCCAGGAAGACAACATCCTGGAAGGGCCAGCCGGCTCCAATCTCGGCGACTCCTACCTCCGGGATGCTGTAGCGCAGCAACCCTCCAATGGAACCGTTTGAAACCACTTGCAACGACCCCGACACCAGATCCCCTCGCCCATGAGTTGAAATCGTGAGCTCGCCCAAGGATTCCATCTCCGTCCGAACGGTCAGGCCGCCGTCTTCTCCGATCTCCAGATCACCCACTTCATCGACTAACGCACCCGGGGCAATGGGATCGCCACTCTGATCGTGAAAGTATATGGAGGGCCGGATCGGATGGGTAGACACATTCACGAGGACCAGATCGGACGTGATGCCGGTCCCATTGGCGAAATGTGCAAAGTCCAGAGTTCCCACGCCCTCTGTGGCCCCTGCCCTTTTCGAAAGGGCGCCCAGAGCGACGCACGCGGCGAGGAGCAATGAAAGCGCACGGATACCGCCCCGGCGCGGCAGCCTTGATGGGGGCGGAGTGTCGGAAGGCCGCGCTTTGGCCCCCGGTGCTTTCTCTGATATCCCGTAGTTACTCGTCATCGTTCGCACACCGCATCTTGCATGCTGGCCAGTGCGCCATCAAGGCTGACGTTCCTGAAACTAAAGTGTCAGGCCCAACGCAGCACTCGACGACCGACGACAGACTAAGCTATATACCCATCTCAAGGAAAGAATAGTATATCTGCCCTAGGATAATCCACAAGGAGTAGGAAAAAGTTCCCGTCTTGGCATCAGCGTTGCGGGTGCTGCGGAGGCTGGGGCTGGAGGGCCGCAATCATAAGAACACGCAGCACAACGATCTGTTGACGAAGCCCGCTACCTATAACGCGTAAACACCATAACAGGAAGCTTCCAGACCGAAGTGACCCTACCTTCTGGCGCAGACGACACGAAGCAGAATATACGACAGCCCTCTGCATATACCGTTAAGCGGCTAAAACACCCACTGCACCACCCACCTCACCGCCCCACTTGAAACTTTACCGTTTCTTCCCCTAGAATAGAAGGCGAAGGAGACCGCCATGGCACTCACTCGCCGCCAGAAAGAAGTCCTGGATTGGATCGCGGGGTTCATCAGCAGCAACGGATACAGCCCGAGTTTCGAAGAGATCGCCGAGGGGATCGGCCTCGCCTCGATCGCCACCGTCCACAAGCACCTCACCGCGCTCGACAGCAAGGGCTACCTCAAGCGCAGCTTCAACCAGAGCCGCGCGCTCGACCTTGCTCCCAAGTACTACCGCGAGATGCGCCAGCACAAGCAGGTGTTCCCTCCCCCGCCGGAAACTCCTCTGCTGGGCACCATCGCGGCCGGCCGGCCGATCGAAAGCTACAGCAACCCGGATACCCTCTCCTTCGCCGATTTCACGGGAGTCAAGGACGTCTACGCCCTCGAAGTCCGCGGCGAGTCGATGATCGACGACCACATCATGGAGGGCGACTACGTCCTCGTCGAGAACACCAAACAGGTGCGCGATGGCGACATCGTGGTAGCCCTGGTCGAAGGGTCGGAAACGACGCTCAAGCGCTTCTACCGCGAAGGGACCGATCAGGCCCGCCTGCAGCCCGCCAACCCGGCCATGGAGCCGATCGTCGTTCCCTTGCGGGACCTCGACATCCAGGGACGCGTCCTCGCCGTCCATCGGCGCTTTTAGAAGCCTCCCCGCCGCGGGCGGACGTTCATGTGAGCCCTGGGAACGGCTCATTTCCGTGCTGCTGACGTACTGGACCGACGAATCGGCGCTTGCCCCCTACTCCAAGCACCGTTAAAATCAGAAATTCATATCGTTTTGCATTTCTGGAGGATCCATGGACGTTGAGCAAAAGGTGAAGCAGATCATCTGCGAGCAATTGAGCGTTGAAGAGTCGGAAGTGACCCGCGAAGCTTCTTTCGTCGAGACTCTCAACGCCGACTCCCTCGATATCGTCGAGCTGATTATGGCTTTCGAGGAAGCCTTCAACATCGAGATCCCCGACAACGAGGCTGAGAAGATTCGCTTGGTTGGCGATGCCATCGATTACATCGAAGCCCACAAGAAGAAGAAGTAAGCCTCTCTGAACACCACGCCGCAGGAAGGGAGCTATCTGTTTGCGAAGGGTCGTCGTAACAGCGGTAGGGCTGGTTTCTCCAGTCGGGATTGGGACGGAGGCTACCTGGAAGTCCCTTCGTGAAGGCCTCAACGGCATAGCTCATATCACTCACTTCGACGCCGAAAAGTTCGCCTGCAGGATGGCCGGCGAGGTCAAGAACTTCGATCCGCTCGACTACGTCGATAAGAAAGACTTGAGGAAGATGGGGCGGTTCATCTTCTTCGCGATCGCGGCGACCAACTTCGCGGCACAGGCGGCGGGACTCGAGGTGGACGACTCGATCGCCGAGCGTGTCGGGGTATACATCGGCAGCGGCATCGGCGGCTTCGACATCATCGAACGCGAGCACATGAATCTGCTCAAAGGCGGTCCGCGGCGCATCTCACCGTTCTTTATTCCGTCCACCATCGTCAATCTGGCTTCCGGGCAAGTCTCGATCCGCATCGGCGCCAAGGGACCGAACTCGGCCGCTTCCACGGCCTGCACGACCGGGGCTCATTCTGTCGGTGACTCCTACAGGATCATCGAACGCGGCGACGCCGATGTCATGATTTGCGGCGGCTCCGAAGCGTCCATCACGCCGATGGGCATCGGCGGCTTCGCCGCGATGCGCGCCCTATCCACGCGCAACGACGAGCCGCACAAGGCCTGCCGCCCGTGGGATCAGCACCGCGACGGCTTCATCGTGGGCGAGGGCGCGGGAGTTCTGGTCCTCGAGGAACTCGGGTTCGCGCAAAGAAGGGGTGCGCCCATTCTGGCGGAAATCGTCGGCTATGGCATGAGCGGCGACGCCTTTCACATCACGTCTCCATCCGAGGACGGCGAAGGTGCAACCCGTGTCATGCAGAACGCCATCAACGACGCCGGCATCGCCCCGGAGCAGATCGATTACATCAACGCTCACGGCACCTCGACGCCGCTGGGCGATGTCATCGAGACACGGGCCATCCGAAAGACTTTCGGAGAGTATGCCGGCAAAGTCGCCATCAGCTCGACGAAGTCGATGACCGGCCACCTCCTCGGCGGCGCCGGCGGACTCGAAGCCGGCATCGCCGTCCTGGCGCTGCGTGATCAGGTGGCTCCGCCGACGATCAATCACACGCACCCCGACCCCGAGTGCGACTTGGACTACGTGCCTCTCGAAGCGCGGCCGATGACCATCAACTATGCGCTCTCGAATTCCTTCGGCTTCGGCGGTACGAACGGCGCGCTGATCTTCAAGCGGTTCGAAACCTGATAGCCGCTGGAACGGCTGAGCAGTCTCGCCCATCATGCGTATTTTCGTCTGCGTGAAGCAGGTGCCCGCCGGCGACTCGCTGCTGCGTGTCGACGCTTCCTCCGGGCGGATCGACGACGCGGGCTTCGGCTACGAGATGAACGAGCCGGACGCCTACGCGCTCGAAGAGGCGTTGCAACTCAAGGAAAAGCATGGTGGCGAAGTCGTCGCTGTCTCCGCCGGCCCGGCGCGGGCGGCGTCAACGATTCGCGAGGCTCTGGCGAAGGGTGCCGACCGCGGCATCCTCGTCGAGGATGACCGTCTTGCCGCCGCGGACGCCTTCGTGACGGCGCGCGCTCTCGCCGCGGCCATTCGCACTGAGCAGTTTGACCTGCTCCTGACGGGTCTGCAGTCCGACGACGCGGGCTTCGGCCAAACGGGCGTTCTGCTCGCCGAACTCCTCGGGATACCCCATGCGACGCTGATCGTGAATGTGCAGGTTGACGGCGGCGGGCTCCGTGTCAAGCGCGAGCTTGAAGCCGGCTGGTTCCAGCACATCGGCATCGACTTGCCGGCGCTGCTCACGATCCAATCCGGCATCAACAAGGTTCGCTATGCGACGTTGATGGGCATCAAGAGGGCCAGGAACAAGCCTGTGGCGCGTCACGACCCCGCGGGCCTCGGTGTCGATCTCTCGCCTGTTCAGACCGTCCGCCGCTTCTATATTCCTGCCAAGACCAAGCAGACCCAGATGATCGACGGCGTCGCCGCAGAGGCCGCCGCTGCGTTGATCGAGAAGTTGAAGTTCGAGGCGCGAGTGTTGTGAGTATTGTTGTCTTCCTGGAGCGGCAAGCCCGCGGCATCCACCCCATGTCCTGGGAAGCGCTCGCCGCCGGTCAGCAGCTCGCACGGGAACTCGACTCCCGCTTGTACGCGGTGGCCGCCGGCAGCGGCGGCGGACTCTCCGCGGCGGCATCGAAACGGCTTGACGGCGTGATCGCGCTCGAGAGTGAGGCGCTCGCGGAGTACTCTGCGGATGCCTGCTGCATCGCGCTGCGCGCCGTGGTCGAGAAGCTGTCTCCGACACTCGTTCTGTTTCCGCACACCTATCAGGTCCGCGACTTCGGGCCGAAACTGGCGGCCTCGCTCGATCGGCCTTTTGTCAGCGACGCGGTCGCTGTCCGTCTCGAGGACGGTCAGCTCGTTTTCGTGCGCCAGGTCTACCAGGGCAAACTGCACGCGGACGTGACGCTCAGTGGGGAGCCGCCTTTCTTCGCGTCGCTGCAATCCGGTTCCTTCCGTGCGGACCATCTGCAAGACTCCGCCCAATCCGTGCCCATCGAAACGCTCCCCGTCGAGATCGACCCCGCTCGGCTCCGCACTCGCCCCGAACCCGCGTTTCAGGAATTGAAGGGTGAAGTCGACCTGTCTTCCGCCGGGATCATCGTCTCGGTGGGCCGCGGGATCAAGAGCGAGGAGAACATCGAGCTGGCCCGCGAGCTCGCCGCCGCCATCGGCGGAGAACTCGCCGCCTCCCGGCCGATCTGCGATAACGGCTGGCTGCCGCTGGAAAGGCAGATCGGCAGCTCCGGCCAGACCGTTTCGCCGAAACTGTATCTGGCCCTGGGCATTTCAGGAGCCATTCAGCACGTCGTCGGCATGAAGGGCTCAAAGACGATCGTCGCCATCAATCGCGACCCGAATGCCCCCATCTTCGAAATCGCCGACTATGGCATCGTCGGCGACCTCTTCGAGATCGTCCCGGCCCTGATCAAGGTCCTGCGTTCCTCCGCGCCGGCGTGAGTCTGCGCAAGACGGCCCGTGCGAGACGAAGATTCCGATCGCTCCTATGTAGCCTGCCTGTCTCACCACGCGGCGAGGTGAAGTGAGTGAGAGGGCCGTCAGGACGAGGCGTGAGCCGGGCTGAGGAAAAAGGCGCGCGCAGGCGTACTTGCCAAATCGCCTCCTTCACTCCTCGGGTCACGAAACACGGCCTCTCCGGTTCACCGGCCATCAGACATTTCTTCTGGAGCGAACCAGCCCTCCGCCCATGGTTTTCACGAGACACGAAACACGAAACACGAATCACGGCCTTTTTACCGCCTGCTTCGACCGTCGCGTGGTGAGACATGCCGGTTAGGGCCGGCCTACGGCGCCTATACGGACAGGCTGCGCACGATCGGCGGCATCAAAGTCAAATTCACCGGAACCTGAGTTCCATGGCGATCTCCGATGGGATCAGCCTCCACCCGCTCCGCCGGTCGATTTCAGACAAGCAGCACGGATTCTCGTTTATTGCTGGTTCGGGGCCAGCAACCCGGACTGGGCTGCTGCATATCTTTCCAGCCACATTCCTCTGTGGGCCGTGAATAAGCACCTTAACGACTCCGCAGGGGGAGAACGGCCCGGACATGCAGGCGGTGCAGCCGTTCAGAACCGCACGCTGAGCCCCGCCTGCGCACGCCGGGTGTCGCCGAGCCCGCTGCGGAGCGAACCGTCGAAGTTGAAGAGGAGCGAGCCGACGGCGGGGTCGACGAAGTTGTCGGCGTTGGTCAGGTTGAAGATCTCGAAGATCGGCTCAATGGCGGCGGCGCCGAGCGCGAATCGCCGCGACACCCGCAGGTCCCAGGATAAGAACCCATTCTGTCGACGTAGCGTGTTGCGCGTGAGGATCGAACCGTCGGCGCAGATCCGGTCCGCCGGCTGGACGGCCCGCTCGCCCCGGTTGGCGCACTGCTCGGAGACCGGCGACGCTGACAGGTACCGCACGACCTGGTTCAACTGGACCTTCGCCGGGAGGGCGGCCAGCATGTACCCGCTCACCTGATGGCGCCGGTCTCGATCCGACCAGCCGTACTCGGGAGCCAGGTTGGCTGCGTGCGCGTACCTGAGCGTGAAGGGATCGCGCTCGTTGTCGTCGTCGGAGCGATCGAACGCCAGCGTGTAATGGGTCTCGAAGGTGATCGGCCGGCCGCCGAGGCCGCTGCGCCCGCGCAGCCCCGCGGTAAGCGCGTGATAGCGGGAACGGGCGCTGCTCTCGGTGACGGTCAGCGTGTTGATGCCGCCGCCCGCCGGGTGCGTCCCGATCCCGAACGGCGCCCCCAGGACTGCGTCGTTGCGGTTGAAGAAGCGGAAAAGGTGGTCTGTGCGCGCGTGGATGTATCCGATGCTGGCAGCAACCCCGCGTCCCAGGTCGTGCTCGACGCCGCTGCTGAACGACCAGGTCCGCGGCAACTCCAGGTCGCGGTCCGCCACCTGGATGTCCGGCAGGAACGGCGGCGCCCCCGAAGTGTCGATCTGCTCGTCGATGGCGGGGACCGGACCAAGCCCCCGCGCGCTGCTGCTGCGGAAGAGTGTCTGCTGGAACGCGCCGTTGGTCGTCCGGTGCTGGGCGAAGACGAGCATCGGGATACGGGCGACGTACGATCCGGCATTGGCGCGCAGCACGGTGCGTCCGTTGCCGGCCAGGTCCCACGCCAGCCCGAAGCGGGGCTGCAGGTTGTCCAGGTCATCCGGAATCCGGCCGTCGGACGGAAACAGCGGATCGTCCAGATACGGAGCGAAGAAGGTTTCGGCCGGCTCGATGAAGACGTCCGGGTGCCATGTGCCGTCCCAGCGCAGCCCGATGTCCAGGGTGACCCGTTCGTGGGGATGCCACGTGTCCTGAACGAACACGCCCAACTCGTGCATCGGGAACTGCTGGCGTCCGAGCTGCTCCGCGGGGACGCCGGGGACGGTCGCCGACTGCAGGTAGAGCAGAACCGGACCGGCGATTTCGGATCCGGGCGGACAGGCCCCGTGCATGTTGGTCGATCCGTCCGAGCAAGTGACGTAACGGTCGCCGTGCGTGACGAAACCGATGAAGCCCTCGACCGAAGCGAACAGGTAGCGGCTGTTCGCCAACCCGAGGAACTGCTGCCCGACCCGGGTCCGGTTGTACTCCACTCCGGCCTTGACGAGGTGGGCTCCCTTGGCGAACGAGACGTTGTCTACTACCTGAAACCGCGTGTCGAACGCCGGATCGATCGGAAGAAAGAACGGCAGCCCGATGCGGAACCCGTCGGCGAAGTCCATGCCGATGTCGGGAAACGGCCGGCCGCCCAACTCGGCGAATTGGGGCGGACCGGGCAGGCCCGTGCCGGGGAGCAGCGGTCCCTGGTACCAGCGCGGCCGGTCCTCGCGCGCCATCTGCACGCGCAGTTCGTTCGAGAAGGCGTCGGTCAGTAGCGAGCGGAGACTGGCGTTGACCGCGTGCGAGCGGTCTCCCTCGATCCCGTTGGCCGATGCGCCCCACGAATCGACGTCGAAGGTGCCGTTTACCTGCTCCGACCAGGTGTAGTTGTACTTGAACGAAGCTTGGTGGCGGCCGTCGAGCGTCAGGTCGAGCTTGGCCAGCAGGGCCCTCGCGTCGTCGGTGCGCCGGATCGGCCCGAACTCGTTGTCGAACAGGCCCGGCCAGCGCGCCTGCAGAAAGCGCTCGAGACGCTGCAGGTTCGCCGGGTTGTGGACATGGCGGGTCGCCTGCTTGGTCTCGGCCGCCGCCTGCTGGTCGTAGGCCAGGAAGAAGAACGCCCTGTCGCGCGCGAGCGGCCCGCCCAGTGTCGCGCCCAACTGGTTCCGATGGAAGTCGGGACGCCCACCTCCGCGCGGCGCTGGAAACGGCGCGGCGATCTCGTCCCACTGGCCGAAGTAGTGGGCGGAGCCGGTCAGCTCGTTGGTTCCCGACTTGGTGATCACGGTGACGAAGCCGCCGGCCGAGCGGCCGAACTCGGGGGTGGAGCCCTGGTTCACCACCACAACTTCCTCGATGGCGTCCTGATTGAACGTGAACGCCGGACGCTGCCCCCCGCGCTGCTCGCCGAAGAACGGGTTGTTGAAGTCCGCGCCGTCTACGATGAGATTGTTGAAGATGCCGCGCTGGCCGCTGATGTTGAGTTCGTCGCCGTCCGATCCCTGCGAGATCGACGTGCCGGGGGTGAGCAGCGTCAGGTTCAAGAAGTTGCGGCCGTTGCTCGGGATCCCATCGACAACATCCTCCAGTACGCGCTGCGAGCTGGTAACGTCTGCGGTGTCGAGCGTTGGCGGCAGCTCGCTGACGACGGTGACGGTCTCGGACGTCACGATCTTGAGCGCGACGGCCAGGTCGAGCATTTCCCCGACGCGCAGCGTCGCACCCTCGATGCGCTCGGTGCTGAACCCGGCGGTCTCAACCTTCACGGTCAGATCGTACGTCCCCGGCGGCAGCAGCGTGCGCGCGAACGTCCCGGACGAAGAGGTCTCCACGGTGGTTAGCAAGTCGGTCTCCCGGTGCTGCAGCATAACGACCGCCCCAGCCACCGGATCGCCGAGCGGATCGCGGACCGTGCCGCGGATGATGCCGGTGGTCGTCCCGGTCTGCGCGGCCGCCTCGGTCGCGGTCTGATGGACCAGCATCGCGGCCGGCAACGCGGCGGCGATGGTGAAGACGAGCCGGAGCGGGACTCTGAAGCTGCAAGCGTTGGCAAGGGCTTGGCCCAGCCGCTCGTCAATCGAGCGAACAGAGCGGCCCTTGCTGAAACCGGGCAGCAGTTCCCGCTGCAGGGTCTCTCTTGTCGCTCTCGCAATCTCCAGCATGGCGCCGATACCAACCATAGGCCTCTCATTATCATGTGCTGCCCCCACTGCTGGCAGGAGGTGCCTCCAGGTCGTGTAGCCATCTTTACTGCCGCTTCTGGAATTCGTGTGGGAAGCTGGAGCGTCCGGCTAGACGTCGAGCCCTCTCGGATTGATGTAGTTTTTTTTGTGGAATCGCGCGCGGTATCGACCCGTGCGTTGGTTTGACACTACCGAAACGAGCCGATACGATCAGATCGTAGTTGCTGCCTCGCAAAACGCGCTCGTAGCTCAGTTGGATAGAGCGTCTGGCTACGAACCAGAAGGTCGGGAGTTCGAATCTCTCCGGGCGCGCCACTTGGCTTTTCGGGATCGATAACCGGTGGGACGACCGATCTGCCGAGTTTCACGAGATTCCCCGTCCCCTGCCGATAGGAAAACTCTCATTCTTTCCTGTCGGATCCGGAACGCAGATGCGCCGTGCTGCTTCCTATGATTCCGTTCGCGGTTGCGCTCATCTCATGAATGCCTCCTTGAAGTGTTGGGTCACGTTCGGTTGCCTCGGGCTCATGTTGCTTGCGGGATGCGGAGCTGATGAAACTTCCACCGGCTTGCGTTCGGTGAACCGGTCTCCCGAGTTCGCATCCATGGCGCCTAACGGCGAGGTCGCCGTCCTCCGGGACGGGCGGAAGGTCGATGCCCTGCCGGCGGAATTCATCCCGCTGGACTACCCCGGCATGCCCTGGCGCGGCGACCCGGCCATCGGCATGAGTTCCGATGGGACGATCTACGTCGCGCTGTATGCCAGGATCTTCGTGTCCAATGACGGCGGACGTCAATGGGAATCCCGGACTATCGATGTCGAATCGTTCGAGCCGCCAGCAACCGGGAGGGCGAACTACGATTCGTTCGTCGTTCTCAGAGACGGGACGCTGCTGTGGGCGTACCATGCCCCGGAACACGAGACCGATTTTGTCGTCCGCAGCGTTGACGGTGGAAAGACGTGGCGGCCGTGGAGTCGCCTCGCGGACCGTTCTCCCTTCAGTTCAGCCGGCGGCAATCAGAATGGCATGACCGAGTTGGCGGACGGCACGATCCTCTGGCCGACACGTCTGGGTCCGTCCGGAAACGAACGCGAGCTGAACAACCCTTGGAGTGGTCCGGCCCACTGGACGACGTACGTCTACCGCTCGACAGACGCAGGACGGTCCTGGAAAGAGAAGACCCTGCTGCAGACCTGGGGCACCGAGACGAACCTGCTCGAACTCGCTTCGGGCCGGTTGTTGGCCGCCATCCGCTATCAACGTTATGCGCAAGCCCCTGCGCCGCCCAACGAGCCCGAAGAGTTGTCCGCGGCCGACCAGCAACAGGGCTCGGTTGGCAAGCGCGTCTTTCTGGCGGATTCGTCGGACGGGGGTTATACCTGGACGGACTTTCGGCCCGTCAGGAGCAACGCCGGCGGAGAGATGGACATCGCCTTTGGCGAGGCTCATGGACATCTGGTGCAACTGTCTGACGGCACGGTCGTGCTGGCGCATGAGCGGCGGTATCCCTACGAAGCAGGTGATGTCCGGGCGCGCGTGAGCCGCGACCAGGGGCGAACGTGGGCTCCGGAGGCGTACCGGTTGAGCCCCGGGCACGGATATGCAGCAAGCGTCGTCCTTCCTGATGACACGATCGTCACTGCTCTCGGCAACACCCCCTTGAACGAGAAGGGCCGGCCCGTTGATGGCAATTGGTACGCCCAGGTGGTTCGCTGGCGCCTGAACGACAGCGAATGGAATCAGCGGTAACGGATGCCGGCCTGCATTTCTCACCACGTGGCGAGGCGAAGTAGGTGAGAGGGCCGTCAGGACGAGGCGCGAGACGCTTGACGAGCGCAGGTGTAGCGGCCTTATCGCTTCCTTCGGCCCTCGGGTTACGAAACACGAATCACGGCCTTTACGGTTCCCCGGGCCGTCAGACATCTCTTCTGGAGCGAACCAGTCCTCCGCCAAAGCTTTTTACTAATAACTGGCAACTAACCACTAACCACGGCCTTTTTCTCTCGTGCTCCGGCCGTCATGGGGTGAGAAATGCAGGTCGGGATTGCGAAGCTAGCCGGAGCCGGTCTCAACCGATCCGTTCAGTCGTGGAGCCACTTCGTGGGCGAAAAGCTCCAGGCTGCGCTTCCATACATCACGATCGTCCCAGTCGTGGGCGACAAGCACCAGAGTTCCGAAGGGTCCGATGCGCTCGCGAAGCTGCAGGATCCGGCGGGCAACTTCCTCCGGGTCGCCGGCGATGACAACCTCGTTCGTGAAGTAGTCCAGATTGCAGTCGTCGTCGCTCATCTCCGGGTCGGGCTTCCAGATCGTCAGACCTGAGCCCGACGTGCGCTTGGTCAACTCCAGGATGTATTGAATGCACGAGCCCAGGGAATTCCTGCGGGCGAGTTCCCGGGCTTCGGCCGTCGTGTCCGCGACGAGGATGTTGCGGGATACGCTCCACTCCGACGGGTCGGCCGGGCGTTCCACCGAGGCTGCTCCTTCAGCGAACGTCTTCCATTGGGCGGCGAGGACCTCCTCGTGAAGCATATGGTGGCTGATGAGGCGAAACCCTCGGGCGGCGGCGGCCTTCAATCCCGCCGAGGCGCGGCTGATGCCCGGGACGAAGATCGGCGGAGTCGGCCGTTGCATCGGCTTGTGAAGAGCCCCGATGCCCATTTCCGCATCAATGGTGTCGCTGAGCCGTACCTTCCAGAACCGTCCGTTTAGATCGTAGGGCGGATCGCTCGTCCAGATCTTCAGGATCATGTCGATCGCTTCGGCGACCCGCGCGCCGCTCTCCTGCGGATCGATGCCGTAAAGCTCCATGTCGGTAGCCACGGCGCCCGGACCGAAACAGACGTTCAACCGTCCGTGCGACAGATGGTCGAGAAACGCCAGCCGGCTCGCGACATGGGCGGGGGGATGGTACTGCAGGCAGACGGGTGCGGCGCCGACACGCATCGTTTTCGTCATGCCTAGCACCTTGCCGAGAAAGATCTCCGGCATGACGATGTTCTCGTAGCGCGACGAATGATGCTCGCCGACCCAGAAGTCTCGAAAGCCCGACTCCTCGCACTTCACCGCAAGCTCGAGATCTTCGTCGTAGCACTGCGCCAGGGGCTTCTTCGGGTCATGGATCGGCATGACGAACATGCCGTAGTTCAAAGCAGTGGATAGCACCATCATTCCTCCCGGACGGGGATCGCCGGCGGCCCGGAACAGGTCAGCGGCCTCTGATTCCGGGCGTGCGGCGGGAGGGCTTCGTAACCCGCTCACGAATATTACCGTACAGCGATCGGATTCCCCGGAGAACCTGTCGCGCCCTTGAGCCTCAGCGGCGAAAAGACAAACGCGAACTCATACACCTTGTCGGCGGCCAACTCTTCGAGATCCAGGTTTTCCAGGTGGTGCACGCCGTTGCGGGTGATATTCCATTGATGGACCGGAAACGCCTGGTCGGGGTCTTCGTGGGGTACGGCTTCGATCGCCCAGGTATCCGCTCCGATGAGGGCTACCTTGTGATCGGTAAGGAACTTGGCGGATTCCATGCCCAGCCCCGGCTCGCCCGCTCCGTAGGCCTCGTTGTCTCGCATCCAGAGTTGTCCGTGACCGGTGCGGATGAGCACGATGTCGCCCGGTCGGATCTCGAGACTCTGCGCGTCCAGAGTCTCGCGGAGTTCGCTTGCTGGGATGGCGTAGCCCGCCGGCAGGCGGTCAACTCCCTTGAACTCGACAAGGTCGATCAGAATACCGCGCGTGAAGAACACGCCGACGTTTTCGACGCCGAGTTTTTGAAGCCCATAGGGATCGCCGAACTCGCCCAGCTTGAAACCGTTGTAGAAGATGTCTTCCCCGTCGACGTGCGCTCCGACGTGCCCGAGCCCGTCGAACTGCGTGCCGACTTGGCCGATTTCGCCGCTGAACAGCTCGTCGTTCGACACGATCTGATTGGCGCCGGTCGGCGCCCCCGTCGGAAGGCCGGGAATCGTCAGGCTGAAGTGGCGCTTGCCGGGCAGCGGCATACCGTGTTCGTAGATGCGGCCCAGTTGGTAAATGCGGCCTTGCTGAATCAGGTCGCGCGCTTCGAGCACCTTGTCCGGCGTGAGTCGGTTGGCGGCCCCGCGCTGGTCATCCGCACCCCACTCCGAAGGCCACCACTTCGAGCCGATCGGCGTGTCATCCGCCAGCACCGCCCCGAGGCCCAACAAGGCCAGGACGATGGCGCCGGCCAACACGGAAACGTAAGCGGCGGGATGCAGCGTAGTCGGTTTCATGGAATCACCTTTTCATGTACGAATGAGAGTTGTCCTTCGGAGTCTTCACCCAAGCTGCCGCAAGAGCGAGTACCCCATCATCACTGCGGTCAGGGCGGTCGTCACCCAAAGCGCGAGTGTGATCCAGCCCTTGGGAAGAATCCTTCGAGGCAAGTGAACGTACCGCAGATACAACGTGGCTGCTCCGATGATCGGCAGCATCAGGGCTTGGGCGATCCCGCCGATCTTCACCATCAGGACCGGTTCCCGCAACAGGACATAGTAGAGCACCGGGATCAACAGCAGAACGGCGGAGAAGATTCGAATGTAACGGAAGCGCGCTGCGGCGTCATGTCGATCGTACACGCCGAGGACGCGGACGAAATCGGCATAGGCTCTGGCGGCGGCGGCCGTACCCGCGAACAACGACGAATACAAAACAGCGATGGCGCCGCCGAGGAAAAGGTAGTTCGACCAGCCTCCCAGCGTCTCGGTGTAGATGTTCGAAAGGGTGCGAACCATTTCGGTCCCCTCGGGCACTGCTCCGAGTCCGTGCAGGATGCCCGCGCCCAGCAGATAGAAAGCGACGGTCGCGAACGTGTAAATCGACGCCGAGAAAATCACGTCCGCGCCCATGACGCGAATCCATCCTCGGGCCCGTTTGAGCCAGGCCGGAGTTTCGTCGCGCTGACCCGCGTAACGCGCATAGCCCTTCTCGATGCACCAGTACGAATAGTTGATCAGGTCCGCCGAGCCGACCCCCGTGATGCCGAACACGGCTGCCGCCGTTGCCAACCCGCCTTGCGGCAGATGAAACGAGAATCCTTCAGCAAGGCGTCCCCAGGAGAAGTATTCGGGCCTCAGCATCAGAACGAAAGCGGCGCCGACCGTGACGAAGGTAAAACAGACGACGAGACTGATCGAGATCTTCTCGATGAAACCATAGCGGCCGGCGACCAACAGAACGATGGTTCCGATCGTGAGCGTCCATATCCAAACCGGGATCGATATCGAGGGGAAGACACGATTCATCACCTCGGCGATGCCGGCCAGCATCGTGCTCTGTGTCATCAAGGTCGTGGTGTACATGCACAGCCACAGCCACAGCACCCACGAGACGCGCAGGCGCGGGCCTGGCAGGCGATTCAACGCTTCCACCCCGGTCTCGCCGGTGCCGATGGCGTAACGGCCCAGCTCGTTTTGCACGACGATTTTGATCACGCAGCTCAGGATCACGAGCCACAACAGCAAATAGCCGTTCTCTGCTCCCAGGACCGGTGTTGCGATCAACTCGCCGGTGCCCACGACCGCGCTCGCCGTGACCAACCCGGGGCCGATGCGCTTCAGGATTGCGAAGGGTCGAACGGGAGCATCCTCCACGTCCTCCGCGGTGAGTAGATACGGGTCATCCGTTGTGCCGGCGGCCATGGGTCAGCACAATCGTACTGGAAGCCGGCCGGGGCTTCAACCGTGGCCAGTTTGCCGGCAAGTTACATTCCCTCGCCTGGGGCTTACCCGAAACGAGCCGGGATCATTCTTTCCGAACCTGCCTGTCGGGCGCAACGAGGGCCGCCGGATTCGATTCGTATAACTTTTCAATAGCTCGTCTAGAATATGGGAGACTTGTTCGACGATCGGAGCCGCCACCCATGAACGACGAAGTCAATCACATCGACTACGGCATGTTCATCATGCCCTTTCATCCGCCGGACAAGCCGCTGGCGCAGTGCTACGACGAAGATCTCGAACTGATCGTTCGTGTCGAAGAGCTCGGTTTCTCGGAGTTCTGGATCGGCGAGCATCACACGATGAAGTACGAGAACATCGTGATGCCGGAGATTTTCATCGCTCGGGCGCTCGGAGAGACGAAAACGATTCGTATGGGTCCCGCGCCGGTCTGTCTTCAGCAACACCACCCGGCTCACGTCGCCAGTCGGCTCGCCTTTCTGGACCATCTGTCGAAGGGCCGGCTCAACCTCTGCTTCGGACCCGGCAGTGTGACCGCCGACCAGGAGTTGTACGGTCTGGAGCCCAAATACGCTTCTTCCATGGTGAGCGAAGCCATCGACATGATTCTTCACCTTTGGGAATCCGATCCGCCCTACGTGATCGAGGGCAAGCACTGGAACATTCGGTTGCGGGATACGGTCGATGAGGAAACCGGCATCGGATACATCCACAAGCCCTTCCAGAAGCCGCATCCTCCGATCGCCATGCCCGGCATGAGCCGGAATTCAGCCTCGATGAGAGAGGCCGGTCGACGAGGGTTCCAGCCGTTCGGCCACTGCCTGGTGACGGCCAACGTTCTGGCTGACATGTGGAACTCCTACGAAGCCGGCGCCCGCGAGGCGGGTCGCATCGCCGACCGTTCCCGGTTCAAGATCGCGCGATCGATTTTCCTGGCCGACACCACCAGGGAAGCCGAAGAGAGCGCGCGAAGGAACTCGCTGGGACAGAACTACGAGTACATCGGCCGCCTCTTCGATAAGGGGCTCGGCCGCAAGATCTACAAACGAGACCTCGACATGAGCGACGCCGATTGCCAGCTCGACTTCCTCATGACCGAGCAGATCATCGCAGGCGATGTCGATGAAGTGCTGCGGCGCCTGCTCGAGATGCGCGAAGAAACCGGTCCTTTCGGAACCCTCATCCTGATGAGCTACGACTGGGACGACAAGGAGAGTTGGCTACGCAGCATGGAGTTGTTCGCTGATGAATTGATGCCCGCCCTCAACGCGGCGGTCAGCGAGACAGCGCTCGTGCAGTGAGCGCCTACGGCCTGCTCGAAAAAACCCGGTACTCTATCGATTCCCAGCGCCCACCGGGCAACCGCCTTTGAAAGAGCAGCAGGACGTCTTTCTTTTGGGTGTCCGCATGGCGGTACATGCGCAGCGCTGCCTTCCAGTCTCGTTCTGTTTCCTGATACTGGGGATGTCCCGTTTTGCTGTGGTGCCGTTCGGCGTCCGTTCCCACGGGGTTGTCGGTTGAACGCAGAAACATCGTGCCCGCGATGGGAACGCTGGGGGCGCCCTGTCCATTACTCTCCGTTGGCTTCCCCTCGATCGTCGTCTTTTCCAGGTCGGAGCTTACGAAAACGAGTGTCGGTTTCTCCCCGTCGAACTGCGCTCTCACGCGGTGCATGCCCTGCTCGAGCAACCGGCCGTCTCGCGTGTACAAGTCTTGCGGCAGGCGAATCACGTTTTCGAAAGCAGGCGCCCCAGTCTCGTTTCCGCCCTCATCCGCCGCCTGGACATGGTTCCAGACCAACACCGTGAGCGCCGCCAGAACAAGAAATCGTTGACTTCGATTCATCCCTCCAGCAGGCGCGACGCGATGCTATGGTTCCCCGTCTCGCCCACGCCGGTGGCCCTCCTTTCAAGGCCTTCGAAAAAGTAGGTCAGCCTCTTGTGGTCGAGGCCCAGGAGTTCAAGCACGGTCGCGTGCAGGGCATTGACGTGAATCCTGTCTTCCACCGCGGCGAAGCCGAACTCGTCGGTGGCGCCGATCACCTTGCCGCCACGAATGCCTCCTCCGGCCATCCAGGCGCTGAATCCGTAGGGATTGTGGTCGCGCCCATTGCTCCCTTGCATGACCGGGGTGCGGCCGAATTCGCCCACGCAAACCACGAGAGTGCTTTCGAGCAAACCTCGCTGCTTCAGGTCTTTGATGAGGCCGGCGACGGGCTGATCCATCTTCGCCGCCACCTCGAGGTGACCCTTGTCACACTCGCTATGCCCGTCCCAACCGCTGCTGTAAAGTTGAACGAAACGTACGCCGCGTTCGACCATGCGGCGCGCCAGCAGGCACATGCCGCCAAATCGAGCCGTCTGCTTTCCCGGCAGTCCGTAGAGTTCCCGAATGTGCTCAGGCTCCTTCGATAGATCGACCAGTTCCGGCGCGGCCATCTGCATGCGGAACGCCAACTCGTAGTTGTTCATGCGGGCGTCGAGCCTGGTATCGTCTTCACGCGTTTCGAGGTGTCGCCGGTTCCAGCGATGGACCTGATCCAGGATCCTGCGCTGTCTTCCCATGCCGATGTGTGGCGATGGATTCAGATTCTCGAAGGCGGGTCCCACAGTCGAAACCAGAGTGCCCTGGTAGGTGGCCGGCAGGAACCCCGTTCCATACAGAGACTTGCTCGACCGCAGATAGTTGTCGGTCATCACGACATAGGCCGGCAAGCTGTCGGATTCACTCCCCAGGCCATACAACGTCCACGCTCCCAAGCTCGGCGCGCCCAACCGAAGCGAGCCGGTATTCAGCATGCTGAGAGCAGGTCCGTGGATGAAGGATTCGTGATAGCAGGACCGTAGGACGGCCAGCTCATCCGCCAGCTCAGCCGTTTGCTCGAAGAGATCGGAAATCTCGATGCCGGACTGGCCTCGCTTCTTGAACGTCCGGCGGGTCTGCATGAACTTTGCTTCGAAGGCGTTGATTTGCGCCAGCAGCAGCTTGCCGCCCTGGTAGTCCGCGGGAAGCAGCTTGCCGTCCCACCGAGCCAGAGCCGGCTTGGGATCTAAGCTGTCGACTTGGCTCAGGCCTCCTTGCAGGAAGAGGAAGATGACACTCTTCGCTTTGGCGGGGAAATGAGGCTTCTTGTCGCGTAACGGGTTTGCCCGGCTTGATGCCGTCTCGGCCGCGAATGCAGCGCCGTCCCGGTCGAGCAGATGGCCCAGCGCCAGCGATCCGAAGCCGAATGCAGACTGCTGCAGGAACTGTCTGCGCGAACGGACCCGCACACTGCTAGCGAGAGAGTCCTCAGACCGACAAGTAGGACAACTGATCGCCGCGTCAACTTGAGTCAAATGTGAACCTTGGCAGCGAAGGAAAAAACTAGTGGATGAACTGGACATCGGACTCAATCGACAAATAGAAACTCATTCAGATTAAAGACCGTCAGGCAAAGCTCCGTCAACGCCCGTGCCGCTGCCGGGTCGATGCTCTCCAGGCTTGCGGGGAGGTTGTCCGGCCTCTCTTTCCACCCCTCGAGGGAAGCAGACCCGAGCAGTTCGAGCGCCTCCCGCTTTTCGGCATCCGTGGGAGGACGCGCGAAACTGATGCGCCACAGAAGATCGACCCTTGCGTCAGGATCTTCCCCGGCTTCCCGCAACACTCGGCCGGCAAACTCCATTGCCTGTCGGAAGACGATCGGATTGTTGAGCAGGAACAGAGACTGGGGAGCGACCGTGGTCACTTCCCTGCCCGAGCTGCTCACGGCCGGATCCGGCGTGTCGAACTTGTCGAACATCGGGAACGGAAAGGTACGGCGCGCCAGCATGTAGACTCCCCGCCGCGAGTGATCCGCCGGGTCAGCCGGAACCGTCCACCACCATTTATTGCGTAGCGGCGCAAGCTCGGCGTCGGAAAGCGGCGGTACGAAGGGGCGCCCTCCCATCTTCCGGTTCAGGGTGCCCGACACCGCATGGATCGCATCCCAAACGGCTTCCGCTTCCAGGCGCCGCCGGTTGGCGCGCCACAGATAGCGGTTGTCTTCGTCGATGGCCAGATTCTCTCTGATCGAGAATTGACTCGACATTTGATAGACGTAAGACGTCATCATCAGCCGGTGCATCGATTTGAGGCTCCAGCCGCGGGCGATGAATTCGGTGGCCAGCCAATCAAGCAGTTCGGGATGGGTCGGCGGTTGACCCTGCCGGCCGAAATCATTGGCGCTGCCGACGATCCCACGCCCGAAATGCCATTGCCAAAGGCGATTGACGATCACACGGGCAACAAGTGGATGGTCGGGACTCGTAAGCCACAGGGCCAGCTTCTTGCGATACCGGAGGCCGTTCGGGTCTCGGTTCTCGAACTCGTCCCCACGGCTGAGGGAGGCGGGCAGGCCGGGACCCACCTTGGCCTTGTGACTTCCGAGGTCTCCTCTCTCGAGAACGTGTATCTCGGGGATCAACTCCGGCAGGACCGGTCCCAGCACCATCGCCGAGGGGATGTCGAACAAGGCATCGAAGCGGACGTTGTGCGAGGCGTCTTTTCGAGGAACCGCCATCACTGCATCGGCGATCGCAAGCTGGTACCTGGTCTTCTCGGATTCTTCCTCGGAACTCAACTGTTCCTCGGGTTTGATCTCGGCAACCGCCTCGACGAGAGGTGCGGCAAGCTTCTTCTGCTCGGCTGATCGGTCTTCTTCCGGCACATGGAACGCAGCGGCCACGGCCGCATCGAACTCCTTCTTCTTTTCGTCGACGAGACGCTGTTTGACACGATCGAGAAACAGTTCGTAGGCATTGCGGCTCTCATCGAGCGCGATGTAACGCGGGTAGGCCTCGTTCCGGTGAAGCTCCGTCATCTTCGTGACAACCGAGAGGCGAACGGGTTGACTCGCTGCAAATATCGCCTGTAGCCGGAAGTACTCTTCCTGAGTGATCGGATCGAACTTGTGATCGTGACACCGGGCGCAACCTACCGTGAGTCCCATGAAGGCGGCCCCGGTTGTGTCGATCCAATCCGTGAAGCGTTCGTAAAGCAACTGCGGCGTCTCGAGATACGACTCGCCAATAGCAGTGCCGAACGTATAGAGGCCGGTTCCGACGCGCGCCTCCAGATGTTCCACTTTCTCCGGGCGGATCGCGTAACTGCTGTCATGGAGATCCAGATTGTCCGGCCAGAGCTCGTCTGCGGCGATTTGTTCCTGGACGAACCGATCGTAGGGTTTGTCTTCGTTGAACGACTTGATCACGTAGTCCCGATACCGCCACGCCTCGGGATAAAACTCGTCGGTCTCGAAACCACCGCTATCGGCGTAACGAACAACATCCAGCCAGTGACGGCCCCAGCGCTCCCCGTAGTGCTTTGATTCAAGAAGCCGGTCGATCAGTTTCTGGTAAGCGTCGGGCGATTCGTCGGTGACGAATTGGTTGACCTCCTCCGGTGTTGGAGGCAGGCCGATCAAATCGAAATAGGCCCGTCTTGCCAGCACGTGCTTGCTTGCCGTTGGAGCGTGGCGTAGTCCCTTCTGCTCCCACCTCTTGAACACGAAAGCGTCAATCGGGTTTGCTACGGCGGCATGCTTGACTTCCGGCGCTTCGGGACGGCGGGGCGTCTTGAACGACCACCATTCTTCGTCCAAGTCCGAACCGGAGGGGCTTTCCGCCATGGGATAGGGAGAGCCCGCGTCAATCCAACGCCGCAGGATGTCGAGCTGATCGTCAGGTAACGGATGGGCGCTCCCCGGCGGCATCTTCAGATCTCCAAGGTGAGCCGCGGCTTGGTAGAGCAAGCTTGACTCGGCCTGGCTCGCAACCACGGCCGGTCCGCGAACGCCTCCGCGCAGCAACGCCTCACGATTTCGAAGATCGAGCCCCGACGTCTTCGCCGAGCCGTGGCAGGACAGACAGTGTTCCGCGAGCACTTCGTGCGCGGCTCCACTGATGTCGGCCCCCGTTTGCGGGTACGCGGTGAGGCTGATGGATAAGAGGGCTATGACCTTCCCGGTCATGCCGCGGGCAGAGCTCATCAGCAACCTGTTGTCCGGAAACGGCGCGATGCTTTCCTCCCGTCCTCCATAGCAATTCTAACGCGGGTATGACTTTTACAGTATTCCCGGATATGGTTCGCTCACCGAATCGTCTGCTGCGAGAGCGGCATGCCGCGTCCCTGTCTTCTCCTCAACCGGCGCGGCGAAGGCATCGACCGTCCCTGGGCTTTTGCGGATGGTTGTCTAAGGTTCACTGGCCATCAGACATTTCTTTCTAAAGCGAACCAATCCCCATCAAATGCTTTTCACGAGACACGAATCACGAGTGTCGAAACAGTGCATTGGGGTACTGAAGCCCTTCAGTCTTTTTTTTTTCGCCCAGGCCGGCATAGCATGAGGACAGAGAGGACGGAATCCGGACCTGAATGTCTCACCACGTGGCGATACGAAGTGCGGGAGAGGGCCGGCGGGACGAGGCGCGAGCCGCCTGCGCCGGCAACTCGGCCGGTAACAAGGTTTTTCACGAAACACGATACACGGCCTTTTTCTCGCGTGCTTCGGCCGTCGAATGGTGAGAAATGCAGGTCAGGGTCGCATCACGAAAAACCGCCGCCCGGTCACTGTTTCCCGGTGCCCGTTCGCGTGGCATGGCGCGGCATCGCGCGGCAACGGGGCGCCCCGAGCGGCTGTCCGCGCACCGTCCGCAGCAGCAACACGGCCTTTAGGGTTTTTGCGAAACACGAATCACGGCTTCTATGCTTTTCACGAAACACGATACACGGCCTTTTTCTCGCGTGCTTCGGCCGTCGGGTGGTGAGAAATGCAGGTCAGGGTCGCATCACGAAAAACCGCCGCCCGGTCACTGTTTCCCGGCGCTCGTTCGCGTGGCATGGCGCGGCATCGCGCGGCAACGGGGCGCCCCGAGCGGCTGTCCGCGCACCGTCCGCAGTAGCAACACGGCCTTTAGGGTTTTTGCGAAACACGGACTTTACCGCCGCCCGGATCGCCGCGCCCGCCGCCCCCTGACGACTTCCCTGCGAATCTTGACGGGGCCATTCTCGATATTCCGGGTTTATTGCCGCGTGAGAACGGGTCTTTGCCGCGTGAGAACGGGTTTTTGCCGCCTGATGACGACTTTTTACCGAATCCTAACGGGTCAATATCCCACAATTCTTCGGAATTCTTCGGAATTCTTCGGATACCCCCCGAGCCGCTGTCCGCGCTTCGTCCGCTGCCGCTCCCGTCGCCCTCCGAAGTGCTTCCGCAGCGGCGAACGCAAAATGAACCCATGCTGAATATGGGGAGCGTTTCGGGTTGCGTTGTCAAACTTCGGCTTGCGGCGCTGGGCTCGATCAGCGCTACAATTTCGCTAGGAAAGAGGGACGGGTGTGACCGTATCATGCAGCCAACTTTCCCTGTACGCGATGGCAAGCCCGGCATGAACTTTTTCGACGCCTTGGGCCTTTGGCGGAAATTCACCTCTTGTCGCCGCAGGAAGAACCGGTTCATTGTTCCCCGCTCCGTCGCTGTCTTGGCGGTTCTGGGCGCAGCGTTGGTTTGCGCGCCCAACGTTCACTCGGCCGAGCCCGACCGGCATTACTTCGCTGGGTTGGCTGACGAATACCGGACTGAGGTTCGGCCGATGGTGCAGCAGTTCTGCCTGGGTTGCCATTCAACGGCGGCGCGCCTAGGCGAGCTGGATCTCGAACGGTTCGCGACACTGGCGGAAGTTCGAAAAGACACGAAGACCTGGCTCAAGGTTGTCGAAATGCTCGACAACGGCGAGATGCCGCCCGAGTCCGCAAGGCCGCCCTCATCGGAGCAGCGAAATAAACTGCGCGGCTGGGTCGAACGGTATCTCCATGCCGAGGCTTTGGCCAACGCCGGAGACCCGGGACCGGTCGTTCTGCGGCGGCTCAACAATGCCGAGTACACCTACACGATCCGGGACTTGACAGCAGTCGGCTTGAATCCGGCCCGCGAATTCCCCACCGATAGCGCGGCTGGGGAAGGATTCACGAATACCGGCAACGCGCTCGTCATGTCACCGGCCCTGTTGAACAAGTATCTGGACGCAGCGAAGCAGATTGCCCGCCATGCCGTGCTGCTCCCGGATGGCTTCCGCTTCTCGTCAAACACGACCCGTCGCGACTGGACAGACGAAACCCTTGCCGAGATTCGTTCTCTCTACGGGCAGTTCGCTGACACCGCGGATCTTGGGGTCGGTTCGGAAGTCGGCAACGTCGCTGTCCACGGTGACACACGAATCGGCTTGGCCGGCCGCCTGCCGCTGGAGAAATACCTTGCCGCGACCCTTGTTGAACGGGACGCGCTCACGACGGGCAGCAAGACGATCGAGGCCGTGGCGAGCGAACGTGGCCTGAGCGCAAAGTATCTCGTCACTCTCTGGAAAAGCTTCACCGGGCCCCCGTCATCGCTGCTCCTGGACGGCCTCCGTTCCCGGTGGCGCCGCGCGATGCCGCAGGACGCGCCCGCTCTCGCGGAGGACATCGCCGCGTGGCAAAGGGGGCTTTGGACGTTTGGTCCCGTCGGCCTGATCGGGAGAAAAGGAGGCCCATCACGATGGATGGAACCGGTCGATCCCTTGCTCACACAGCAGGAAGTCCGTTTCTCCATTCCCGAGGATTTACGCGGAGAAAAAACCGTCCTCCTCTCGCTCGTGACCACCGACGCGGGGGATGGCGGCGATCATGACCACGTAGTGTGGAAAGAGCCGCGGCTTGTCGCAGCCGGCCGGCCGGACATTTACCTGCGTGACGTCCGAGAGCTGTATCGAGGTTCGGGTCTCATCGAACCAGCGGATGGCTCGGAGGAGTGGGGCTGGGATGTGGGGATGTTCGGCGGCCGCCCCGATGGGAGCGCCATCGACCCTGCCTCCCTCTGGACAAGCGGTCCCTCTGTGATGACGATCCGTTTGCCCGGCCACTTGGCGGCCGGTCGCGAGTTGGTGGCGACCGCCGTACTCGACAAAGAGATGGGAGGCGGCGGGAGCGTACAAGTGGACGTGGCCGTCGGGACACCGGCCGCCACCTCCGGGCTGCTCCCGAGCGAGGTCGTCGTCACGTTCTCCAGGGTCACCCAGGTGTTCGCGGATCGTAGAGAGGTTTCCTTCAAACGGGCCTTTCTTATCGACCGGAACAACCCGACCCGGCGGCGGCTCGAGGCGGCATTCGATGAGTACCGCAGCCTGTTTCCGGCGGCGCTTTGCTTCAACCAGATCGTTCCCGTCGACGAAGTGCTCACGCTTACGGTGTTTTATCGGGAGGATGATCATCTCGCGCGGCTGATGCTCGACGATGCGCAGAAATCTCGGCTCGACCGGCTCTGGCGAGAGTTGCACTACGTCAGTCAGAGTCCACTGCTGCGAGTCACTGCGTTGGATCTGCTCATGGAAGCGTTCGAAGGTAACGGAGTCGAAGATCGTTCTCAGTACGAGGCGGTCAAACCTCTGCGCAAGCCGTTTGACCAGCGCGCCGCCAAGTACCGCAAGGAGCTGATCGCCCACGAGCCCATACAGGTCGACGCGCTTGTCGATTTCGCCGCACAAGCCTGGCGCCGCCCGCTGACGCTCGCTGAAGCAGATGAGTTGCGCGGTCTGTATCGAGAGATGCGCGATCAGCAACTGCTCCACGACGAGGCCTTTCGGCTGACTCTCGCCCGTGTCTTCATCGCTCCGGCTTTCCTGTACCGGCTCGAAAACGCGCCAATGGGTATGGCTGCAGCCAAGGTTTCCGATTGGGAACTCGCGAGCCGTCTGAGTTACTTCCTCTGGTCGTCTCAACCGGATGAGAAACTACGCGCCCTCGCCGCCTCAGGCGCCCTGCACGAACCTGAAGCGCTAAGGAAACAAACCCGGCGGATGTTGACTGACGCTCGCGTGCGGCGCTTGGCCACAGAGTTCGCCTGCCAGTGGTTGCATATCCAGGATTTCGATTCGCTCGACGAGAAGAGCGAAAAGCACTTTCCCGAGTTCGAGGATCTTCGCGGCGACATGTACGAGGAATCGATCAGATTCTTCACCGATGTATTCCAAGGAGACGGCTCCTTGCTGAGTCTGTTCGACGCCGACCACACCTTCCTGAACGAACGGCTGGCTCGCTTCTATGGAATCGAGGGAGTCGAAGGAGAGTCATGGCGCCGTGTCGATGGCATGCGTCGGCATGGGCGTGGTGGAATCTTGGGGCTTGCGGCAACCCTCGCGAGACAATCGGGCGCATCGCGAACGAGCCCGGTCCTTCGAGGAAACTGGGTCAGCGAAGTGCTCCTGGGTGAGAAGTTGCCCCGCCCGCCGCGAAATGTCCCTCAACTTCCCGCCGATGAAACCGCAATCGAAGGGTTGACGGTCCGCCAGCTAGTCGCAAGACATGCCAGCGACCCTCGATGCTCTTCATGCCACCAGAGGATCGACCCGTTCGGCTTCGCGCTGGAGGGCTTTGATGCCATCGGCCGCCGCCGTGAGAGTGATCTCGCCGGCCGCCCCATCGACACCCGCACGAACCTTCCCGACGGAAGTCAAATCAACGGTTTGGAGGGCCTGCGGGATTACCTACTGGAGAAGCGTCGTCAAGCCATCCTCCGCCAATTCTGCCGCAAACTGCTGGGCTACGCCCTCGGCCGGGAAGTGCAGCTCTCGGATGAACCGCTGCTCGCCGAAATGCAGGAGCGGCTCCCGAAAAGCGGCTACCGTTTTTCGTCGGTCATCGATATGATTGTCCAGAGTCCTCAGTTCCGGAGAATCCGGGGGAGAGAGACTCCACTTGCAGATGCGCGGTGAACCTTCCATCGTATTCAGGAGGTAGCTCATGAGGACTCATCTCTTTTCTCGCCGCACCTTCCTCCGTGGCCTCGGTGTCACGATGGCGTTGCCATGGATGGAGTCTGTCCCTGTATGGGGCGATCGAGCGACCGCCCCCGTGAAGAACAGCAGCCAGGCTCCTGTTCGTTTGGCCGTGCTGTTCTCGGGGAATGGCTTTCGGAGCAACGAATGGTGGGCCAAGGGTGAAGGAAAGCGGATGCAGCTCGGCCAGGTGCTGACTCCACTGGCTGACTTCCGTGAGAAACTTCTTTTTGTCCGCGGGCTGTACAACGAGGAAGCCCTCAAGGGCAACATCCATAGTTCTCAGACCGGCAATCTGCTTTCCGGTGCGCCACTCGCGTCCGGTGGCGGGATTCGTTCCGGCACGAGCATCGACCAGGTCGTGGCTCAACAGTATGGATACTCGACCAAGGTTCCCAGCTTGGTGCTCGGTTGTGAGAGATCGAATCCGGGGATTCACAAGAACTATTCGATGCTGTACAGCTCGCATATCTCGTGGAGTTCTCCGACGACCCCGACGCCTTTGGAACTCTATCCGGCCCTCGCGTTCGATCGACTTTTCAAAGATTCTGTACAAAAAGCGGACAAGAGCGTGCTCGATGCCGTGCAGTCCGACGCGAATCGGTTTCGGAGGAATATCAGCTCGGCCGATCAACACAAGCTCGACGAGTACCTCAACTCTGTACGAGAGGTCGAGCGGCGCATCGACCAAGCCGGCAGCAACGGGGAGATGCAAGGTTGGCGGCCGACGCTCGATAAGCCCAACGTTCCGCGTCCGCCGGACGGCATTCCGCAGAATCTCGCTGAGCACATGCGACTGATGTGCGACATACTGGTGCTTGGCTTCCAGACCGACACGACGCGTGTCTCGACGCTGAAACTCAACAACGATCACAGCTATCTGCTGTTCCGGCGCCTGGGCGTCGATGTCGGCCATCATGAACTATCGCATCGGGACGACGCCGACTACCTGAGGGTGAATCAGTTCTTCCTGGAGCAGTTCGCCTACATCGCTCGTAAGCTGGACGAGATTCAAGAGGGTGAGGGAACCGCGCTCGACAACTCGATGCTCATGTATTGCTCAAGCATGCTGACGGGCAGGCACGACGCCACGCAGTTACCCATTGTGTTGTTGGGTGGCGCCGGCGGGCAGATTCGAGGCGGACGAGCCCTCGACTACCTCGAGAAACCGGACCGCAAGGTGTGCAGCCTTTATCTCTCGATGCTCGCCAAGTTCGGCATTCGCCCGAAGGAGTTCGGCGACTCGAGCCAACCGCTGGAAGAAGTGTGATTTATGCAACGGAGATAGAAGCGCTATTGTGCCGTCACCCGGCATGAGCTTTGACACGAACGACCAGGAGCCGTCGCAGCACAGTCGGATTCATTCCACTGTGGTTACCGCCAACGTTACTGGCAACCCCGTCAATGCCGATCGTTAAAGGTGACCTCAAATCCCGACTCGATATCAACGGGCATCGTGAAGACGACTTCAGAAATACGGGCCGACGCGGCAGACAACCCTGAGAACGGTCGCAGGAGCATTTCATCGTGGGACGCCGTTATCGGTGGACCGTAAGCGCACTAACGGATTTGGGCTGGTTGGCGACCTTCCCGCTCTATCCCGATGGCATACTGGTTGGTTTCAATGGCATCCGAAGTCAGCACGATCTCGCCTGCAGTCGGGGTCAACCTCCGTGATCGCCTGAGACGCTACGCGTTCGTCGCGGCGTTTGTCTCTAGCGTGGGTCAACTTGTCTCGATCTTTGTAGCGCACACAGCTCTTGCCGCGGCATGCATAGGGTTGGTTGCTTCCAAGGAACGTATCCGGGTGCCTCCGATCGCCACCCCCCTCGTGGGTTTCGTCTCATGGACCCTGCTGTCGCTCGCCTTCTCGGATGACCCGGCTGCTGGCTGGCCGCAAGTGCGAAAACTGCTCGTCTTCTTGACCCTGCCGGTCGTGTATTCACTTTTTCGAACAATGAGCCAGGTTCAGCGCTTGCTCGAAGCGCTCTTCGTCGCCATGTTGGCCTCCAGTATCACGGCGCTGGGCCAGTTCGCGTGGAAAGCGGGCGAAGCGTACGCGAGCGGCCAGAGCTTCTACTACAGTTATGTCGGCCGCCGCATCACGGGATTCTTCAGCCATTGGATGACATTCAGCCAAGTCCTGTTGCTTGTAGCGCTGATACTGGCAAGTTATCTGCTGTTCAGTCAAAAACAGCGTTGGCCGGGACGTGGCGTGTGGGTTGGGGTCGGAGCCGTGCTCGGAATGGTGCTGTTGCTTAGTTATACGCGAAGCACCTGGGCGGCTGCCCTCGCTGGGGGTGCCTATCTCATTTGGCATTGGAAACCAAGGCTGCTGTGGATCGCGCCGATCGGGTTCGTGCTGTTGTTGGGAATCGCTCCGGAACCAGTGAGGCAGAGGTTAAAGTCTGTCGGCGAACCCGATTCCTATTCAAATCGACTTCTGATGTGGCAAACGGGCGTACGAATGGTGAAAGCTCACCCCTGGTTCGGCGTGGGGCCGGAGCAGGTTCGGGAGCGTTTTGACGACTTCCAGCCGGCTGGCGCTGGGGAGCGCCCCCCGGGCTATTACGCTCACTTGCATAACGTTGTGATCCACTACGCAGCCGAACGGGGCATCCCGGCAACCATATTTATCCTATGGTTTCTGCTAGCCGTCTTCCGGGACCATGCCTCAGCCGCGCGCGGGCAAATAAGGGCAGTTCACAGACTGTCTTGGCTTCCTCATGGTGTGGCCGCGGCTACTGTGGGTCTGCTTGTAGCAGGCTTGTTCGACCAGAGCCTCGGGGACAGCGAGATCCTGGGCACTTACCTGGTCTCCGTCGCTTTGGGGTACCGCATCATTTCGCTCGGCAAAGTGGAAAATGCCTGCTAACTGGCCCCTCGTCCGGCCACGACCTGTGGAATGGACTGCAGCAGAATCTTGACATCGAGCAACAGTGACCAGTTGTCGATGTACTGCAGGTCCAGCTTCATCCAGGTGTCGAAATCCACCTTGTCGCGCCCGTGGATCGCCCACAGGCACGTAAGGCCGGGACGCATCCGCAGACGCCGCCGCTGCCAAGTCGCATATTGGGACACCTCTGAGGGCACGGCCGGGCGTGGACCCACGAACGACATGTCACCGCGCAGGATATTCCAAAGCTGCGGCCACTCGTCGATGGAGTAGCGGCGAAGAAAGCGGCCTACGGAGGTCAAGCGAGGATCGTCTGCGATCTTGAAGATGGGGCCGTCCCGTTCATTGAGGTGCTGCAAGGCCGCTTTGAGTTCGTCGGCGTTCTCCACCATCGAGCGGAACTTGTAGAACGTAAACGTTCGGCCGTTCAAGCCGCAACGAACCTGGCGAAAAATGGCAGGGCCGCGCGAAGTCGCCCGCAGTAGGATTGACAGCAGCAGCATCGGAACCGCCAAGACCACGAATGCCGCCGACGCGAGCACGACATCGAGCACCCTCTTGACGAACAGGCGCACTTCATCATCGGGCGTTGCAGAGAACGTCAGGAAGGGAACAGGGCCAAAGCGGTCAAGATAGACGTTCCGATGGGCGTAGGGAAAAACATCGATGACCACACGGATACGGACTCCCTCCTCATCGCAGAGCAGAAAGATCTCCTCCAGATCGACGAGCTTCGACGCTTTGACGCTAAAGATGATCTCGTCAATAACATGGCCTCGGAGTCTGCTGGCCAGATCATCGACCCGCCAAACCGGATAGGACTTTTTGAGCTGTACGTTCGGACCGAGATGCCCGGCCGGATCAACAAAGGAGACAAGCCGGATTCCGTACTCGCGGGCCGCTTCCATCCGACGGCCCACCTCCAGGGCGGTCTCTCCCGAACCCACGATCACATGAAAGACCTCGGCGCCGAATTGACGCCGAATCCAGCCTCTCAGCGGTCCCGCCGCTATTCGATAGAAAAGCAACAGAACGAAACTGAAAACGGCAAACAGACCGATGAACACACGGCTGATATCCAGTTTCAAGATGAACTGAAAAGCGACGAGGCCAAGGGTGGTCAGGATGACCTGACGTACGGTGTCATAAACCGCTGCGCGAATCTGATGGGCGTAAAGACGATCGTAAACACCAAGCCACCACCCCGTGAGCAACCAAACCAAGAGAGTAAAGCCCAGAACCAGGCCCTTGACCGGCGAAAGGATATAGAACTCGAGGGGTAGCGGAAGAAACACCCGGAGCTGATAGGCAGCCTCGAACGAGGCTATCAGCAGGACGACATCGACGACTGCGAAAAGGACGGCCGCCTTCTTACGATGACGTTCAAACATGGATTTCGCGAGCCGGAATCCCAGAATATCAGAGTGGCGGAGCGACAGCAGACAGGAAAGATATGATGGGCTACCTTCGGAAGTGTAAGTTTGAGGTCTGTCCTTGACCCTCGTCCACATGAACGAGAGTCAGTGAACCGCGACGCGCGCTTGCCCGGTTTCATACTGTTCGCACTCATTTTCGATGTGACTCGTTAGTGGTGACAGACCCTGCTCGATGAAGGTTGTGCGTGTGCTCAGATAGCCCCTGAGACGCCGGGCTCGGTATGGACAAGGCTCGACGCATCACAGAAAATAGGGGCTGGACACACCGCTCATGAAGGTGAGACTGCATCTGGCGGCGGCTGTGGGCTTAGCGTTCTCCTCAGCCGTACAAACGGGCGCTGCAGCAACGGCCTCGGCGGTCGACTTTGACCGCGACGTGAGGCCCATCCTGTCCGAGCGCTGCTTCACGTGCCATGGGCCGGATGACGGGACACGCGTCAACGAGCTTCGGCTCGATTTGGAAGATGCCGCGTTTGGACGCTTGGCGAGTGGTGGATTCGCGATCGTACGAGGAAATCCTCAAGAGAGCGTTTTGCTTGATCGAGTCGCGTCGGACGATCCTGCTCGACGGATGCCCCCATCCTACAAGGGCTTCGACAAGCTCCCCGATTCGGAAGTCGAAGTGCTTCGAAGCTGGATCGAGCAGGGCGCGCCCTGGGCCCAGCACTGGTCGTTTGTTCCGCCTACTCGACCGCAACCTCCCCCCGTTGAGCGCGCCGACCTGGTTCGCAACGAAATCGACCGCTTCGTGCTGCGACGACTGGAAGACGAAGGCCTGCAACCGCAACCCGAGGCGACGCGCGAGGCGCTAGTCCGGCGTTTGGCGCTCGACCTGACCGGGCTTCCCCCTTCGCTGGAGGAAGTCGACCGCTTCCTTACAGACACCGCTGCAAACGCTTACGCAAAGCTAGTCGACCGCATGCTGGCATCGCCTCGATACGGCGAGCGCATGGCCACCCCATGGCTGGACGCGGCGCGCTACGCCGACACGAACGGATACCAGATGGACGGCACGCGGGATATGTGGCGATGGCGGGACTGGGTTGTCGAGGCATTCAACAGCAACATGGGTTTTGACCAATTCACCATCGAGCAAATCGCGGGTGACCTGCTTCCGAATGCGACTCTCGATCAGAAAATCGCCACCGGCTTCCACCGCAACCTGCGCACCAATGCAGAGGGCGGAATCGTCGAGGAAGAGTTCCTCGTTGAATATGCCGCCGATCGCGTGGCGACAACCTCGACTGTTTGGCTCGGGCTCACTATGGAATGCGCGCGGTGCCACGACCATAAATACGACCCGCTCTCGCAGAAGGAGTTCTATCAGCTCTTGGCCTACTTCAACAACGTGCCTGAGCGTGGGCTGGTCTATCATTTCGGCAACGACGGCCCGATGATCAAGGCGCCGACGGACAAGCAAAGGTCCGAACTCGCCAAATTGGACAAAGAGATTCTGGCGGCGGAGCAAAGGCTTGAGGAACTGGAGCCAACCATCAAAGAGGGGATCACTGCTTGGTCTCGTTCACTTGCGAAGCATCGGAAAGCTGACTGGAGCGTTTCAGAAGGGCTCGTCGCTCACTATCCGTTCCGTAAAGCACGTTTGGACTACGCAGAGTGGAAGCAAAGGCCGGAAGACCATGAACCGGGCGCTCGCAGAGTCGATCTGGCGGAGGGCCGACAGGGCTCCGCGGGACTATTCGCAAAGGCTCAATCGGTCGACCTCGGCGATCTCGGAGGTTTCGACTACAACGACCCGTTCACGTTCTCTTTCTGGATCAATCCCGAGAGTGCAAATGGGGCCACCCTGACGCGGACGCTGAACGTAGAGAAGGCGCAAGGCTACGGACTCTACCTCGTCGACGGCAAGCTGCGGTTCGAACTCACCCATCGCTACACCGATCTCAGCATGAGGATTATCTCCAAACAACCGCTGGCGCTGAATCGTTGGCAGCATGTCGCTCTGACCTACACAGCGGAACGGCCCAGCTCGCGCGGAGCGCGGTTCTATGTTGACGGCGAGCCTTGGTCTTTCGAGGTGGAATGGGACGACCTGAAATGGCCATCGAGCTACGCGTTTCCGTTCCGGCTCGGTGCGGGCGGAGGACGGCCGAGTTTCCGGGGACGTCTCGACGAGTTGAGGATCTACAGCCGTGCCTTGAGTGCTGAGGAAGTCGCAGTCCTGAGCTTGGACGAAAGTCTTCCTGCAATAGCGGCCTTGCCCGCCGAGGAACGCACGCCGGCCCAAACCAGGAAACTTCGCTGGGCTTACCTCGACACAGAGGCTTCGAAGAGGGTTCGACGAGCCATCGCGGCGGTGAAGATGGCCCGGCTTCGGCGCGCCCTGTTCGACGAGAAAATTCCGAGCGTGATGGTGATGACCGAGAGCGACAAGGCCAACCGTGCTCACGTCCTGCGCCGCGGAGCGTACGATGCGCGCGGAGAGGAAGTCGCGCCCGCAACACCAGCCGTGCTGACCCGACCTGGTTCCGTGGCGCCACAAACCCGGCTCGACCTGGCCCGCTGGCTTGTCTCGCGGGAGAATCCGCTGACGGCGCGTGTCGCTGTGAACCGCTATTGGGAGATGCTCTTCGGAGTGGGACTGGTGAAGACGAGTGAGGACTTCGGAACGCAGGGCGAAAGGCCGCTGCACTCCGAGCTGCTCGATTGGTTGGCTGTCGAGTTCATGGATAGCGGTTGGGACGTCAAAGCGATCCTGAAGACGATCGTGATGAGCACTGCGTATCGACGGTCCTCGACCGTGACACCGGAGTTGATGGAACGCGACCCCGAGAACCGCCTGTTGGCGCGTGGACCGCGATTTCGGTTGCCCGCCGAGTTCATACGGGATCAAGCGTTGAGCGTGTCCGGACTGCTTGACGAAACAAGGGGCGGGCCGCCGGTCAAGCCTTATCAACCGCCTGGGATTTGGAATGAGGTCTCCGGAGTCGTTTACCGAGAGGACTCCGGTAGCGCGCTCTATCGAAGAAGCCTGTATACGTATTGGAAGCGCACGGTCCCGCCACCCTCGATGGTCGCCTTCGACGCGGCGGACCGGGAAAGCTGCCAAATGCGAAGGCCTCGGACGAACACTCCGATCCAAGCGCTGACGCTGATGAATGATCCGACATACGTCGAAGCTTCGCGGAAGCTCGCGGAACGGATGATGCACGAAGGCGGGTCGACCACGCGGGAGCGTCTTGCATACGGATTTCGGCTCGTGACCTCCGTGCGGCCACACCACTCGGAGCTCGACGTTTTGGCAAAGGCCTTCGAGGACTTCAGAACCGGGTTTCGCCGCGAGCGGAAAGCCGCTGTGGCTTATCTGAGTGTCGGGGAATCACAGTGGGATACGACTCTGGACCCACGAGAGTTGGCCCCCTACGCAGCTCTTGCGAGCCTTATGCTCAACTTGGACGAGGCGGTGACAAAGCAATAGCCATGAACCCGCACAAGTCTCTGCGGAGAATTCAGACACGACGTCAGTTCTTTGGCCGGGGTGCATTCGGCATTGGTGCTGCGGCACTCTCAAGCCTGCTGGCGAGGGAGATGCACGGCGTCCAAGAAACCACACTCAAAACCCTGCCCGGTATTCCTCACCACCCTCCCAACGCGAAACGTGTGATTTACCTGTTCATGTCGGGCGGCCCTTCGCAGTTGGAACTGTTCGACGATAAACCTCTCGTGAGAGAGCGGAACGGCCAGGAACTGCCAGACTCCATTCGTAAAGGCCAGCGGTTGACCGGCATGACCTCAACACAGACCAGCTTCCCGCTGGCCGGCTCCAGGGTCTCCTTCGAACGTCATGGGGAATCGGGCGCCATTGTCAGCGAGTTGCTGCCGCACACCGCCAAGATCGTGGACGACCTCACGTTCATCAAGTCCATGCACACCGAGGCGATCAACCACGACCCGGCGGTCACGTTCTTCCAAACCGGATCGCAGATCGCGGGGCGCCCCAGCATGGGAGCATGGGCGACTTACGGGCTGGGCAGCGAAAGCACAGACCTGCCGGCATTCGTCGTCCTGATCACAAAAGGCACCGGCGGACAGCCGATTTACGACCGCTTGTGGGGGAGTGGGTTCCTTCCGACGCATTACCAGGGTGTGAAATTCAGGTCGGTCGGTGACCCGATTCTTTATTTGTACGATCCTCCGGGATTCGATCGAAAGAAGCGGCGACGATATCTTGACGCTCTTGCGGAGTTGAATCAGATCGTGTTTGACGAGTTCGGTGATCCCGAGATATCGACCCGCATCGCCCAATATGAAATGGCGTATCGAATGCAGACGTCGGTGCCCGAATTGACGGACATTTCAGACGAGCCGCTGAGTACGTTTGAACTTTACGGAGAGGATGCCCGCACGCCGGGGACGTTCGCGGCGAACTGTCTACTCGCGCGACGGCTTGCCGAGCGCGACGTCCGCTTCATTCAGCTCTACCACCGCGGCTGGGATCAACACGGCAACCTGCCGAAAGGCATTCGCAAGCAGTGCGCCGCGACGGACCAGGCTTCCGCGGCGCTCATCCGCGACCTCAAGCAAAGAGGACTTCTGGACGATACGCTCGTCGTTTGGGGCGGAGAGTTCGGCCGTACTGTCTATTGCCAGGGCCGCTTGACCGAAACCGACTACGGCCGGGACCACCATCCGCGCTGCTTTACGATGTGGCTCGCCGGAGGTGGTGTCAAACCCGGCCAGACCATCGGTGAGACGGACGACTATTCCTACAACGTGGTCGCTGACCCCGTGCACGTGCACGATCTGCAGGCGACCATTCTCCATTGCCTCGGCATCGATCACACTCGATTGACGTACAGGTTTCAGGGCCGCGACTTCCGTCTGACGGATATCCACGGCCAAGTTTTGGCCAAGGCGCTCAAGGGTTAGTCAGTCTGTGGCAAGCCTAGCGCCTCATGTCGTTCACTCCGAAGTAAGGCAGATGCCGCCGAAACCCGTGTGAGCCGCAGGCAGGGTATCCCCTGTGCCCCTTATGGCGTCCCAAGCAAGGGCAGACTTAGTTCTGGATACCCTTACCCTCGATCACGTGCACGTAGCGGTCGATCGGCACGGCGGATAGTCGCTCCACCGTTTCGCTGGGTCGTGGCCAATCTATCTCGATCCAGTCAACCTTTGTCGCGGCTCCGAGACCCAGCACCTCACGAGGGTCATGGGACGAGAGATAGCTGCCGCCCCCGGTACGGAGCCGTGACCTCTTCTTGCCGCCGCAAGACCACGTGATTCGTGCCCCAATCGCATCGCGGTTGCAGTGGACGCCTTCCAGCTTCAAGCCCACCCAATGGTTTCCCCTCGCCGCTCGGTTACGCAACAGAAGAGGAGCTTCTCCATTGTTGGCGATCAGCACGTCGACGGCGCCGTCGTTATCGTAATCGCCTACGGCGAGTCCACGTGCAGAAAAATTCTTCTGAAAAACCGGGCCCGCTTGGGCGCTGACTTCTCGCAGCTTGCCGTTTTCATGGTGAAACAATAGCAAGGGTTCCTTGTATGTGACCTTCAGCGAATATTGGCCGATCATGTCATCCGGGTGACCGTTAGCAAGCAATAAATCAAGCTCGCCGTCGTTGTCGTAGTCAAAAAACTTAAGTCCCCATCCGCTCAGCAGTCGGGTCGCCTGGGAGATGCCATGCACGCGCGCAGCGTCCTGGAAAGACTCGTCTCCTCGGTTGCGATAGAGGGAGAACATCTCCTGGTCGATGTTGGCCACAAAAAGATCCTGGTGGCCGTCCTGGTCGAAGTCGGCGGCATCGACTCCCATGCCGGAACGGGCTTTCCCGTCAGCGCTGAATGCCACTTCGGCGAACATGCCGCTCTCTTCCCATACACCTCTCCCGCGGTTGACGAACAGAAAGTTCTGCACCGTGTCGTTAGCGACAAACAGATCCATCAACCCATCGTTATTGATGTCGGTCGCCACGGCGCCGAGCGCCTTACCCATCGCCGCTTCGATGTCGGTCCCCTTGCTGACGAGAGTGAAGGTGCCATCGCCGTTATTTCGGTAGAGCAAGCTCGGTGTCGGCTTGAAGACGCGCGGTATGCAGTAATAGCGCTTGCCCGACTTGTTGGTCCCGCAATTGATGTGTGTATCGGCGCGGAACTCGACAAAGCTGCATAGGAAAAGGTCGAGCAGGCCGTCGTTGTCATAATCGAACCAGACGGCGCTCGTCGACCAATCCGGCGACACAATGCCGGCCTTTGTGGTGACGTCGGTAAAAGTTCCATCTCCGTTGTTCTGGTAAAGGATGCAGCGGCCGTAGGCGGTCACCAGCAGATCCGGATAGCCGTCGTTATCATAATCACCAACAGCCGCTCCCATTCCGAATGTGCCAGCACCGACACCGGCTACATCGGTGACGTCTGTGAATGTCCCGTCTCGATTGTTTCTGTAGAGCGCATTACGCAACGGCTCCCGTGGGGAATAAAAGTCACACGCGCCGCTGTTGACCAGATAGAGATCGATCCAGCCGTCATGGTCGTAGTCGATGAACGCACATCCCGGCCCGACCGTCTCCGGCAGGTAATGTTCAGGCGACATCGCGTTTTGGTGTACGAATGAGATCCCACTCGCCGAGGCGGGAATCTCCTCGAAGGACGGTGTGGATGCACAAAGCGGCGAGAACAACGGGGATAAACCAAGCCCCGCACCCAGAGAGAGAAACTGCCGCCTGGAATGGCTAGATGGAATCATTCGTCCAGTAGCGGACTCAGCAGCCTTGCCCCTCGACTATCATCTCTCATTACGCTCCATGACCCTACATGCCAGAAGCATCTTGGCTTCGAAACACACTCTCTCGACCCAGGTAAGCAGAAGGGAGCACCTCTATGCAAAGCTCGAGATATTGGCCGCAGACAGTGCTCGCCGACAACACAGCCTGCAGACAGGGAATGATAATGCGGACAGGCGCGGCTCAACCGAATCTACTTGGCCTCTGACAGCCTTTGAACGTCGGGCTTGATCGTGAGCCGAAAGAACGCCGCAACCCGGGTCATGAAAATCCGGTTGTAAGTAATCTGGCCAAGAACCGTCATCAAGTAGTCATCCAAGGGGGGCGAATCCGCTTCTGCTCGGAATGTAACCCAGCCTTCGGTTTCCTTCGGTCCGAGCGACGTCTTACTCTGCTTCTCTTCGAAAATGATGCCTTCAGGAAGCTCGCTCAGGCGTTGTGTCAGGTTCCAGAGGATCACGTTCATCTCGATCGGGCCGTCATAGTTGTCACGCGTTACCTTGATATCCACGGTGGCCGATTCGCCGGGACGTAGCGTGACACGCCGTGGAGTCGTATCCATGATAATGTCGCTGCCCTCGACCGCTGCGGCAGTGATCGAGGGCGCAGCATAGAAGCTGCGCCCACCCGCTTGGCCCATTGGGGCGAAAGGTTTCGCTGTCCGCTGGATCGTCTTGGTTTGCCCGTCGGAGAGGCGGGCTTCGGCTACGCCATACACTTCGACGTCCTTAGCGTCCGGCATTACGTCCAGGGAACCTGTCAATACGATATTGCCTTGGTTCAGATGGGGTGGAATGGCGCTCCTTTCGGCGACTATCCCCTCTGGCAATCCTCTCACGAAGAGTTCGACCGGGCCGTCAAAACCATTCCGGCGTTCGACCGTAACCACACTCGTGTAGGATTCTCTTGGGCCTACGGGCATCCGGTCGTCATCAACGATCAGAGCAAAGTCGGGTTCTTGTGGCCGGGCAATCAGATGATAGACGTGATCCCAGCTACCAAAGTAGTTGGCGTCGCGGACCTGCACTTCGTATTCGCCGTCGGCCGGAGCGGTCCACTCGATCCGCGCGTTCTTGTCCGCAGGGAATGCGAGCGATCCTCGGGCCCCTTGGCCAAGGGTGATCACGCCGTCGTCCTGAGCAGCCAGAAGCGTTCCCGTAACGTCGCGCACCTCAAGCAATGGATCAAGATAAGAGTTGCCCCGCTGTACAACAAACTCCAGCGCGTCACCCTCACGAGCCCTGAAACGATAACGGTCTACCTCGCTTTCGGTGGAAATTCGACCGCTGATTCCTGCCGGGATCTTGATCTCGGTAAACTCCCTCTGTCCATCCGTCTCCGCTGCGGTCATCAAATCGGTGATCAACAAACGCACGGGGTTCGACTTGCCTCGACGAGACGCGACTTGAAAACGGAAATCCGTACCAGCGTCCTCCGGCACATCGACTTCGTAGGAGCCAATTCCCTCGAGATTGAAACCTTCGAGTTCCAGTTCTGCTCTTGACCCAGCTTTGGCAACAGGAGGGAAGATGGATGTCACGTGCGGTGTAGTGAGCACTGATAGTGCATACCACCACTTGTCCTTGCCGGAGTGGTAGCGAGCCTCGCGCACTCTCAAGTAATACGTCCCGGATTGCCGGAAAGTGTGAAACAGTTGAGGGTCTTGTCCGTTCCAGTCGTCCGCTGCGGCCAGTTCGTTGTCGTCGCTGTCGTGAAGACTCATGATGAGATCTGCGAAGTTCCTCTCAAGATGAGGTACGGGGCGCTGGAGGCGCGCCGAGTAGACGATGAAACTCATGCTCTTGCCTGCCTTGGCATGGAATTTGTACACATCAACATCAACTTCCTTGTCGAGCAAGCCGTTGACGGTCTGCGGAACTTCGATCGTTTGCGCTTCCGAAGTGGAGTCGTTTGGTTCCGATTCGTTCACGCCGGGCGCTTCGGAGACCAGAAGATAGGCAAGTGCGGATAAGCTTCCCTTGGTGACAATGCGGAAGGGGCGGATGCCCGGCATTGCGTCTTCGTCCACCGTTACCTTGACCCGCAAAGTCTCGGGGGGAAATACAGGAAGCTTGTTCTTCGCCGGTTGGGGGTTTTCCAGCTCAGACCAATCGACCACACTGGCCATGACTCCTTCACCACTGAAGAGAACCCGATTTGCCTCCCTCAGGTTATATCTGCCACGCAGGAGGACTTCTGTTGTCTTACCGCGTGTCACCGCCCCGGGATAGACCGTTTCGATCCGGGGGTAGCCTCTTTGGGCAAGACCTTGGCTAAAGTCAAACAACAAAAAAAGGGCCGTCGCCAAGAGCAGAAAGCGCAGTGACCTCGGCAATACAGGGCAGGAGAGCAGGGATAGACCTCCCCGGCCCCAAGAGGAGATGTCAGCGGTTCTTCGCATGGTGTACCTTCCTCGGACGTATGACCTGACCAAGATTTGGGGAGGCATTGTAGGTTCCCTCCGGAGTAACGGCCAGCCATTCACTCGCAGCTTGCGCACCGTGCGACTTATATACAAAGACCGTGAGGAGAGCGCCCGAATCGACATCCCATACACGGGTCAATCCATCGCCGCCGGCGGCAGCCACACGTTTCGAATCCGGGCTGATAGCGGCAGTGTACAGCAGGTCGTCGGCGGCAACCCAGGCATGGATAGGCCGGCCGGACCTGCCATCCCACAAACGAACGGTGCGGTCGGCACCGGCCGTGGCGAGAAACTGTCCATTCGGACTGAAGCGCATATCGTAGACCGGTTCGAGATGGCCCGGGAACTTGCGCGAGGCGATCCAGCCCGCCTCCGTAACAGTTGCCCCTATTTCAGCCAGCTCCCACCAATAGATCTCCGGGGATTCACCCGAAGTCAGCAGAAACTTTCCGTCCGGGCTGAAGGCTACAGCCAGCATTCCCTTCAGCTCGGGATTCAGTGTGAGTTCCCCTTTCCCCGTCGTGCCGTCTGAAATCTTCACGGTCATGTCCATGGCTCCCGTGGCGATGGTCTTTCCCTTGGGGTCGAATGCAACACACTGCACCGTGTCGGAATGATCGTTGATCTCTGCGATTCGTTTTCGCGCGCCCAAATCCCAGATTTCAACCGTCTTGTCGAAGCTCACCGTAGCAAGGCGCTGTGAGTCCGGACTGAATGACTGGTCGAGAATGACCTCTTTATGTGCGGTCAAGACGGCAATCAGTTGGAAATCGGATTGAGGATGATAGAGCCGGACTTCTCCAGGTGAGTACGGCTTCCCTCCGGCGATGGAAAGCAGCTTGCCGTCCGGGCTGAATTCGAGGCTGTTGACGCTGCCGCTGACGTCATCGAGTTCCCTGACGACGGAACGTTTCGAGAGGTCCCAAACCGCCACACCGCCAAAGGAGCCCACCAATAGGTAACCGCCATCCGGGCTGAACGCGACGGCGGTGGCGGGCGCCAGAGGTCCCATTTTTACGTCCAAGCCGTCCTCATACGGCTTTGCCGCGATCGAGTGCGTTTGGTGCTCCTGTTCCACCACCAAGGTTCCGGGAATGCGGAGGGTCGCTGTCTTTTGCGGACTTAATTGGTCCATGGTGGGTCTGACCGGCTGCCGGCGACCGAACGGTACGAACACATCAATGGCCCGAACGGCGATCCGAGGAGTCGTTCTCGTGTCCGGGGGGGAGATAACGGACTCTGCGGGCATCCCTTCTCCTGCGCCGTCTTCTATCCATTGGCGGACAACGGCGATGGATTCGGCAGGCAGAGGAGGTCCACCTCTTGGCATGCGGACAGACGGGTCGGAGGCTTCCAGACGACGCAGTAGCTCGCTTCCTGACGCCTGGCCGGGCTTCACAATCGGTCCCTTTCCGCCTTTCAGAACCGCGTAGTAAGAATCCAAGGCCAGTCCTCCCGACACAGCCGGCTGGTCGAGGGATCCGTGGTGGTGGCAACCCACACAGTTCTTCTCGAGGATGGGGCGAACGTTCCGGGAGTAGTCGACGGACTCCGCCCGCACACCCCATGGCACACTGAGCCAGAAAGCGGCCAACAGCACGCTCGATCTCACGAAATCAGCTCCATGATCGGCTCGCCTTCATTCAACACCGCGATCGGACGGTTTTCCGAGGAGAGATACTCGAGTGTGGTGGGAATGCCAAGCGCATGGTACACGGTAGCGCAGAAGTCCTGTACCGAAACAGGTCGTTCGGTAGGGTAATCGGATCGGCCACTGGTCTCACCGACGACGATGCCGGTCTTGATGCCGCCGCCGCCCATGGCAAAAACCTGAGTGGCGGGCCAATGGTCCCGTCCGGCTTCGGCATTGATCTTGGGCGTCCGCCCGAACTCACCCATACAGATCACCAGTGTCGAGTCGAGCATCCCTCGGTCCGAGAGGTCTTGCAGTAACGCCGAATACGTAGTGTCCAGAACGGGGAGCAGCTTGTCTTTCAGATCGTTGAAATTATCGACGTGCGTGTCCCAGCCCGGCATGCCGACCGTGACATAGCGCACCCCGGCCTCGACAAGTCTTCGGGCCAACAGGCAACTCTGGCCGTACATGGTCCGCCCGTACGCATCCCGCAGTTGAACGGGTTCCTCGTCGAGGTCGAACGCTCGCTTCGCCATCGGCGAGGTCACAAGCGAGTATGCTTTTTGGTAATAGGTATCCACAGACTGTAGGCTCGCCAACCGAGTGTCCGTGTCCCGTTGCCAGCGGTCCAGCATGGTCAGCATCTCTCGCCGACTGTTCAACCGGGCAAGATCGACTCCCTTGGGAGGAGAGACCCCAAGGACCTTGAAATCCGGCTTATTCGCCTGGTCCCCGAGTTGTAGTGGATTGTGCTGCGCTCCCAAGACGCCCGCATTGAGTGCGTCTCGTTTGCGGAACTCGTCCGGACCCGTAACATCACCGACATAGACATAGGGCGGAACGCCGTCCCGATACCCGACGACCCAACTGACGATCGACCCCTGGCAGGGATAACGAACTCCAACACCGGAAGGTGTAGGAGCATAGCCACTAGTCACCAATTGATCGGCGAGTCCGTGCGTGCCCTGGTTGTGAGTCATCGAGCGGACCAGTGAAAACTTCGGCGTCATCTGCGCGAGCTTCGGAAGGTGCTCCACGAAGTGAATCCCCGGCGTGCGGGTGGGGATCGTACCAAACTCACCGCGGATCTCCCTCGGGGCGTCGGGCTTGGGGTCAAAGCTGTCGATCTGGCTGATCCCCCCGCTCAACCACATCAGGATGCAGGACACTTTCCCGGCTGGGACCGTCTTGGCCGTCTCGGATTCAGCCGCGCGCAGCAGTTGAGGCAGGTTGAGTCCAAACAGACCCAGTGAGCCGATACGCAGGTATTCGCGGCGTGGGATGCCGTCACATTTGCGATGAGATACGGTCGGCACGTCGATCATGACTTACGCCTCCATCAGTGGTTAAAGAGAAACTCCCGAGAATTCAACAGAACCCATAAAAGATCTTCGAGAACCTGCCGTTTTGCTTCTGCGTTCCGCCTTTGACCCAGGATTTCCATCGTTCGAGAGAACTCTACGTTGGAGGGAGGACGACTTACGGTGGCATAGTACAGGTTGACAACGGCTTGCTCCAGGGGAACAAGCTGGAACAAAGACGCCACGCGGCCGCTGGGCGAAGCGATTTTCTCTTGCAGGTATTCGCCGTTCATCAGGCTAAGAACCTGATTCATATTGCTGTCGTTCAGACGCGAGCACTCACATGGCACCAGCCTTCGAGGCCGGCCAAACAGGTCCAGAAACTCCGAAGGAACCTCCGGGTCGGGCAGTTGAATGGGACGCAGGTCAGCAGGGAGATTGGGGAATTTGTCCGGAGAATGCGTTGCGTACGTGATCGCATCCAGCAATTGCTCAGCCAAAAGCCTTTTGGGACTGTAGAACGTATTGAACGTGTTGTCCGGCGGGCTGCCGGGAGCAGGCCGTGAATCGAGCTGATAGACGCGCGAATTGGTGATTCTGCGCAGTAGATGCTTCTGGTCGAACCCGCTCTTCTGAAAATCCATTGCCAAGGCGTTCAGCAGCTCGGGTACCGATGGTGGGTTGGTGTCGCGAATGTCGTCGAGCGGTTCAATTAATCCACGGCCCATCACGTATCCCCAAAAGCGGTTCGCGAAGTTCCTTGCGAGCCAGGGGTTCGTATCCGAAGTGAGCCAATCAGCAAGCTTGATCCGCAGATCTCCTTCGTAGCCGAAAGTGTCACCACCGGGGATGGATGGCCGAACCACTTGCTGTGTCTTCGGGTGCCGGACAAATCCAGTGGGTTTCAAACGCAAGGTCGCCTGACCGTAATCGGCATCGGGTTTGGAGTCAAGCCGTGCAAAGAAGGCCGCCATCCCGTAATAATCGTCCTGACCCCACTTCTCGAACGGATGCTGATGACACTTGGCACAGCCCAAACGCAGCCCCATAAAGGTTACGCTGACCGCTTCGGCGGCCTCCTCGGGTGAACGGGTCATCTTGTAGAAAGCCGAGACGTTCTCACGATTCGGTTGTCCTCGCGCGAGGAGAATCTCCCGTACCATCTCGTTGATCGGACGGTTCTCACCCATGCTCCGGTGAAGCCAGCGGTTGAAATTCCACATGGGCTTCTCACCCATGCCGTTGCGAGTGACTCGCAGGAGATCACCCCAGCGGAGAGTCCAGAAGTCCTGGTATTCGGGACGTTCCAGCAGATAGTCAATCACCATCGACCGCTTGTCTTCGGAAGTGTCGGACACGAACGCCCGCACTTCGGCCTCTGAGGGCAGTATGCCGATCAGATCCAGATACACACGGCGAAGAAACTGTGTGTCATTCGAAGGCCCCGCAGGACGGAGTCCGAGCTGCTCCCATTTCCCGGCGAGTATCTCGTCAATGTAATTGTTGGTTTCGAAAGGAAAGCTTTCATCGAGAAGGGCGTACGGCGTCAACAGGTTCACGACGGCTGTTTTCCCCATGTAACGAGCCAAGACGGCGGCCCTGCCGCCGGCTTTCGCGGTGACCACACCTTGCGGAGAGACCTCGGCGACGTTATCGTTCAACACCTCCAGGCGGCACGTCTGTGTTACGTCCCGCGTACTCCCGTCGCTGAAACGGGCGGTTACCTTCAGCGGGAACTTCTCGCCGACGCTCAACGTCCGGGATGCGGGCCGAGCATCGACACTCGTGAGCTGGGGGTCGGTCGCCAGCGGTTCCGGGACTCCCGCTGCTATCCAACTCAGCAAAAGGTTGTAGGTCGATGAATCTACAGCGAAGCGAAGCCCCCCGCCGTGAGGAATCGTCAGAGTCGGCTTACGCAGGACAAGACTTGCGGCAGGATCGCTGAGATTAACTCGTCTTCCCTTGAGGTTTTTTACGATCGCGTTGTAGTCGGATGCAACGTCGAAGCCCAGCAGGGACAGTTTGAAGCCGCCTTTGCCGTACTGGGAACCGTGGCAGCGGCCGGAATTGCAACCTAACTTCGTGATAGCGGGGATGATATCGTTGCGGAAGCTGGGTGTCACCGCTTCTGTTGCCGCCAAGCACTGATATCCGATCAGAAACCCCAACAGCAACGGTCTCATAATGCACTATACCCATGGTAGATTGTAACAAAGCGTTACATGGAAGCTATACGGTTATCGACGCTTTTCTGTCTTTCCTGCCGCCTGCTGACCCATTGCTTTTTGCTGAATGCTGCTTGCTGGTCAGCCCAACCTGGCAACGTGTTGCAACAAGCTGTCCGGGCGATGGAAGCAAAGAACTTTGCAGTCGCTGCTTCATACTTCGAGCAAGCACTTCAACATGATCCCGAAAACGTGTCGATCCTCAGTTCACTCGGATACTGTCTCGCCGGGGCGCAGCGATTCGGAGACGCCGCCGTTCGCTTCCGGACCCTGACCATTCTGCAACCTGGCGTCGGGGCTCACCGCTACAACCTCGGATTAGCGCTGCTGAACACAGGCGAGTTCCAAGCGGCCGAAGCGGCCTTCCGTGAAACACTTCGACTGTCTCCGCAACACCCACGGGCGCAAGTGCAACTCGGGAACGCTCTTCTCGCGCAGGCTCGCAAGGGCCACACCGGCAAGATGCGGGAAGCGGCCGAAGCCTACACCCGGGCCCTCGCCCACGCAGGTAATGACCCCGAGTTGCGCTTCAACCTGGCCTTCACGTTGGCACGGACGGGAGATGAGTCCGGTTCGCTGGAACAGTACCGGGAAGTGGTCCAGCTGGCGCCGGATTTCCCACAGGGACACTTCTTTCTCGGGATTACTTTGTTTCAACTTGGCCGCTGGGACGAAGCGACATCCCCTTTGCAGGAGGCGATGGCCCGCGGACATAAAGACTTCTTTGCTCACTATTACCTCGGTTCGGCGTTGCTCAAGATCGGGGACCAGGATGGTGCGCGTCCTCACCTGAATGAAGCTGTGCAACTCGACCCCCAACACCCGGGGGCTCACTTCCAACTTGCGGCACTACACCGCGCCGCCGGCGAGAGAACGCAGGCCATGCAGGAACTGCGCGCATTTCGCGACCTTACCGCCAGCCAAGAAGCCGAGTGGCGAGCCGACGCGCTAGAGCAGGCCGCCCGCAGGTCTCTGCAACAGGGTGACCTGGCGCAGGGTATCAGTGCGCTTAGACAGGCCTTCGAGGGGCGGCCCAGCGTCTCCGCTGCGCGCAACCTGGCGCTGGCTTACCTCCAACAAGGCAACCCTGCCGAAGCCCGGAGCCTGCTGGAGAAATCGCTTGAGATGGCACCCCGGGATGGACCCACTCACAACTACCTAGGGCTTCTGGAGGCCCGCGAAGAGAATTTTCTGTTAGCGGAACAGTATTTCGAGCAGGCGGCGCGCTTCGATCCCGATCTGGTCGATGCACTTTACAATGCGGGTGTCGCGGCGGCAAGGTCGGGACGTCCCGAACGCGCTGTGGCTCATCTTCTCGAGGCGATCAAGCGCTCCGACACGCCTCGTATCCGGGAGGCGTTGGCCATGGCTCTGGTTGACGCAGGACGAATTGAAGAAGCTCGACAGCATTTCGAAGCGGCTCAGAAGCAAATCATTCCCGCTGGCGGACCTTAACAGCGCTACCGGCTCACGATCGAGACGGCCAGTGTTTCGGACGATCAACCACGGGAAAGAACACCACCAGTAAGGTGCACCCAGGTGCAATCCGGCCTTAGTATCGTGTCCAGAATCAGGCGGTGGTCACAGTCCGGGAGACCTCTGATACTCGCCGTTTACGCCATTGCGGCACTGAGCCTAGCTCAAGAGCCCGCCTCCGATTTCGAAGGCCATCTTCGTCTAGGCCGGTATTTCCTTGAAAACGACGCCGCAGGCCGCGCCGTTTCGGAGTTCGAGACCGCAATTCGTCTTGCTCCCGAGAGAGCGGAGGCGCATTACAACCTGGGGAATGCCCTGCGGCTGTGGGGAGATTCATCAGGAGCGGAGAAGGCGCTCCGCAAGGCGCTCGAGATCCAACCCCGTTTCCCCGAGGCCCACTTTGTTCTGGGACTCCTTCTCGGAGATCGAGTCGGGTCCGAACATCTCGGCCTATCCGAATTCGAAGCCGCCATCGCTCAGAAGCCAAACTATTCCGAGGCACATTTCAACGTCGGAATCATTCACTGGAAAGGAGGCGACACCGAACGAGCTCTGGCAGCGTTTCGACGCGCTGCAAAAGAGAATCCTGAATCCGCCGAGTACCGTGTCCGGCTCGGACAAACTCTCGCTCATCTGGATCAAGTGATGGAAGCGATCGCCGAGTTGAAACGCGCCGTGGCATTGAACCCAGATTCTTTCGAGACGCACTACCAGCTCGGGCGAACACTCCTCAAGCAGAACGAAAACAAGAAGGCTGCACAAAGACACCTTGAGATTGCCAAACGGCTCAAACAAGCAGGGCAAACGGCAGTTGCGAGCGATCAGAGCTATCTCTCGTACCAGCAGGGGCTGTCCGCGCTCGAACAGGGCCGTTTCCAGGAGGCTATCGACTTATTGAAAGAGGCTCTGGAGGGTACAGACAATGTATCGACGGTCCGGTCTGTCCTCGGTATCGCGTACCAGCGCAGAGGCGACTTGGTGAAGGCCGGCGAAGAGTTCCGGCGGGTCATCGCACTCGACCCTGGCTCCCCGGATGGACACCTCAACTACGGGTCGCTCTTGATGTTGAACGGAGACGCTGCCGGGGCGGAACGAGAGTTCCAAGAATGCCTGCGCATCGACCCCAATTTTGCGGAGGCCCACTACAACTTGGGTCTTGTTCTTGCCAGTAGAAGGCGTTGGGGAGCGGCAAAAGCGTCGCTCACCACAACGCTCCGACTGCAACCGGACCACATTCGGGCCCGCTGGAACCTGGCCCGCGTTCTGAGGGATTCAGGAGATGGCACGGGCGCTCTGGAGGAGTATCGGAAAGCCTGTTCGGATGACCGGATACTGGTCCAGGCTTGTCTGGAGTACGGCGAATTGCTCGACGCCAGCGGGGAAACGGCCGGCGCCATCGCAGCTTGGAACGAGGCCCTGCAGCACGATCCGACCCATCTGCAGCTCCATGAACTCCTGGAAGAGGCTCTCGATCAATCAGGGCAGGACGCCGCCGCCGATCGCCAGCGCCGGAAATTCCTGCTACTCACTGAGAAGTCCAATTACCTGCAGGGCGTTCACGCGCTTGATGCCGGAGATTTCGAACAGGCCGCCGGAATTTTCCGGTCGTTGATTGATCTCCATCCCGAGCTGGACGAGGCGCGCCGCCGACTGGCGATGGCTCTGTTTGCGAAGCACGAGTATGCTGCGGCGGCAGTGGAGTACGGCCGCCTGCTGGAGACGGCTCCTGATAACGCGGAACTGCACTTGAATCTCGCGGCTGCATTGGGGCGGGCGGGTTCCTATATCGAGGCGCGGGAAGAAATCGAGCGGGCGCTTCGCATCAAACCCGATTCGGCCCGGGCCTACCATCAAATGGCGCTCACCTACTGGAAAGAGGGTGAACGATCTCGAGCAATGCAGTTCTTCCATCAAGCCCGAAGGCTCGATCCCAGCGTCACGATCCCTCAGTGACGGCTTGCTCCTTCGGCGCCTCGGAACGCAAACGAGGGTCGCGCGAGTGTGCGGTAGTTGTTTTCCGACTCCTTGATTTCGACTGTCTGATTTACGCCCACATCCTTGAAAACCTGCGTTAAACCACTTGCCGGCCAGCGGATTTCGAGCGCTTCGATGCGCTGTGCTTTCCCGAGGCCGATGTGCTGTTGGAAGCTCGAAGCCCCAAACGATCCGCCGCTCGTAACCACTCGATATATCGATCGAGGCTCTGCGTCCTCCGACGCCAAGGTCGCTTTGATCCGAGCCCCGATGGCCGCCCGGTTGGACTTTTCACCCACCAGTTTCAAACCGATCCAGTTGTTCTCATGGCCAGGATTCTTGAACAGCACGTTACGGTAGGTATCACCCGGCACGGCTCCGCCCACATGCAAAAAGATGTCCTCATCGCCATCGTTGTTGAGATCGCCAAAGGCGATGCCGTGTCCTTTCTGGAGATGACCCGTGCCGGACGACGAGGTGATGTCAGCGAAAGTCTCGCCTCCTTGATTCCGAAACATCAGATTCGGCACCAGGGACGAATATGACGGAGATCCAGTACCCAGATAGATATCCAGGAACCCGTCATTGTCAATGTCACCGAAGTTCGCGCCCATAGCCATCGAAATACGGTCCAGACCCGCTTGTTCTGTTATGTCTTCGAAACCGTCCCTCCCCGCGTTGCGATAGAGCTTGATGGTCTCACCCCGGGTGGGCAGACCAAGATACTCGGCAGCGATTTCGGCCACCGACTGCACATAGCTCGACACAAACAGGTCTTGCCGGCCGTCATTGTCATAATCGAAGAACCAGACTGGAAAGCTGACGATCGGCCGTTCGACCCCAAGCGCGCGGGCGACTTCGGTAAAGCTGCCGTCACCGTTGTTGTGATAAAGGAAGTTCTCGGCCTCGAAGTTCGAGACGTAGAGGTCGGGAAATCCATCGTCGTTGTAGTCACCCCATGCGGCGCTCTTCGTGAACGCCTTGCGGTCCATGCCCGTCTTCTTCGCCACATCGGTGAAGGTCCCGTCACCGTTGTTTCGGAACAATTGTCCGGGGGCGTTCTCATTCCCTACGAAGAGGTCAACGAAACCGTCGTTATCGTAGTCCGCCCAACTCGCGGTGGGCGTCGGATACGCAGGAGAGGCCAAACCACTTTCCACCGTGACGTCGGTAAACGTCCCATCCGCATTGTTTCGAAGAAGCGAGTTCCGCATCGGGAACTCCCAACCGCCCCGCATAACGAAGATATCCAGCCGTCCGTCGTTGTTGTAATCGGTCTGATTCAAGTTGATGCCGCCCAGTTGCCCGCTGAGTTTGGCCCGCTTCGTCCAGTCGCTGAACGAGCCATCGCCGTTGTTGTGGTAGTAGTGCATGGGTTCGCAGACATTGACAACCGAGATGACGATGTCAAGGAGCCCGTCGCTGTCGAAGTCGTCCATGATCGAGCCACCTGCGGCATTCAAGCGGTCCAACCCCGCGGCCGATGAGATATCCACGAAGCGGCCGACATCATCCTGGGATTCGAACTCCCGCGGGGGAAAAAGAAGATCGGACGGGATGCCTTCGGGATACTTCCCTAAAGTCATCGCGGCAATGTTCCCCAGCCACCGCACCTCCAGGTCCGCCGGATTGTCCCTAAGATACCCCAGAAAGAGCCCCATCGCTTTCTCGGAACCCGATTGTCGGCGATGCTGTGCCGCTCGGCTGAGCGGAAAAATGCAACTCTGCACGTTGTGGTCGTGGACGCAATTATCGACCTCACCCCGGCGCAAATGGGCGACTCCGAGTTTTTCCTGGAGAGCCGGCTTGAAGTCGGTCACGTCGTTGTCGTCGGCAATCCGATACGCCGCCTCAAAATGCTCGATGGCCCTGTCCATCGAGCCTTGAAAAGCGGCCAGTTGTCCGACCGTATGGTGATTCTGGAGGAGTTCCTGAGCATCGGTGCTTTCAGCCAGCCGGGCTTCCAAATCCGCGACGGCCACCTCATTGGCCGCCCGCCTGAGCTCACAGATGGCTTTCAAATCCTGAGCATATTCCGCAGGTTTCGGGTGGCGGGAGAAAAAGTAAAGGCTCTCTTCAAACCCCGACACATAGGCCGCGAACTGAATCCTGTTCGAACCGGTATTCGGGTCCGCTTTCGGTCGGGCCTTCCGGAGGACCTTGAGAATCATGAAACCCGCGGGTATCTGAAAGACAGGAGTCACTTGTCCTTGAGCAACCCCTTCGAGAGCCTGGCGCAACTCCGGGCGAACGTCCGCCAGCTTGACCGGACCGAGATAGCCGCCCTCGGCTGCGGTTGCATCCGTTGAATACCGTGTCGCGAGAACTTGAAAGTTGTCGCCTGCCCGGATGCGCGCCAGGAGATCCTCGGCCCTTTCCCGTTCGCTCACCAGGATCATCCCCAACACACGTTCCGTTCCGGGTTGTGCTTCGGCCGCAGCAAGGGTCATGACCCCTGCCGGAAGGCAGAGGCTCAGGATCACCCAAAAGGTTCGAGACAAGGTCACGATCTACTCGCAATGGGTTCGGCCACTCCAAGGGCAAGGATGGCTCCCTGCTTCCCTCTCCGTGAAATATGGCCGTTCACTGTCCGATTCTTCTACCGGGCCGAGTCAGTGTTTGTGAGGAGCATCCTTTTCGGTGAGGTGAAAGGACTGCCTCTCGATCACATCGTAGTTTTCTGAGAATTCCTTGATCGCAAGAACCTGATTCGTAGTGATGTTCTCAAACCTTTGCCGCGTGTTGCTCGCGGGCCACCAGATTTCGAGGGCCGCTATGCGATCCGCATTCCCCGCCCCCACGTGTTGCTCGAAGCTGGAGGCGCCGAAAGAACCGCCGCTGGTCACCTCACGGTGAACCTCCCGGCCTCCGGGAAGTAGGAGTTTGATGCGAACGCCGACTGCAGCGCGGTTCGTCTTCTCACCTTGAAGCTGAATGGCGATCCAGTGGTTGCCGTGTCCAGGGTTCCGGAACACTGCATTCCGGTAGGCGTCTCCGGGGACAGCACCGCCGGTGTGGAGAAAAATGTCCTGGTCACCGTCACTGTCGAGGTCGCCAAAAGCGATCCCATGGCCTTTCTGCAGGTGTCCGGTTCGTGAGGACGAGGTCACGTCCGAGAAAGCCTTGCCCGCTTCGTTGCGAAAGAGAAGATTCGGCATCAGGGCCCCGTAGGAGGGCGCGCCGGTGCCTACGTAAAAATCCAGGTAACCGTCGTTGTCGAGGTCGCCGAAATTACAGCCCATGGTAAGAATGTTCCGCGCCATTCCCAGCACGCCGGTAACATCCTGAAAACCGCTCTTTCCCATGTTGCGGTAAACCTTGAAGGTTTCTCCCTTCAACGGCCGTCCCAGATACCCCCGCACAACATCCGCCAGGGACTGAACGTAGCCTGAGACAAACAGGTCAAGCCTGCCGTCGTTGTCATAATCCATGAACCACGCCGGGAAACTATAGACCGGATTCTCGACTCCCAACATCCGAGCCGCCTCCGTAAACGTGCCGTCACCGTTGTTGCGATAGAAAAAGTTCTTTTCGGCGTAGTTCGAAACATAGAGATCGGGATATCGATCGTTGTCGTAGTCCGCCCAGACGGCCGCTTTCGTAAACGCGGTACGGTCGACGCCAGCCGCAGGGGCGACGTCAACGAATGTCCCATCACCCCTGTTTCGGAACAACTGGCTGGGAGAAAACTCGTTGCCGACAAACACGTCCAGGTAGCCGTCGAGATCGAAATCCGCCCAGGCAGCCGTTTGCGTCGCGGTCGCAGGGGAGGCCAAGCCGCTCTTACGGGTCACATCGGTGAACGTCCCCTCTTTGTTGCTGCGCAGCAGCGAGTTCCGCATCGGGAATTCCCAACCACCACGAAGAACAAAGATGTCCGGCCGGCCGTCGTTGTCGTAGTCCGTCTGGACCAGATTGAGCCCCCCGAGCTGATCCGCCAGCCCTGCTTCCGCCGTTCCATCTTCGAACGTTCCGTCCCCGTTGCTCCGGAAGAAACGAAGCGGGGCGCAACTATCCTGGCTCGAGACCACAGCGTCGAGATAGCCGTCACCGTCGAAGTCTTCGAGGATGGCGCCGCCGGCCATGTTCGACGCATCCAGGCCCAACGAAGGGGCCACGTCGTTCAGTGTCCCGACCTCTGCTTTGGATTGGAACACCGAAGGAGGGAGGAGATACTCCGAGGGGACCTTCGCGGGATAGCTTCCCAACGTCATGTGGGCGACGTTCAGGAGCCAGCGAACTTCGAGATCGTCCGGGGCTTTCGCGAGAAACTTCAAGAAGTGCTTGATCGCGGATTCGGAGCCGGAAGGCCGTTGGTGCTGCGCCTCCGCGGAGAGCGGGAAGATGCAACTCCGTGCATTGTGGCTCTCGACGCAGTTTTCGACTTCGCCCCGGCGCATCTGCGCGATACCCAGTTTTTCTTCAAGCGACTGTTGAAAATAGGCGAGCTTCTGCTCGGCGGCGATGCGGTACGCCGCCTCGAAGCGTTCGATCGCGCGCACCATGTCGCCCTGATAGCCATGGAGCTGAGCCAACTGATGGTGAAGCTTCATGATCGACTGGTGATCGCGCTGCGCGGGCGGAGCCGATTCCAGATGAGCCAGGTAGTCTCCGGTGGCTTGGAAAGCGTTGCGAACGACGGTTTGCTTCATCGCACAGATGCTGTCGAGGTCCTGATCGTCGTAGGGAACGTTGGAGAAAGCTGTCAGCGCCGCGAGCCCGGAGACATCGATGATGCCCTCGGTCCACAACTGGGTCGTCCGTTGGATCTGGTCCTGGGGCGGCGCGGCGACGACGGGTTGGAGAAGAAGCAGTGATGCTAATACCGCACAGGTCAAAGCAGCCTTCGTCACTTGCGAATCCCTTCACCCTGGACGACCGTGTAGAACCTGTTCACTTTGGGGACAGCTATCGTCTCTCTCTCTCCGTTCGACCAGCGGATCTCGAGCTTGTCGACACGCTCCGCAGATCCCAATCCGAAATGGACTCTCAGGTCGCTTTGGGAAACGTAGCTGCGCCCGGACGCCACCTCCCCTTTCTGACGAAAGCCTCCGGCCTCGCAAAAGACCACCGACCCGATCGCGTCGCGCGGAGTTTGGCGTGCCGGGTCGCCGATCAGTTGCAGCGATATCCAATGTCCGGCGCTGTTCCCACCCCGGTTGCGGAGCACAGTAGGCGGTTCATCGACGTTGATCAGGACGATGTCGAGATCTCCATCGTTGAACAGATCCCCCACTGCCGCCCCGCGTGAGCTCTTGGGCCTGATCATGCCGGGTCCCAGGTTTCCGGTCACGTCGACGAATTTGCCGTTGCGCAGATTCCGGACCAACAAGGTGCGCTGCCGGAAAGAGGTGAATCGGCTATGTTCGTCCACCTGCGGATACACGTGCCCGTTCGCCGCGAGGATATCCAGCCAGCCGTCGTTGTCGTAGTCCAGGAACAGTGCGCCCCAGCCGAGAAAGGGGATCGTGATCGATCCCAGGCCAGCGGTCTGCGTCACGTCGTTGAAGTCCAGGTTCCCTCTGTTGAGGTAGAGCGAATAGTTGTCATTGGAAAACGTCGTCAGGAAAAAGTCCGATGCGCCGTCGTGGTTGTAATCCCCGATCGCCATGCCCATATAGGCCTGCGCGCGCCCGTCGGCATTGGTGCCAAGTCCGCTGAGATAACCTATTTCCTCGAAAGTACCGTCTCCCTGGTTGTGGTACACGTAGTTGGGCTTCGAATCGTTGGCCACCACCAGGTCCAGCCGGGCGTCGTCATCAAGATCCACCCAACCGACGGCAAAGCCGTAGTAGAGTTGCTCGTCGGCAACACCCGCCTTCCGGGTAACGTCAGTGAACGAGCCGTCTCCGTTGTTCCGGAACAGGAAGTCCGGGGCGCCCTTCATGCCCAGCGGTCCGCAGGCCACCCGCATACCGAGAAACGTGCAAAACGGCTGTCCGGGATCGTAGGCCGCTCCGCTCATCCCGCCGCGATCGTTGCTCCCCGGGCGCGCCGGGGAGCCGGATGACGAACGGAGCGCGGGCCGATTTGCGCTCTCCGCGTCTTCACTCGACTCACCGGCCGGAGGCGGATTGTCCCAATCGAATTCGACGTAGCCGGCCACGTACAGGTCCAGGCGCCCATCGCGGTCATAATCTCCGAAGGCGCATCCGGTCGCCCACAGATCCACTTGCACCCCCGCTTCAGGGGCGACATCGGTGAAGCTCCCGTTGCCGTTGTTGCGGTACAGACGGCTCTTTCCCAGGTTGACGACGTAAAGATCCGCCCAACCGTCATTGTCGAAATCCCCGGCGCAGACGCCCGTGCCCCAGCGGTTGTTCTCGACGCCGGCACCGGCAGTGACATTGCTGAACGTGCCGTCGCCGTTGTTGCGAAACAGGGCGGACGGCAAGGGCTTTTCCTTACCTCTCCGAGCGGCGTGCGTCAGAGAATTGACGAAGTAGATATCGACCCATCCATCGTTATCGAAATCGAGGAGAGCCAGTCCGGAGCCCGTGGTTTCCGGCAGGTAGGGTTTGAGAGGCTCCCCCGCGATATGCTGAAACCGACCCAGGCCGGAGGCTTCGGTCACATCCTCGTAGTCCACTCCCTGCATCGCCTCCCGAGTAGGGGGTGGAACAACTCGTGTCAGGACTTCAGACTGGGTAGAGGTATCCGCAGATCCTGCAACCAGGGGAATCGCAAAGCCCAACAAAACGGTGGCGAAGCATCTGCACTTCCACATCGTCGAGGGGTCACATTGTAGCATCGACTTTCGCACGGGCCGGCCCTGTGGAACCGGGCGTCCGCTGACCGGCAGCACTGCGGTCAACGAGTACTCCATGAACGACACGACGGCTCTACGCAACGAGGCGCAGAGCCGTCGTGATGACTGTGAGATCATCGCGTTTGTCAGGCGCCGCCCAGCAGCCCGCCGGCCGCCGGGGGCTTAGCGGCCCGTGGCAAAAGCCCCGCTACATTCAAGCGGCGATGCATCCCGGCTGAACTGCGTTGCTCCTCGGTCGAATATGTTCAATATGCTCCCTCGTCGCGCCTTGTCAGCCGGGCGCCTCGCCACTCTCGGTGCTACTCGCGGTTTCACCACGGACCGCTAGAAAAGCACCTTGAGACCAAATTGCATGATCCTGGGGTCCTGAGCCCCGTTGACAAGAAGCAACCCGAAACTGGGGTTGTCAACATTCGTGAATGCCGGCGAACCATGACCGGGTATGCCTCTGAAGTTCGTCTGATTGAAGACATTGAACGATTCAATCCGCAACTGCAGCCGTAATCTTTCATTGATCGGAAAGAACCTGGCGAGCATCAAGTCCGTACCGGCGAAACCAGGTCCCCGCATGATACTGCGGCCCGCGTTGCCGCGGGTGCCCAAGGCGGTCGTCTGAAAGGCGGCCTGGTTGAAATAGCCGTTGTTGATCGCATCGTGCCGACTGACGTTGTTCAACCGCCAATCGACGCCGGGGACCACATCGGCCCGATCGATACTGCTGTGTCCGGGCGAAAGCGAGTTGCCCCTGCTGCTGACGGGAGTAAACGGGTTGCCGCTGCGAATGAAGACCAGCGAAGAGATCTCCCAGTTACTGGCCAGGTATTGCAGTGCGGGCGGACCCGACCTGACCTTCGGCAGATCCCACACCATCGACGCGTTGACGACATGCGTGCGGTCAAACTCCGACAACCCGCGATTGAACCATGGACCGCGCGGGTCCTGGTTGCCGAACGCACCAGCCCAACCAATGTCGTTGGAACCCGTGTCGATGGATTTCGACAAGGTGTAGTTGACAAGAAACGTCAATCCTCCGGCATAACGCTTTTCGGCCGTCAACTGCATCGAGTGGTAGAAGGAGTCGGCGATTCCGCTGCTGACGTTGATGGCCTGGAAATTCGGATCGGGCCGGCGTTCCTGACGGTTGGCCTGAGTGGACTGCCCCGGAATAAAGACGGGGAGGTTGGTCTCATATCCGCCGATGATGTGCGTGCCGCGGCTTCCCACATAGGCGCCCCGCAGCAGGACATCGTTGCCCATGTTCCGCTCAATCGTCAGGCTCCAGTTCCAGGTGTTGGGATTTTTCGTATTCGGATCATAGGCCCATTGAGAGGGAAACGGCAGCGGGACCGCTGAAGACGAATCGGCCGGCGGGATCGGAATACCCACAGTACCGTTGTACGGAGGCGAATCCCAGGGATTCTTGATGCTGACGGGATTCACGATGTTGACGTTCCCGGAGGCGTACGGCGAGGCGGACGTGCCGGCGCCTCCCAGCGCAAAGCCGCCTGCCTGCATCTGGCCGAAGTAGCTTCCGACACCGCCGCGGACCGCCCACTTGCCGGTCCCGCTCGGGTCGTACGCGAATCCGAGCCGGGGGGCGAACTGATTCAAGCGGGCAAACGCGCTCGTGTCCGGCGTACCGGGATCACCCCAATACAACCAGCCGGGAGGCGCGTTGGGGAATCTCTGGGATTGCTGACCGGGGAACGGCCAAGACATCCAACGGGTGCCGTCGACGCGGAACTTGTCGCGCGAGTGGGTTCCCGGATCCCAACGAACGCCCATGTTCAGCGTCAGCTTGCGGTTGACGCGGAAATTGTCGTTCACGTACAGCGAGGCCAGAATCCGGTAACTGCCCGCGAGACGCGCCTCGCCATAACTCCCCACGCGGTACAGGCTCGCCAGACCCGCCACCGCATCCGCCGCGGCCAGCCCGGTGAAGGTGTCGGTGAAGGTGAAGCCGCCTCCCGATTGGAGCGGAGGCTCATTGGGGTTCGCATTGTGGTGCTTGGAGTAGAGTCCGCCGATCGCGATGTCGTGATTTCCCCGGATCCATTTCACGGCGGAGTTGATCTCCCACGAGTGAGTGTCTTTGGCGCTGCAGCGGTCCCAGATTCGGATCCCGCCGCGGCCGGCAACACCGAAGTTCAGATCCTGACAGCCCGGATCGTTCTGGATGTCCGAGCCGTGAGCCGACCAGGAAGTCAAGAACGGATGCGGCGTCAGGGCAAAGGGGTTTTTGAGGAAACCGAAGCCGCCCGTAACCAGCACGTTGGGAGAGGCGGTCCAGGTTTCAGTAATCGCCCACGTGATGGCTTCGGTCGTGTTGCCCCCGTCGTTGATTCCGACGTTCCACAAAGCATCCTGGGCATCGTTGAAAGCGCCGCCGAACTTGTTGCCGTAGATGAAACGCCCCATGATCGAATGATCGCCCAGGATGGCGTCCACGCGGTTGATCCACTGATACTGATCTTGCGCGGCCGGAATGAAATGGGGAATGAGGTACCCTACCGAGGGTGAATCGGGCGTGTGCTGGGACAAGATGCTGCCCATGATCGGGTCCACTCTCGTGGCCGGCATGGTGTTGTTGGGGTAGGGCATACCCAGAGAGCCGCAATCTTTGTTGGCTGTCAAGGGATCAAAGATGGCGCCCGAATCGACCGAGATCATCGAGCCGTCGCAGGCCGGGGAGGGCACCGAGCGCATCATACCGGTCAGGTGCTCCGTAAAGTCGCCTCTCTTCTCGAGCGCGGTCCAGCTCTGGTGAAAACCGGGAGACCCCGGCTTGCGGACCGGCGTTGACTGGTATGAATTCATCCAGAAAAACTTGTTGCGCCCGTCGAACACTTTCGGAATGTAAAAGGGTCCGCCGATGGCCCAGCCGTACTGGTTGCGCTTCAGACCGTCGTCCTGGCCTCGAGTGTCGAAGGCGTTGCGGGCGTTGAAGTAGCCGTTGCGCACGAACTCGAAAATCGATCCATGAAGCTGATTGGTTCCCTTCTTGGTCACGGCGCTGAGCTGTGCCCCGGGGTTGCCGCCCATCTCGGCGGAGTATTGCGCCGTGTTCAAAGTGAACTCCTCCACGGCATCGGGATTGGGGTAGATGTTCGACACCCGGCGCTCCATGAACTGGTTTCCCATGCCGTCCAGCATGTATGAGTTACCCTGGGTCCGATTGCCGTTGACGACCGTCGTTGTCGTGTCAAACCCGGAGGTACCGGCATAGAAAGCGGTGGACCTGTCGGTGACCGACGCTCCGGCGACCGTCAGGGAAAGCTGCGTGACGTCACGACCGTTCAGCGGCAACTCGACCACGCGCTTCGAATCGACCGTTTGCGAGAGTTGGGAAGTATAGGTGTTCGTCAACTCGGCGGCGGCTATCACCTCGACGGTTTCGGTCACCGCACCGAGAACGAGCTCGACGTTGCGGCGAACCGTCTCATTGGTCTGCAGCAAGACGTCGGTGACGCGCGCAACGTTGAACCCCTCCTGGGACACCTCGATGTCGTAGGTGTCCGCCGTGAGCTGCTGCACGACATAGCTTCCAACAGCATTGGTATTGACAACTCTTGTCAGGCCGGTGCTGGTGGAGATCACCTTCACCTCGGCGCCCGGTATGGCCGCTGCGTTCGGGTCGGTGATGGTGCCAAAGATGCTGGACCCGGCAGTCACTTGGGCGAAGCCGACGTCCGGGGTGTGAAAACTAAAAAGCGCCGCGAGAAGCGGCGCTGCCAGAAACAGAAATCGTGAACGGCTGTAAGACACTTCGAAAACCTCCAAGCCTTCTTAGGATGAACGACTGGGACTTCGAACTACATACAGCATACGTACGGATGTGCTGCCTATACGTACGGATGTGCTGCCTATACGTACGGATGTGCTGCCTAATCGTAGACTGCGATTCACCAATAGTCAAGCCTTTTTTCTGCCAACGCAATAGAGAAAGCTCCCCTGTTCGTGCGATCCGGAACGTTGACCTTTCTCAGGATGGGTCCATCTTGCGATTGCCGCAGCGGCAGCAGCCCGGAGGGCGACGGGAGCCGCGGCGAACGACGCTCGTCGTGAGGACTGCCGAGAACGGCAGACGGCACGCGGACACTGGCTCAGGGCAATATTTTTTAGTGAACAATAGCGAACAATAGTGAACAATGGCGAACAGAAGTGAACAGGAAAGCAGTGATTGTGCGACAGGCGCGGCGGCCCGGGCGGCGGCTGTTGGTTGTGCGAACCTATCGCACCCACGTCGAACCGCATGGCGATAAAGGCCATGATGCATGTCTCGGGAAAAGCCGTGTTTCGTGTCTCGTATCTGGTGATTCGCGACCTGCACGGACCTTGCCTCACCACTTGGTGAGAAAGGCAGGCCGGGATTGCGCACCTCTGTCGTCATGCCAGGCAGGCCGGAGCGGGGAAAACAAGACTGAAGGGCTTCAATACCACGAGTTTCCGAGCATGGGTTCATCTTGCGATTGCCGTAGCGGCAGCAGTCCGGAGGGCGCCGGGAACTGCGGCGATCGGCGCGAGGCCTGCCGAGAACGGCGGACGATGTGCGGAAACTGGCTCAGGAGTAAATTTTTTACCGGGAAATGGCGGGAAATGCGGGGAAGTGGTGGGTAGAGAAGCCGTAACTCGCAGGTGGGCGCGGCGGTCCAGATGGCGGTTTCTGGTCATTTTGTTTTTTGCGCCTTGCGCACCCACGGGGAACCGAACGGCCGTAAAAGCCGTGTTTGGTGTCTCGGGAATAGCCGTGTTTGGTGTCTCGTGATTCGTGAAAACCATTGGCGGGGGACTGGTTCGATCCAGAAGAAATGTCTGACGGACGGTGAACCCCAAAAGCCGCGTTTCGTGATTCGCGTCTCGTGATTCGGGGTCCACACAGACATCGCTTCGCCACCTGGTGTTACATGCAAGGCAGGATTCCCGCCTCGCTGTATTCATGCTACGCAGGCCGGAGCGGAAAAAAAAGACTGAAGGGCTTCAGTACCAAGATGCAACGTTTCTCCTGCCTGTCCCTGCCTCGCCGGCAGGCAGGCGGCAGACAGATGTTTCGTGATTCGGGTCTCGTGCCCCATGCGGACTTCGCCTCGCCGCGTGGGGAGACATGCAGGTCAGTTGATCGGCATGGACTGGCGTAACTCATCCGCAACGGCCATCTGCTTTTTGGCCAACGCGGGCCGGTTGGTCCTGTGATAGATGCGCGCAAGTTGAAAGTGGGCTTCGTAGTTCCTTGGATCCATGTCGATGGCGCGCTTCAGCGTGTTTTCGGCCACGAAGTAGCGCTCCTGCTGAGAATACACTTTCGCCAATAGCACATAGGACCGAGCGGACCGCAGGTTGAGCCAAATGGCTCTCTGCAGCGGATCGACCGCTTCATCGAATCTTCCCAGCCGGAAGTAGGCGTCGCCAAGATAATGCCAGGCGTTGGAGTGCCCGGGGTTGGAGACCAACTCTTTTCGGAAATACTTCGCGGCTTGTTCGAACCGCCCGCGAGTAAGAGCGATCAACCCCAGCTTGTGGGCAACCAGCGGCAGGTCAGGCTGCTTCTCGAGCGCCGCGAGAATCATGGCCTCCGCGTCGTCCACGTAATTCTCCTGTGACATCAGGTCAGCGGCGAGGACGTACGCCTGGGGGGTTTCGGGATCGATCCCGAACAGTTCGGCGAAGCTTCGCCTCGTGTTCGGGCCGTCGTGGGTGGCAAGATACGCCATCGCCAAGGTGTAGGAGATGTTGGGGTCTCCGTGGGACCACGCGACGGCCTTCTCGAGCAAGGGCAGCGCGTCTTGCGCCCGGTTGCTGAAGTAGTAGGCCATGGCGAGGATCTCCACCGTCTGTTTCCACTGGGGGGAGTTCTCGGGCTCAAGCGGCAGAGCGGCCGAGAGGTGGCGGATGGCCCGGATGAAATCGGGCTTCTGATAGTAGGCCAGCCCCAAACCATGCTGAGCCTCCGCCAGACTCGCGTCCCTCTCCACCCAAGGCTTCAACTCCTGAATGACACCGTCCAGATCGCCCCTGCCGAACAGTTGCTCGGCCCGGTCCAGAGCAGCCCCGTACTCGCCGACCGCGGGACCCTGCGCAAAAGCGTGGCTCGAAACCACCAGTAGCAATACCGTTACCCACATCGCCAGTTTTCTTCGCTCGCCAAGGTTCGCATTCGAGTCAAGTTCACGGGGCGATCCGCAAGTCCTACTTGTCGGTCTGAGGCAGAGCCTCGCTCGTCTCATCTCCAGAACGGCCGAGCGGCCCCTCGAAATGATCTTGATCTCCTGCCGGCGCAGCATGGGATCGTGCATCTCCTTCATGGTTTCTCTTCAGGCAATCAGCTTGTGCGCGACGTTGCCGGCGACATCGGTGAGGCGGAAATCACGTCCGCCGTAATGATAGGTGAGCCTGGTGTGGTCGAGGCCGAGCAGGTGCAGGATGGTGGCGTGCAGGTCGTGGATGTGCATGCGATCCTCCACGGCGTGGTAGCCGAAATCGTCCGTCGCGCCGTAGATGAAGCCGGGTTTCACGCCGCCGCCGGCCATCCAGATGCTGTAGCCGTAGGGGTTGTGGTCGCGCCCGTCCGCCTCGGCGAACGGGGTGCGTCCGAACTCCCCGCCCCACACCACGAGTGTCTCTTCGAGCAGTCCGCGCGACTTCAAATCGCGGATCAGCCCTGCCATCGGTTTATCGATCTCTCGGGCGCTGGCATAGTGGAGCTTGGCGAGTTCGCTGTGGTGATCCCACTTCTCTTCCATACCGCTGTGCGTGCATTGCACGAAGCGGACGCCGCGCTCGACGAAGCGCCGGGCCAGAAGACATTGCCAACCGAAGTCACGCGTCAGCGGATGGTCGAGTCCGTACAGCTTCCTGACGGCTTCGGATTCCCTCTCGACATCGAGCGCTTCGGGGGCCTCGGCCTGCATGCGGAAAGCGAGTTCAAGAGCCTGGATGCGGGCTTCGAGGTGGGGGTCTTCCCGGCGTTCCTGCTGGTGGAGGTGGTTGACCTTGCGGAGCATGTCCAGCTCATAGCGCTGTTGCTCGGAAGTAAGTCGTTCATGGGCGAGATAAGCGATCGGCTCGGCCTCGATATCCTTCACGTCCATGAACGAGTTGCCAATCGGAGTGCCCTGGTAAGCGCCGGGGAGAAAGCTGCTGCTCCAGTTCTTCTCGCCGCCATGCCACAAGGTCGGCTTGATGGTGATAAAGCCGGGGAGGTTGCGGTTCTCGGTTCCGAGGCCCTGCATCACCCAAGAACCCATGCTCGGCCGCGTGAAGGAGAAGGTTCCGGTGTGAAGCTGCAGCATCGCCGCGCCGTGGTCGACGCCATCTCCCACCATGGAGCGAATGACGCACAGCTCATCGACCACGCCGCCGACGTGGGGAAACAAGCTGCTGACCGGGATGCCGCTTTGGCCGCAGCGTTTGAAGGGAAACGGTGACTTCATCAAGCCGCCGACATGGCGGTCGGCAAACTGAAGCGATTTCTTGAAAGGAAGCGGCTTGCCGTGATCGGCGTCGAGGCGCGGCTTGGGGGCGAACGAGTCGATATGCGAAACCCCGCCGTGCATGAAGAGGAAGATCACGCTCTTCGCCTTCGGCGCAAAATGAGGTTCGCGAGCGTCGAGCGGGTTTGTAACGGCCGGCGCCGCGAAGAGGTTATTGTCTTCGGCCATCACGCCCATCAGGCCTAGAGCGCCAAAGCCGAGAGCGCTGCGGCGCAGCAGGGCGCGCCGCGAGACGGGTCGTCGAAGGACGCTGGAAACTGGCTTGTCAGCCTGCATTTCTCACCACCCGCCGGTCGAAGCACGCGAGAGAAAGGCCGTGTTGCGTGTCTCGTGTCTCGTGTCTCGTGTCTCGTGAAAAGCATAAAGGCCGTGTTGCCGTCGTGGGGGCAGCCTCTACAGCGAGCGCCACGCCGACGGCAAGTCGATCATTACCCTCGCTGTCCTCATGCTATGCCGGCCGGGGCGAAAAAAAAAGACTGAAGGGCTTCAGTACCCCAATGCACTGTTTCGTCACTCGTGATTCGTGTTTCGTGTTTCGTGAAAACCCGTAAAGGCCGTGTTGCGTGTCTCGCAACCCGAGGGCCGAAGGAGGCGATACGGCCGCTACACTTGCGCGCCAAGCGGCTCGCGCCTCGTCCTGACGGCCCTCTCACCCACTTCGCCTCGCCGCGCGGTGAGACATGCAGGTCAGTCGACATAGTGAAACTCGTTCGATGCCATGAGAACACGGCAGAGCCCTTGCCAGGCTGCCGGCTTCCTGCTCGACTCAGGATAACCGCTGACGAAATTCTCCATGCGGCGGCGCTCCCCGGCATGCGGCGGCCGAGTCAGCGCCAAGCGATAAGCAAGCTCGACTCGCCCGGCGTCGTCCACCGCACCATCCAACAGCCGCTGGGCGAAACCGCGGGCGCGGTCATCCAGGAATCCGCTGTTCATGACGAACAGCCCCTGGGGCGCAACGTTGGTTTGAGTACGCTGACCGGTGCTGGAGGTCGAATCCACGAAGTCGAAGAGACCCAGCAGTTTCGGTAGCCGGTTGCGGTAGAGAGGAAGGTATACCGTGCGGCGGCTGGTGTCTTCGGGAGAGAGATAGGGCGGATCGGGGCTCGACGACCCCTTTATCGAATCACCCAACTCGGGTTGCAGAGTTCCGCCCATCGCCAAGTCCAGGGAGCCGCCGAGAGCGAGAACGGAATCGCGCATTTCCTCGATCGAGAGTCGCCGGCGGTTGAATCGAGACCAAAGCCGGTTGTCCGGGTCGAGCTCGAGCGCCTGGCTCGTTGGGCGGCTGCTCATCCGGTAGGTACTGGAGTTCATGATCCGCCGGTGCATCTGTTTGATCGACCAGCCCGTATCGATGAACTCCCGGGCGAGGTAGTCCAGCAAAGCCGGGTGCGTGGGGCGTTCGCCCACCTTGCCGAAATTATTCGGCGTGCGGACAAGACCTTCGCCGAAATGCCACAGCCAAATGCGATTCACCATGACCCGACTGGTGAGGGCGGCATTGCCGGTGACCAACCAGTCCGCCAGCTCCCGCCGGCCGCTGCCCCGAGTGACGGGGGTCTGGCCGCGGCCCGCGAGCACGACAGGGAAGATCTTGGGGACAATCCGGCCGCGGTTGTGATGGCTGCCTCGGATGAAGACGGGTTGGTCGACGATCTCGCCTTCGATGACCGCCGAAGCCATCGGGGGGCGAGGCGGCGAGGATGATTCCAACTCGGCCTGCTCGGAACGCAGCTCTGCCACGAGTTCCCGCAGTTCGGCTGACAGAACTGCTGTGCGCCGTTCGGTGTCGAGATAGAAGGGCCCACCTTCCTTGAGCGCGGCCTCCTCGTGAACTCGATTCCTGAATCCGTCGGTCAGCGGTTTTTTTGGCGCCGGCTTGCGGGACTCGTAGGCGCGCCGGACATCCTGCTTCCAGTAGTCGACCTTGGTCCGCCACTCGGCGGACGAGGCCGCGAAGGCCTTGCGGTAGTCCTCGGCGACGCCGCGCGCCGTCGCGGCGTCCGCATCATGCCAGTCTTTCAAGTAGAGGCGCAGTTGGTCGCCGGGGTCGAGATACTCGACCCACTTCTTCACTGTGACGGGATCAAGGTCCGCCGCCCTCGCCACCTCGTCCATGTCCTCACCATCGACGTAGACCCGACGGGCAGCCGCCATGTAGTCGACCATCCTGGGCAGCAGTTGATCTTCCATGTAGCCGATCGCAGCCGACTCGAGAATGGATTCGATGCGCTTCCGCACGGCGTCGATGCGATCCCGGTGCGAGCGGTAGCGTTGATAGACCTCCCGAGGGACGAGAGGCTCCATGTGAAACTGAACGACATTGCCCTCTTCCAGGCTGAGGTCGGCGTAGGTTTTCGTGCTGGCGAAGATGGATGCGAGTGAATAGTAATCCGCCGTCAGAACGGGGTCGAACTTGTGGTCGTGGCAGCGCGAGCAGGCGATGGTGAGCCCCATGAAGGCTTTCGAAACCGTGTCGATCTGCTCGTCAACGACGTCGTAGACCATCTGGACGCGGTCCTGCTGGGCGATCGCCTTCGGGCCCAGCGCGAGAAAGCCGGTGGCCGTGATGCCGTTGACGTTGACCGCGCCCGGTTCGGACGCAGGCAGCAGGTCGCCGGCGATTTGCTCCCGCACGAACCGGTCATAAGGCAGATCGCGGTTGAAGGCGTCGATGACGTAGTCGCGGTAGCGCCAGGCATCGGGGTAACGGTGGTCTTCATCAACACCGGTGGATGTGGCGTAGCGGGCCACGTCCAGCCAATGCCGGCCCCAGCGCTCGCCGTACCGAGGGGATGCGAGCAAGCGGTCCACCAGCCGGGCAAAGGCGCCCTGCCCGGTGTCGGAGAGAAACATCTCGATCTCCGTTGCGGTCGGCGGCAGCCCATGGAGATCGAACTTGGCGCGGCGAAGGAGAGTGAGCTTGCCGGCCCGTTCAGCCGGCTCGACACCGCCTTTTTCGAGTTCGGTCAGGATGAAGCGATCGACCGGAGATTGCGCCCAGTCCAAGTCTTTGACGTTGGGCGGCCCAGCCGGGCTCAACGGCTGGAAGGCCCAATGGCCGGCGCCGTCAAGCGACGTGTTTTCGCCGGCTTGCCTGGGCCGATCCTCCGCTTCCGCCGGCTCGGGCCAAGGAGCTCCCCAAAGCACCCACTGTTCGATCGTCTGGATGTCCTCCGCGTCAAGCTTGCCGGTCGGCGGCATCTTGACGTCAGACCGGTAGCGCCCCGCCCGCACCAGACGGCTCTTGTCGATATCGGCGCCAGCGACAAGCCGGCCTGTGTCAGTGCCCCTCTCAAAACCCTCCGCCGACATCAAGTCGAGCCCCGCCATCCTGGCCTTGTCGCTGTGGCAGACGGCGCACCTCTCGGCGAGCAGGGGCCGAATTCGCGATTCGAAAAACTCGATGCGGGAGTCGTCTTGCCCCACGCCAAGCCCTTGCGAAGCCGCAAGCAGGCAGAGTATCGCCGCCGTTCGATTCCAGACGAGCGGTATCAGACTTTCTTTAGCGAAACGCACGCAGGTTCAAGATAGATTTTACGACGAGACAAATCCGGCGTGAGGGTTTCACGGCTTCGAACATGCCCTAGCCTGCCTTTCTCATCACCCGACGGCCGAAGCACGCGAGAAAAAGGCCGTGATTCGTGTTTCGTGTCTCGTGATTCGTGAAAACCATGGGTGGGCTCTGGTTCGCTCCAGAAGAAATATCTGACGGCCTGTGAACCGTAAAGGCCGGGTTCCGTGTTTCGCGACCGGAGGGGTGAAGGAGGCGATATAGCCGCTACACCTGCGCGCGCCAAGCGGCACGCCTCGTCCTGACGGCCCTCTCACGCACTTCACCTCGCAGCGTGGTAAGAAAGGCAGGCTGGAAAGCATCAGGCCACCGCGCGGCGCGAAGGATTTCTTTTGCCACGGTGGCTATGCTGCGCGCCACAGGGTTGGCCGGCGGCGGAGCGCGGCGCGGGCCGGCCTACTAGACGGGGTCGGGGACGCTCCAGGGCTCGCGGTATTCCTTGGTGAGCATCTTGTCGGCCTCGGCGTCGTTGATGAATTTTTCCCTTTCGGGATCGAAATGGAGAACGCGTCCCGCACGGTAGGCGATTTCTCCCAGGTGAGTCAGGCCGCAACTCAGATGCGCCACTTCGGCGTTGGCTACGGGCTGCTTGCGGGTGCGCACGCAGTCGAGGAAGTCATACATGTGCTCGGGATGGCCCCCCGGCCCGCCCCTCAAGCCCGGGCCGGGCTCGTCCTTCTTGCCGAGGTAGACCTGGAAGTAGCCTCGCCGTGAAAAGATCATGTAGCCCTCGGTGCCGTAGAAGGCGTTACCGCTATCGAAGCCGTAGTTCCCGTAAGGGGACCAGCCACGGTCTTCATACGTGAGGACTTTGCCTTCGTCGTAGTGGTACGACACCATCATGTTGTCGGGGTACTCGCGCTCTCCGACGAGGTCAATGCGGCTGCCATGAGCGGTGATGCGGTTGGGGTGCGTATCGACGCCGAGCCCCCAGCGCGCGAGGTCGAGATCATGGATGCCGTCGTTGCCGATGTCACCGTTGCCGTATTCGCGGTACCAGGCCCAGGCCCGGTGGAACCGGTTGTTGTTGAAGCCGCGTTTCTTCGCCGGCCCCAGCCACATGTCGTAATTCACGCCGGCCGGCACTTGGACGTCCGCCACAGGCTGCCGATGGGTGTGGCGTTGGCAGTTCCAGGCCTTGCTCATCTTGACGGCGCCGATGACGCCTTCCTTGAGCAACTTGTCGGCCTGTTCGGTCACCTCGCTCGATCGCATCTGCGTGCCATGCTGCACGATGCGGTTGTATTTCCTGGCGGCGTCGACGAGCAGGCGGCCTTCCCGGAAAACATGGCTGGCAGGCTTCTCGACATAGACATCCTTGCCGGCTTGCATGGCGGGGATGGCAATGGGGCAATGCCAGTGATGCGGAGTCGCGATGACGAGGGCATCGATCGACTTGTCGTCGAGCAACTCGCGGAAGTCTTCGACGGACTTGGGGGTGTAACCCTTTTCGCGCCTGACTTGCTGTTCGGCACGCTCACGATGCGCCTGGTCGATGTCGCAGACCGCCGCGATACGAACGTCCGCACGCGTGAGCATGCGCCCCACGTGGGCGGTGCCCATGCCGCCGACACCTACCGAGGCGACGTTGACCTGATCATTGGGCGAGGCATGGGTTTGCCGGGCAGCAGCCACGGTCAGCGCCGCGGCGCCGGCAAGCGAGTCTTTCAAGAATGTTCTTCGCAAGACGTTTCTCATGTTTTTCTCCCGGACCGGGTTTCTCAAGTCTCTTCCACTTCAACTCCGCAGGCCCGCAGCAGAGTGCGCTGGACCGCCAGGTCGTGCTCTGGCGTGAAATAGCGCACGTGGCGCCGCTCGCGGATGGCGACGGCAAGGTCATCCATGTCGGGCAGGTAGCGGCGCGACAACCCGACGGACACATTGTGAACGCCGGCCGCGTACTTGCCATGGGGCTTGCTCAGCGCCAGGCGCACCTCGGGGCGGTCGGGGCTGTCGATCCGGATCGACCCCTCCTGCCCGAAGATATAGAAGTAGCGCTCTCCGTTGTGCGTGTTGCTCTTGACGATGGCCAACTCCAGGTCGAACTCGAACGCCGCCATGACATCGTCCTCGAGTTCGTCGTCGACCGGGTCGCTGTGACGCAACGTCGGGCTGACGCGTATCGGTTCACCCAAAAACCAGACGAGCGGGTCGATCATGTGGCAACAGATCTCGAACATCTGACCACCCGGATAGCGGTCGAGACGGCGGCGGCCGGCAGCGGATAATCTATCGTTCATCTGGCAGATCACCGAGCGAACCGATCCAAGCCAACCTTCCCGGATGGCGCGGTGGGCCAGGCGGAAGGCCGGGTTGTAACGGTACACGTAGCCCATCTGGATCAACAGATGGCGCCGCTCCGCTTCATCGAAGACCTTCTCGAGAAGCGAATAGTCAACGCCCGGCGGCTTGTCGATCTTGGTGTGCTTGCCCGCCTCTATCGACCGCAGCGCCCAATCGAGCGATTCGAGCGGATCGGTCTCGATGCAGACCATCCGGATCTCGGGACGAGCCAGCAATTCGTCAACGCTCATCCAGGTAACGCCTTCCCAGCGTCCGCTCCGCCTGGCGCGACCGAGGAGCTCGGGATTGGGCTCGGCAGCGGCTACGAAGCGATAGTTGTTGGACTCGTGGATGGCCGTCATGTGGCCGACCGCATGAGAGTGCGCCGTCCCGATGATGCCTGCTCCGAAAGGTTCGTCCGCCATCGTTCTGCTCGCTGCTTCAGGAAACCATCTTCTCGATGATGTTGCCGCCAACGTCCGTCAAGCGGAAATCGCGGCCCATGTGGCGGTAGACGAGCCGGGTATGTTCGAGCCCGAGTTGCCGCAAGAGTGTCGCCTGCAAGTCGTGGATATGGATCGGGTCCTCGGCGATGTTCAACCCGATCTCGTCGGTCTTGCCGATGACCTGCCCGCCTTTGACGCCGCCGCCCGCGGCCCAGATGGTAAAGCAGTTGGGGTGATGGTCGCGGCCGAACGGCTCGTCGAAACGCTCAAGCTCTCCCATCGGGGTGCGGCCGAACTCTCCGGCCCAAACGACGAGGGTTTCATCAAGCAGGCCGCGTTGCTTGAGATCACCGAGGAGAGCGCCGATGGGCTGGTCGGTGATCGCGCAGTTCTTGGCGAGCCTCTTGTCGATTTCGTTGTGATCGTCCCAGCTCGCGTGGACCAGCATCACGAAGCGGACACCGCGCTCGACCATCCGGCGGGCGAGCAGACAGTTGGTCGCGTAGGGGTGGGTGGGTTCCTTGCCGACGCCGTAACTGTCGAGGGTCTGCTGTTGCTCGCCGGAGAAGTCGGTGAGTTCCGGCCCCGAGGTCTGCATGCGGTAGGCGAGCTCGTAAGACTGGATGCGCGAGGCGATCTCGAGGTCGCCGGTGTCTTGATAGCGTTGCTCGTTGAGCTTGCGGATGGCGTCGAGCCGCGCCCGCTGCGTCGGCGGAGTGACGCCGGGCGGGTTCGCGAGATAGGGAATCGGCTCGCCGCTGCTGCGGAAAACGACGCCCTGATAGGTGGACGGCAGGAATCCGCTCGACCAGTTGCTCGACCCGCCGCTGGCGCCGCGTCCGGAACCGAGCACGACAAAGGCCGGCAGGTCCCGAGACTCGCTCCCCAAGCCGTAGGTCGTCCAAGCACCGATCGTCGGGCGTCCCGGCAGCGGCGAGCCGCTCATGAGCAGCGACTGACCCGGGTGGTGGTTGAAAGCCTCGGTGTGCATCGACCGCAACATGCAGATCTCGTCGGCGTACTCGCCGATGCGGGGCAGGAAATCGGAAAACTCGAGACCGCTCTTTCCGTGCGGGGTAAACCGGCGGGAACTGGCCATCACCTTGGCCGTCGGCTTGATGAACGCCAGCTTCAGATCCTTGGTGAGAGAGGGCGGCAGGGGCTTGCCATGCCACTTCTCGAGTTCCGGCTTGGGATCGTAGAGATCGATCTGGCTGGGCGCGCCGGCCATGAACAGGAAGATGACGTTCCTGGCTTTCGGAGCGAAGTGCGGATCTTTCGGGGCGAGCGGGTTGACCGTGGGTGTTTCGACTGCCGTGCGGCCTTCCTCGGCCAGCAAATGAGCGATTGCGATGGTCTCGAGTCCGCCGCCGACATAGCGAAAGAAATCGCGCCGGGTCCGGATACGGGCAAAGTCGTCGAAGGTCATGGCTCGGTCACTCCCGCGTGATGAACTCATCCAGGTTGAGAAGGACGCTGCTGACGCCGACCCAGGCGGCTCCTTCGAGGGCACCGAGGCCGGGCAGGTCCAGCGGAAACATTTGCCGCGCCGATTCGGGGTCGTCTTCGAGGATAGCGGTCTGCTTGCGGTAGTACTCGTTCATGGCCTCGATCTCAGTGGGTTTCGGCGGACGAGCCAGGGCCAAGTCGAAAGCGTAGCGCAGCCTGTCGTCGATGGAGGCGCCGCCTTGCGTCAAGAGGCGAACGGCGAGGGCCTGCGCGGCTTCGACAAAGACGGGATCGTTCAGCAGATTGAGCGATTGCAGCGGCGTGTTCGAGCGTTCGCGGCTGCACTCGGTCGCGGTGCGCTCGGACATATCGAAATTCATCAGTTGCGGATAGGGCACGGAGCGCTGGAACAGGATGTAGAGGCCCCGGCGGTAACGGTCGCGGCCTTCGCTCTCGTCCCACTCGAGCGAGCTGCCGTAGGCCAAATCCGCGAGACCTTCGGGCAGAGGCGGCCGCACGCTCTCGCCGCCGATTTTCGGATACAGAAGACCGCTCACCGCCAGAGCCGAATCGCGCACCAATTCACCGGGAAGCCGCAAGCGCGACTGACGGGCGAGCCAGCGGTTGCCGGCATCGACCGCATCGAGTTCGGGCCGGGCCTTCGAAGACTGCCGGTAGGTTGCCGACATGACGATCCGCTTGTGGAGGTGCTTGAGGCTCCAGCCGTGGTCCATGAAATCCCGGGCGAGCCAGTCGAGAAGCTCGGGATAGGAGGGCTTTTCGCCCTGCGTCCCGAAGTTTTCGGATGTTGCGACGAGGCCGGCGCCGAAATATTCCTGCCAGACACGGTTGACGATGACCCGCGCAGTGAGAGGATTGTCACGCGAGACGATCCAACGCGCCAGGTCGAGACGCGTGAGCCCGGCCTCGGACCCTCGGCCGGTGTAGGCTGCCGGCAGGAAGGAGGGCATGTCCGCCTTGACGCCTATGCCCGTGTTCCGCCAATCGCCGCGAATGTGAATGTGCGTCTTGCGGTGAAGATCACTTTCCACAACCGTCTGCGCCTCGCTGACGGCTGGAAAATCCTCCCTGAGCGCGATGAGCTTCTTGCCCAACTCCTCGAAGCCGAGTTCCTCGTAGCGCTCCTTGGTGACGACGCGGCGGTAATTCCTGACGAAGTGATCGGCGAGGTCGTCCACCTCTTTCCGGGTCCGATCGGATGGATGCTTGTCGATGATGCGGTCGGAGCCGTCGAGATATTTCTGGAAAGCGTCGTAAGCGTGATCCCAGTCCGTCCACTTGCCGGGGTTGGCGCGGGCCAGCTTCATCTTCTCTTCCCAGGCGGCCTGAAGCTCGTCTACTCCGGCCTCCGCCAGCAGGGCCTCACGCCGCCCGCGATAGTCGGGAAGCGCGGCCAAGTAGGGACCCATCTCCCCCGCCAGCGGCGCATCGATATCGATCTCATCGAGGTTGTTGAAGAAGGCGAAGAAGCTGTAGTACTCCTTCTGCGTGAGCGGGTCGTACTTGTGATCGTGACATTGGGCGCAACCGAGGGTGAGGCCAAGCCATACCGTGCCGACCGAGTTGACGCGATCTACCGTCTCCTCGAATCGGAACTGTTCGGGTTTCACGCCGCCTTCGCGGTTCTTCAACGTGTTGCGGTGGAAACCCGTCGCGACCTTCTGCTCGACGGTCGCGCCGGGCAGCAGGTCGCCGGCAATCTGCTCGATCGTGAACCGACGGAACGGCATGTCAGCGTTGAGCGCATTGATGACCCAGTGTCGATAGCGCCAGGCATGAGGACGGACGTTATCTTTCTCATATCCGTCGCTGTCGGCGTAGCGCGCGAGATCAAGCCAGTGCATGGCCCATTTCTCGCCGTAGTGGGGCGACTCGAGCAGACGGTCGACGAGGCGCTCATACGCTTCGGGGCTGTCGTCAGCGAGAAAGCGAGCCACGTCTTCCGGTTCGGGAGGGAGGCCTGCCAGATCGAGGCCGAGCCGGCGAACGAGCGTGCGCTTGCCGGCCTGCGGAGAGGGCTCGACCCCTTCCTTGGCAAGCCGCGCCAGGATGAAGCGGTCGACCGGGTTCCTCACACGTCCGGGGCCGCGCACGTTCGGCGGGCGAGGCCGGGAGATCGGCTGAAACGCCCAATGCGTTGCTCGCGGCCGAGACGCCGGCTTGGCCTCGGCAGCCGGGGACCCGCTCGAAGGGGCAGCGGGCCACTCGGCCCCCTGGTCGATCCAGGCGCGCAGGAGCCCGACTTGGTCCGCCGTCAGCCTATCTCCGTCGAGCGGCATGACGACGCCTTTTTCGAGACCCGCCACCAAGTGGATCAACTTGCTCCCCGCACTGTCGCCGGGCCGTATCGCGGGACCGGTGTAGCCCCCCGTGAGCAGGGCATCGCGGCTATCGAGGCGCAAGCCGTTCGATTGAAGCTGGGCGCTGTGGCAGCCCAGACAACGGCTTTCGAGCAGAGGCGCGATATCTTTCGCGAAGTCCACCTTCACACCGGCAGCGGGAGGCAACGTCCGCTGCTGAGCCAGGCAGGCCAGAGGAACGAGGAGTACCGCGGCCGCCGCCAGGCGAGAAGCGCAAACGCTCTTGACGAAGTTCATTTTCTTTTCCCTACACAACGTCAAGCCAACAGCTTGTCGACAACCTTTCCTCCCACGTCAGTCAAGCGGAAGTCGCGTCCCATGTGCCGGTAGGTGAGCCGCTCGTGATCAAACCCGAGGCAGTGCAAGATCGTCGCCTGCAGATCGTGGACGTGGACTTGATCCTTGACCGTCTTGAGTCCGATGTCGTCGGTCTCACCGATGACGGCGCCCGGCTTCGTCCCGCCGCCGGCAAGCCAAAGACTGTAGCAATCGGGGTGGTGGTCGCGGCCCGCTGCTTCGTCGGCGCGGTCGAGTTGAATCATGGGAGTACGGCCGAACTCGCTGCTCCAGACGACGAGGGTACTGTCGAGCAAACCACGCTGCTTGAGATCTTTGACGAGCGCCGCCGTCGGACGGTCGACGATAGCGAAGTTCTCGCCATGGTTCTTGTCGATTTCCTTGTGCGCGTCCCAATTACCGTGCGTCAACATGACGAACCGCACGCCGCGCTCGACCATGCGCCGCGCCAGCAGGCAGTTCGTCGCATAGGTGTGCGTCGGCTCCTTGTTGACACCATAGGAATCGAGGATGTACTCGGGTTCGTTCGAGAAGTCGAGCAGCTCGGGAGCCGCCGCTTGCATGCGGAACGCCAGCTCGTAGGAGTTGATACGCGCCGCGATTTCGAGGTCGCCGGTGTCCCGATAACGCTTCTGATTGAGCCGGCGGATCGCATCCAGCCGCGCCCGCTGCAACTCGCTGCTCACTCCGTCGTGATTCGACAGATAGAGAATGGGTTCGCCGGCCGTGCGGAAACGCGTTCCCTGATAAGAAGAGGGCAGGAAACCGTTGCCCCAGATGTTCGAGCCGCCGTTGGGGCCATTGCCCGAACCCATCACGACGAAGGCCGGCAGATCCTGTGACTCGCTGCCCAGTCCGTAGGCCGCCCAAGCCCCCATGGACGGCCGGCCGAACTGCGTATGGCCGGTGGTCAACAGCAGCACGCCGGGATCGTGATTGAACGCCTCGGTGTTCATCGAGCGAATCATGCAGATGTCGTCGGCGCACTTAGCCAGATTGGGGACCAGCTCGGAGAACTCCATGCCGCTCTGGCCGTGCCTGCCGAACCGTGCGTTGCTGGCCATGATCTTGGCGTTCGGCTTGATGAAGGCGAGCTTGAGGTCCCTGGTCATCGATGGCGGAAGCGGCTTGCCGTGCCACTTCCGCAGTCCCGGTTTGGGGTCAAAGGCGTCGAGCTGGCTGACGCCGCCCGACATATAGAGCAAGATGACGCTCTTCGCCCTGGGCTCGAAATGCGGCGCCTTGGGGGCCATCGGGTTGGTATCGGGCAGGCCGGTTGCGGCCGTGCGACCTTCGACGCCCAGCAAGTGAGCCAGGGCAGCCGTACTCACTCCGGCGGAAACGCTTTGCAGGAAGCGCCGGCGAGACTGAACGCAGGCGAAGTCGTCGAAGGTCACTGTACGTTGCTCCGCAGTCTACTCCCTCGTGATGAACTCGTCCAGGTTCAGCAGCACGCTGCCCAGGCCGACCCAGGCGGCACCTTCCAGCCGGTTCACGCCCGCCATCTCTAGCGGGAACAGTGTCTCGGCGCGCTCCGGGTCCTGCTCGAGGATCTTCTTCTGGCGATCGAACGAAGTGCTGAGCCAATCCGTCTCAAGCGGGTCAGGATCGCGCGCCAGGCAGAGCCGGAACGCGAAACGGATGCGGTCGGCGTCCCCCTCCACCTGATCGAGAGTGCGAAAGGCCAGCGACCGGGCAGCTTCGATGAACACCGCGTCGTTGAGCAGGTTCAACGCCTGCAAGGGCGTATTGGAACGGCTGCGGCGGCAGGCTGCCTCATAGCCGCCCGGCATGTCGAAGTTGCCGAGCTGCGGATAGGGCTCGATACGGTGAAACTGTATGTAGAGCCCGCGGCGGTAGCGGTCGCGGCCCAGACTGACCTTCCACCTGCCGCCGCCGGTATTTCCCATACGCGTGGCGCCGGCCGGCCGCGGCGGGCGAATGCTCCTGCCGCCGATCTTCGTATAGAGCAGGCCGCTGACGGCCATCGCGGAGTCGCGAATCAACTCGGCGGAAAGCCGGAAGCGCCCCTGGCGCGCAACGAGCGCGTTGCCGGGATCGTTCTCGATGAGGTCCGGCCGTGCATTCGACGACTGACGATACGCGGACGACATCATGATCGTTCGGATGACTTGCTTGAAGCTCAGCGTTCTGTTGAACTCGGAGGCCAGCCAGTCGAGCAGCTCGGGATGCGACGGCTTCTCCCCTTGCACGCCGAAGTCCTCCGACGTTGCCACGAGGCCCCGTCCAAAAAGCTCCTGCCAGATGCGATTGACCGTGACGCGCCACGTCAGCGGGTTGTCATCGGAGACCAGCCAGCGCCCCAAGTCGATGCGGTCGAGACGCCCGCCGGCGCGGGAGCCGTGAAGCCAATCGGGAACGCCGGGTTGCACTTCGATACCGAGGTCCTTATAGCTGCCCCGCAGCAACACGTGCGTTTTTCGGGGATTCCTCTCAACGTGGATGGCCTGCGCTTCACTGAACGGCGGCAGGGATCTGTCCAGCGCCTCGAGTCGTTCCCGCAGCGTAACGAAGTCCAGCTTTTCCCACTCGTCCTTGGTGAGAACGCGCTTGTATTCAAAGGTGAAGAATTGCGTCAGGCGCTTCTCCCACTTGACGGTGCGCTCCGCGGGCGGCGTGCGGAGGATGGTTTCGCCGAGATCGATGGCCGTGCGCAACTCGTCGAAGGTTATGTCCCAAGGCGCCGACTCGCCGGGGTTGTCAGCGTGATAGAGAAGCTTCTTTTCCCAAGGCGGTTTGAGATCGAAGACGCCGGCCTCGCGCAACAAGCGTTCACGCTCGCTCCGATAATTCGAGAGCGCCTCGTAGTAAGGGCCGCGCTCGCCGGAGAGAGGCGCATCGATGTCGACCTCTTCGGCGTCGTTGAAGAACGCGAAGAGCTCGTAGTACTGCTTCTGCGTGATGGGATCGTATTTGTGGTCGTGGCACTGGGCGCATCCGACGGTGAGCCCTAGCCAGACCGTCCCCACGGTATTCACGCGGTTGACGACCTGCTCGACACGCCATTCTTCCGGATCCGAGCCCCCTTCGGTATTCGTGGGCGTGTTGCGATGGAAGCCGGTGGCGACGTGCTGCTCCGTGGTGCGGTTCGGGAGCAGGTCGCCCGCCATCTGCTCGATCGTGAACCGATCGAAGGGCATGTCCGCGTTGAGCGCATTGATGACCCAGTCGCGATAGCGCCAGGCGTGCGGCCGCAAGGGGTCACCGCGAAAACCGTGGCTGTCCGCGTAGCGGGCGAGGTCGAGCCAGTGGCGTCCCCACTTCTCGCCATAGTGGGGCGAATCGAGCAACCGGTCGAGCAGGTTGCCGTAAGCATCGGGGCTTGCATCGTTCAAGAAAGCATCGACTTCGGCGGGCGTGGGAGGCAGGCCGATCAGGTCGAGATGTACGCGGCGAATCAACGTGGTTCTCCCGGCTTCGGGCGAGGGAGCGATACCCTGCCCCTCCAGTCTTGCCAGAACGAAGTGGTCGATCGGATTGCGAACCCACGAGGAATCTTCAACGACGGGTTTGCGGGGACGTTCGAGCGGCTGGAATGCCCAGTGAGCCGATGAGGCGGCGAGAAGACAGACCGCCGGCCCCAAGAGAATGGCTGGGGCCAGAAGCAACGCACTGTACCGCCTAACCTGCATTTCTCACCACCCGACGGCCGAAGCACGCGAGAAAAAGGCCGTGTTTCGTGTCTCGTGTCTCGTGTTTCGTGAAAACCCTAAAGGCCGTGTTGCTGATGCCGACGGTGCGCGGACACCGGCTCGAGCCGCCCCGTTGCCGCGCGATGCCGCACCATGCCACGCGAACGGGCTCCGGGAAACAGTGACCGGGCGGCGGTTTTTCGCGATGCGACCCTGACCTGCATTTCTCACCATTCGACGGCCGAAGAACGCGAGAAAAAGGCCGTGTTTCCGTGTTTCGTGTCTCGTAAAAAGCATAAAAGCCGTGTTTCGTGTTTCGTGTCTCGTGATTCGTGAAAACCCTAAAGGCCGTGTTGCTGATGCCGACGGTGCGCGGACACCGGCTCGGGCCGCCCCGTAGCCGCGCGATGCCGCGCCATGCCACGCGAACGGGCGCCGGGAACAGTGACCGGGCGGCGGTTTTTCGTGATGCGACCCTTTCGCTCCCACTGCGCACTGAACGGCCATAAGGTCCGTGATTCGTGTCTCGTGTCTCGTGTTTCGTGAAAAACCTTGTTGCCGGCGCGGGCGGCTCGCGCCTCGTCCCGCCGGCCCTCTTCCGCACTTCGTATCGCCATGTGGTGAGACATCCAGGTCAGGATTCCGTCCTCTCTGTCCTCATGCTATGCCGGCCGGGGCGAAAAAAAAAGACTGAAGGGCTTCAGTACCCCGATGCACTGTTTCGACACTCGTGATTCGTGTCTCGTGAAAAGCATAAAGGCCGTGATTCGTGTCTCGTGTCTCGTGTTTCGTGAAAACCCTTAAAGGCCGTGTTGCCGTCGTGGGGTCGCCTCTACAGCAAACGCCACGCCGACGGCAAGTCGATCGTTACCCTCTCTGTCCTCATGCTATGCCGGCCGGGGCGAAAAAAAAGACTGAAGGGCTTCAGTACCCCGATGCACTGTTTCGACACTCGTGATTCGTGTCTCGTGACTCGTGATTCGTGAAAACCATTGGCGGGAGCCTGGTTCGCTCCAGAAGAGCGGATCATACAAGCGGGAAACATCCGGGCCGGCGTAAAATCCACTTGACCAAGAAGATGTTTCAGGCCAGTTCCTCCTCCAAGTTGCGGATAAACTTCTCAGAGTCTACCGCGATGTTCTCCGGGCCGTGGTCGAAGTCGAACACCTCAAGCGACACCCACCCTTGATAGCGCTTGTCTTTGAGAGCTTGCAGGACCGGCTTGAAATCATAGCTGCCGGTGCCTGGGTGGCGGCCGTCCATTTCATTGATGTGGACGTGCTTGATGTAGCTGTAGTGCTTCTTGACCGCTTCGTCGTGGGGGAGCGTTTCGGCGACCGCGTTGTGGGTGTCGAACATCGACTGCACGGCCGGGCTGCCGACCTGCTCGACGATCGCGACCGCCTCATCGAGGCTGTTCACGACATCGCAAAGATGCGGCGCCAGCGGCTCCATCAGGATCTGGACACCCCTCGCCTCGGCGTGGGGCGCGCCCCCGGCCAAGCCCGCCGTGAGACGATCCATCGCTTCTTCGCGGGTTGCGCCATCGACCGTGTTGCGTTGCTTGCTCGACCCGAAGATCATCAGCCCGCCGCCGCCAAGATCGGCGCACAGGTCGATCAGCCCTCGGAAGTAGTCCCAGCTCTTGGCGCGTCTGCCTTCGTCCGGTGTGGTGACGTGCAGCCACGCGGGCGCTTTCAGGATGTTGTGGATCCCGACGCAGGCCACTCCTTCGGAGGCCATGATGCCGCGCATCTCCCTGCGCCGCTCGGGGCTGAGCGAACAGGGATCATCGGAGAGCACATGGGGGCCGATCTCGATGGCCTCGTATCCCGTGCGGACCGTCCCTTTGCAGGCATCGGCGAACGACCAGCCATCGAAAGTCTCATTGCAAATGGCCAGCCGGAAGCGGTACGGTTCGGCCGGCGCAGTGTTTGTGGGGGCTTCGTCCTGGGAACAGGCCCACCCGACGGTCATCGCCGCGGCGCCGTAGAGGATTTCTCTGCGCGTCGGCTTCATAAGCAAGAGATCCCTACTTCTAGGCTGAGTGCACCCACCGCCTAGCTTGTTAGTTTTCAGAACCCGTGTGCTTTGCCTCTCGGTCCTGAAAGCGGATCGGGCAGCCCGCTATGCGGTAATGGGGAATCCGCTTTCGCTCGACATAAGAATACAGCAGCGAGGGGCAGACACTCAGGAATCGGGCGGCGGCCCTCACCGTCAACGGCACAGAGTCCTGAAGAACTCCCTCCGCGGATCAGGGCAGGAACCGTGCCTCGATCGACGGCTACTCTGCGTGGCGGTTACAGCGATCGAGAGAGAGATCGAGAGGGGCTGATCCATTTCGGGAGCGATTCAATCCGTTTCCGGTTATACGCAGAGATAAAGGACGTGTACCATTTTTCAGCAGGTGCTAGAACCACAATGATTTCGCCGATCTCTCATCACATATTGTTACTCCCGGAGCCAATGGTCCGTTTCGGACACAGGGGACAGGACGGGAGCGCCCCCTTTTTTGATGCGCAAAACGGCAGGGGCAGGTGTCCGATGTTACAGAACCCGTTCCACCCGTCGGGGGTCGCTCCCCCGCCCTGAAATGAAAAGTCGCTTCGGACAGGTGACCCAAATCTTGGACACGCTGGCGCATCACCAGATCAGTTCCATCGCGATCAAAGAGGGGATCGAGTTCGACACGATTTGCGCATCAATGTCCCAATATGGGACTATGTTTCTGTCACTGAATGCGGGTTATCGCCCTGGCCACGCTGAAAGCCTTCCTTGACGCCAAGCCCGTTCACGCCGATGCCCGTGAACCAGTGATGGCCTGGTATAGACAGATGAAAACCGCGGATTGGGCGAGCCCGTCCGATGTCAAGCGGGATGTTCGCAGCGTCAGCATCCTCAAGGACGGGAGGGCGGTGTTCAACATCGCCGGCAACAAATATCGCATCGTGGTGTGGATCAACTACCCCTATCGGGTCGTCTACATACGATTCATCGGGACGCACCGCATGTACGACGCCATCAATGCGCAATCGATTTGAGGGCCGAGCCATGGAAATCGTACCGATCAAGACCGAACAAGACTACTTCAGCACGCTCAAGGAAATCGAGGGCCTGATGACGGCCAAGCCCAACACGACCGAAGGCGACCGCCTGGATGTTCTGGTGACGCTGGTCGAGGCCTGGGAGGCGCGGAATTACCCCTTCGATCTACCCGACCCGATCGACGCCATCCAGTACCACATGGAACAGAACGGGCTTGCGGCGAAAGACCTGGTTCCCCATATCGGCAGCCGCAACCGGGTTTACGAGGTGTTGAACCGCAAACGGCCACTGAGCCTCAAGATGATCCGGCGTTTGCACAAGGGGCTCGGCATACCCGCGGAGTCATTGATCAAGGCCACTGACGAGAGGCCACAGCTCGCGGGTTGACGAATTGACACGCGTGGCTTGTGCGGCAAGAGCAGGCAGGTATAAAGCGGTATAAAGCAAAAAGCAGCAGGCCGCTTCGCCGGTTATCGACGCCTAACCGAGGCTGTTCACGACATCGCAAAGATGCGGCGCCAGAGGCTCCATCAGGATCTGGACACCCCTCGCCTCGGCGTGGGGCGCGACCCCGGCCAAGCCCGCCGCGAGACGATCCATCGCTTCTTCGCGGGTTGCGCCATCGACCGTGTTGCGTTGCTTGCTCGACCCGAAGATCATCAGCCCGCCGCCGCCAAGATCGGCGCACAGGTCGATCAGCCCTCGGAAATAGTCCCAGCTCTTGGCGCGTGTGCCTTCGTCCGGTGTGGTGACGTGCAGCCACGCGGGCGCTTTCAGGATGTTGTGGATCCCGACGCAGGCCACTCCCTCGGAGGCCATGATGCCGCGCATCTCCCTGCGCCGCTCGGGGCTGAGCGAACAGGGGTCATCGGAGAGCACATGGGGGCCGATCTCGATCGCCTCGTATCCCGTGCGGACCGTCCCTTTGCAGGCGTCGGCGAACGACCAGCCGTCGAAAGTCTCATTGCAAATGGCCAGCCGGAAGCGGTACGGTTCGGCCGGCACAGTGTTTGTGGGGGCTTCGTTCTGCGAACAGGCCCATCCGGCGGTCATCGCCGCAGCGCCGTAGAGGATTTCTCTGCACGTCGGCTTCATAAGCAGGAGGTTCTCCGTTCGACTCCGGGCGCGCCTGCCGCCTAACTTGTTTGTTTTCAGAACCCGTGTGCTTTGCCTCTCGGTCCTGAAAGCGGATCGGGCAGCCCGCCATGCGGAAATGGGGAATCTGCTTTCGCTCGACATAAGAATACAGCAGCGAGGGGCAGACACTCAGGAAGCGGGCGGCGGCCCTCACCGTCAACGGCGCCTCTAAGGAAGCCGGCAAGCTACGCGGTAGCGATGTGAATCAACCTGTACATGAGGCCCCTTGCCCCGAGCTTCGAGATGACTTTGCCAGACACGGTGCGCGTAGCACCACCCGGTCACGCCGCGTCAATATCGGTTTGGGCGAAATCCTCGCCCTTGAACAGCAGCGGCTCGCCGGTCGCCTTGGCGAGCGCGTAGGCGAAGCAGTCGCCAAAGTTCAGTGCCGCCGGGTGATTGCCCTTGCCGAAGCGGCGCCATGCACGGCGGGCTGCTTCCAGATGTTCGACCGTGACCGGCTCCAACTCGATCTGCGCGCTTTCCAGAAGCGTGTCGAGCTCATGCGCCGCCGTGGCGCCGCCTCGACATTCCACGACGATGGATGCTTCCAGCACGTTGGCGACCGACATGCGGCAGGGCGAGGCTGCCATGATCGCACTGGCATGGCGTCTAGCCTGCATGTCTCACCGCCCGACGGTCGAAGCACACGATACGACCGCCATGACTTCGTTGCGCTTGCTTGCCGTGCTCAACGTACTGTTCAAGTACGCCTGCGCGCGCCAAGCGGCTCGCGCCTCGTCCTGACGGCCCTCTCACGCACTTCGCCTCGCCGAGTGGTGAGAAATGCAGGCTCACCCGGCTCGCTGAACAGGATCGCCAGCAAAGCCGAGCTATCGACAATCACTTGGGCAGGCCCCGGTCGTCATAGAGCAGATCGCCATGCTCCACCGCGGATGGCCCCGGCCCCAGTGACTCGGCGCAGCGCCGCCCGATGGCAAGCAACTCCTCGATGCGAGCATCCGCGTCACGCAGGCGCTTCTCACGCGCAAGGCGTTCGCGTAGGGCGACGGTGATCGCGCCGGTCATGGTCTCGCCGGTCAGCCGCGCCAGTTCGGCGGCCAGCCGGCAGGTCTCGTCGTTCTTGATGTTGAGACCCATGGTTACCTCTAAGGTAGATGGAAAACTCTCTTTCTACCCTACGCCATGTGGCGATCACGCGCAACGCCAACGATGAGCATGGTCAAGACAATCTGGAAGAATTCAACCTCTCGCAGCCTTTGCGGGGGCTTCGTCCTGCGAACAGGCCCACCCGGCCGCCATCGCTGCGCAGCACAGCATCTCTCTACACGTCGGATTCATAAGCCGAAGAGCTTCCTGGCGTTGTCCGTGTAGATCTTTTTCTTGTGGTCGGCCGGAAGCTGCAGCTTCTCGATGATCTTCTCTTCGCTCAACCAACTCTTCTTCATGTCCTCGCTCTCCTTCCTGCCGGAGAACTTCCAATCTTACTTGGTCAGGTTTTTAAGGCACGTCACCTCCGGATGAAATCCTTGGTTTGCAGCGGTCGAAAGGCCTGTGCCGTGACAGTTCAGACGCCGAGAGTCCATCGGGCTGTTCGAATTAGACGATCATATGTATTACAGAGTGCATCGCAAGCACTGTGGATCTCGTCAACTCGTTGTTTGAACAGCTCCGGCTTCTCAGTTTCCAACTCTGCGGGAACAGCCTGGCGATCCCGCTTCAATCCAACCGGGAATGTGTTCGTCGCCAGTGTCGTTATTGTGTGTTGACAAGCGTTGAGAAACGAGCGCCTAAGTCTTTCCAAATCTTTATTGAGAAATTCGTGCTCTGGCCCCTGACGTGCCAGCACAATCTCGATACCCTCAAGCCTGCTCCATTCGAATGACCATCCCGCAAAACTACATTCTCTCAGGAATTCGATAGAACCACTTACGGACATTAGTTGGATCAATGCAGTGAGCCGTTGGCGATCGGAGTCGAAACTTCGATCGGCGTGTGAGGAGGCGGCAACATGATGTTGGCGGTTAGCAATCGCTGCGTATAGGCTGGCTCGTGCCGCCCTCACCTCCTGGGGCGTGAAATTCTTGTGTTGGCTCGTTTTCGAGTCGTAGAAAGTGTGATGGTCCATGCACAGGAACACAAGATTGCCTTCGGCATCATTTGATCGATTCTTGTCCACATGGGCAATCTGCCCCATTTTCTCTGCTAGTGTCCCATTGAGATGAAAACAGAGCGCACATCTCCGTGCGCTCTTTGTGAGCACGGCGGACTGAACAGCGCTTGCTAGTTTCTTTCGCATGGGGTTCGTCATCAACATCATCCATCAGAAGCTTACTGTGACTCCTGTCAAACGTCCATTACTACAGCGCTACTCGCTACCAATTCATCCAAAGATCGTTCCCTGCGGGGATGCACGAACTCGATAGCAAGTCTCATTCTGAGAATTCTGCTCTGGAAACACAGTGACGACGGAACAAGAATGCTGAAAAGTCGAATGTGTTTGAGATGGATGAAACTTAGTTGGCCGGATAGATTGTCCGCACGAATGTCGGTTGTGGAGCGTATCCGGGGAAAGGCGTTCATGCAGTAAGCAGCGGGTTGCGAGCAACGGTTGCCACACAGATGACAATGAGGCCTGGTGCGCAACGACCCAAAAGTAACCGCTTCAATGCCCACCGTCGTCATTTTGTATTGCCTTATTGTCCATCAAGCAGAGCACCCTTCTTGGCCTTACGACAATAAATGTTCGACGACATCTTTAGCATTCGGGTTATACTTCATAATTTGCCGTACTGTGCTCGAGGGATCTCGGTATAGATACAAAGGTCTAATTTCTTCAGTGATGAGCCTGAAGCAGTGATATGTGATCGCATAGAAAACATCGGCGCCAAAGATCTCGGGGAAAGTAGGACTTCCAGGAGGAGGTTTATGAAGAAATTCAAAAGGATCAGACAGTAGTTCCAATGGCGGAGGGCTTAGCCGTGCTTTCTCATTATACGCGATTAGGAGGCTGTCGCTATTTGCCAGCTTCCTAAATTGATCGTTGGGCATATTGACATGACGTTCGATCGTGAATTGTTTGGCAAGATCAGGACGGTTCGCGTAGACAAGGTCAAGATTTTGAATGTCAGGATAGATGTATTTTACGGTCATACTAACATCGACGAGTGTGCAGTCTTCGACATGACACCAAGCGTGGTCGCTTTCATCACCTACCGAGTGGAAGGTATCGTTATTTGGCCTACTAAGGATATAGTCGCCCAAACAAATCTTGGCAGGCCGTCGCATGATGGAGGCTAGAGTATATAGATGCAAGGCATGTTCCCGGCAATACCATCCACAGTCTAGACCAGTGATGGTCCATTGAGGTTGCTCAGTATAGATGTGATTGAGCTCAGGCCGTACTTTCTTTGCAAGGATATCTGGGAAGTTCATGGGACCTTTGACACCCTGGTTTGTGGAGATCCGTGGGTCATCACTTGCTATATACGATTGAGATGACATTGTTCACTGCTTGACAGTATATCATTTTGCGATGACGAAACGGCGCCTATTCCCTTGTATTACAAGATGAACAACTGCATGCACGAGAGCACAATGCCTACAGGCGACTATCGACTTGGTGGTGGCGAACGGTCGTACTAACGCAACTCGAAAACCATTACTGCAACAAGGTGCTGTTCAGCCGGCAGAGCATGGCCGCTACGGCAACCGCTGTCAATGAACTCGTCCATCAAGCGTGCCAAGCTGTAGGCGTTGCTAGCTAAAGCAGACACCCTGAAACCGCGTAAATTCAGTGAAAGGAAGGAGTTGGGAGAAAACCGTGCACGACACCAGTCTGCTTCATAAGCGGAAGAGCTTCCTGGCGTTGTCGGTGTAGATCTTTTTCTTGTGGTCGGCCGGGAGCTGCAGTTCCTCGATGTTGGACACGATGAGGTTCGGATCGACCCAAGGGTGGTCGCTTGCGTAGAGCAGGCGGTCCGGGCCGACAAAATCGTAGCCGTACTTGATGCCCAACGCAATGGGGGAAACGGCGTCGAGATAGATTTGCCGCAAGTATTCGCTGGGCGGTTTGCTGATGTTCTCGGCGCCGCGTTCGAGAACCTGCGTCTGGTGGTCGATGCGTCCGATCAAGTACGGCAGCGTTCCTCCGACATGCGGACACAGGAGCTTGAGCCGCGGGGTCTCGTCGAGAATACCGGCGAGGATGATCCGCGCCAGGGCGATGGTCGTGTCGAACATCAACCCGAGGCCCGCGACCATCGAGCGCCCCTTGACCGCTTCGTAGGTCGTCGGGTAGGCGGGATGCAGGAGAATCGGAACACCGATCTCTTCAGCCCTTCCGAACAATGGCCGGAACTCATCTTCATCGGGAAACCGCCCGGCCAGGTTGGAGTAGAGCAGGATGCCGCGGAAGCCGAGCTTATCGACACAGCGGTCCAACTCCCGGAGCGCCTCATCCATGTGATAGAGCGGCAGCGTTGCAAGGCCGAAGAACCGGCTTGGGTGCGCCTTGACGACTTCGCCGATAAAGTCGTGGGCCAGCCGGGCCACCTTGGGAGCATCCGCTCCGAAGCGCTCCGGGCCGGGATCGTTGATGCTGAGCGCGGTCGTCTGGATGCCGGCCTTATCCATGTCGGCGAGCTTGGCGTCGACATCCATGTGCTGCGGACGAACGCGCCGATGCCACTCACCGGTGATCGTGTAGTAGGTCTCGCCTTTCTTGTAGGCGCGCGGGGCGTCGCCGCGCGTCATCATGAAGTCAAGGACCGGCGGCGGATACATGTGGCTCTGCACGTCGATCCGAAACGGCTTCCCGTCGTGATGATCGGGCACCGCCGTCGTCCCACAAGCGGAGGCGGCCGCGCCGGCCGCCGCGAGGAATCGCCGCCGGCTCGATACGCTGGATTTTTCGTTCATTTCCAACCTCCGCGCCATGGCACGATCAACCCCCAACAACGGAGCACTCGCGCGCCTCGGAACGACCGAGTGAGCGCCCTTATGCGGTCAACGGCCGCAGATATTCGTAACTTCGCCGAATCGCGTCTTCGACGGACATGACGCCTTCAAAGGCCTGATGCACCGTGACGTACCCGCGGTAGTCGATGCCGTGGAGAGTTTCGAATACCTCTTCGAAATCGCAGCCGCCTTCATCCCACAAGCCGATATGATCGACACCCACCTTGCCTTTGCCCCAAGTGCCGATCGCCGTATCAGCGTCGGGGTTGAGCCGGTGGTTCTGGACGTAGACGTTGAAGATATAGTCCTTCACGGCGAGGATGCCGTTCCTGCCGTAATCTTCACCGGCGACAAACCAGTTGGCCGGTTCATAGATGATGCCGAAGTTGTCACGGCCGACTTTCCCGAGCACGTCCACCGAGCCCCGGACCGTTTCGAACAGGCTCGAGTTGTGCGCCTGGTGGGCCAGGCGGATGTTGCGCTCGCGCGCTTCGTCCGAGGCCTTCTGCGCCCATGCGATGTCCTCTTCCTTCTTCATGCAGATACGGATCAAGTCCGCGTCGAAGGCCTCGGCGAGATCGAGATAGGGCGTGATGTTGCGCAAGCCGTCAGGGCCGTTCTCGTCGTTCTGCGGCACGAAGAAATCACCCGTCACCATCGACACGACCATGCCGGCGTCGTGGATGGCCTTGCCGATGCGCTCGACCTCCTCGGGCGCGGTATGCGTGCCGGCCTGCGAGGCTCGCATGCAAAGGGCCTGATAACCGTTATCGCGCGCGAGTCGGATGAGTTGATCGATCGTGAGCGAGGCTTCGCGCTTGTTGTCGAACTTCTCGGCGACACGGACGGACATCGAGAGTTTCATGCGGGGCTCCGCCGAGGCCGTGGCGTCTCCGGATGACGTTTCGGGATCCTCGGTATGCGATGAGCAGGCAGCCAGCGCAGCCCAACCGAGAGTTGCGCCCATGAGTTCCCGTCGAGTCGACTTGCTATTCATTCCTACCTCCCGAAGCCCGAGCCCGTCACGGAGCGAACTCAGGCCAACATCTTTTGAACGACGTTCCCACCGACATCGGTCAAGCGGAAATCCCGACCGAGGTGACGATACGTCAGCCGGGTATGATCGAACCCGAGACAGCGCAGGATCGTCGCTTGCAGGTCGTGGATCCCGATCTTGTCTTCGACAATGCCGAGTCCCACTTCGTCGGTCTTGCCGATCACCTGCCCGCCCTTGATACCGCCGCCGGCCAGCCACATGCTATAGCCCTTGGAGTGGTGGTCGCGGCCGGCCGTCTCGGCTTCCTCGGGACGCCGTATCTCGGCCATCGGCGTTCGGCCGAACTCGCCGCCCCAAACGACGAGCGTGCTGTCAAGCAGCCCACGCTGCTTCAAGTCGCGTATGAGCGCGGCCGCCGGTTTGTCGGTCATGCCGCAGTTCTTCTCGAGTCTCTTGTTGAGGTTGCTATGGTCGTCCCAACTGGCGTGGGCGAGCATCACGAAACGCACGCCGCGCTCCACCATGCGGCGGGCGAGCAGGCAATTCGTACCGTAGGGCTTCGTGAGTTCCTCGTCGATGCCGTACATTTCCCGGATGTGCGCCGGCTCATCGCTGAAATCAAGCAGGCTGGGGGCCGCGGCCTGCATGCGGAACGCCAGCTCGTAAGACGCGATGCGGGAGGAGATTTCCCGGTCTCCCGTCGTCCGGTAGCGTTCTTCGTTGAGCGCCCGCAGGGCGTCGAGGTCGGCGCGCTGCATCTTGCGGTCGACACCTTCGGGATTCGACAGATAGAGAATGGGATCGCCGGAACCGCGAAAAACGACGCCCTGATAGGTCGAGGGCATGAAGCCGCTCGACCAGTTGCTGGCTCCGCCGCTTGTGCCGCGCCCCGAGCTGAGAACGACGAAACCGGGCAGGTCGCGCGATTCGCTTCCCAGCCCATAGGTGACCCAGGCACCCAGCGTCGGTCGGCCCATCAGCGTGTGTCCGCTCATCAGAAGCGACTGGCCGGGGTGGTGGTTGAAGGCATCGCTGTACATCGAGCGAATCAGGCAAATGTCGTCGACCACCTCCGCCGTATGCGGCAACCAATCGCAGATTTCGATGCCGCTTTGCCCATGCCGCTTGAACGCGCGCGGGCTGGCCATGACCTTGGCGCTCGGTTTGACGAAAGCCAGCTCGAGGTCTCTGGTGAGCGATTCCGGAAGCGGCTTGCCGTGCCACTTCCGCAGTTCGGGCTTGGGATCGAAGAGATCCATCTGGCTCGGGGCGCCCGCCTGGAACAGGAAAATGACGTTCTTCGCGGGGCCTTCAACGTGGGGCTTTCGGGGCGCGAGCGAGTTCGAAGTCTCGAGATCGGTTGCCGCCGTGCGGCCTTCGATCGAAAGCAGATGGGCGAGACTCGCCACGCCCAGGCCGCCCAAGCAGCGGTCCAGAAAATCGCGGCGCGTCCGGATGCGATGAAAGTCGGCAAGGGTCATGCGGATCATTCCCTGGTGATGAACTCGTCCGTATTGAGCAGAACGCGGCTCAGGCCCACCCACGCAGCGGCTTCCCGTTTCTCGATCCCGTCGATGCCGGCCGGGAAGAGCGAGGCGAGCATGTCCCGATTGCCGTCCAGTTCGGCCTTGCACTGATCATAATAGGCCCTCAGGCCTTGCCTCTCCGTAGAGTTGGGGAGACGCGCCACGCAAAGCCGATAGGCGTATTCGAGCCGATCGTCGAAGGATGAACCGGAACTCTCGATCAGGACTCGGGCCGCCAACGCGCGCGCGGCTTCGAAGAACACGGGGTCGTTGAGCAGATTCAACGCCTGCAGAGGGGTATTGGAACGCTCGCGCCGACACTGCGTGACCCTTGTCTCGGGAGCGTCGAAATTCATCAAGAACGGATAGGGTATCGTCCTCTGGAAATGGACATAGAGACCGCGGCGGTACTTGTCGCGCCCCTCGCTCTCATTCCACTTGACACTGTTGGCGTACGCGAGATCAGCCACACCCTGCGGCATCGACGGGCGCACGCTGCGCCCCCCGATTTTCGGATAGAGCAATCCGCTCACCGCGAGCGCGCTGTCGCGAATCAACTCCGCCGGCAGGCGGACGCGCGTCTGCCGGGCCAGCAACTCGTTGTCCGGGTCTCGCTGCTGAAGTTCGGGGCGGACATCGGATGACTGGCGGTAGGTCGAGGAAGTTACGATCCGCCTGTGCAGCTTCTTGAGACTCCACCCTTGCTCCATGAACTCCACAGCCAGCCAGTCCAGCAGTTGGGGATGGGCCGGCCGCTCGCCCCGCGTACCGAAGTCTTCGGAGGTGAGCACCAAGCCACGGCCGAAATACTCTTGCCAGATCCGATTGACGGTCACGCGGGCCGTGAGCGGGTTCCCGCGCGAGACCAGCCAGCGAGCCAGATCGACTCGCGTGGCTTGCGCCTCGGCCCGCAAGGGCGGAAGAAAGCCGGGTGTGTCCGGGGCAACCTGCAACCCGGTGCGGTCCCACTGTCCGCGCAGGTGAACGTGCGTCTGGCGGGGCTGTTCGCTCCGGCGCACCGTCATGGCCCGGCTTATGTCGGGAAACTCCTTGTCCAGCTCGTCGAGCTTGCCGGACAACTCCTTGAAACGCAGTTCCTCGTAGCGATCCTCGGGGATGACTCGATGGTAGTTCCGGATGAAGAACCGGGTCAGCCCGTACCGCTCCCGCCCGGTACGTTTTTCAGGGGGCTTGCGGAGTATCCGGTGGCCATGGTCCAGGACCAGAGGCAGGATGTCGTAGCTGAGATCCCAGTCGGTCCAAACGCCGGGCTGTTTGGCGGCTTCGAGCAGCTTGGCTTCCCAAGGCTTCTGCAACTCGGGGACGTTGTGCTCGGCAAGCATCCTGGAGCGCTTGGCGAGATAGCTCGGCCGCTTGCGGAAATACGGCCCCCATTCGCCGGCCAGCGGGGCATCGATGTCGACCTCGTCGACGGAATTGAAGAAGGCGTAAAGACGGTAATAGTCCCTCTGCGATACCGGGTCGTACTTGTGGTCGTGACACTGGGCGCATTCGACGCTCAGGCCGAGCCATACCGTCGCCACGGTATTCGTGCGATCGATCGTTTCCTCGAAGCGGGTCTGTTCGAGATTGATCCCACCCTCGCGGTTCTTGAGGGTGTTGCGGTGGAAGCCGGTGGCGACGCGCGACTCCAGCGAGCCGTCATCGAGCAGATCCCCGGCAATCTGTTCGAGAGTAAACCGATCGAACGACATGTCGTGGTTCAACGCGTTAATGACCCAATGCCGGTAGCGCCAAGCGTGCGGACGGGACAGGTCTTTTTCATATCCGTCGCTGTCGGCGTAGCGGGCCTGATCGAGCCAATGCTTGGCCCACTTCTCGCCGTAATGCTGCGAGTCCAGCAAGCGGTCCACCAGCTTTTCGTAAGCGTCCGGGCGATTATCGAGCAGAAAGCGCTCGACCTCCTCGGGCGCGGGCGGAAAACCCGTCAGGTCGAGGCTGAGACGGCGGACCAATGTTGCCTTGCCGGCGGCCGGTGCAGGCTTGACGCCTTCGGCATCGAGTTTTGCAAGCACGAAACGATCGATGGCATTGCGGACCCACCGCGGGTTGCCTACCCGCGGAAGGCGGGGGCGGGCCACCGGCTGAAAGCTCCAATGCCACGACTTCGAGGCTTCCATTTCGGTGGCTGCCGTGTCCGCGGCATCCGACCATGAAATGCCCTGGTCGATCCAAGCCCTCAGCAAGCCGACCTCGCCGGCTGTGAGGCGCTCGCCGACCGGCGGCATCACGACCTTGCTATCAGAGCCGGCCACCAGTTGTATCAAGCGGCTCTCGCTGCTCTTGCCCGGTACCATCACCGGCCCGGAGTATCCGCCGCGCAGAGCGTCCGTCTTGCGATCCAGCCGCAGACCGTTGATCTGTTGACCTTCGCCGTGGCACAGATAACACCGCGCGCTCAGCAGAGGTTCGATGTCGGTCCGATAGTCGACCGTTCCGGCTGCCGGAGGGGGGAGGGACGATCCGTCTCGAGGACTTTGGGCTGAGAGCGGAAGGAGCGCGAAGCAGATGAAACCAAAGAGGATCGGCAGGCAGAGGGGCCGCCGGGAACTCAAGCGAGCTTCCTGCATATTCCCCTCCCGATCATCTCCCATCCCACCTTATCATCCGGAACCGCGTGCCGCGATAGGTCTACAACCTTTCGCGGATCAATTCGCCGGTCATCCGACCCACCGCACTGACAGGTCTTGAGACAGTCCGCAACATCGCCGGCGTCAAAGAAGACAGCGGCTCGCTTTGAAACCCTGGCGGCGCTCGCGGCATCGGAGAAGCCTGATATCATACGGCTCGTTGGCAACGAAGCCGTGCTCAAGAGGGCCCGGCGGCAAGGTTTGCGCGATGGCGCCGCATGGGGAATTACGGGAGTGCTTCCAGGCCCCTCGGGGCTTGAAGTTCATCGCCGCCAGTAGCCGCGGATCGTAGGACGCTCGCATGCAGCGACGACGCTTTCTTTCCGGCCTGGCCGCAGGCGCTGCCGTCGCGGCCGGCGCGCAGCTTCATCCCCACGAAGCACAAGGCCTGCGGCTCTCGGTCACGTGCGACATGTTTCGCGGCCCCGACGTGCGGCTGCCGTTCGACAATCCCGGACGCACCGATCCTCGACCGCAGCCCGCCCGGAAGTATCCGCCGGAACAAGCACTGGCGCTCACTCACGCGAGCGGCTACCAGGGATTCGAGATGTTCAACTGGCGGGACCCGGCGGAGAGAGCCGCCTACCGGGCGGCGCAGAAGAAGTTCGGTCTCGAGTGCGTGTGCATCGTCGCGAACAAAGGCGTGAGAACGCCCGGTTGCAGTCTGGTCGATCCCGCGGAGCACGAGGCCTTCGTCGAAGAGATCAAGAAGGCGACGGCCGCCGCGAAGGAGTTCGGCGCCAAACGTCTCGTCGTCTTGAGCGGCATGACCCGCGAAGGGGTCCCGCGGCGCGAGCAGTTCGATGCCTGCGCGGCCGGCCTGCGAGCGGCCGTTCCCTGGTTGGAAAACAGCGGCATGACGATCGTCATGGAACCGATCAACACCCTCGTCACACGGCCGGGCTTCTTTCTGGACACGGCCAGCGAAGGCTTCGCCATCCTCGAGCGCGTCGGCAGCCCCAACGTCAAGCTGCTGTTCGACATCTACCACGTCCAAGTCCAAGAGGGGAACCTGATCCCGCTCATGCGAGACAACATCGACCTGATCGGGCATTTTCACATCGGCGACCACCCGGGACGCCATCAGCCCGGCACGGGAGAGATCCACTACCGTAACGTTCTTCGGGCGATTCGCGATCTCGAACAAGGCGGCAAGTTCTCCGGGTTCGCCTCGATCGAGTATCATCCGACCGTACCGCTTGGCCAGACGATGGGAGAGGTACGGCGCCTCGCCAACTTCAGTTGAAGCTCTGAACATCGGGGCAGAGCGAGGAGAGCTTGGAGGAACACGGAGGAGAAACCATGTCAAAGGTCTTGATCACCGTCGGCGACGCCGCTGAAGCAATGGACACGCTCTACCCGGTCTACCGGGTGCAAGAGGACGGTTTCGAAGTCGTAATCGCCGGCCCGGAAGCGCGTATCTATCCGCTGGTCATGCATGAGATTCCGCCCGGCTGGGACATTACCCGCGAGAGTCCCAGCTACCATCTGGAAGCAAACATCGCCTTCCGCGACGTGAAGCCGGAGGAGTACACCGGCATCTTCCTCACCGGCGGACGCGCCCCTGAGTACCTGCGCTACGACCAGGACCTGATGCGCATCGTGCGCCACTTCTTCGACGCCGACAAGCCCGTCTGTTCGGTCTGCCACGGAGCGGAGATCGTAGCGGCGGCCGATGTCATCCGGGGCAAGCGCATGGCGACGATCCCAAAGTGCAAACTCGACGTCGAACTGTGCGGCGCCACATTCGTCGACAAGGGCTGCGTCCGCGACGGCAACATGGTCACCGGCCGCGGCTGGTTTGACCAACACCTCTACATGCCCGAATTCATGAAGATGCTGAAGGAACAGGCCGCCCGGGAATCCGAACCGGAACTCTCGGCCAGCGCATAGGTCTTTATCCGCTTTCGCATGGAGAGCGCTACTCAACGCGGCCCGACTCGACCGCAGGGAACCTTCTACGGCTGGTATATCGCGGCGGCGTGCTTCTTCATCCTCGCCTTCACGGTAGGCATCCCGTTGTATGCCATGCCGTTCTATTACGACTATTTCATCGAGACGTTCGGGTGGAGCCGCGGATCAACGACCGGCGGGATGGCTTTCGCGACCGTCCTGATCCTGCCGATCGCGGGCCTGTTCGTGCATCGATTCAGCACCCGAAAGCTGATCATCTTCGGGATGATCCTGTGGGTCGCCGCGCTGAACGCCTTCGGGATCATGGGCGGGAGTCTCGTTCTCTACTATGCGATCTGGTGCGTTGTACAGACAGCCTACGTCACCGCCGGGCCGATCCCGAACCAGGTCATCCTTTCGCAGTGGTTCCATCGCAAGCGAGGCACGGCGATGGGCATCGCCTACCTCGGACTCGGCATGGGAGGCGCGGTTTCCCAGAAGTTCATCGCCCTCCCCTTGATCCAGCGCTACGGTTGGCAGGCCGCGCTCCGCATCTCCGGATTCCTGACGCTGGTGCTGCTTCCTCTTCTGCTCTTGGTCGTCCGCGACCGTCCCCAGGAGAAGGGGTTGCATCCGGACGGGGACGCCATCGAACCGCCGGAAGTCCGTGCGGAGCCGATGAGCTTCGGCCGCCTGTTGCGGCAGCGCAGTTTCTGGCTGCTCGCCTTCGGCAGTTTCTGCAGCATGGGCGCCATTGGTTCGGTGACGCAGCACCTCAAGCTGATGTTCCTTGACAAAGGCCTCGCTGAAGCGACGGTGGCCGATACAACGTTCTTGTTGCTGATCTTCAGCAATCTCGGACGCATCGGAATGGGCTGGCTGGCGGACCGTTGCCCAAAGAAGTTCGTGATGGTTGCAGCGTACTTGTTCGTCGGCCTGCCCTTGCCGATGCTGTTCTTCGCCGACCAACCCGGTATCCCGTGGATCTTCGCCATGATCTACGGCTTCGGTCTGGGCGCGGACTTCATGATGATCCCGTTGATGGCGGCGGAGCTGTTCGGGGCCAACTCGCTGGCGCGGGTGATGGGCATCATCCTGCCAGTCGACTCCATTGGCCTGACACTTTTCCCCTTCGTGTTGGGCGTGATGCACGATCAACTGGGCAACTACAACGCGGCGTTGCTGATGATTTCCGCACTCGCGCTGATTGGCGCAGCGGCCGTTTCGTTGCTGCCGAAAAAGCCACCTGCACCGGCGGCGGCTCTCTCCGAATCCACCGAGCTGGATTGAGCTTGGAGAAGGGCTCATCACCGCCGGAGCGGCGTGATCACGATGTTTCGGAATTCTACCGGTCCGTGATCGCCCTGAAGCAGAATCGGCCCGGGTTCGCTTTCGCGCGAATCGATCGCCATGGCGGTCAGTCCGTCGACGCGTCCCTTGTCGATGAGCGTCTCGCCGTTCAGCACTACGGTCAGGTCACGGCCAATGAGCGTGATGTCGAACGCCTGCCACTGGCCGGGAGCCTTTGTCGCGTTCAGCTCCGGCTTGATCCGGCTGTAGAGCGCTCCGTTGCCGTGAATGCTTGGTGGTTTTTCGTGGTCATCGTAAAGCTGAACCTCGTAACGACCCCGAAGTCCGATGCCGCTGTTTCCGTTTTCCTGAAGCCGATACTCGACGTGCAGGCGGAAGTTCCAGAACGTTTCGCGGGTCGCAAGGGTGTTCGCTGAGCCGATGTTGTGAAGGACGCCGTCCCTCGCGCTCCACTCTCCGTCTCTGCCCTCATCGAGATCACGCCAGCGGGAAAGGTCGCCATCGCTCCCGAATAACCCGACCGGATCCCCGCCGCGCCAGCTCCCGTCATCGTGGTCTTCGATGACGTCCGGGCGCCGCCCGATCCATTCCCATGTTCGGCCATTCCGAGTCGTCGAGCCATGCAGTCCTTCCCCAACGACGCGAGCCGTTGTGTCCGCCCGCACCTTACGCCCGCCATCGAACGTGCGCTCCACCATGAATCGCAATTCGCCGTCTACGATCTCCGACTCGAGAAACGGCTGTGTCCTCCCGCCAGCGGCCCCGGTCAGGAATCCGGCAAGCACATCCGTGCCTGCCCCGCTGACTTCGAGCGCCATCGGTTCATGGTCTCCATCAGCAGCGTCGAGCACCCACTCGCCATTGAAGCGCGCTGTGTCCAATCGGTCGTCCACCGACCCTCGTTCAGATGAGCAACCGATTGTCAGCACGCACACAAGGGAAAAAACAACAGTTGCTTTCAACATGGGGCTCCTCAACCAAACAGGGATGGCAATGCGTCCATCGAGATAGCATTCCCTCGCGATTGTAAAGCCTAGCCTACACTTTGGATTTCAGGCTCACACCCTTGCCGTGCTACGGCTCTGCGGAAACGTATTGTTCGTGACGAGCCTCCTCACAGCCGTGATGCATCCGAACACCAAGTTCATTTATATGGATGAACAGGCAGCCTCAACCATCGGCGAGCCTCGAAATGCTCCAGCTCCAACCCCGTTCGACTGTTTCGGGAAGGAATGCAGGGTTTTAGCACCTTTCCCTACAACGAGAGCGACGGCGGAAATGGAGTGGCGCCAACAGAGCCGTCCCATGCCGGACCGGTGTGCGGTGATTCGGCAACCGCGATAGACTAGCTTCGAACGATGAAGAGCCCGAGCCAGGCGCTCCTTGTCTCCGTCTCGATGTTGACGGCGGCGACAGCCTGGGCGCAAGGCCCTGAGGAAGTCGAAACGGCGGCTCTGGAACTGATCGAGAACAAGTGCCTCGTTTGCCACAACACCGAAGCCAGGACGTCCGGACTCGACCTCACCACCCTCGACGGCGCCTTGGCCGGCGGTGCGCACGGCCCAGCGCTCGTCCCCGGTGACGCCGAACAAAGTCCTCTCTATGGCAAGATCGCGGCGGGCGAGATGCCTCTTGGCAACCCTTTGCCCCGCAAGGAGCACGACATCGTTCGCCGCTGGATCAATGCGGGCGCACCGTGGTCACGTGCGATAACCCACGGAGAAAAGCGTTCACGGGCCGTCTCCGATTGGTGGTCGTTGCAACCACTCAGCGAGTCCGATCCCCCCGCACTCCAAAACGCGCCGGAAGGCTGGCAGTCACCCATCGACCGCTTCATCTACGCAGAGATGGAGCACAAGAGGCTTGCGCCCTCGCCGCCCGCCGACCGTGCGACGCTCATCCGACGGGCCACCTTCGACCTGACCGGACTACCGCCGACGCCCGAAGAGATAGACGCCTTCAGCAATGACCCGAGCGACAACGCCTATGAACGCCTGCTCGACCGGCTGCTCGCCTCGAAGCACTATGGCGAGCGCTGGGGCCGGCACTGGTTGGACGTCGTTCGCTTCGGTGAAAGCCACGGCTACGAGCAGAACCATTTGCGCAACAACGCCTGGCCTTTTCGCGATTACGTCATCCGGTCGTTCAACGACGACAAGCCGTTCGATCAGATGGTTCTCGAACACCTCGCCGGCGATCAGGTCGCCGCCGGCAACCCGGATGTCGAGGTCGCGACGGCTTTTCTCGTCGCCGGCCCACACGACACCGTTGGCATCGACAACATCGAAGGGCAGCTCCAGAAGCGCGCCAACGACCTGAACGACATCATCACGGCGACCTCGGGAGCGTTTCTCGGTCTCACCGTCCACTGTGCGCGTTGCCACGATCACAAGTTCGACCCCATTCAACAGGCCGATTACTATCGCATGCAATCGATCTTCGAAGGGGTGCACTTCGACCAGCGCGTCGTCGCGAATGCGGAGCAGATCCAGCAGCGCGAGCACCGCACCCGTCCCATCGAGGAAGCGTTGGCGCGCACCGACAAGGAGCTTCAAACCATCGCTGAGCAAGCCGAGCCTCTGATCGAGCGGCAAAAGCCATCGATCGTCGCGAGGTATCGTCCGCCGGTCGACGCAAAAGGAACCGAAGAGACATTCGAACCGGTCGAAGCGCGTTTCGTTCGGATGCGGATCAGCGGCAGGTACCGCGGTACGCCACGCCTGGATGAACTCGAGGTTTGGACTTCCGGACCCAAGCCACGCAACGCCGCCCTGGCGTCGGCCGGAGGCAAGGCCTCCGCTGCCTCGACACGCAAGGCCGATGACGATCCCAATGCGTACTCGGTTGATCACGTGATCGACGGCGATTTCGCCAAGCGTTGGATATCGAATGACCCCGACCGCGGCGAAGTAACGGTCGAATTGGCCCAGCCGGAGACGATCTCGCGCATCTTCTGGTCGCGTGACCGCCTGGGTGGGTTTCAGAAAACATTCCTCAGTGGCGTTCCCACTGAGTACGTCGTTGAAACATCGCTCGACGGGAAGAGATGGCGGAAAGTCGCCGATACCGAAGACCGTCTACCCTACACCGAGGCGGAACAGGACGAACTCATCTTGATGACGGTTCTCGATGCCGACGGCAAGAGGCGACGGCAATCACTTCTGCAACACAAGAAGAAACAGCAAGCCGAGCTGGACGCCATCCCGAAGTTGCCAACCGTATACGCCGGCAGGTTCGAGCAACCGGAAGACCCGACTCACCTGTTCAAGCGCGGCAATCCGATGAACAAGGGGGAAGCCATAGCGCCAGGCGGTCTCAGCACGCTGGAGAACATCTTTCCGCGCTTCGAACTCGGGCTCGAGGCGCCTGAAGGCGAACGGCGGTTGGCGCTTGCAAAGTGGATCACAGACGACCGAAACCCTCTCACGCCGCGCGTGCTGGCGAACCGCGTCTGGCACTACCACTTCGGCCGGGGGTTGGCAGGCACTCCGAGTGACTTCGGCTACAACGGCGAGCGGCCTACTCACCCGGAACTGCTCGACTGGCTTGCCCAACGTGTACAGGCCTACAGATGGCGTCTCAAGCCGCTGCACAAAGAGATCATGATGTCAGCCGCCTACCGGCAATCGAGCCGCTACGACATCGATGCGGCGAACATCGATCGCGAAGCACGCTACCTATGGCGATTCCCGCCTCGACGGCTCGAAGCCGAGGCGATTCGAGATGCGATCCTGGCGGTGTCAGGCAAGCTCGATCCGACGATGGGCGGACCGGGCTTTCGCTTATACAAGTACACCGTCGACAACGTCGCCACATACTATCCGCGGCAGGAGTTCGACGAGGCCACGTTCCGGCGCTCGGTCTATCATCAGGCAGCGCGGTCGGTAAAAGTCGATCTACTTGGCCAATACGACTGCCCCGACTCAGCCCTGCCTGCGCCCAAGCGAGAAGTCAGCACATCGCCGCTGCAAGCACTGAGCCTACTCAACAACCCGTTCATGCTTCAGCAAGCCGTGTTTTTCGCCGAGCGTCTGACAAGCGAGGCCCGTGAACCCCACGCGCAGGTCAATCGAGCCTACCGGCTTGCCTTCGGGCGCGCTCCCACTCCGGAAGAACAAGCCGCCGCCGTCGATCTGATCGGTGAACAGGGCTTGCCGATCTTCTGCCGCGCGATCTTCAACGCCAACGAGTTTCTCTATGTTATGTAGGCATTGCGTGAGCCGCAGAGAGTTCCTGGGCGACGTCGGCCAGGGTTTGGCAGGCATTGCGCTGGCGCAATTACTCGGGGCCGGGACACTGAGCGCCGCCCAGAGCCGAACGCACTACCCCGCCAAGGCGAAACGAGTCTTGCAGATCTTCTGTCCCGGCGGATGCTCGCATATCGATACGTTCGAGCATAAACCAGCACTTGAGAAATGGCATGGCAAGCCGTTGCCCGGCGCAGAGTCGTTCGTCTCGTTTCAGGGCAAGAACGGCAACTTGATGAAGAGCCCGTGGACATTCGTTCCAGGCGGAGAAAGCGGCAAGAAGATCACCGAGCTATTGCCGCATCTGAGCAAGCTGGCGGACGGCATGGCGTTCATTCACTCGATGACCTCCAAGACCAACACGCACGGCCCGGCCTGCGTGATGATGAACACCGGCTTCGTTGTCGAGGGATTCCCGAGCGCCGGCGCCTGGACGAGCTACGCTCTGGGCTCGGAAAACGACAACCTGCCGACTTATGTCACCATCCCCGATGTCCGCGGCATTCCGCCCGCCGGCCCGGCGAATTGGGGCGCCGGTTTCCTGCCCGCCGAGCATCAGGCGATTGTGTTCAACGCCGCCGAGGGCATCCGCAACCTGGAGCGTCCGGCGTCAGTGAGCGCCGAGGCGGAGGAGGCCACACGCAAGTTCCTCGAGCTGATGAATCGCCGTCATGCCGAAGCGCACCCAGGGAATCCCGAGCTGACAGCACGCATCGCCTCCTACGAGCTGGCGGCCCGCATGCAACTTTCCGCGCCCGAGGCCGCCGACTTGTCCCAGGAGACCGCCGCCACACACCGCCTCTACGGCACTGAAGATCCGAATCCTCTGCTGGCTGCGTATGCGCGCAACTGCCTGCTCGCCCGGCGCTTGATCGAGCGCGATGTTCGCTTCGTGACGCTGTACTGCGGGTCGCGCGCCTCGGGGGTCGACGGTCTCCTCAACTGGGACGCGCACAAGACTCTGCAGGCCGACTACGAGCGCCACTGTCCCATTCTCGACCGGCCTACCGCGGGACTCATCAAGGACCTTCGCTCACGGGGACTGCTCGACGACACACTGGTGCTATGGACCACCGAGTTCGGCCGCATGCCCACCCACCAGGACGGCACCCTCGGCCGCGACCACAACCCCGATGGCTTCACCGTGTGGATGCTCGGGGCGGGAGTCAAGGGCGGCGTAAGCTACGGCGCAACCGACGAGTTCGGACGCAAGGCGGTCGAAAACGTATCAACCATCTACGACTTCTACGCCACGGTGCTGCACCTGCTCGGGCTCGACCACCAACAGCTCACCTACTACCACAATGGAATCGAGCGGCGCCTGACCGACGTTCACGGACACGTTATTCAAGAAATCGTCGACACGCCCGCATAGATCGATGAATAACCACTAACCTGCATTTCTCACCACCCGACGGTCGAAGCACGCGAAAAAAAGACCGTGATTCGTGTTTCGTGACTCGTGAAAAACCTTAAAGGCTGTGTTGTGCGCGCCAAGCGGCTCGCGCCTTTTTCCTCCGCCCGGCTCGCGCCTCCTCCTGACGTCCCCCTCCACCACTTCACCTCCCCTCCTGGGGAGGAAAGCAGGGGAACACATAGCGTTCCACACCCCTCCGGCGCGTCCC
>JAPOOG010000045.1 GCA_026713545.1 Bryobacterales bacterium
ATTCCCCATAATTCCCCACAATTCGTCGGATCCCCCCCAAGCCGCTGTCCGCGCTCCGTCCGCCGTTCTCGCTGGCAACCCGTGGTGAAACCCCGCGTAGCACCGAGAGCGGCCCGCATAGCACCGCTAATGGCGCTGTGCCCGGCTGACAAGGAGCGGCCAGGGAGCATATTGGACATATTCGACCGAGGAGCAACGCAGTTCAGACGGGATGAATCGCCGCTTGAATGCAGCGGGGTTTTTGCCGCGGGCTGCCGGGCTTCCCGGCGCGCGCCGTCAGCCGCAACTCCCGCCGCCCTCCGGGTTCGTTCCGTTGAGGAGAGCGCAAAAGGAATCCATGCTGAGAAAGGAGAACGTTCTCGATTGCACGAACAGGGGTGCTTTCTATATTCCGTGGAAACGCCCACGTGTCGGCTTGTGTCGGTCCGTCGTCGGGGATAGAATACAGCCAGGATCGGAGGCTCGCCCATGATCACTCGCCGTTCTGCTCTTGCTCTGTTTGCCGCCGGTCTTGCCGGCGGCGCGCTCACGCGCCTGACCGCGCTTCCCAACCGCCCCGTGACAAGCGGTCGCCTTCTCCTGCGGGCGCGCAGCCGGGCCGAGATGCCCGCATCCGATGGAATGGTCCAACCCTTCGAACGGAACCTTGACTGGAAGACGTCCGAAACAGCCTTGATCGTCTGTGATATGTGGGATGACCTCTACTGCGTTTCGGCGGTGCGGCGCATGGAAGTGATGATTCCGCGCTTCAACCAGGTGCTCAAGGCGGCGCGCGGCAATGGCGTTGCGATCATCCATTCACCCAGCAATACGATGGATTTCTACAAGAACGCCCCGCAGCGCCAACGGATGATCGATGCGCCTCACGTCACCCCGCCGGTGCCGATCGCTCGGTGGTGCTATCTCGACCGGGAAATGGAGGCGGCGTTGCCCATCGACGACCAGAACGAGGCTTGCGACGACGAAGTGCTCCGGCCGCGCGTACGCATGTATAGCCGCCAGCACCCCGATATCGAGATCGGTCCCTATGACGGCATCAGCGACAACGGACAGGAAATCTACAACTACTGTGAACAGCTCGGGATTCGCAACATTGTCATGACGGGCGTTCACACGAACATGTGCGTCCTGGGTCGGCCCTTTGGCATCCGTCAGATGAAGCGGCTGGGCCGCAACGTCGTGCTCGTCCGCGACCTTACCGATGCCATGTACGATCCGCGCGATGCCCCCTACGTATCCCATGAGCGCGGTACGGAAATGGTGATCGAGCATATCGAGCAGTACTGGTGCCCGACGGTGTTGAGCGAGGACTTGCTTCGCAAGGCCGACCGGTCCAAGCCAAATGCGGTGTCTTCCGGCGTCTAGCCCACGCCCGCAGCGCCGATTGTCTCAAGGGACGGACAAAGGGTATCGACCGGCGGCAAGCTTGCCGCGAGACCGGCCGAGGCGAAGGTTGCGTCCTGGTGAAGATATCGAAGTCTCCTGGAGGAATGCTATGAATCGACGCCGATTCCTGAGTGCGGCCGCGGCTCTGAGCGCGGCATCGTCCGCGGCCTCAGCCGCCGCGACCGAAGTTGACTTTGAAGCGGTGCGCGCTGATTTCCCAAGAACGCGCACCGCCGCGTATTTCGACTGCGCCTCATCCCATCCGCTCAGTGTCCATTCTGCTGCGGCGCTGCACCGTTACGTCGATTGGGTGGCCCATCAGGTCGGCGCACCGTGGTGGCCGTCGTGGGCGCCGCCCCGCGACGAAGCGAAGAATCTGTTTGCCCGGCTTATCAATGCGAAATCTTCGGAGATTGCCTTCGCCCGCAGCACGATCGAGGCGGAGAGCAACCTGTTGAACGGGATGGCGCATGTCCTGGCGCAAGGTAACGTTGTCACGAACGACCTGCACTATACCGCCGCCCTCTACAACTACAAGATGCGGCAACAGGAAGGGCTTGATCTGCGCATTGTCAAGAATCGAAACTGGCGCATCGACATCGACGACATGCGGAAGGCCATCGATGGCGGCACGAAGCTCGTTTCCATCACGTTGGTGTCGAACGTGAACGGCTATCTTTCCGACGTCAAGCTCATCAGCGACCTCGCTCATTCGCAAGGCGCGTACCTTTACGTCGACGTGATTCAGGCAGCCGGCGCCGTGCCGATCGATGTACGCGCCATGGGCATCGATTTCGCCGCCTGCTCGACGTACAAGTGGCTGATGGGAGTAAAGGGCTTTGGCTTCCTCTACGTTCGTGAGGACCTCCAGCGAAAGATCGTGAAGCCGACGCAGCATTCCGGCGGCGTGCGGTTCAACTACGAGCCGTGGGTCGAGCGGCCCGATGCCGCGCTTGACGAGATCACCTTCCGGCCGAGGCCTGGGCCCGGTTGCTACGAAGTCAGTTATCCGTCCTACGAAGGAGTGATCTGTGCGCAAGAGAGCCTGAACTATATTCTTCAGCTCGGTGTGAAGAACATGCGTAAGCATGTGCGCGGTTTGACGAATCGTTTGCAGGAAGAACTGCCCAAACTCGGCTATCCATCGATCACGCCGAAGGGAAATGAAAGCCCCATCGTCGTCTTCGAGGCAAGCGATCCGTCTTCGACCATGAAAAAGCTGCGGGCTGCGGGCGTTCACGTAGCCATGCGTTTCGGCAACAAGATGCGGCTTTCGCCCTCTGTCTTCAGCAATCATCAGGATGTCGACAAACTGCTGGGCGCGCTTGCCTAGCAGGTTTGGCCGCCCGTGTTGAAACCCCGCGTAGCACCGAGAGCGACCCGCGTAGCACCGTGAACGGCGCGGCGCCTGGCTGACAAGGCGCGACCATGGAGCATATTGGACATATTCGACCGATGAGCAACGCAGTTCAGCCGGGATGCATCGCCGCTTGAATGCAGCGGGGCCTTTTGACACGGGCTGTTAGGCCGTCAGGTAGTGGGAAAACACGCTAAGAACGGGAGGAATCCATGAAACTCGATCGTCGCCGGCTCATCGGAGCGGCCATGGCTCTTGGTGCCGCCGGCCTTGCCTCGAATGTCGGTAGTGCCGCCCCACGCCGTAGATCCGTCGCGTCGGCCCGTTCGGACTTTCCCTGGGCCGACCGGGAGACCTACCTGAATTGCGCGTTGGAGCACCCCCTCGAGAAACATTCATCCGCCGCAATGCAGGAATACATCGGATACCTGACCAATGGTCCGGATGCGGGTCGGGCCAGATACGAGAACAGGGAGCTGCAGGAGAATGTCCGGGGGATGTTCGCGCGGCTCATCGGCGCGAAGCCAACGGAGATCGCGTTCGTTCCCAGCACGCAGATTGCGGAGAATCTCGTGGTGGACGGGTTGCGCATTCATGAATCCGGAGGCAATGTCGTCACGAACGACTTGCACTACGGTGGCAGCTTGTTCAACTACCGCTCGCGAAAAGCGCGGGGCTTGGACGTTCGCATTGTCAAGCACAAGGACTACACCATTGACCTCGCTGATATGGAAAAAGCGATCGATGGCAAGACCAGGCTGGTTTCACTGGCTCTGGTTTCAAACGTCAACGGCTATTTGCATGACATCGAGGCGATCAGCGATCTGGCGCATAGGCATGGAGCATACGTCTTCATCGATGTGATTCAGGCCGCCGGCGCGGCACCGATCGATGTCCGGGAAATGGGCGTCGACCTGTTGGCTTGCTCCGCTTACAAATGGCTGATGGGGGGCCGGTTCGGGTACCTGTACGTGGCGGAAGAATTGCACGGCGGGGCTTTGCGGCCGGTGCAGTTCGGCGGCAACGGGTCGGGCGCGAAGGATGCGCGGCAGTACCAGGTCAGCACGCCGAATCATGTTGGTTTTGTGTGTCAGAACGAAGCGCTGGCCTACATACTCGAGTTGGGTGTCGAGAACATCCAGGCCCATGTGCGGCCGGTGATCGAAAAGCTGCAACGGGAATTGCCGGCAATCGGATACCCCTCGATCACTCCGCGAGGGAACCGGAGTCCCATTGCAACGTTCCTGGTTCCTGATGTGGCAAAAGCTCGTCAGCGGTTGAAGAAAGCGGGCGTGATTGTCACTTTGAGGAACGGTAAGCCCGGACAAATGAGGGTCTCGCCATCCGTCTTTAACAACCACGCGGACGTTGACCGGCTCGTAGAGGCTCTGACTTAGTTTCGACCGATGCTCACGGACTTCCGTTCGAAAGGACTGAGCGCATCATAGATGCCCAAAGACCTGAGGATCGCCATTCTGGGGGCGGGACGTCTCGGCGAGGCGCTGATACGCGGCCTGTTGGACTCTGCCTTGGTGACGACTGAGAGGCTGCTGGCGACCGTCGCGACCAGCGCACGCGCGGAACTGCTGCGGAAGAAATACGGCCTGCACGTCACCGCCGGTTCCAACGGAGCGGCGGTGGCGGGAGCCGATGCTGTCATTTTGGCCGTCAAGCCCGGGAATGTCGCGGCGGTTCTGGCCTCTGTCGGGCCTGTATTCAGCACCAGGCAGATCATGATCTCTCTTGTGGCGGCGGTCCCGGTCCGGCGCATAGAGGGGCTGCTTCCGGCAGGAACACCGGTATTCCGAGCAATGCCGAACATAGCCATGACGGTGCGCCAGAGCGCGACGGCGCTCTGCGCGAATGCTTCGGCGACCAGCGAGCAGAGATGCGCTGTCGAGCGGATGTTTCGAACCGTCGGCAGCCTGGAGTGGGTAGAGGAATCGGCGATGGACGCGGCTACCGGGCTTTCGGGAAGTGGCCCTGCTTTCGTCTTTCATGTGCTGGCCGCGCTCACGGCCGGCGGTGACAAGGCGGGACTGCCGAAGGCTGTTGCTTATCGGTTGGCCCGGCAAACGCTGCAAGGGGCGGCGCGGCTCGCGATCGAAACCAACTTGACGCCGAACGAGTGGATCGAGCAGGTCAAGACCCCGGGCGGTACGACCGTTGAGGGACTGACCGTGTTGGAGGAGGCCGAGGTGCAAGAAGCATTCGTCGAGGCGGTTGCGTGCGCATCCCGGCGCGCTGCCAGACTATCCGAGAACTTGTAAATATACATATATGTATCTGAATCAATAGTATACGAGAAATAGTTCTATATCTTATTGAAGAAGAGCTGTGTGTTCGCTCGAACGCCCTAGCCTGCATGTCTCACCACGCGGCGAGGTGAAGTGCGTGAGAGGGCCGTCAGGACGAGGCGCGAGCCGCTGGGCGCGCGCAGGCGTACTTGACAACGTCGAGCACGGCAAGCAAGCGCAACGAAGTCATGGCGGTCTTATCTCGTGCTGCGGCCGTCGGGTGGGGGTGGTGAGAAATGCAGGCTGGATGAGTGAGAACCGAAAGCTCGTACAATGGAGTTTCTTTTTTCTAGCCCCGGAGTTTCCTCATGGTTGCCTCTGCACGCTTCCTGCTGCTTGTCATCACTGTGTTCTTGATTCCGCTCGCTTCCGCCGAAGATTGGCCGGAATGGCGCGGCAAAGGCCGCACGGGTGTCTGGACGGAAACCGGTATTGTCGAGACGTTTCCGGCTGGCGGGCTCGAGGTGAGCTGGCGCGGCGAAATCGGCAGCGGCTATACCGGTCCCGCCGTCGCGGACGGTCGCGTCTACGTGACCGACATCGTCAACAAGCAGGGCAATCGCGGCACGGAGCGGGCGCTTTGCCTCAACGAGAATAGCGGCGAGTTGCTGTGGAAACACGAATGGGCGGCGGACTACAGCGGCATGTCGTATGCCAACGGCCCGCGCGCGACGCCGACCGTTGACGGTGATCGCGTCTATACGTTGGGTGCAACCGGGATTCTGCATTGCCTCGATGCGAAGACCGGCGGTGTGGTCTGGAAGAAGAATTTTATCGAGGAATACAACACCAGTTTGCCCACTTGGGGCATTGCCGGGGCGCCTCTTGTTGACGGCAATCGCTTGATCTGCCTTGTCGGCGGCGAGCCCGACGCCAAGGTCGTCGCCTTCGACAAGATGACCGGCAAGGAGATATGGCGTGCGCTTTCGTCGGATTGGGAGCCGGGCTACACCCCGCCGTTTCTGATCGAGGTAGGCGGCACGAAACAGCTCATCGTCTGGCACCCGCGCGCGATCACATCAATGAATCCCGATACGGGCGCAGTCTATTGGGAACACTCCTTTGACGTGCATCATGGACTGACGGTCGCGACGCCGGTTCTCGACCGCAATCGGTTGCTCGTCACGGCATTTTACGAAGGTTCGCGGATGCTCAAGCTCAGTCCGAGCGCTCCGCGTGCCGACCTGATGTGGAAGGGGAACTCCACGAGCGAGATCGAGACCGATGGGTTGCATTCTCTTGTAAGTACTCCGGTCATCCATGGAGACTATATCTACGGCATTTGTAGCTACGGGCAGTTCCGTTGTTTGGATGCCAGAACAGGCAAGCGGGTCTGGGAAACGATGGACGTGACGAAGGAGAATGCTCGCTGGTCGACGGGACAGATCGTGCGCCAAGGCGACCGCTATTTCATCTCGAACGATCGAGGAGAGCTGATCATCGCCAGATTGTCGCCGGATGGCTACCAGGAGATTGATCGCACGAAGATGATCACGCCAACGTCATTTGTGAACCGCCGGCGTGAACTCGGCGCCATCAATTGGACCCATCCTGCCTATGCGAACCGTCATCTGATCACACGGAACGACAAGGAGATCGTTCGCTACTCTCTCGCTCGCTAGCAAGCGAACGAGAGGAATCTCCGTGTGCCGTGAGTACACCCGGAAGGCGGATGTGCCGGGGGTGAGTTGTTTGTTCCTGAGACGGCTGTTGCCGGAGTGGGTTACCGCGCCAGTTGCAAGGTTCCCGAAGGAAATGAAATGCGGGGTCCAAGAAACGGATTCATCCACCAAAGCAGAATCATGAGGGCTTCTCGGATGGGTTTACGCCGATGGCGACTACGGTCTCACCATGTCTTGAGACTCTGTGTCTGGCTGTTTTGCGGCGCTTTCGTCTCTGCCCTGTTGGGACAGAACATCACGGTCGTATCTCGATCGACGGTATTTGAGCATCCAAACAGTGATCCCTACGATCGCACGAACCGGTTCGGTTTCAACCATGCGCCGAGCGTGACTACGCTTTCTGATGGCCGATTGCTTTGTGCCTGGTTCTCGGGTCCGTTTGAAGCTTCGGTTGATCAGGTGATCTTGGCGTCGTACTCGTCCGATGGCGGAACGACGTGGTCGGACGCGGAAGTCTTGCAGGATTTTGCTCGCACTTCGGACTTCGACCCTGCCTTCGTATCCAACGGATCTCGGACGTGGCTGTTTTTTTCGCGAGGCCGCTGGAATCGTTATCCGTTTGTTCGTGGTGAGCGCGATGGAGGGATCGGAGTCAAGTCCTTCCAGATGTTCCATCGGTATACCGACGATTCCGGCAAGACATGGTCAGCTCCACAGGCGCTTCCCATCGAGCGTGGATACAACTGCCGATCGAATGGAATCCGCCTTTCCAGCGGTGAACTATTGGTGCCTACGCACCTGTTGGCAGGGGAAGACTCCGGTGTCTTGAAGTCTCGGGATAACGGGAAGACATGGACCCGTCACACCGGAGTTTCAACGCCGGCTGGGCAGGCGGAACCGACGATCGCTGAACTGAAGTCAGGTGCCGTGCTGATGTTCCTCAGGACGAACGACGGTCATCTCTGGAAGACAGTCTCCCACGACCGTGGCGAGACTTGGTCAGCGCCCGAGAAGACGGACATGCTCGCCGCCGCCGCTTCTCACAACCTCTTCCGGATGGAAGATGGAAGGCTTGTCCTGACCCATGACGAGTCTCCTCCGCCGTTCCGGTCGCCGCTAACCGTAAGGGTGTCTGAAGATGACGGTGAGAGCTGGTCCGAGCCGTTCACCTTGGCCGCCGTTCCTCGTCCTCAACTGGGTGATGCGATCTGGGGACGTCAAGTGACCTACCCATCGGTCACCCAACTCCACGAGGGAACGATGGTCATTGTCTGGGCGCGCATCGTGCTCGGCGATGACGAGCAGTGGGGGGATATTCAATCCGCCCGGGTTCGGATCAAGTAGCCGTTTTTTCGCCGCTTGACAGGGCGAAGTTCCTGAAGGCCCGTCAGGACGCGGCACGGTCCGCTTGGCGCCCCTTCCTTCGTCATGGGTTGAATTTGTCGATATCTGCGAGTCCGGCGAACAAGCGCAACCAGCTCGTGGCGGCTGTTACCGTGTGCTCCCGCCGGTGGGCGGCCCAGAGGAGCTGGTCAACCCGATGAGACGGGTACGTTCCTCTCCCAGATTAAACGCAGGCCTTCAAGAGTGAGGTTTTCCTGAATCTCTTTGATGTATCGCGATCCCGGACAAATAGAGCCCGCCTGCCCGCCTGTCGCGACGAGCTTGGTATTCTTGCCGAGGACAGCCAGTATCCGCTCCAGAATGGAGTCGACCATGCCCACCGTGCCGTAGTAGAGGCCTGACTGGAGCATGGCGACTGTGTTCGTTCCGATGACTTTGTCGGGTTCGCGAACATCGATTTGCGGGAGTTGAGCCGTCTTCCGAAACAGTGCTTCCGAGGAAATGCCGATCCCCGGACAGATCGCGCCGCCGAGGTATTCTCCCGCTGCAGAAACGCAATCGAATGTAATGGCCGTACCAAAGTCAACTGAAATGCACGGTCCGCCGAAATGCGTGAACGCGGCGACGCTGTTGACGATGCGGTCCGCGCCGACCTCGGTCGGGTGGTCGGTTCTTATAGTGATCCCCGTGTCGATGGAGGCGGTCACAAAGAGCGGTTTCGCATTGAGGTAATGGCGAGACATCTGCTCGAGCGACGAATCAAGCCGCGGTACTACCGAAGAGATGATGACCCCGCTAACCGCAGAGATATTGAGGTCAGTCAGCAAAAAAAGATTTCGAAACAGCACGCCCCAACCGTCAACGCTTTGCGATGTATCGGTCTTCAGCCGCCAGTCCGCTATCCACTCACTGCCACGATGGACCCCGAGCGTAAGGTTGCTGTTCCCGACATCGACAGCTAGCAGCATGGCTTAGCGGCCGTCGATTGGCCGAACACTACCCGCGAGAATCGGCTCGACATGTCCCTCGTCCGTCTGAAGCAGCAAAACTCCATGGGGATCGAGACCGGCGGTCGTGCCGAGCGTCTCCGAGGAGCCGTTGAGCACAGCGACTCGCCTGTCTCGGACGTAACTTGATTTCAGAGCAAAAGCCGGGACGATGGCTTCAGCGCCTTCGTCCAGAAATACTCCATAGTACCTCTCGATGCCTTGGAAGACCTGATGCAGGATTTCCTCTCGATCGTATTCACAGCCCGTTTCAATGCGTGCTGATGTAGCGATATCAGCTAGCTCGTCAGGCATGGTGACCTGGTTCACGTTCACGCCGACACCCACGATGGCATGGAGCGTCGCGCAGTCTGCCGACAACGTTTCCACGAGAATGCCCGCACACTTCTTTTCGTTGAGCAGGACATCATTGGGCCATCGAAGGTCACACTCCACGCGACAGGCTTGTTCGATGCCTTCCGCCACGCCCAGTCCAACTGCCAGCGTCAAGATCGGTAATCGGGCAGCGGTTACATTCGGGCGCAGCACGAGAGAGAAATAGAGACCGACGCCCGGCTCGGAAACCCAGGCGCGCCCCAGACGGCCGCGGCCCGCCGTCTGTGTTTCAGCGATGACCACGGTGCCCTCGGCGGCGCCCGACTCGGCAAGCCGCTGCGCCTCGATCATCGTCGAGTCAACCGACGCGAAGCGGCGCACAGGAGTGCCCATACGTCGAGAGCGTATCACGGGTTTTCTCCGATATTGCTTTTGATGAGTTTAGCCTTGATTCTGGTCAAGGCGGAAGCTGATGTCGACAGCACGCGCAGAGTGCGTGATCGCTCCGGATGAAACGTAATCAGCCCCGGTTTCGGCGTACTCGCGAACGTTAGCCAGGGTAATGCCGCCGGAGACCTCGACCTCCGCGCGACCGGCTATCTGGGTCATTGCCGCCCGGACATCTGACGGCGTGAAGTTATCGAGCAAGACGTACGTCGCACCGGCGGTCATGCAGTCTTCCAACTCGGCAAGGGAGCGGACTTCAATCTTGACCGGCAAGTCACAGTCTCGAAATCGTTCAAGAGCCGGCCTCACGCCGCCTGCCGCGGTGATGTGGTTGTTCTTGATGAGAATGGCGTCGTACAACCCCATCCGGTGGTTCCTGATGCCGCCGGCTTGGGCCGCGAACTTTTCAAGGCGACGCAGCCCCGGGGTCGTTTTCCGGGTGTCGAGAACATGGCAGCCGGTACCCACTACCGCTTCGACGAACCGTGAGGCGAGCGTGGCGATGCCACTGAGGCGTTGCACGAAGTTCAACGCGGTTCGCTCCAGGGTAAGCAGGCGTTGCGTGGATCCCGATACTCGAGCGATGACATCGTTGGCCTCAACGGGAGCACCGCTTTCGATAAGAATCTCAAATCTCTCTTCGGAATAGATCTGTTGCAACAGCTCGATACCAGCGACCACAAACTGCTCGCGTGCAAGGAAGGAACCGCTGGAACACGAGCCCGAAGGGACACAAGTGTCTGTTGTGACGTCTCCCGTCCCGATATCCTCAGCAAGTGCCCGCGAGGTGATGTCAGTAATCTCCGGGTGGTTCCAATTCAGTTTCACGGATGAGTGTCAGGCTTTTAGGAAACGGCGGACGTTTCGTCGGGACCATAGCTGATTCATGTCTGTGGCACTGTTCAATGTTTGAGGACTCGCATCTTGTCGACGTTGCTCTCGAACGCTACCGCAGACTGTCGAGCGTTCCGCGTATACGTGTGATTTGAGAATCGTAATCCGCCAACTTGCCTCGAATGGACTCGACGACATGAGCTGGCGCCTTCGAAACGAACTGCTCGTTGGCAAGCTGCTTCTCGGCCGAGTTGCGCGCCTTCTGAAGCGGCTTGAGTCGCTTCTCGAGACGGTCATGCAGGGCCTGTATTCCCTCCTCCGGCAGGTGCAGGACGAGATCGAAATCCGTGGTGTGGTGCATTGCCTTGCCATGGGGCGCCGCACCGTGTTCGACTTGCATCGAGACTTGAGCGAGCCGTGTGACGGCTTTGCACTGCTTCCGGATGACCGCCGCGGAGTCATCGTTGTGGGCATAGACGATGCCCTCGAGTTCAATCTTGGGACCGACGCCGAGTGTCGCGCGTAGGTTGCGTACGGCCGTGATCACGTCCCGCAGAACGGCGACTTGGCGTTCGGCCTGTTCGTCGGCAAGTCTGGGGTTCGGCTCCGGGTACTTGGCTAGCGCGATCGACTTGGGACGGTTGACGGTATTCGCGGTCACACGTTGCCACAATTCTTCCGTAATGAACGGCATGACAGGATGCAGCAAACGCAGTGCTCGCTCGGTGGCAGCCAGCATGTTCTTCCAGCCGGGTGTAAGCCCGGAGCCATCTTGGAACGACAACTTCTTCAGCTCGATGTACCAGTCGCAGAACTCGCCCCAAAAAAAGTGGTAGAGCAGGTTGGCTGCTTCGTGATAGCGGAAGCGTTCGATGTGATCGTTCGATTGTTCAGCGACGGTGTTGAGGCGCGAAAAAATCCAACGATCTTCCAACGGAACTTGGCCGCAAGAAACTTCCGGACGGTAGCTGTCCGGGTCTTTGGGTGACCAGACATCCACACCGGACTTTTCCAAACTCAGAAACACGAAACGCACGGCGTTCCAGATCTTGTTGGCGAAGGTGCGTGTGTCAGCGATCCGTTCCTCCGACATAACCACGTCCGAACCCTGTCCAGCGGCTGAGACAAGGGCGAACCGGACCGAGTCCGTGCCGTACTTCTCCGTCATCTCGATCGGATCGATCACGTTGCCCTTCGTCTTCGACATCTTCTGTTTGTCTGCGTCACGAACCAGCCCGTGAATGAAAACCTTCTTGAAAGGGATGTCGCCGGCAAGCCCGATGCCGAGCATCACCATGCGGGCGACCCAAAAGAAGAGGATGTCGAATCCCGTAACCAGCAACGATGTCGGGTAGAAGGCCTTGAGATCCTGTGTCTCGTCCGGCCAGCCCATTGTCGAAAAAGGCCACAGCCCGGAGCTGAACCAGGTATCGAGGACGTCAGGGTCCTGTTCGATTTGATCGCTTTCGCATTTTGAGCATTCGGTTGGATCTTCTCGCGCGACAGTGGTCTCGCCGCATGTCTTGCAGTGCCATGCGGGGATCCGGTGGCCCCACCAAAGCTGTCGAGATATGCACCAATCGCGGATGTTGTGCATCCACTCGAAGTAGTTACGGCGCCACACATCGGGGATGATCTCCATGCGCCCCGATTCAACTGCCTCGATCGATGGCTCGGCAAGCGGCTTCGTCCTGACGAACCATTGCGTCGATACACGCGGCTCGACGATCTGCCCGGAACGCTGGCTGAGACCGACATTATTGGTGTAGTCCTCGACCTTTTCAACGAGGCCGAGGACTTTCAGATCAGCCACGATCTTCTTGCGGGCCTCATAGCGCGGCATGCCCTGGTACGCGCCGCCGTTCTCGTTGATAGTGGCGTCGTCGTCGAGGACGGTTATAAAAGGCAAACCGTGTTTCTTGCCCGCCGCAAAGTCGTTCGGGTCATGCGCAGGCGTCACCTTGACGATGCCGGTCCCAAACTCGGGATCAACGAATTCGTCGCGGATAACGGGGAGTTGGCGATCCACCAGCGGCAGCGTTACGGTCTTGTCCCACACGTGCTTGTAACGTTCGTCGCTCGGGTGAACGGCGACTGCCGTGTCGCCCAACATCGTTTCGGGACGTGTCGTGGCCACGACGACGTGCTCATCCGAGCCGGTTACGGGATAACGGATATGCCACAGATGACCTTGCTGCTCTTCGTAAACGACTTCGAGATCCGACAGTGCCGTAAGTGTTCCCGGATCCCAGTTGATCAGATACTCTCCGCGATAGATGAGTCCTTTTTCGTAGAGGCGCACAAAGGCCTCACGTACGGCGCGCGACGGGCCAGGATCCATGGTGAAGCGCTCGCGGGTCCAATCGCAGCTTGCGCCAATGCGCTTGAACTGCCTTATGATGCGCCCTCCGTATTCCTCCTTCCAGGCCCACACGTGCTCGAGGAATCTCTCTCGACCGATCTCGCGGCGGTCGATGCCCTGTTCGCCAAGGTGTCGCTCGACCAGCATTTGGGTCGCGATGCCTGCATGGTCGGTGCCGGGAAGCCACAGCACGTTGTTGCCCTTCATGCGCCGCCATCGCATCGTGATGTCGGTCAGCGCAATTTCGTACATGTGGCCGATGTGTAGTGCGCCGGTAACGTTGGGCGGGGGCGCCACCAAACTGTAGGTGGGTTCATCGCAATCGTTGTCGGCGACAAAAAGCTCGTCTTCGACCCACGACTGAGCCCAACTCGGCTCGATCTGCCGGGGTTCGTAAACCTTTTTGATTTCCATGGAACAGGGCAGGGAAGCGTCTATGAATGACCAATATAGCAAGGGCCTCGGGAAGTACCCTTGCCGCATATCGCTTGATGCCGTCCGACGTTCGCAGGCTGAATACCTGACGCGGAACCAACGGTCGCTTGGCTGCTGAGGGGTTGGAAGAAGAGAAACAGTCGGCTGACTCGGGTGTAACCCGTCGCCATTCTCTCCATGAAAAACGCGCCTGCGGCCACCGATAGAGTCCAAAAGTAAGACCCACTGTTCCCATGTTGAGTATCCAGGTCGTCATTTGGCTCACCCTGAAACAGGCGGATACAATCAACCCACAAGCACCAATCGGCTGACCGGCGCGACGGACAGACGGAACTTCGATACGCTCGTTGAACCCTGGCCGTCAAGAGCAGTCTGTATGCACACGGATTGCGGCAATACGATGGCCGTCAGTTTCGTCACACGCTGCCTGTGCTAGCATCTTTACGCTTTGGTCGGCTCGGCTGAGTCGACAGAGGGGAGATCCTGAGAATGGCGGAACCTGTCGGAAATCGTTGGCGCTTTGTGGGCGCGGCGCTGGTGATGCAGCTCTGTTTGGGCGTGCTTTACTCCTGGAGCGTTTTTCGGGTTCCGCTGGAAACGCTCTATGACTGGTCGAAGGAAATGAGCATTGCTCCGTTCCGGTTCTCGCTCCTCTTCTTCACCATTGCGATGGTCATTGCCGGCTTCTGGCAGGACAAGAAGGGACCGCGTCTTGTCGGCAGCGTGGGAGGCTTGTTGCTTGGAACGGGATGCCTGTTGGCCGCGCTGATTGGCGACACGTCGCCCGGCCTGATCATCTCTTATGGCGTCATCGGAGGAATGGGCGTCGGGTTTGCTTACGTCACACCGATCGCCACCTGTGTGAAGTGGTTTCCTGACAAGCGCGGCATGATCGTCGGCTTGGCGGTGATGGGGTTCGGTGCCGGGTCGCTCATCTTCGCGCCCTTGCTGGAGTCGCTCATCGGTTCGGACGCAACGATGTTCGCCGAGTCGATTCCTCGAACCTTCATGATCATGGCGGTGGTGTTCTACGTTTTCGTGATCGGTGCGGCGCAGATTTTTCGAGCGCCCCCGGCCGGCTGGAAACCTGAAGGCTGGGAGCCTCCCGCAGCCGCATCGACCGCAGGCGTGAAACAGGACTTCTCTCCGGGTGAGATGCTAAGAACCTGGCAGTTTTACGCCTTGTGGATTCTCTATGCCTTCGGAACGTCCATCGGATTCGTCGCGATCGGTCAGGCCTCCCCGATCATTCGCGAGATCGCGGTTGAAGGCGCACTGCTGACGGGCGGCGCGGCTCTGGGTGTGATGTCTTTCTTCAACGGCATTGGCCGACTCTCGTGGGGCAGTCTTTCGGACAAGATTGGCCGTAACACCACGACCGTTGCGATGTATGCGGTTTATTTCGTCGCCTGCCTTTTTCTTCTTCGATCGGCAAGTGGCTTCTGGCCGGTCTTGATCGGCCTCTGCATGGTGGGCTTCGCGTTTGGCGGCTACCTCGCGCTGTTACCTTCCTTTACCGCGGACTATTTCGGTGCCAAGAACGTCGGCGCGAACTACGGAATCGTCTTTACGGCCTATGGTCTGTCAGGCTATTTCGTCCCAGGGTACTTCGCGAGCGTGATGGATAAGGCGCGAGCCGCCGGAGATTTGGCCGCCGGTTACAACGAGGTCTACTTGACTCTAACCGTGTTTGCCGTAGTCGGAGCGATGCTGGCGTTGATGGTCCGCAAGCCTGCGCAGACAACCTGACGCTATTGGATGGGTGAGTAGTCGACCGCTGCAAGGAACTGTGATTTCACTTCCTTGACGATTTTGCCGTCTTTCTCCGATTCGGCGCGGGCCTTTTTCCAGTCAGGGTCGGCTCGAAAGGCTTTCCAAGCCGTATCTCGAGCTTCTTTGCTCTGATAACCCAGGATGTAGATCAGCGTGTTCTCCGATTCGGGACCCTCGGTCGGAGTCCAGTAGCCGATCAGTGACATGCCGTTCTTCACGAAAATGCTGTTCGTGTGTTCACGGAACCGCTTGTGGAGGGCGTCGAGTCGCCCCTCGTGCGTTGTATAGGTACGGATCTCGAACAGCCGATTCTCGGCGGTTGCCAGTGTTGGCCCGGCGGAGACCGTTGCAAGCAGCAATAGCATCGTTGCCAGGTGCCCAAGATGACTTCTGTGATTCATGTGCCATTTTCCTTCCGGCGTGACTAGGACGCCGTATCGAGTTTTATCCAGTGTGCAACGGCAGCCACATAAAAGCCAACCGGGTTGTGGACGCACAGATCCTATCCGTAAGCAAAGGGTGGGGCAACACCGTTTTCCGTTTCCGTGAGGTCTCTTTGGCAAATGCATAGGGTCGCGTCAAGGCTCGTCCGCGCAGACCTTTTACGAGGAGAATTCTCCTTCGCACGGATTGCGATGCAGATTTCCGGGTCACCAGAACGATGTGATAACATCAGCCTTGCTACACTGCCCCAAACGCAACTGTAAGGTAACGACTTGTGGCTGATTCGAAGCTGTCTTGCTTCTTTTTGGGGCTGGGTATGGGGACGGCCGTCGGGTTGCTGTTCGCCCCCAAGCCAGGTGGAGAGTTGATGGGAGACTTGCGCGAGTGCGCGAGCGAGGGTCGCGACTTTCTTTGGCAACGGAGCGGTGAACTGCGCCATCAGGCGGAGGAGATTCTCGAGCGGGGCCGTAGCGGCGTAGCGGCTCAGCGCGAACAGCTCGCGGCCGCTCTCGAAGCAGGCCGCCGGGCCTATCAGCAAGCGGCTTCGGAAGAGACGGAGATAGGGGACTCGTCGTAAAGACTTCGAAAGTCCGTGCGGCCGACTCCGGTCTCCTGAGGTCAAAGAATGGACAACGAGATAGTGCTGCTGCAGATTATGGCGGCCTTTACCGGCGTCGCCGCCATCGCCCTGCTCGTCCAGATGGTTTCGCTGATCGGAATCTGTTTGACAATCCGCCGCCTGAAAACTCGGGTCAATACATTCCTCGATCGCTGGGAGCCGCTGGCGGAAGAAGCCCAAAAGACTCTCGAAGATGTGGGTAGGGAATCAACCGAGATTCTGAAACAGGTACGCGAACTGACGGTAGTTGCCAAAGAGCAGGTCGACAAGGTCGATGCTACGATCGATGCACTCTCGAAGACCACGCAGCTTCAGTTGCAGAAAGTCGACGAAACCGTTCAGGTTCTGCTCGAGCGGGTGCAACAGACCAGTCTCTCGTTGCAGCAAGCCCTGCTGACCCCGGTCAAGCAGATTCGAGCGGTAGGAGTCGGCATCGCGGCGATGATCGACGCCCTCGCTGGCCGGCGCCGATCCTCGGTCGATCAAGCCACTCAGGACGAAGAGATGTTCATCTGAACATCTCCCTTTCGCCTCAAAATCGATTCAATGGAGTTGATCGAATCATGTCCGTGCGAGTAGCGTTGTTCGGAACGAAGTTCATGGGCAAGGCGCACAGCCAAGCCTATCGCAGTGTGAACATGTTCTTCCCCGAAGCCCCTCGAGTCGAGATGAAAGTGATCGTTGGTCGGGACCCGGAACAGACCAAAGAAGCCGCGAATGCTTATGGCTGGGAAGAGGCGTCAACGGACTGGATAGCCGTCATGCACCGCAAGGACATTGACCTAGTGGATATCTCCACGCCGGGCGATTGGCATGACCCTATGGTGCTTGAAGCGGCCAAGGCAAAGAAACACATTGTCTGTGAGAAGCCGCTCGGAAACACGCTCGAGGAAGCGATGCGAATGGCCGCGGCGGTCTCCAAAGCCGGAGTCCGGCACTTCTTGATGCACAATTATCGGCGTGTTCCCGCCGTGACGCTGGCGAAAAAGCTGATCGATGAAGGTCGGCTCGGCAGGATCTTCCATTTCCGAGCGCGTTACTTGCAGGACTGGGCCATGTCGCCGGAACTGCAAATGCTCTGGCGCTTCGACAAGAATCTCGCAGGCTCAGGCGCTCTCGGCGATCTGGGGTCGCATATCATCGACCTCGCCCACTATCTCTGCGATGACATCACGGAAGTTTCTGCCGCCATGGCTACCTACATCAAGGAGCGCCCCTCCGTACCAGGATCCGAGGAAAAGAAGTCGGTCACCGTGGACGATGCCGTTGTCATGTGTGTTCGCTTCGCCAACGGCGCGATTGGCACTCTCGAGGCGACGCGGTTCGCGTTGGGACGCAAGAACCACAATACATTCGAGATCAACGGCAGCAAGGGGTCGTTGTCATTCGACTTGGAGAACCTCAACAATCTCGACTTTTTGTCCGCCGACGACAATGCCGACGTCGAGGGGTTTCGCAGGATCATCGCCTGCTCGAAAGGTAAGCACCCCTATGCCGATCATTGGTGGGCGGACGGTCACATCCTCGGATATGAACACAGCTTCACGCACAGCGTGAATGACTTTCTTGCGGCGCTGGCATCGGGGGGAGAGATTCACCCCGATTTCGAGGACGGACTGAAGAATCAGAAGGTTCTGCACGCCGTGGAGAAGGCGTCGCGTTCACGCCGCTGGGAGCAGGTCGTTTGAAATTTGATCGATCTGCATAGCCGTGTTCTATCGAGTTTCGACAACAGCCAGTCCAAATAACTGGTGTTCGAGATGTGCGGACGGCAGGCGAGTCCGGCGCGACCGATTTCGTTTGTTGCTTCTCGCAAAAACCGCTGCCTATTCGACAATCGGATGGCCCCTGCAGCCGCCAATGCCAAGAAAAAGCCTCGAAGCCTGGATGACCCAGACGCTGGAGAGGGCGAGTGGGAAGACGGCCAGAGTAGAGACTTGATTTTTTTAACAGACTACCCGCTACCCTCCACTGGCGTGCTAAGCAGCAATCGACACAATTCTTGACGCGTGATTCAGGAGAACGAGTCCGGCGAGCTGCGATTTTCATGTTGGATGCGCCGCTGCTGCGCTTCATCGTGTCCGATACCCATGATATTGATCGCCGAGTTCCGGACGCCGGTCATGGCGCATCGTGGCGCAGGAAGCGCTGATAAGGCTGCGCTCAGGTTGCGAGGTAATGTCCTGGTTTGCGATGGTGGTCTTTCTCCTCTCGCACTCGGGGCACGAAGGGGAGACCCCGCTTTACCGATACCCCTTTGTAGATGTTGAGCTTCAAGCTGTTGTCGATGGCCCTGATTCTCGGGGCAAGCGCCTTGGTCTTTTCGATGCACGGCCAGGGCGGCGGCGTACTCTATACACCGGTTCAGGTGTTCTTCGGCGTCGATTTCCACCTCGCTGCCGCACGCAGTCAGCTTTTTATTGTGCTTACGGCATTGAGTTCGACAATCATCTTCGGCCGTGCGGGGCGGATTGACTGGCCGATAGCGATCGTGCTCGAAATGGCCGCCGGTACGGGAGGGTTTTTGGGCGGGCTGTACGCATATCGGTTCTCGCCCGAGTTGCTGATGGTCTTTCTGGGGTCAGTCGTACTGTTGGCTGCTGTATCGATGCTCAAGAACTACGGTGGCAACGGCAGAGAAGTCGCGAGCGATTCGGCTCCCTGGCACTGGCATCGAGAGTTGGGAGGTCAACGATATGTCGTGAATCTGCTCGCCGGTCTGCCGTTGTGGTTTGTGATCGGAGTCATGAGCGGGCTTACGGGCACTGCAGGGGGCTTTCTGAAGATTCCGTTGATGGTATTGCTATTCGGGATGTCAATCGAAATCGCCTTCGGCTCTGCATCCTTCATGGTGATGTTGACCGCGGCAAGCGGTTTCGCCGGACACATTGCGGTGTCGTCTCTGGATTGGTCCTCTACGCTCATTCCGGCCGTGTTGGTAGCGTTGGGAGCTCAAATCGGCCCACGGATCACGCTGCGATCCGACCCACGGGTTTTGCAGCGCCGCTTCGCGTATGTCCTCTGCGTTCTCGCCGCGGTCATTTTCTACCGGATCTGGAGTTCCTGATGCTGGAGGCGTCAGCCGACTTCTTCGAAACACCGTGCTGTAACGCAGCACAAGCTCATCGGATGGTGCTCACAGTGAACCCAAAGCCTGGGTCGAACCTTCTGAACACCTTAGGAAGCACGGTCCTCCTGGCGGTGAGCTGGGTAGTCGCTGCCTTTGCGGCTTACGTCGCAGGACGCGCGCCATTCCTCCAGTTCCCGCCGCATTGCCGCAACAATCTCGGGGCGCTCATCCGCGATGTTTTTTGCTTCCTTCACATCGTCCACGAGATCAAAAAGTAGATCCGGTGAGTCATCCAATCGGGAGATCAATTTGTAGCGGTTGCCAATGAGCGCGAGTTTGGGAATGCGCTCACCATGACGATCAGTTTCGAAAGCGATGTTGCTGGAACGTTCGCTCATGTCGCCTTCGATCAGGGGCAGCAGGCTGATCCCGTCAATCGGTTCAGGTTGATTCTCAGGAGTCAGGTCCAATGCATCCAGAATCGTTGGGTAAATGTCCGAGCTGACCACGGGAATGGTGGTTGCTCGGCCTTCCGGGATGCGCGAAGGCCATTCAAGCAGACCTGGGACGCGAATTCCGCCTTCGAAGAGGCTGCGTTTACGGCCTCGAAGACCACCCGTGGCCCCGGGCTGATCAGGGGACTGTTCTGCCCCTTCCGGTCCGTTGTCACTCGAGAACCAGAACATCGTGTCGTCTGCGACATCCATACGCTGCAGTTCGCGCCTCAGACGGCCGAGTTGTTCATCCATGGCGCTGATCGCGCCCCAGTAGTTCGGCGATTCGCCGGCATGACCGCCGTAGATGGTACGGTGGTTGCCCTTTGAAATGATGGGCAAGTGGGGTGTGTGAAACCAAAGCGCCACGAAGAAAGGCGTGTGCTCATCGACCTTGCGTCGGATGCAGTCCAGCGCACGGCTCACGATATGAGTGGAGTCGTCACCCTCGAGTACATCCGTAACGGGTTCGCCGTTCGACCAATAGCCCTCCGGGTTGTACGTTGGAGTCTTGCGGACCGTGGAGAACCATTCGTCGAAACCATTGTCGGAGGGCGACGATTTTTTCTCGCCTTGAAAGTCTCCCAGGTGCCATTTGCCGAAGTGTCCGCTGGCATACCCCAGAGTCTTGAGAGCCTCGGCGAGCGTCAACTCTTCGGGCGGGAGCGGATAGAACGAAGCGCCGTTACCGGAATTGGCATGAAAAATGCCATAACGATAAGGATGGCGTCCGGTGAGGCAGCTGCCGCGTGTAGGTGAGCAGACGGGGGAGGCGGAGTAGAAACGGTCGAACCGCAGGCCCGTGTGTGCCATCTCGTCGAGATAGGGCGTACGCAGGTGAGGGTGGCCGTTGTAACCCGTGTCGCCCCAGCCTTGGTCGTCGCTCATGGCGAGGATGATGTTGGGCACTTCCCCGAGACGGAGGGGCTTGTTCCGGAAACTGCAGACGCTCGACGACACGGCTGCTGCTGTTGAGCCGATAGCCAGATGCGCAAAGGCACGGCGGCTGAGATGGGCCTGCATCGATAACCGCGAAGCATCATAGCGCACGCAGCATGGCAGTTGAATTTTCTTCCGTACCCGCAGTGGGGCTATAATCGCGCCGAGAGAAAAAGATGCCCCGACCCGCTCTACGGATTCTGTTTCTCTGCTTTTGGCTGACGGCGATGTTGACGGGCGAGGAGTACCCGCTCGGGCCCGATTTTGAGCCTCAGGCCGGAGTGCCGACAGGGAGTGTCAACAGGTATCTGTGGACGAGCAAGATTTTCCCCGGCACAGTACGCGAATACTGGGTCTATGCACCGGCGCAGTACACAGCCGACAGGCCTGCCGCGGTGATGGTCTTTCAAGACGGGCATCGTTACGTCAGTGACGATCGGGATAAGGGTTGGTTCACTCCGACCGTTTTCGACAACCTGATCCACAAAGGGGAGATGCCGCTGACGATCGGTATCTTCATCAGCCCGGGAGTTCTGCCCGCACTTGGCGAAAATCAACAGGCGCGCTACAACCGCAGCTTCGAATACGACGCGTTGGGTGACCGCTACGCTCGGTTTCTGATCGAGGAGATCCTGCCGGAGGTTGGCAAGAGCTATAAGCTCTCGGACAGCCCGAATGATCGGGCGATCTGCGGTCTCAGCTCCGGGGCAATCTGCTCCTTCACCGTCGCCTGGAATCGGCCGGACGCCTTTCGGCGTGTGCTGAGCTTCATTGGGAGCTACACCAACCTGCGAGGCGGGCAAGTCTATCCCACGCTCATTCGCAAGATGGAACCGAAGCCCCTGCGCGTGTTCCTTCAAGACGGCTCGAACGACCTTAATCACTATGCAGGCAGTTGGTGGCTCGCCAACCAAGGCATGGCTGCAGCTCTCGAATTTGCCGGCTACGAAACGAAGTGGGTAGCCGGTAAGGGAGGGCACGACAACAAGCACGGCCGCTCCATCTATCCCGATGCCCTGCGTTGGTTGTGGCGTGATCATGGTGCTCCGATCAGGAAGCCGACGTCAGTAGGCGTGCGGCAGTTGATCACCGAGATGCTCCATCCGGATTCCGAGTGGGAACTTGTGAGTGAGGGGCATCGCTTTACCGAAGGTCCGGCAGCCGACAAGCGAGGGAATGTCTTCTTTGCTGACATTCCCAACAACCGCATTCACAAGGTCGACACGCGGGGGGTAGTTACAGTCTTCAAGGAGAACACCGGTGCGGCGAGCGGGTTGATGTTCGGCCCTGACGGCAAGCTCTATGCCTGTGCGAACGGCCGTGGGAAGATCGTGGCCTACGCCCCGGACGGCAGCGAGGAAACCATCGTCGACGATGTGCAGTCGAACGATCTGGTTGTGACGGCAAAGGGCGAGATCTACTTCACGGACCCCCGAAACAAGCAAGTCTGGTTCGTCGACAACGACCGCAACAAGCGTGTCGTGCACGAAGGCATCGAGCGGCCGAACGGCATCATGCTGTCTCCGGATCAGTCGTTGTTGACGGTGGCGGATTCGTGGGGCAAATGGGTCTGGTCGTTCCAGATTCGGAGAGATGGGTCGCTGGCCAACGGACAACCGTTCTACCGTCTTGAAACGCCCGACCAGTCAAGCCGCAGCGGTGCGGACGGGATGACGATGGCAAGTGACGGTCATCTCTACGTGACTAGCCTCGTCGGGTTGCAGATTTGCGATCAGCCGGGGCGTGTGGTTGGTATCATCGGCAAGCCTCAGCCGGGTCCGTTATCGAATGCTGTCTTCGCAGGGCCCGATCTGCAAACGCTGTATGTTACGGCTGGCGACAAGGTGTTCTGCCGGCGTATGCGCGTGAAGGGTGTGCTCCCTTGGGAGCCTGTGAAGCCGCCGAAACCGCGGCTATAGACGTTCAGTACCTGGCTCGTGCCTAACGGGCTTGGCATCGACGGAGAAGAAATGATGAATCGACGCCGTTTTCTATCCACTATCGGGCTCGGCGCAGGAGCCGCGTCTCTCGTAAATGCGCAACAGGTCGGGGACGCGATCCGCTTTGACCACCCTCAGCTCGAGGGTAAGGCGCATCGCGTCGTTTGGGGCCGTAACGGCGCGGTGGCGACCGCTGACCAGCACGGTTCCCTGGCAGGCCTGCGCATATTGATGCAAGGCGGCAACGCCATCGATGCCATCGTGGCGGCCTCCGCTGCGCTGAACGTGGCGGAGCCTTACATGTCGGGCATGGGCGGATTCGGCGGGTTCATGCTGATCTACTTGGCGTCGGAGGGCAGAGTCGTCGGGCTCGACATGATGGGCAAGAGCCCGTCGGCAGCGCGGCTCGACATGTTCACCGAGAAGGATTGCGACCAGGGTTATCTCGCGCCGATCGTCCCCGGCGCTTTGAAGGGCTGGGCGGCGGCGCTCGACCGTTACGGCACGATGAGTCTGGGTGACGTCTTCGAGCCGGCGATTGAGTTGGCAGAACGAGGCTTTGTGATCTCGAAGTACGACGAGTTGTCATTGCGAGGCATGGCTGACAAGCTGGCCGCGTTTCCCACGTCGGCGCGCGTCTTCCTGCCGCACGGACGTCCGCCGCGCATGGGCGAAGTGATCAAGCAAAAGCACCTTGCCCGCAGCTTCCGCCGCGTCGCGCTGAATGGCGCCGACGACTTCTACAAGGGCGATCTGGGTAGTGAAGTGGTCCGGTTCTTTCAGCGCAACGGAGGGATTCTCACGAAGGGCGATTTCGAGAACTTCGATGTACGTTGGCGCGATCCGATCTCGATCGACTTTCTCGGGCACAGGCTCTACGCGATGCCTCCGGGTTCGTGCGGGCTGTCGATGTTCCAGCTCTTGAACATCATGGAGGGTTTCGACCTCGAGGATCTCGATCTCTACTCGACCGACTTCGCACATCGTTGGATCGAATCGGCGAAACTCGCGCTGACCGACGATGATCGCTACAACACCGGCAAGGAAGACGCGGACATCCCGGTCGATCGCCTGATCTCGAAGTCCTATGCCGCCGAGCAGCGAATGAAGATCGATGGCAAGAAAGCGGCCGCGTTTCCCGGACCGCTGCTACCGTCCGTCGGCACCACCAGCCTCGCCGCCGCCGACCGCTGGGGCAACGCGGTTGCCTTTACGCAGTCGCTGGTCAGCGGATTCGGAAGTGGTGTGATCGCCGGTGACACGGGCATCTTCCTCAACAATGGTCATCGCTACGGTTTTGTGCTCGATCCACCGGACCATGTGAATCTGCTCGAAGGCGGCAAGCGCGCCAAAGGCGTGATGACGCCGGCCGTCGTCATGAAGGGTGACAAGCTGTTGATGGCCGTCGGCGCGGCAGGGGGGTATACGATCCCTCAGACGGTTGGGCAGGTGATTACGAAGGTTCTTGGCTTTGACATGGACGTGCAGCATGCAATCGCGTCGCCGCGCATGATGGTCAACCGCAGCGGTGGTCGAGCACCGGTTCCGTCCGACTCGAGAACGTATCTGGAATTGGGATTTCCAGCGCAGGTCGTCGAGGACCTGCGCGGACTTGGACACAAGTTGGTGAAGCCGGGCAATGCGGGTGGGGTGCAGGGCGTTTACCGTGATCCCCTCACCGGGTCGCTGGCCGGCGGGGCTGACCCGCGCCGTGACGGGCATGCACTGACTTGGTGACCCCCGAGCCGTTGCGTTTCCGCACAGGGACCGCTGCTATGATCGTTGGTTCAAGACGCGCGTGGCGATCACAAACGCGCCTTCCTGCTAACCGGCGCTGATGCCGACCGCCGGTGCTCCTTCCTGTTCCTCGATGACCGACCATTCTGCGCAGACCCGCGTCGAACGGCTGCTGGGTCGCTCACGGATCGTGGCCGGCTTGTATCTCGCGCTGGCCGTGCTGATGACTTGGCCGCTTACCGCTGACTTCATCGGTTCGGTGCCCGGAGGCGCCGGCGATCTATGGCAGAACTACTGGAATTTCTGGTGGTGGAAGACGGCGCTGCTGGATCTTGGGCAGCATCCCTACTTCAGTCCGATGATCTTCCATCCGACCGGAGGCAAACTGATCTTCCATACGCATTCGCCGTTCAACATGCTGATCGCTCTTCCGATCACGGCCACCCTCGGTCCGGCGGCGGCCTACAACTTCTGCATCCTCCTGGCGCTCTGGATTGCCGGTTTCGGGATGTATCTGCTCGTGCGCGAACTGACCTCGGAAGCGCGCGGCGCGTTTCTGGCTGGGCTGGTTTTCGCGTTTTTCCCGCAGACGATGGAGCAGATTCTGGAGCACTTGAATCTCGTCTCTCTGCAGTTCATGCCGCTGACGCTTTTCTATTTCGTGCGGCTTGACCGCCTGGGCGGGTCGGGCAACGTCGTCCGAACCGGTCTTTGCTTTGCGTTGAACGCGCTTTGTAGCTGGCATTCCGGTTTGAAGCTGATATTGGCTCTCATGCCGATGGCTGTTGTTGATTTCATCCGTCGGTCACGGTTGCGTCGCCTGCTGTTCCGCGACTGGGTACTGGCCGGCCTCTTGGCTTTTCTGATCATGATGCCGTTGCTGTCGCCGCTAATGGTCGAAATGGCGGTCGTGGAAGACGCTTACTATCGCAAGCCGCCGCAAGACCGAGGCATCGAAGCGGCATATCTCTTTGTCCCCCACTATGGGCACTCGCTGTGGGGTGACATGGCGTCCCAGGCGTATCTCGATCAACCCTACCGCTCCCCGGGCTTTGTCGCCTACCTGGGCTTTGTCCCGTTGCTGCTTGTCTTCCTGGCCTTGCTGCGAAGGCGTCCGGGGGCGATTTACTGGGCGCTGTTCGCGTTCGTCGCGACCGTGCTGGCGCTCGGGCGCCACCCCTATTGGGGACACGAGGTCATCGAGGACATCATCTTGCCCTTCTACCTGCTTGAGCAGCTTCCCGTTTTTGACCTGTTGCGGCTCGCAAACCGTTTCATGATCCTCACGGGCCTGGGACTGGCGGTTTTGACCGGCTTGGGATGGACGGCGTTTCGCAAGAAACCGGATTGGAAGTTCGGCTTGCTCGCCTTGGCGATTCTGGTCGAGTATTCCTGGTTGCCCTTACCGACCCGCCCGGTCGAGACATCGCCGATCTACGATCAGTTGGCGGGTATTTCGGAAGACGCTGCTATCTTTGACATTCCGTCGAACCAACGCAGCCGCTCGGCTCACAATCTTGTCGCTCAGACGGTTCACGGTCGTCCGATCAATGGCGGTTACGTCTCGACCATCGCTCCCCGCGCGCAATCGTTTATCGAAGAGGACCCGGCGCTCAGCGATCTGACAGGGATTCCTAGGCTGGAACGATCGGTTGATGCGGGACGACTTAAAAGTCTCGGCTTCGCATTCGTGGTGATTCACAAGAAGCGCATCCAGAGTTATCGCGAGCGCATGCTGGCGTCGTCCGATCCCGGAGACATGGTTCAGCGGAGGCAAGTAAGACGCCTGGGCGGCATCCCTGACGAGAAATATCAAGGGATGCGAGCGGATCTGTCGCAGTCTTGCGGCGAGCCGCGTTTCGAAGATGACTCTATCGTTGTGTTCGCGCTGGAAGGCTGCCCGGACGACTGACCGGTTTGCTCGAGACGACTTTAGTTGTGCGATGCGCCGCTTCGTTTCGATGCAGCGTAAACCCAAGCTGTAACGCCCAGCAGAGCGGCGATGGAGATGATGTCGCTCTCGAGTAGAGGGACTGGCAATTCCACTCCGGCAGTGCGGGGGACTGCAATCAAGATGCCCGCGATCGCTTCGCCCGCGATCAGGCCTGATCCGATCAGGATAGCCGTGTGATTCGCGGAGCCCTGCGCCTTTTCCCCCTGCTTGGCCAGGGAACGTGCGAGCACCCATGCCAGAAGGCCCCCGGCGAAGATCGGAGTCGAGAGCGAAAGGGGGAGATAGATGCCCACGGCCACAGGCATTACGTGCGCCCGGAAGAGGCTGCCGCCCTTGCGGAGGGCTTCATCGGTGACGATCAGCGCGACCGCGATGCCCATGCCGATCAGAACCATGGTCCAGGGCAGGGAACCGTCTCCGAAGAGGGCCTGTGCAATGCTGGCGAACAACGTCGCCTGGGGTGCGCGCAACGAACCTTCGGCTCCGGTTCCGATTCCGTAGCCTTGATGGAGCAGCGTCAGAATGGGCGCGATGATCAGCGTCGGGAACAGGACGCCGACGAACTGTGTGAGTTGCTGCCGCCATGGCGTCGCCTTCACGAGGTATCCGGTCTTGAGATCTTGCGACGTATCACCCGCCGTGGCTGCAGCGCAGCAAACAACGCCCGCGACCCCTAGCGCGCCGAGCGTCCCCGCCGTGCCCGTCATGCCCAGCAACAGCAAGACAACCGACGCAAACAGCAGGGCACAGATCGTCATTCCCGAAACGGGGTTGTTCGAGCTGCCGACCAATCCCACGATATAGCTCGACACCGCGACAAAAAAAAACGACGCGATGATCATCACCACACCGGCGACCATCGCAATGGTCATCGACCCGGTGAGGATTCGGTAGAGCACAACCGTTGCTATGCCCGCCAGCATCAGGATGATGGCCGTCTGTGCCGTCGGGAGATCCTGGTCAGTGCGCTCGCGCGAAGCAGATTTTTGAGAACGGATTCCGCTGAAAGCTTCACGTAAACCTTTTACGATGCCGCTGCGAATGCGAATCATCGACCACAGGCCGCCGATGATCATTGCCCCCACACCCATGTAGCGGATTTGTCCGCTCCAAGCCGCCCACGCCGCGTCGAGCACCTCGCCCTCCGGCAGAGGTGTCATGACGTAGTAGATCGGGATCGACACTATCCAGCCGATCGCACCGCCAGCAAACACGAGAGTCGCCACTTCCAACCCGACGATCACGCCAACACCCAGCAGGGCTACGGACACGTCCGTTCCGAAGTAGAGCAGTGTGTTGCCCAATCGAACCGCGCCTTCCACAACGCCGCGCAGGACGGCAACCACGCCAATAGCCGATTTGAACAACATGCCCACGATCACCGCAATCAGGATCCGCCCCAGCGAACGGCCGCCCTCCTGCCCGGCTTCGAGCACCTGAGCACAGGCGACGCCTTCGGGATAGATCAACTCCTCGTCGGCGTCGTCGGCGATGAGAGTCCGCCGCAAGGGGATCATGAACAGCACGCCGAGAACGCCTCCCAGCAAGCCGATCATCGTCACTTGCCAGTAGAGAAACTGTGTCCAAACACCGGCGATCACAAGGGCCGGAACGGTGAAGATGATCCCTGCCGCGACGGACTCGCCCGCCGACGCCATCGTCTGAACAATGTTGTTTTCGAGAATCGTGCCGCGCCGCAGAACGCCCCGCAGGATCCCCATCGAAACGATCGCCGCGGGAATGCTTGCCGAAACGGTCATCCCGGCGTAGAGTCCCAGATACGTGTTGGCCGCTGTCATCACCGTACCGATGGCGAGACCCAGAATGATGGCGCGGCCGGAGATTTCCACGAGTTGCTGAGCAGGAGTTGGGTGCGGGTTCACGGACACAAGCTCCCTATTGTAGGCGTCGAGTCCCGAGAGCGAAGCCCCATTGCTCGGATAGATCGTTTACGACTGTGGTTCTCTGCCGTGACTTCTGCGTGTCGAGTGAGAGCTAAACGACTTGAAGGCGTCGCGGCGACATGGGAATCTGCTGTCAAATTACCTCGATTGTCAAGCTCCGTGCTGCTCGGACTAGCGAGGGTCCGGCTTGGACAAGGACGACGCGCATGGGCGCTCCGTCTGGACTCGCCGCACTCCTGCTCAGAGGGGTAATGGATCATCTATCGGCCCCTTGGTGTGGGGCGGACATGTTGACGAAGTAGCGGCGCGACCGGAAGCCATCTTCCGTCCGGCTGATGAAGCTGGGTGTCCGCTGCACGCCGGTAAATGCGTGCGTATCGAACAAGCTGGTGTCGTAGAACGCTAGGCTCCAGCCGTTCTGCTGGATCGGCCCCGACAGGTTGGGACATCGCAGACTGGCAGCGTATCGCCTGCACGGGCTTGTCCTGGACAGATATTGAACACCACGATCCGTAGGTATACTACTCAATGTGCTCACTCAGACACTCCGGGACATCTAGGTTACTGTCGTGCAATGGAATCCGTAATTGGGATCGTCGTCAGTCTCGTTGCCGGTGCTGGAGCGGCATATGCCGTACTGCGCAGCCGCTCGGTCCGACTGGAAACGCAGCTTGATGAGAGGACCAGGCAGCTGGAGACAGCCATCCAGGAACGTGATGAGGAGCGGGACAAACGGGAGGATCTGAGCGAGAAACTCTCGAATGCTCAGGCCGAACTGAGCGGCTACCAAAGTAGCCAGAAGGAACGTGAGAAGGCCAACGAGCAGCGCCGAGCAGATCTCGACACTCATTTCAAGGGTCTCGCTTCGGAGGTGCTCAAATCGAGCACCGAAGAGTTCCGCAAGCAGGCGGCCGAACAGTTCAAGCAGCAGCAGGAGTTGGCCGATTCGGACCTGAAGGCGCGCCAAACCGCGGTTCAGAACCTGGTGAATCCGGTCCGCGAGAGCCTGGACAAGCTACGAAAGCATGTGGACGATTCCGACAAGGAACGAATAGCGGACAACACGAAGATCAGCCAGAGCGTTGACGGGCTGATGGCTGAAACGAGCGGGCTGCGGAAGATCTTGCACAATCCTCAGTTGCGGGGCCAGTGGGGTGAGCAGCACCTGCACAACGTGCTTGTTGCGGCCGGTATGGAGCAGCACGTCGATTATTTCAAGCAGGACACTGTGGGCGACGCGCCGGACGCTGCGTTGATGCGCCCCGACGCGCAGGTGAAGATTCCAGGTGGCGCCACAGTCGTGATTGACGCCAAGACACCGCACGACAGCTACGACCAGGCAATGCGCAGCACGAACGGACAGGAACAGACGCGATTGCTTGCAGAACATGCTGCTGCCCTTGCCAAACATGCTCAAGAGCTCGCGGGTCGGAATTATGCGCAATGGGTAGAGGGCTCACCCGATTTCGTGATGATGTACGTGCCGACCGACCCGATGCTTGACGCGGCCATCAAAGTCGAGCCAGCGATCTGGCAGGAGACGTGGCAACGACACCGAGTGCTGATCACGACACCGGGCCTTCTGATCGCGTTCCTGCGGACCGTGGCGCTCGCGTGGCAGCAGCAGAACATCCACCAGAACGCACAGAAGATCGCGGAGACTGCCAGAGAGTTATACGGCCGCCTGCGTACCTATGCCGGACACCTCGACAAGATGGGCCGCGGGCTCCGCCAAGCCGTCGACGCGTACAACAGTGGCGTCGGCTCGTTCCAGTTGCGCGTGCTGGCCCAGGCGCGCCGCTTCGAGGAACTGAGCGCCACTGGTAACACCGAGCGGATCGGTGAGCCCAAGCAGATCGAGAACGCTGTACGCCAGGTTGATGCGCCGGAGCAGCCTCACCCGACCGGTACTGGCGACTGAAGTTGTCCCGAGCCTGCGGGCGGGTTCACTCTTGCGGGTTCACGTCAAAACCTGCGTATGAACTTCGGTTCCTGGGATAACGACCGGCGGACATGGGCAGTCGTTGTCTCTGTAGTTCTTCGGAGCGGATCGGCTTGGCGCGCCGTCCTGCTCACTTCGCTTCGAGCGGCAACCGAAGCCCGCTGCTCCTTCTGGAGACTTCCACCGCGAGCTGCTATGGATTTGTCTGTCGGACCAGACAGTAAAGCGTATTGCGAGTCCGAATATACAGGCGATTCTCGACGATGGCGGGCGTGGCGTAGACCTCCTCCCCGAAGTCGTGGGAAGTCAGTATCTCCCACTGAGCGCCGGCCTTGAGAACGGTGGCTTTCCCCAACTGGCTGATCATATAGACCTTGCCGTCCGCGCCCACGGGAGAGGCATAGTATTTGTCAAGTGCTTTTCTTAAACGGCCCTGCTTGAAGATCTCTCCGGTCTGGGGGTCGAGCGTCGATAGAATGCCGCCATCCTTGATCAGATAGAGAACATTGTCGTAAATGAGCGGGGAAGGGACGTTCGGCAGAAACTTTTCCAGACTCCAGACTAGGTGATCGGTCTCCGTGAGGTTCCCGCGGCCGCCGTGACGAACGGCCATCAGGCTGCTCTTGGACGTGCGGCGAATGCGGTGAAACTCCCAGTCGCGCTGGTCAACGAGTTTGTCGTGGTCGAGGTCGATGAGATAGAGCTTGCGCTTCGGCTCTACGATCTTGAGTTCTTCCTCGTTCATGACGCCGTCGCTGTTCTTGTCGGCTTTCTTGATCGCCTCGGCGAACGTCGGAATCGCATCCGCCGGGATCTGGCCTCCTCCTTCCCAGGAATTGGAATAGATCATGTTGCCGTGGATGATCGGCGTCGATTTGGTCTGCCAGCCGCCGCCGTTGACCCACCAGAGCTTCTCGCCCGTATCGGCGGAATAGGAGGCGAGGAAATAGGCGCTGGGTACGATCACTTCGAGAGGCCCTTCCTTCGGTTGAAAAACGGCAGGAGTCACGTAGGATCGCGTGGTTTCCGGGCGGTCGGTTTTCCAGATGACCTTACCCGCGTTCTTATCCACCGCGAGCATGTAGGGAGCCGTGTCAGAGTCGCATACCAGGATCACTTTGTCGTCAACCAGAATTGGTGAAGAGCCGTGCCCGTTGACATTGTTGAATGGCCCCAGGGGCAGCCGCCAACGCTCATCTCCTTCGACGGTGTAAGAGATCAAACCGAAGTCGCCGAAGAAGACGTAGACGTTCTCGCCGTCGGTGACCGGACTCGGCGATGCGGGCGAGTTGGTCTTTTCGTAACGCTCCATGCGCGGTCGTGGAGCTGCTTTCTTCCAGAGAATCTCTCCGTTGCCGCGGTCGATCGCGAATGTGACGAGTTTGCCTCCGGCGTCAACCACTTTCTCGCGCCCGGCGTCCGTTTCCTCGCCGCCTTCGGCCGCGGTCAGAAAAATACGGTTCCCGCTGATGATGGGCGAGGAATGACCCCATGGCAAAGAGATCTTCCAGAGGATATTGCGTTTATCACCGAGGTCGGCAGGCAGTCCGGTCGCATCGGCGATGCCGCTGCCGTTCGGCCCGCGAAAACGGGGCCAGTCGGTCCCGCTGGCGGGGATGGAAGCCACGCCGAGCAAAGTCAGAACACAAAATGTATACAGGCCAAGCTTGGCGATCGTTGAACAAGTCGTCACAGTTGCGAGTGTAGGCCGTCGCCCGTCCTGCCGCAACGTGGCGGCTAGTTGACGACTCGACTCATACCGGCATCGGCTCGTCGTTGGGAAAAACGGTCAAGGTAGTGCGTATCGAAGTTCCCAAGGACAAAATCCGGGTCGGCCATTACCCGCTCGTGAAAGGGGATCAAAGTGTCGATTCCCTCCATCAACATCATGCCGAGGGAGCGCTGCATGCGGCTGATGGCCTCGGTGCGGTCGCGTCCATGCGCGATGAGTTTCGCGACAAGCGAGTCGTAGTACGGTGGGACAAACCAGCCTGAGTACGCTGCCGTGTCCACACGGATGCCCGGCCCACCCGGCAGAAGCATCTGCGTGATACGTCCCGCGGAGGGCACAAACGTCTTGGGGTTTTCCGCATTGATGCGGCACTCGATGGCATGCCCTCGCGGCTCGATCTTGCCGGTCACAATTGACGACAAGGGTTCGCCTGCGGCAAGCAGTAGCTGACTCTTGACCAGATCGATTCCGGTGACCACTTCCGTGATCGGGTGCTCGACCTGGATGCGGGCGTTTAGCTCGATGAAGTAGAGTTCGCCCTCATCATCCATCAGGAACTCCGCCGTGCCGGCATTCGAGTAGCCGACTCGTTCGAAAGCCTTTTCAAGCCGCCGGCACATTCGGTTGCGTGTTTTCGAGTCGATGCGGGGCGAGGGCGCTTCTTCGATCAGCTTCTGATGCCGTCTTTGGATCGAGCATTCCCGTTCGCCTAACGCAACGACTTTCCCATGGTTGTCTCCAAGAATCTGGAATTCGATATGACGTGGCCCCTCGATGTACTTCTCGAGATAAACGTCGGACGATTGAAAACTCACTGCCGCCTCGTGCCGCGCCTGATGGAACAGTTTGGGCAGTTCGCTCGGCTCTCGAACGATTCGCATGCCGCGTCCCCCGCCGCCACCGGCCGCCTTGAGGATGACCGGGAAGCCGATGTCCTTCGCTAGGGAAAGAGCCTCGCGGGCGGTTTCGAGCGGATCCTCGGACCCCGGCAGGATCGGCAGACCGGCCGCGCGCGCCTGCTTGCGAGCTTCGGCTTTGTCGCCCATCTGACGAATGGTTTCGACCTCCGGGCCGATGAACCGAATACCCGACTCACGGCAGACATCCGCGAAGCCGGCGTTCTCGGCTAGGAATCCGTAGCCGGGATGGATCGCGTCGACGTCGGTGATTTCCGCCGCGCTGATCACCGCAGGCACGTTCAGGTAACTGTCTTTGCTGCGCGGAGGACCGATGCAGAGCGCTTCATCGGCATGGCGGACGTGCAGCGACTCGCGGTCCGCTTCCGAGTAGACGGCGACCGTGCGAATCCCAAGATCCCTGCAGGCAGAGATGACTCGGACCGCAATCTCACCTCGGTTCGCGATCAGAACTTTTTTGAACATCCGCGTAGAAAAGTTAGCTCGGCCGGATCGCGAACAGTGCTTCGCCGTATTCGACGGGCTGCCCGTTCGAGACGAGCTGCTTCTCGATGGTTCCCGCCACGTCGGCTTCAATCTCGTTCATCAGCTTCATCGCTTCGATGATGCAAAGCACCTGCCCCGCGGTGACCTGTTCCCCAACCTCGACGAAGGGCTCGGCGTCAGGGCTGGGCGCCTCGTAAAAGGTTCCTACAATGGGAGACTTCACCTGCGTGAGTCCTGCATCGGAGGATTCGGACGGAGCGGCGGTTTCAGCGGTCGGATCGAGCGGTTTTCCAGGCTCTTCCCCTGCAGGGGAGGGGATTTCCTTGATCTGCTGCGGGGCTGAAACGCCGGGGGCGACGATGACGTAAGGCGGCCGGTTTCCGTCATCGGACGACCCTCGTCGGATACGAACCTTCTCGTCGCCTCTTTCGAGCTCGAATTCCTGGATGTCTCGCTCTGCGAGGGCATCCATCAGTTCCTTGATTTCGTCCAGGTTCATCCCGTTACGTACCGTTAAAGTGAAACCTGTTCTGGTTTGGGCAGGAGAGCTCGGCACTCGCTCCCGATGATCACAAGGTTCGCAGTTGTCGAGGTGTACGGCTGAGCAGTTCGCAACCTGTCTTGGTCACGAGAAGTAGGTCTTCAATCCGCACTCCTCCGACGTCTTCGACATATGCGCCCGGTTCGATCGTGATTACCATCCCCGATGCCAGCCGCGTCTGTTCGCCTGCCCCCACTCGCGGCTGCTCGTGAATCTCGAGTCCGACTCCATGACCTGTGGCGTGCGGGAAGACATCACCATACCCAAAGTCCGCAAGCACTTTCCTCGCCGCTTGATCCACCGTTGCGGCTTTGACACCGGATCGAACCTGATCTACAGCCGTTTCCTGGGCTTCCCGAACTGCTCGGAAAATCCGTCGCTTTTCGCTTCCGACGCGCCCGAAACATATCGTTCGGGTCATGTCACTGTTGTAGCCATCGAGTATAGCACCGTGATCCAGAACAACGAGTGAGTTGGGAACGATACGCTCCGTCCTGGCGCGGGCATGGGGCAGGGCAGAGTGAGGTCCGCTGGCGACGATCGTTTCAAACGCCGCACCCTCTGCGCCCAAGCTGCGGAACTCGAAGTCCAATTCGGCCGCGAAGCGGGCTTCGGTCCATTCCGCCCGGGCCCGTGAGCAGACGTTGTCGAACGCTCTTGAATTCAGCAGCGCAGCGAGCCGAATCTTGGCAATCTCGTCAGGCGTCTTCACTAGGCGAAGCTTCTCAACTAGGCCGTCGACCGGCTCGACCCGTGTCCGGCGGAGTTTGCGCCGCAGCGTTCGATAGAGGGCATGCGAAATGCGGTTCTCTTCGACCGCGAGCCGACGGACTTGCTCCTCCTGGAGATCACTGAAGAGCAAGTCGAGCGGACTTTGCGTCGATTCGCATACATCGACACCTCGAGCTTGTGCTCTCGCTTGGGTCGTGTAACGTCCGTCGGTATAAAGCTTGGCGTGGTCGGCTGAGATCATCAGAAATCCGTAACTTCCGTCGAATCCGCAAAGGTATTGAATGTTCGATCCTGCGGAGACGAGAAAGAAGTCGTTCCCTTCGAAGCCGGCCTTCGCCAAGTCGAGACGCAACTTCCTGACGCGCTTTTTGAAGATGGGGGGCTCTCCTTGCGCTTGATGCTGTGTCGTCACTGTGCCCGCTCAGGAACTGCAAGACTGCATTTCTCGTCAAGTGGCGAGGTGAAGTGCCTGCCTGCTGCAGGCAGGTGTGAGAGGGCCGTCAGGAAAAGGCGCGCGCCGCTCGAGCCATCAACACGGCCTTTATCCCAGGCTGCTGAGACATCAGCAAGCGGTCTCTGACGGACGTTCGTTGTCACGGCGACGTACCGGCCAGATCTTCTGCCAGCAGGCGCGCGCGTGCTGCCAGGTTTCTCGCGAGCGGCAGGTCCTCTCCGCGTACTTCCTGCGCCTGCCGCATGAAAGCTCTCACCCGCTTGATTTGTGCGCTGCGTTCCCGGAGTCCGCTGCCGTTCAGAACCCGGCTCAGACTCTCTTCAGCAGCGGCAAGATCACGGTCGATCATGCGGTTGTACTCGGAGCGTTCTTCGGAGGAAAGAATGATGCCGAGTCGAAACGGTGTCCGGGGATTCGCCGCTGGCTCGGGGGGCGTTGCGGCCTGCTCGTCCGCCGTCGGCTCATTGTCAGCAACCGGCTCGGACCTTTCCTCGTCGGCCTGATCGGACCGCTCGACTCTCAATGGGATGCGTTCGGATGAGATGGCTTCCGGCGGAATGGGCTGCGGAGGTGGCAGTTTCTCCTGCGTTTGCGGTTCCCAAGCCACGCCGGCCGGACGCTCCGGGGGGGCAGCCGCCGGCTCAGCGGCCACCGGAGCCGGAGGAGGCGCCGCGGTTGTCTTCCTTCCGCACCCTGCCTGCGTGATCATTGCGGCAAGCAACAAGCCCGCTCCCAGCATTCGAACTGCTTGTATGCGCATTCCCGGCCTTGAAGCGAACGCTCCAACCGGATCGGCGCTGGAGGGGAATAACATGAGATCCATCGCCCTGGCGGACGCCGCTCCGAACTCTTTCAGGCGCCGTTTGCTCCCATCCGCGATTCGGCCCGCTTTTCGGCGTCAGACGCGCCGCCGGACTGTCCACTCCGGTCACGCGGGAAGCGCAACCGAAACGTTGTGCCCTCATTTTGTTTGCTAGTGAAGTCGATTGTACCACTGTGCAGTTGCACGACCCGAAAGGTCATGGCGAGCCCGATACCGGTGCCCTTGCCCTTTGTCGAGAAGTACAGGTTGTAGATCTTCTCTTGTAACTCCACAGGGATGCCTGTGCCTTCATCCTGCACCTTGAGCAGCCACATGCCGGCTGATTCTTCGACGGAGATGGTCAGCTTTCCACCGTTCGTCATCGCTTCCACACCGTTGACGACGACGTTGAGGATGGCCTGCATGAGCAGGTCACGATCGCCCTGCATCCGAGCGCTCTCGACTTTCTTGTCGACGACGACTTCTACCGGCTGACCGGCAGCTTCGGTGCGAACGAGTGTTGCGACCTCGGACGCGGTCTCGACCAGATCGATCACAGCCATGTTCAACTCGACGGGACGCGTGAAATCCAGGAAGCTTTTGACGACGCGGTCCAGGCGTGTGATCTCTCGTGAGATTACTCTCAGCTCGGTTTCTGCTTGCGAGTCGCTGTCTTGCAACTTGTTCTTGAGCACTTCAAGATGCAGCACGATCGAGTTGAGGGGATTCTTGATTTCATGGGCGGCCCCGCTCGTAAGCCGGCTGATGGCGGCCAAGCGCGTCGAGATATCAAGCTGCGACTCGATTTGGCGTCTTGGCGCAGCCTCGCGGATGGTCACCAGGGTCCCGGCGCGCTCACGGCTCGGAAAGTCCTCCACAACTTCGACCGTCAGCAACACTTCGACTGTCGAACCGTCGGGTCGCTCCAGCACGAGTGGGCGGTCGCGCACTTCCCGCTGCACGTGGACCGCGCCTTGAACGATGGCCCCCATCTCCGTCGAGGAAGGGAAGACGTCATGGAGATGCTTGCCCATGACTTCCCAGCGCCCCCGGCTCAGCAGCCGCTCCGCTCCGCGGCCCGCCAGCGCAAGGCGATCGTTGCGTCCGAACAGCAAAACCGCCTCTTCCATCCGATCCATCAGTTGATCGAGGTTCGACCGCAGTTCCGCGACATCGGCCTGCGCGCCGTGGAACTGCTTGCCGAGTAGACTGAGCTTCGATTCGACGACCGCTTCTTCCCGCGAGACGCTCCGTGACTCCTCACGACCTGTCTCGCCGCGGGCGATGCGGTCGATAACCTCTCCGATGCGTGCGAGCGGCTTGAATGCCCACCTCGAGGCAATGGCGGCAACCACAACGGAGATCAGCAGAGCGATCGCTGAAACGAGTCCGAGGTTGATGATTTGCGGAAGCACTTCGTTCCGGAGAAGAACAGTCGACACGATCACGTGGACCGCGAGGATGGGGTCGTCTTGCCCTTGCAAGCCGAGTTTCCGTGTCACGCGGTAGTCTCTGTTCGGCGACACGATCTCGTTGACCCGGTCTGTCAAGGTTCTCGACGTGAACTGAGTCAGCTCGGGAGGCAGGTCCAGCTTTTGACCCTGACGCGACGGCAGCGAAGCTGCGAGGATGCGGTGGTCTTCGCCGGTGATGACGATCTCGACGATGTAGCGCGCGCCGCCCGTCATCCGCTGCAGAAACAGAGCAAGATCAGCGTCGAGTTCGACGATCTGAGTCCAGACACGCTTCATCTCGTCGAGCGTCTGCGGTTGCGGTATCCGGCGCGATGCCTTTTCGTTGACGAGCGGGATGAGAAAGCTTTCGACGACCTCCGCATTGCTCGTGGCGAGATACAGGGCGTCGTTCAGCCGCGTTTCAATCGCGTCTCGGACGTTGATGACTGAGAGTACGCCGACAACGACGGCTACGAGCAGAATGATGAACGTTCGAAGACGCGCTCGAAGAGACATTCGCGTGCTCGGCGGACCGACAGCCCGGCCCGCATTGTCTCACCACTCGGCGAGATGAGAGGTTCGTAAGGACGAGGAGCGGACCGCTTGCAGCGAGAAGGTGCACGTGAGAGTACATCGGCCACGGCAAGCAAGTACAACGAAGTCATGCGAGAGTGGCCGGTTTTCCTTTCCTTCCTGACAATGGGCCACTGGCGGCTGGCCGCTGATGTCAGGCTGTCGGACTTCCATCTTGGTGGCTCAGTCCCGGCCCGCTGCCTCCCGCGCCGGCTCGGAACCGTATTCCTTGAGCTTGTTGTGGAGCGTCTTGAGGCTGATCTCCAGAATGCGGGCGGCGCGCGTCTTGTTGTTGTTCGTGTGCGCGAGAGTCTTCAGAATCAGGGCCTTCTCGGCTTCCCGCACGGTTGTTCCCACTCGTAGCGGCACATCATGCGGATCGCTGGAAACGGCAGAGGCTGGTTCTTTCTCGTCCAATGCTCCGATCAAATGGACCGGCCGGATCGTTCCCTCGCCGGCCAGGATGATCGCTCGCTCCAAAATGTTGCGCAGTTCACGGACGTTGCCGGGCCAGCGATACCGCCGGAGCTTTTCGGCGACCTCGGGATGAATGTCGACGACCTTGCATTCGTGCTTCTCGTTCATCCCACGGATGAGGGCTTCGGTGATGGGCAAGACATCGTCGGAGCGTTCCCGCAGTGGCGGCAGGTGAACATGAAAGACGTTGAGTCGATAGAAAAGGTCCTGGCGCATCCCGCCTTGTTTGAGCTCGTCGGCGAGGTCCTTGTTGGTGGAAGCGATTACGCGGGTATCGACCCGCAGTTCCCGGCTGCCGCCGAGTCGACGAACTCGTGAGTCTTCCAGAACGCGCAGCAGCTTGGCTTGCGTGCCGACAGGCATGTCACCGATCTCGTCGAGCAGCAGCGTCCCCCCGTGAGCAAGCTCGAAGCAGCCGGGACGCCGCTGCAACGCGCCCGTGAATGCGCCCTTTTCGTGGCCGAACAGTTCGCTTTCCATGAGCGTTTCAGGAAGAGCCGCGCAATTGACGGCCACGAATGGCCCAGCTCTGCGTCGGCTGAGCTTGTGGATTGCACGCGCGACGAGCTCCTTGCCGGTGCCGCTTTCACCCGTGATCAGCACGGCGGCCGTGCTGTCCGCGATCTGCCGGACGAGCGAAAAGACCTCCTGCATGGCCTTCGAGGGGCCGACGAGATCTTCGAGAACACCGCGATAGCTCAACTCTCGTTGCAGCCGCTCCGTCTCGCTCGCGAGACGGCCCTGTGCGGCGGCCCGCGAGAGTAGGACCTTCAGGGCGTTGGCTTGAATCGGCTTTTCGAGAAACCAGAACGCGCCGAGATCGTGAACCGTCTTGAGCGCATTCTCGATGCTGCCGAATGCGGTGAGGACGATGGACACTGGTCTGCTGCCGTCGCTCGAGAGCTTTTCCAGTAAAGCGAAGCCGTCCATGCGCGGCATGTTGAGGTCGGTGACGACGACCTGCGCCGGGAACGTCTGAAGTTTGTCGAGCGCATCCTGCCCGTCAAGCGCCGTCTCGACGGTGAAGCCCCACGAGGAGACGAGACTCGCCAGACCGTTGCGTTGATCCTCTTCGTCGTCGACGATCAACACACGAGCCGACGTGGATTCCCGAGCCTCCGCCATGGCTCCTTAATTCTATCCGAAGGACTACCGCCCATCCGGCGTGGGTGCGGTTTGTTAGCCCCGGCCTTTCAATGACCTGAAAGCTCTACACACTTTCTTGAGGCATACTTCGCGGCGTGCGGCATGGGCCACCGGAGGAAGTTTGACCACTTCGTGGTGTCCGGCTTTTCACCGGGTACTTCGCCATTCGGGAGATTCCGCGGACCCTCGCCAACAGGAGTCAGGTCATTGCCGTTCTGCTCGTCGGCGGACTGCTTGCGGACTACGATACCGCTGGGAAGTTTACGATTCTCGGTTTTACGGGCAGCTCGGCTTGCCGGCTACATCGACCACCTTCACAAGATCAAGGAACGGCTGAAGCGCATGGCGATGTAACACGCCGCGCTACGAACGTGTTCCCCGTCACCGGTCGGGCTCGGCTTCTTCTTTCTTCTCCGTCGGCTCCAGATCGGATGTGTCCCAACCCTTCTCGATGTTGACGTCTGGGAGCTTCGCCTGCAGTGCCTCGATCCCTTTGTCGGTCACTTTGGTTTGCCAGACATAGAGCTTTTTGAGATTCTCCAGGCTGGCGAGCTTCTTCAACCCGGCGTCGCTGATAGCTGTCCCGTACAGGTTCAGGTACGTCAGGGTCTTGAGGCCGGCAACGACCTCGAGCCCGGCGTCCGTCACCTTTGTTCTTTCAAGATGCAGGTACTCGATCGAGTCCATCCCTTTCAGGTGCTTCAGCCCCGCGTCGGTGACACTGGTCCCCCCGAGATGTACACGATACACTCCGGTAAGCTTCGGAAGCGGAGAAAGATGTTCGTTTTTGGCGTCTTCGCGGATCAGGTGAAAGTCGACCTCGATCCGATCATCATTCGCTGCAATCTTTCGAACGGCGCCGCCGGATTCCTCGATCGACTTTGCCGCTTGGTCGTGGGCCTCATCGGCTGACAGCATGCTGCCGCTGAAAGCGGGTATCAACAGCAGCCAGACCGCAATGATTTTGTTCATTGAAATCCTCCACTGAAGGAAGCCGGATGGCTTCAAGGAATTTGCCAGTGAAGAATATAGCGGGCCGCGCCCATCGATTCAAGCCCGGGCGGTAATCCAGATCCGTCCATGGTCCGTGATGCCTGCGTTCCGGCAGTGGTAGTTCCAGCGCTGTACGGTCAACATGAATAAGAAGACACTCCGCTCCCTCGCTCCCCTATCTGACGCCGCATCGGAGCGCTAGGGGGGAAATCCGCGCGATCTGTACCGGGCCTTCTCTCAAAAAAGTGCTATTTTCAATCACCGGAAGTGCGCAATTTGGGGTTGCCATTGACAGGCGGTTGTGGCTTCCGGTGAATGGCCTATGCCACGACGGGCAGAATGGCCGCGATTCGAGATGTGTGGCGTGGGCGTCTGCAGATTGCGGCAACAGGCCTCCGGCTCGGCAGGAAGGGAAAGGATTTTTGCGAGACCCGAGACACGAATCACGGCCACGAAGGCCTACCTGATCCTTGCGTGTAAGAGCGTAGGACGTAAGCTCAGCGTTACGCGTCCTCGGGCCACATTGACAAGTCCCAGCGGGAGGCACCCATGTGATATCGCTGGTGCCACGGCAGGCCATGCGCGGCCCACTCCGGCTTTCTGGGCCCGAAGTAATACGCCGTGACAATCGTCCCATCATCGAGTTGAACGCTGGACGGATAACCGGCGTCCGTTTTGTGCCAGTCGTAGGCCGGTGTGGAGAGCAGAGTTACAGGATACGACCAGCTATCGCCACCGTTGCTGCTCATCCGAAGCACGATGCCGAACAGACCGGGGATGCGGCTCGTGAAGGAGCACAGCAGGCGGCCGTCGGATAGTTCGAGCAGGTGAGCGTTCTCCTGGCCTTGCGGCGAGAGCAGTTTTGGTTCGGACCAGGACCGGCCCTCGTCCTCCGATCTGAGCAGGACTTCGCCGGAACCGTGCGGAAGTACCTCGTCCATTCTGTCGACGCAGTTGGTGCGCCCCACCGCCAGCCATACGCCGTCACTGCGGCGTAGAACAAAAGTTTCGCCGATGCCAGTGGCGACCGGGCGTGGATGATCCCAGGTCCGGCCGCCATCGTCGCTGAAATTGACAGACGAACGAGAGCGTCTCGGTTTCGTGCTGACGCCAATATAGGTCGAGCAAACGAGTCGTCCGTCGGGAAGCGGAAGGATGTCGCCATGCGGTACCTCGCTTAGATCGGGCAAGGTACGTTGCCACGTGTGTCCCTGGTCCTTGGAAATGCAGCACTGCGTTGGCAGAAAAGGCCTCTTTTGCCCCTCGTGGTAACCGCTGACGAGAGCGACAAGCTCGCCGGCGGCGTTCAAGCCCACAGCGTGATTCATCCGGATCGCGTTGGGCTCCTCCGGATGGTCGGTGACTTGGCTGCGGAAACTCCAGCTCACTCCACCGTCTTTGCTGATCCAAAGCTCGATATCGCTGTTACTGCCGAAACCGTGACTTGGATGGTTGTATACGGCAGCCGCAAGTTCGCCGCCGGGTAGTTTCGTGAGATTCGGCCAGAGCCCCTTGTTGTCGATGCCCACGTAGAACTCCGCCCCCGGCAGCAGTTGACAGCCGTTGAGTCCGCCAGCCGAGTAGGCCCGGCCGGCGGCGCTTGCGGATGCTGTGTTGCCGAGGAAGAGAGGAGTAGCCAACGCAGTGGGAGCATGTTGAAGCAATCGACGGCGGTTGATGCGATGGGTCATGTCGGGTACCGTTCCGTTGAGCGTGAATGCTTGGAAACACAAATATACTAGGACTTGCGGAAGCAGTGAACAACAAACGCGAATCGAGACTAACGCAGGAAGTGAGCGAAGGAGCACTCTGAAAGAGGAGAAAGTTCCCCGATCTCTTGGCTATGGATCGCCAGCGCGTTTCAAGCTGTCTCCGTTTCATGTGGGAGCTTCTGTTCCTGCTCGTAACGCCCGAAGAAGGTCAGCGTGAGCGGAATCGGCTTCTCCTCTACTTTCCAAAGGCGGAACTCGGTTGCCTAAACGTTCCAAGCATCTCCTCGTCAATGCCCCAAGGGGATGAGCTGGGTAGCTCGAAAGTTGTACCGAAATTCACGGCGCTTACGTCCCATAGAGCATCAGGACAGGTGCTCCCCCAGGAGGAGGGTTAATCAAATGCGCAGGTTCATCACGATTTTGCTGGTATCGCTGTTGGCTTTTCCGTCCAGCGGCTTGGCGGTCTTCGACCCTTCAAAAAACGAGAAGCACGATGTGTCGGCGATTGGTGAAAGGGACGTTGACGGCGCTGTCAACTTTTACTCGCTCGAAAAGGAGATCGCTCTCGGCAAGCAGCTTGCCGAGGACGTCGAGCGTCACTCGAAGATCGTCGATGACCCGGTGATCAGCGAGTATGTCAATCGTGTTGCACAGAACATTGCGCGGAATTCGGATCTCCAGGTCCCGCTTTACGTAAAGGTTGTCGATAGCGACGAAGTGAACGCCTTCGCGCTGCCCGGAGGATATTTTTTCGTCAATACCGGTCTGGTTCACCTGGCGGAGAGCGAAGCGGAGTTGGCCGGTGTGATGGCGCACGAGATTGCCCACATTGCGGCCCGCCACGGCACACGACAAGCTTCCAAAGGTCAGATTGCGAATCTGGCGACGATCCCATTGGTCTTCCTCGGAGGGGGCTGGGCGGCATACGGGATCAAGCAGGCGGCCAATTTCATCATTCCGGTCACCTTCCTGAAGTTCTCGCGGAACTTCGAGAAGGAAGCCGATTTACTCGGGATGCAATACCTCTGGAAGTCCGGCTACGACCCTACGGCGATGATTACCTTCTTCGAGCGGCTCCAGTCGCAGAAAAAGAAGAAATCCGGCCGCGGTTTCTCCGCGCTGTTCCGAAGCCACCCGCTGACGGAGAAGAGGATCGAGTTGGCCCAGGAGGCGATCGATCAGATTCTGCCGGCCAGGCCCGAATATGCGCTGGGGGGCAGCGAGTTCACTCGTGTCAAGGAAGCACTGATGATCTTGACCTCGAGCACGAGCCGCCAGGAGAAAGACCCCAACCGGCCGACGCTCAGGAGGAGCGCTCCGGACGATGAGATCCCCGTCAACGCCGAACCGATCCCTGAAAACGGGGAAGAGGACGAGCGTCCGAAGCTCGAACGGAAGCACGATGTGATGGCCGATAGCGTTTAGCAACTCGTGAAGCAAGTCCCATGGACGGGGCGGCGGGCTGTTGCGGTCGCTCGCCGCTGCGTTTCGGCAGCGTCCAGGCGTTGCGTCATCAGCCCAGGTCGCGGAACGCCGGTTGTGTGACTGTCACTACGGGCTGTTGGGGCTCGCAGCAGCCTTGCCTCCGGCACGTTGAACCGTGACCCTTCCGTTTCGCGCCACAGTTGATCATTGGGAGCTTCATCAGGATCGGCGCGCCCCCCGTTTTCATGGTTTCGACAGCATTTGCAGCTTTGCAATTTCGGCGTCTACCTTCGTGCCGCAGCGATAGGCGATGCGGTGCTCTACTTGTCGGGGGCACTGGCCACCCTCCAAACCAGGGTATTTCTAAAGAAGCGCCGGTCTGGAGGACGCGCTCGCATCGCCAGACGGGAATCAAAGCTACTTGCGACCGCAATCAATGCTGTCGGGAGGCGTATTCGTGCACTGAATGCTTTCCGTCATCCCCGAGGAGATCGGCGCGCAAGCAACGTCGGTGGCCGTCCGGACTGCTTCTTCTTCCGTCGGAGCCGAAGACGTCGAGCAGTTCTGCTGTCCGTTGTAGGTGATGCACACCTCACAGGAATACTGACTCAGACCTACGGTCGAGTAGATCAGCACACCGAGCACGACAAGCCCGAATACGAGCCCTGCCAGAGCGGGTTTCGACATGAGAACTCGTCATTATAGAGGACGCTGTGCTCTCAGCCGATTCACCGTCTTACGATGAGTGATGGTGGCCCCGACCGACATACTCTTCGACTTCGATTACACCTTGGCGGACTCCTCCGATGCCGTCGTGGAGTGCGTTCGTGTGGCCTTTGAGAAGATGAAGTTGCCAACCGTGCCTGCCGATCAGGTTCGGCGCACCATCGGTCTGTCCCTTCCGGAGACGTTCCGAGTTCTGTCGGGCTTGGACGGAACCGATCAGGTCGAGGAGTTTCGGTCCCACTTCCGAGCGAGGTCGAACGAGATCATGGTCGACTGGACACACTTCCTGCCAGACATACCGGAGACGATCCGCGAACTTGTTCGGCGCGGGTTCAGACTCGGTATCGTCTCGACGAAGTACCGCTTCCGCATCCGGGAGACTCTCGGCCGTGATGGCCTGCTCGGCCTGTTCGAGGTCATCGTCGGCGGGGACGACGTGTCGAACTACAAGCCCGATCCCGATGGACTTCTGATTGCAGCGCGGCAACTTTCGCTGAACGTCGAGCAACTTGTCTACGTCGGAGACAGCCTTACTGACGCAGAAACGGCCAAACGCGCCGGCATGCCTTTCGTCGGCGTCACCACGGGGTGTACAACCCGCGAAGAGTTCGCCGAGTACCAGCCACAGATCGTTCTCGAAAGGCTGATGGATCTGCTTGACTATCTGGCTTGTCGCCGTTGAAGCGTCTCGACTCGTCTGCTCTCGTCTGAATCCCTTCCGTAAACCGGAGTTATCAACGGATCGTGGCTCCGTGATGAAACAGGAAGGGCCGTGACGATGCTCAGTTGAACATCGCGATCAATCCGGCAATGTGGGCATCCCGGTCAGTACTGTGACTGCAAGTCCGAGTGCTGATGAAGAAGTCAAGAACCTCAGCGTTCCTGAAATCTGGAATCCGCCTGAGGCCTTGACAGGAGCACTGTTAGGGTTAACCTGCGTTTCTATCAGGTGGCGAGGTGGAGTGCGGGAGAGGATCGTCAGGACGAGGCGCAAGCCGCTCGGCGCATGCAGTTGCACTTGAAAGTACATCGAGCACGCCGGGCAAGCGCAACGAAGTCATGTCGGTCGTATCGCGTGCTTCATATGTCATGTGGTGGGAAGTGCGGGTTAAGATATCTCCATGGCAGTAAAAGCAGTCCCGGATGGATACCACACCGTTACTCCTTACCTCATCGTCGACGGTGCAGCCGAGGCGCTGGAGTTCTATAAGAATGCTTTTGGAGCAACAGAAAAGCTGAGGCTCGACATGCCGGACGGCAGCAAGATCGGGCATGCGGAAATCGTGATCGGTGACTCGACGGTCATGATTGCAGACGAGTTCCCGGAGTTGGACGCCTTGGGGCCGAAGTCTCGGGGCGGCACGACGGTTTCACTGTGTGTCTACTTCGACAACGTCGACGAAAGTTTCGCTCGTGCAGTCGAGACAGGCGCGACGGTCGTAAGGCCGATCCAGAACCAGTTCTACGGGGATAGGTCAGGAACGTTGCTGGACCCATACGGCCATATGTGGACGATTGCGACCAATGTCGAGGACGTCCCTCCGGAGGAACTCGAGAGGCGCATGGCCGAGGCCATGCAGCAGGGCGATCCTGAGGGGGAATAGCTCGCGCTGGCAATTGCGCAGTCTGCTGCAATTCGCAGCTGACACCGCGACACCCTGCCTGATGTTGCCGATTGGGCGCGGGGAACGTGAAGGGCTCTCGCACGCATAGTGTCAGTGCGTTTCCCCCAACCGAAGGGCGCACAGCGGCTAACCAACCTTCGGGGACATTGAAGGGAAGGAAACGAGATCGATCTTGGTCAGCTCGAAAACATGAACGGCAATCGTGTCGATGATGACGAATAAGCTCAGCGACGCGAACGGTTCCTCTTTTTCGCAATCGGTCTTACAGCGCGTGGTGGAAGTCCCGTGATACGAAGGAAAAAGCGAGGCGGGCTTCTACGGAAGCTCTGCGCGAAGTGAGGAGAAAGGCGATCTGGGTCGATCTCCTCCTTGCGAAGAAAAAAGCCAACGACAAAGCCGACAGCCTTAGGCGGTCGCCTCCGTGGTCACGCAAGGCAGCGATCTCGGAACTGCCGTTGGAACAATAAAACGTCAGTCGCCCAAAGGGTTACACGCGGCTTCCGGCCTACGAAGAAAAACGAAGAGAGCACGGTGCCGCGCTCCTGGAGCGAACACATGTTACTCCCTCGGCCCCGCGGTGCGTAACGCCGCTCGTGTGATTTGCGCTACGGCTGTTAACCAGCCCCCCGCTGGAGTTCGGCGAGACCGCCGCAATATTGCCGCAGATCGGGGTCGGGGAGATCGAAGGAGGATGCAGCCCTCAAGCGATCCAGCGAGGGTCACTGCCGCCGATAAAAACTGCTACAAGGCGGATCAGGTGATGTTCAGGCACGGCGTAATTGGGGATGAACTTCTTGGTCCGCGTCTGGCTCTCTCGGAAGTGCCTTCAACGGCTCCTGCCTTTGGACCGTAGATCGGCGAATGCCTTCTCCAGTCGCTCCGCCACCTCGGCGTGCTGAGCAATGACATTTGTGCGCTCCCCGATATCGGCAGACAAGTCAAAAAGCTGGTAGGGCTTTCCAAATGGCGCCCCAACAGGCTTCTCCCGGCCGCCCGACCCGTTGCCGAGCACGAGCTTCCACTTGCCCTCGCGGACCGCGAACATCCCCCTCGACGAATGGTGAATCACCGGTGCGCGGGGCGTCTTCTTCCGGCTGCCCTTGATCTGCTTCAGGAAGCTGAAGCTGTCTTCCGCCGCCTCATCCGGCAGGTTTTCTCCCAGGATCTCCGATACCGTACTGAAGAAATCCGTCAGGCAGATCGTGTCTGCGGTTTTCGAGCCCGGCTGGATCCTCCCCGGCCAGCGAGCAAAAAAAGGTACGTGATGCCCGGCTTCCCAGATATCGGCCTTCGTGCCGCGGAAGACGTAGTTGGCCCGGTGGCGGTCGGAGCGGTAGGCCTGGATCGTCTCATCGTCCACGTGGTCTACGTTGTCGCTGCGATCCAGTCTGTACATGAACGAGCCATTGTCGCTGGTATAGATCACGAGCGTGTTGTCTGCGGCCCCAGAATCGTCCAAGGATTTGAGAACGTCGCCGACCGTGGCGTCCACCTGGGCCACGAAGTCGCCGTACGGACCACCGGTCGTGCGGTCGCGGAAGCGCCGGTGGGGTAATACCGGCTTGTGTGGCGCTGTCAGCGCCAGGTAAAGGAAGAACGGCTGATTCACTGCCGCCTGCTGCTTGATGTAGCGGACGGCCTCGAAAGCGAGATCGTCGAGAACGTTCTCCATGATCAGGTCCGATTGGCGCTCGCCGTGCCGTAGAAAAGCCGGGAACTTCTGAGCCGGTTGCGTTACCAGGGGGAATCTCTCGATCGCGCCGTCTCGGATGTAAATGTATGGCGGAAAGTCCAGTGATGCCGGAATGATGAAGGAATACTTGAATCCTCGCGTGTGCGGCCCGTCAGAAACGGGCTTCGAGAAGTCGAAGGAGCCGTCCGCGGTCTTGGCGAAACCTAGTCCCAGGTGCCACTTGCCGACCATCCCCGTGTGGTAGCCATGTCGCTGTAGGAACGACGCCACAGTCTGTCGTCCCGGCTCGATCAGGGCCTCGCCATAGCCGTTGAGAACACCCCGTTTCAGCCGCGTGCGCCAGGCGTAGCGGCCCGTGAGGAGGCCGTAGCGTGTTGGGGTGCAGACGGCCGAGGGCGTATGGGCGTCGGTGAACGTGATCCCCTGAGTGGCAAGACGGTTCAGGTGGGGCGTCGGGATATGTGAGTCCGGATTCAACGCTTGCACATCGCCGTAGCCCATATCGTCCGCCAGGATGAAGACGATGTTCGGAGGCGCGCCGGGGAGGGGAAGCAGCGCGAGTGCCAAGATAACGGTGAGTCGGACCAGCATGGCCCACCATTATGGAGGATCGGCGCCCCACAGTCTTTTCCTAGGTACCCGATTCCTTACCGATCACACGCTTTCACTTGCCCTTGCAAATCGTGAACATCCCGCTGGAAGAATGGTGAATCACCGGGGCGCGGGCGTCTTCGGCTTGCCGCCCGTGGTTTGCCAGACGGATTTCTTCGGTACGGTATCGGAGACAGTATCAAGGGTTGCTTCGTCAATGGAGAAGGTCTTCGAGGGCATGGAGAAGCTGGTTCTTCCTGGTTCAAGTCAACAGCACGTTTCCGCGAGTACACTGGAGGCGGCGATGGGATGGAAGCATAGCTTGGCCGTCGCATTGCTGGTTGCTGCTGTTTGCGCCTGCAACGCACCATCGGAATCCGGACTGGCCCCCATTCCGGACGGCCTTGTCGTATTGACGTTTGACGATGGCAACAAGTCGGATATTTCGTTTGTCGCTCCCAAACTGGTGGAATACGGTTTCGGAGCGTCCTTCTATATCACCGAAGGTCTCGGGTACGAAGATGACCCGAATAAGGAGCGCTACGTCTCGTGGCAAGACGTCCGTCAACTGTATGAACTCGGGTTCGAAGTCGGTAACCATACTGGCTCCCATCCCGACATGACCAAGCTCTCCAAAGATGAGATCCGCTCTAATCTCGAACTCATCGAGCAGCGTTGCGAGCAGTACGGCATTCCCAGACCTGTTACCTTCGTGTATCCAGGATGGCGTCACAGCTTACCCGTGGTCGAAGTTCTCGCCGAAAGACAATACATTTTTGCGCGCCGAGGAGTGGGTCCCGAGTACCCTGACGCCGGCAGCGGGGCTCGCGGGCTCCCGTATGACCCTGCTCAGGATCATCCCTTCCTGATTCCGACGACCGGCTACGCAGGTCCTGAATGGGGGTTCGAGGACCTCGTATGGGCAGTGGATCAAGCAAAAGACGGCAAGATTGCCGTGCTGACGTTCCACGGAGCCCCTGCGATCGAGCACCCTTGGGTTCACACCGACCCTGAAGACTTCATTCGTTACATGGATTACCTGAAGGAGCAGGGCTGCACGGTGATCGCTATGCGGGATCTGCTGCGATATGTCGATCCGAATGTTGGTCCGGACGATCCTTACGCGCCGATACGCAACAGACTCGCCAAAGCAGAGTAGAAGCTGAAGTTTGGATCGGAGGTGCAGGCCACGAAGGCCGGTAACACTCCCTTGGTTGCCCTCGATACATTCCCGGACACCGCTCGCAGTTGGGCTACAGGGCCAGTCAAAAGGAAGAATGGAATCACCTCTGCCGGCTACCTTCTGACGTGCCCACCGACATCCTTAACGGCGTTCCCGGGACGATTTCAAATCCCGACGTGCTCCTAAAAACAACACTGCTGGAGCTTGCTCGGCGGATCGCAATGAAGAGTTAGGGACTCGCTGGAGCGCGCGCAGGCACGGCTCACCGAGTGCAATCACCCGGCAAGGGCTGGCGAGGCTCAGTCTGAGACCGACAAGCAGGACAACTGATCGTCGCGTCAACTGACTAAAATTGAACCTTGGCCAGGGACAAAAAACTAGCCACACCCTCGCAACCAGTTGAACAGACGCGACCCTTCGCGTCGCGACGAAGCACGAGACAGATCGACTACGCTGCGTTCGGCGGTTCTATTGGGTTCAATTTCGTCCGTTGCCCTGGTGAACCAGGGAGAATGTCCCTTGTTGCCTCGAGGTACTGAAGCCCTTCAGTCTTTTTTTTCTGCCCCGGCCGGCATAGCATGAGAATATCGAGGCGGGATTCTTGGCCGTGCGGAATAAGCGGAGAAAAAATCAAGAAGGTGGTATCACGCCAATGCGTCTCCAACCAGGGCTGCACCGGCAACTCCGGCCGGCGGCATGAGCCGCGAGCCGCCCGCGTCGGCAACACGGCCTTTAAGGTTTTTCCCGAATCACGAGTCATGAAACACGAATCGCGAATCAAGGACTTTACGGCCGTCTTGGTCGCCGGAGGTGCGAAAGGGCCGCCAAACCAAAAACCGCCGCCCCGACCGCTGTGCTTGCCCACAAGTCACTGCTTGTCTGCGCTCGTTTGCGCGGCAAGGAGCGGCAAGGATCGGCAATCGTTCCGGTTTTATGGAAGACGGGGCGACAAATAGTTGGAAATGTTCTTGACAGTCCCAGGTAACGGCTTCAAACGGTGTACCCGCTTACCGATCTTGGATTGACCCCATATGGAACAGATCACTCTTGACAAAGCCATAAAGGAGATTGGTCCTCTAGATGGTGCGGCCGTGCGCCGTGCCGAGGCCAGACAAAGCAGTCTCACCAAACCTCCAGGCAGCCTGGGACGGCTTGAAGACGTTTCGGTTCAACTGGCCGGCATCTTCGCCACAGAGAAGCCTCAGATCCGCGGCAAGGTAGTCATCGTTGCGGCGGCGGACCACGGCGTCGTGGCTCAGGGGGTTACAGGCTATCCCCAAGAGGTCACCACACAGATGGTGCGAAACTTCCTGCGGGGCAGCGCGGCGGTTAGTGTCATGTCAAGTCTGCTCGGCGTTCGACAGATCATTGTTGATGCCGGGATAGCAAACCATATCCAACACCACCCTGACCTCCGCACTACGTGCGCTGGACGAGGTACGTGCGACATCACTCGAGGGCCGGCCATGTCCGCTCAGCAGGCGGAGCTTTGTGTTACGGCTGGCGTGAACCTTGCGCTTGAAGCTGCCGGGTCCGGTGCGGACCTGATCGCCACTGGTGACATGGGCATCGGCAATACCACTCCTGCAAGCGCAATCACAGCCGCCATTACCGGCAGATCCCCAGAGGAAACGACGGGACGGGGGACAGGCCGTACGCCCGATCAATTGGAGAGAAAGATTGAGGTGGTGCGGAGGGCGCTGGAAGTCAACCGGCCGGACCGCCATGACCCTCTGAACCTGTTGGAGAAAGTGGGAGGGTTCGAGATCGGTGTGCTGGCCGGCGTCGTATTGGGAGGGGCCATGATGCGGCGCGCCGTGGTTTTGGACGGTTTCATCTCCGGAGCGGCCGCGCTTCTGGCCCAACTACTGTGTCCTGCCGCGCGAGATTACATGATTGCCTCTCACAGATCGGAGGAGCGGGGACACCAAGCGGTCCTGTCGCACCTGAAGCTGTTCCCGCTTCTGGATCTGGGGATGCGTCTGGGCGAGGGAACCGGCGCCGTACTGGCGATGCCCATCATCGAAGCGGCTGCGGCATGTCTTGCCAGAATGGCCACATTTGATGAGGCGGGCGTCACGGACCGCGACAGGAAAACTCGGCCGGAGGAGGGCCAATAGCCATGAACGGCCTACGGTCCGCCATTGGTTTTCTGACGATTCTCCCCATTGCGCCGAGGGGCTCAGCGGAAAATTTCGCCGCGGCCCGCACTTGGTTTCCACTAGTGGGACTCTTGCTTGGAGCGATACTGGCGGGGGCAGACCTGCTGATGAATGGGCCTTTCCCGCTTCTTTTGGCCAGTGCCCTTCTGACGGTTGCTCTTGCGTTGATGACCCGGGCCTTGCATCTGGACGGCTTCATGGATACCTGCGACGCGCTGTTTGGAGGTTTCGAGCGCGAGCGGCGACTGGAGATACTCAGAGACCCTCATGTGGGAGCATTTGCCGTGGTGGGAGTCATCAGTCTGTTGCTCATCAAGTTTACGGCTATCGCCGCACTGCCCCAGGTGAACAGGACGGCAATTTTGATGCTCTTTCCCTGTCTGTCTCGCTGGGGGATGCTGCTGGTGATGGAACTGTTTCCCTACGTCAGAAGCAAAGGTCTGGGCACGATGTTTCTGGGGGCACGAGGCAAGTGGCCTTTGATCGGAGGGCTTGGCATTACTCTATCGGCCGCCATTATGCTCGCTGGAATACCGGGAGTCGTTCTTTTCGTCATGGCCAGTTTCATCGCCTGGGCTGTCGGGTCGTGGGCCGCCAGGTTGCTGGGCGGTCTCACGGGAGACATCTATGGAGCCGTCAACGAGGTCTCTGAAGCATCCGTGCTTATTCTCGTCGCGGTCCTGTCCGCCGGCTCATCGATATGTCAGGGTTGAAACCTTGAAAAAGGAACTCATTCTCATCCTCGGTGGCGCACGTTCGGGCAAGAGCGCCTTTGCCGAAAGACTTGCCCGTCAGGGTAGGCGCGTGCTGTTCGTCGCCACAGCGGAGGCACGTGACGAAGACATGAAACGCCGTATAGCCTTCCATCGTGAGCGGCGTCCTTCGGCCTGGGACACTCTGGAGGAACCTGTGGATCTGGTTGCGGCGCTTCGCCCCGTCCTGGATCGCTATGACACGTTTCTGCTGGACTGCCTCACCCTCTGGGTCAGCAACCTGCTGCTCAGCAAGCAGAACAACACGAACGCGAGCACTGAAATTCTGGACTCTACCGGACGATTGATGGATCTTATCGAAGAGACGGAGGCAACCTGGATACTTGTCAGCAACGAAGTAGGCTTGGGCATCGTGCCGCCTTCAGTGCTGGGTCGCGCCTACCGTGACACTCTGGGACAAGTGAATCAAGCCGCGGCATCCCGCGCAAACAGAGTCTGTCTCATGACAGCAGGGCTGACCCTGGAATTGAAGTCCTTGGGTGCTCGTCCTTACACCGAATGGGACTTCGACCCGTTATCGGTTGATACGGAAGCCGGTCAATGAGTAAAACGACCTTATTCAGACACGTGTGCCATGGGTAGTGGTCCCTGAGCAGGCCGTAGCGAGTTGTGTGTAGACGGCCGAAGGCATATGGGCGTCGGTGAACGTAATCTCATGGGCGGCCTGGCCGAGATACCGGGATCGTTCACGGACGCCGAGCGGCCCCAAACCAGGGGATTCCGGTGTCCCGAAAATGTTGAGATAGAATGAACGTTTTTTCTCCCTCGTGAGGTAGCCATGCCTGCCTACTCCCTTGAACCACGGACCGTCCCACATGTCGAGACCGAGTTCCGTCGGATCGCGACCCCGCTGCCTGTCCCCGAGTCGGTACCTCTGATCCAGCGTTTGCAGGCCGCCGAACCCCGCGCGATGCAGGGTCAGCCACCAGTGATCTGGGACCAGGCAGAGGGCTTTCTGGTTCGGGATCGCTGGGGTAACCAATGGATCGACTGGTCGTCGGGTGTCCTCATTGCGAATGCCGGCCACAACGCTCCACACGTCAACGAGGCGATCCGAAAGCAGGTCGAGCACGGCCTGCTCACGAACTATTGCTTCCCGAGCGAAGCCCGTTTGGCCCTTGTCGAGCGGCTGGCTTCACTGCTTCCGGAACCGTTGAAGAAGATATTCCTTCTCACGACGGGCTCTGAAACGGTGGAGTGTGCGATCAAGCTTTGCCGCACCTACGGCGCGAGTGTCGGCAGCTCACGGAAGAACTTTATCGTCTCGTTCGCGAACGCCTTCCACGGAAGGACCCTGGGCTCCCAGCAGGCAGGCGGAATCCCGGCGCTGAAGGAGTGGATCGGCCATCTTGATCCGGGTTTCGTCCAACTCCCGTTTCCTGACGGCTTTCGGCAAACGGATACGAGCTTTGAGGCGTTCGAGCGGGGACTGCGGGAGCAGGATGTTGACTTCGATACAGTTGCGGGTGTGATACTCGAGACCTATCAGGGAGCAGAAGCAGCGTTTGCACCCGTAGACTTCATGAAAAACTTGAGGAAGTGGTGTGATCGCCACAAGGCATTGCTTGTGTGCGATGAGGTGCAAGCGGGCTTTGGCCGTACGGGTACCTTCTGGGGCTTCGAACACTACGGCATAGTGCCGGATCTGGCCTGCTTCGGAAAGGGAATTACCGGTTCACTACCCTTGGCGGCTGTGGCGGGCCGCTCAGACGTGATAGATCTGCATTCTCCGGGCAGCATGACTTCGACTCATACGGGCAACCCGGTTTGCTGTGCCGCCGCGCTTGCGAGTATCGAGACAATTATCGATGAGGACTTGACGGGAAATTCGCACCGAATGGGCGAGGTTCTTCACAGTAAACTTCACGACCTGAAAAAGGAATACGAAGAGGTAGCCACGGTGTTGGGCAAAGGCTTGGTCGCGGGATTCGTGATTGAGGATCCACAAACAGGTTCACCGGATGGCGCTTTGGCATTCGACATCGTGAGGCGTTCGGTCGAGAAAGGCCTCTTGATGTTCAGTCCTGTCGGTCCCGGTGGAGGCACGGTCAAGATCTGTCCTCCTCTGATGATTATCGAGGAGGCTCTTGACGACTCGCTGGCTGCATTTCGAGAGGCGGTCAAGGAGGCAGTAACAGCCCGTAGCGCTGAACCGATTAGTGTCACGTAGCTTCTTCACGGTACTATCGGATAGCTTCCAAACTCTCCCAACCGTCCGCGCTCTAGATACGCTCGGGTTATGACTCCGGTTTCTGCGGGCGCAACTTCACGTAGGTTCAGGGCTTCGGCATGGGCCCTCTGTTGCGGCATTGCTGACTGCCTCGAAGTGAAGACGTCAACGGGGCGACGAACAATTGATTGAGCGGCCGGGCGTTTTCTCCGAAAGCAGTATCGCCCAGGAATCGGGACAGCCATACTATCGCCCTGTCCCCGAACAGATCCTATTCGACCCCGAAAGTTTTCCGCTCCTCGTAGGTTTGCTCGCCCAGACGATCGTTGATCCTCAGGGCGATCTGATAGCGTCCCGGCAAGAGCGTCTTGTCGAGGTCGAGACGGAACGTGGCCGGCAGCCAGCGGCGGGGATAGAATGGCGCGCCCTGCTCGTCTTGCGGCCGAAAGTTGAACAGCACCTTGCCCTCGTTGTCCAAGAACTGCAACGTGGCGTGAACATCGAAGGAGTTCGTTTCCGTCAGCTGATAGCCCGTGATGAAGAACTCTCCCCAGATCGTGTCTCCCGGACGAAAAAGGGCTTGCTCGTAAGGTGCGCCTCCTTCTGTCCTTGTCAGTACAAACCGTCGAATGGTCAATTCTCTTCCAGGCGAGACGCTCTCGCCGTGCACGCGAATCGCCACCTTGCGCTCGACCGTTACTGGCTTCAGTTCGTCGGTCACTCGGACGGTAACGGTGTAGAGGCCTTCCTCTGCGTGGCCCGGAATCGCAGGCGAATGCCGAATGATCGGCCGCCAATTCTTGTCCTGCGGAGCGAGTTCGGTGTCGACACTCCCTGCCTCGGCCATCACAAAGCGGTCCCCGGAAGGCCCGAATGAATCGATGCGCCAGGTGATCCACACCCGGTCGAATTCGCCGCGGCTATAGCCGTCCACTAGGAACCGCAGATGCACCGTCTCTCCCGGAAAAAAATCACTGTCAAGAGGGATCGGGTAGCCGTTCTCACTATCGAGGATGTCAGCCTGAGTGATGGAGAAGGGCTTGGGAGGCTTCTGGCGGCGCTGGGCTTCCGCCGGATTCGTATACACCAAACCAGCCAGCATCACGGCCAGCGTCATCAGCGCCGCCAAGCTACGCCTGAACGACCATTCCTGCCGGAGCAGTCTCATACCTTGATCTTCGTTCCTCCGAGCGCTGTAGGTTCACCTTCCCCGCACGATACTCGTATACCTCTTTACGCCGCGCATAGAATGCGCGTTTCACCAATGCCGGAATATCGAGTGCGGACTCCGCTGCATCAAGTTCTCCGACTGTCGAAAAGATACGCGGGCTCTTTGGAAGATAGAGCGGACAGCAATCTGTGAACGGCTCGCTCGAGATTTCGTAGGTGCCGATTCTACGTGCAGTGTCGAGGATTTCCTGTTTATCATCGCCAGCGAGCGGACGGTAGACAGGCATCGTCGCGACCCCTCCAACGGCCTCCATGTTCTGCAGAGTTTGGGAAGCGACTTGCGCGATGCTGTCGCCGGTAACAGTACCGTGTGAACGGGTGTGGCGGGCGATGCGCTCGGCGATGCGCAGCATGAGCCGACGATAAAGCAGAATCCGCAAGGCCTGAGGCGCCAACGCTACGACCTGCTGTTGCACTTCGGTGAAGGGAACCAAGAAGAGCTGTGATCTCCCCTGGTAAGGCGTCAGAACTTGGACCAACTTTTGAGCGATCGGCGGGCTGTCTTCGCCCGGTTGCGCCGGGTTGCCATAAAAATGGACAAAACAAAGTCGCACGCCGCGACGCAGGATCTTGTAAGCGGCTACGGTCGAGTCGAAGCCACCGGACAGCAGACATACCAGCTTGCCTGCGGTGCCGGTCGGCAGCCCGCCCAAGCCGGGAATCTTCTCGGTGTAGACCAATGCGCGCTGATTCAAGATTTCCACATGGCAGGTGCTGTCTGGGTGGTCGAGGTCGACCTTGACGGGTCGGCCGGCCTCACGCGCTCTTTCCTCGATACGGCGTCCGAGTTGGTGATGGATATCGGCCGCCCGGAACGGTATATCTTTCCGCGAACGCTTGGCGCGGACAGCAAAGGTCTGGAACGGGGCCTTGAGCATGAGTTCCGCGCCGCGTTCGACAATCTGGTCGAGTTGGGGTGGGAACTCCTGAGCAATTGCCAGGTAAGCAATGCCCGGAATCTTCGTCAGCCGTTGAACAGCCTCCTGCGTAATCGTCTCAGGGGCATGGTCGCCGCTGGCGTCAAGCCAAGCTAGTATGCGGTTCTCTTCATGACGGACGGTCCGGATCGGAAGTCCATCCAAAGCATATTCAACAGCTTCTTTTAGTTTTGAAATGAAAAACTTACGGTTGTATCCTTTGAGCCAGATCTCATGGTAGTGAAGAATCAGGACCGGCATAGGGAAAGATCCGGTTCGGTAGAGGTCGGCAACTCATTATAACGACGGATCATATATGCGTTTCCGTGCGTTGCAGGCTGTTGGAGAACATCGGAGTGCGGTGCCGCTCATGCCTCGTGCGCTAGGATAGGGATGAGGCGAGTCAGGGTTCACCATGGAACAAAACGATTTCATGCAGGGTTCCGCTTCTACGGGGCTGGCGGTTCTGGATCAGTTGGAGAACAGGTTGCAGGGCGTAATCGAGCAATTCCGGGGTTCCCGTCAGCGACAGATGGCTGCTGAACAGGACGCAGCCAAAGCCAAGAATCAGTTGGCCCAAAAGGAAGAGGAAATCCAGCGTCTGGCCCGGGAAGTAGAGGAGTTATGCTCCGAGCGCGACCAGGTACGACAGCGCATCGAAACTTTGCTTGGCCAAGTCGAGGCTCTAGGAGCTTAGTTCTGAAATCCGTCGACGTGCTCGCAACCCCTTTTTGAGGGCAGGAGTCGTATGAGTGCCAGTAGCACTACTGAAGTCAGCATCTTCGGTCAGACCTATTACATTCAGGCTGGCGGGGACGAAGATCAAGCCCGCCAAGCGGCCAATCTCGTGGACAAGAAGATGAACCTGATCGCCTCTCAAGTCCTTACCTCCGATCGATTCCGCGTGGCAGTCCTCGCGGCTCTGCACTTGGCGGATGAATTCCTCACTGTGCAGAATCGCTTGGTCGGTCTCGAACAAGGGGTTGCGGCGAAGAGCGATAGGCTCACGGTGCTCTTGGACGAGCTCGACAAGGCTGACGAGGCAGCGTCCGGTTAACCTGCTCCGGTGAGGCGCCGTATCCATCAATGTGCTCGCCGGGTATGGCTCAAAGCGGCCTTCCGGTAGCCATCGGATTGCTCCCTATGCATTATGAAAATCCTCTTTATCGGAGATATCGTGGGCAAGCCCGGGCGCCGTGTCGTAAAGGAGCGCACTGCCGACCTCGCTCAGCGGGAAGACATCGACCTCGTCATCGCCAACTGTGAAAACAGCGCTGCGGGCTTCGGCGTCACGCCTCCGTTGGCTGACGAATTGCTCCACGCCGGCATCGATGTCCTCACGAGTGGCAATCACATTTGGGACAAGCGCGAGATTATCAGCTATCTCGATTCTGAACCGCGCATTCTGCGTCCTGCTAACTACCCCGTAGGAGCGGCAGGACACGGAGTCTATGTCGGCACAACGGCTCGAGGCGTCCGCTACGCCGTTCTGAATCTGCAAGGGAGAGTTTACTTGCCTTACATCGACTGCCCGTTTCGCAAAGCCGACGCTCTGTTGCAGTCGATTGAACCGGAAGTGAAAGTCCGCGTCGTCGATTTTCATGCCGAGGTCACAAGCGAGAAGATCGCCTTCGGCTGGTACCTCGACGGACGTGTTGCGGCGGTGATCGGCACTCATACGCATGTGCCCACGGCTGACGAGCGTGTCCTGCCGCAAGGCACGGCTTACTTGACGGACGTCGGAATGACAGGTCCTTACAACTCCGTTATCGGTATGGAAAAGGAAGCCTCAATCGCCCGCTTCCTCAGTGCGCTCCCTAGACGTTTCGAACCGGCGCGCGGCGACGTTCGCTTTTCTTCTGCCATCATCGACGTGGACGAAACCAGTGGCACGGCACGGTCGATCGAACGAAGAGTTCTGAGATAGGATCGACAGGTACCCAGCCATATCAATCCAGCCATGCGGCTGAACCACGTGCCGCGATGTCCGCATCCTTCTCCGATAATCCCACCACTCCCATAACCCAACGCCCCTTCTGTAACACGAGCACGTCGTCATTCCCGTCCTTGCCGAAGTATCCACCCATGTGGGCCAGGTATTTCGGTTCTGTCATTGCTGCCCGGTAGTCATTCAGCAGCAATGCCGCTGCCGTGGCGGAGTCCGCTTGTACGAGAAACTGTCGCCACTTCTTGCCGTTGCGTTCATAAAAGGCCAGGTTGCCCCCGGGCAGGAACTCTTTCCCCTGTATCTGATCGTCGATGATTTCGACGCGGATGCGATCTTGCGAGGGGAAACGCCGTGTCTCGTCTCGCGGCTTCTGAACGGGATGCGACGCGTTGTCCATCTTCGGTTTCTTTGGCGCCTCGCTTGGGATGTCGCAGGCCGCAAAAAGGACAACCAACGCCGCTAGAGCCGGCTTTCGCATGGTTCTTCCTCCGCATGCTCTACAAGTTCGACCGATGTTCCGATGGAAACAACTCCGCCTTCGACAACCTTCCCATAGACGCCCCCTCGACAGTCCGGCGAAAGCGCTTCTTGCAAACCCGCCGCCGCGTCGTCCATCAATCGGCAGGGCCGCGTCTCGCCCATCACGTGGATCATCACGTCGCCCAAACGCAGCCGACCTCCGATGGACTTTGAGAGCGAAAGTCTTTCGACGACCACGTTCGCCCGACGCGTTCCGCCGCTCAGTTTATGCCCAAGATCGTGGCAGGCAGCGCGCCACTTCTCCTCCTCGATAAGGGTCACTTGGCGGTTTCCGCCTCCGGCATGGTCGCCTTTCAGCCCCTTGCCGACAATGGCTTCCGCCGATTCGACCGAGCGAACCGCGGTACGTGCTGAAGGTCTCAGATAAATTCCAATGATTCTCCCCATCGTTTTTGTGCCCTCAAGAACTCTATGCTGATCGTAACTCCGATGCTGCCTCGATGATCGGGACCATTCCACGCTATTCCCCGACGCAGTGCAACATGTGCTGCCAGAACTCTTCGCCCTCGATCGACTGCTCGGTTTTGCCGAAACCACCCTCCTCGTAGCGGGTAACGGCGACCATCTCGATCTTCGCGCCGCAATCACAAATGATGACGTGTTTGAAACGCTTTTCCTGCAGTGCCAAAATTCTATTTCCTCCTGTTGGTTGCCGTGGTCGAGTTGAACCTCAACTCAAAGTGCCGTGTACTTCTAAGGTGTCTTTCACTTCATTTCCTGCGGCTGTGACATCAGCAACTTGCTGACGCTTTCCAATGAAAAAAGCTGACTGCCGCCAGAGCGCACCTCAACTTCTCACCTCTATGGGTGCAGCGCTGCCACACCATCTTGCAACTTGTGTAGAGCCGTCACCTCTTCTTGCGAAAGCGCACGGTCGAACAGTGCCGCCTCATCGAAAAGGCCCACGTAATTCATCCCAATGCGAAATGCCGCCTTCTGCATATCCCACGTGAAAGCCTCGTCAATGCCTTCTGATGAGCCCTGCAACTGTCCGTCGAGATACAGCTTCGCGACGCCCGCGCCCGTTCCAAGGTCGGAATAGGTGGCCACCACTTGCGTCCACTTGCCTTGCTCGAAAGGATGCTGCGAGACCACGACCAAACGGTTCAGGAAATCGGGGTTGTCGTTCGGTTGGAGTTCTTCGGGGTTCCACGCCTTCAGATCGCCAAAAATCCCTAACCGGAAGTGCCGTGGCGTGTCGTCTCTTGTAAAGTCCACCCAAACCGCGCTGTCATTGTAGGCCGAATCGGTAATTTGAATCGGGTCGCAGTAGCCCGGTTCCAGGTCCTCGTCGGGATTCAGGTTGAGCCAGAACGAAACCGACCCGGTCCAGTTCCCTTCCGTAAAGCTCACGTTGTCTTCACCTCGATAGAAGATCGCGTGAACATTCTTTTTATTGAACTTGAGCGCATAACCGAAACGGCCGCCTTCGACGATCTCCACATCCGGATTGCCGATGCCCGGCAGCGCTTTGTCTTGCTCGTCATAGCTCGGCGCGGTGTAGATGCGCCGGTCTCCATTGGCGAAAGCCGCGTCCGGCCCATCGTCGAAGGACGCGTGGAAGGTGAGGGCCTGCTTCAATGCGTCGACAGCCGATGAAGCTGTCATTGAGGATTCTGAAGCGCTTTCAGCTTCCTCTGTCGGCGAACAACCGATCAAGACCAGAACAGCAGCCACTGACGGAATTGCTAACCTTCTCCATCCCATGCTCCGCCTCCTCAAGCGCAATATACGCCAAGCAACCGATCAGTGTAACGCGGACGTCACGAAGTCGGAGAAGCCCGAATACGGAACTGTCTCATTCAAAGCGGTCCGTAAGCAGGTACTACGCCAACAGAGCTGCGAACCGACCCTTGGGGGTACATCATGGAGTGTCAACAATAGTGGTTCCGTCCGGCATCACCCTTGACAATGTGCCAGCTAGAACTCGAACGCCAGACCAACAGTGCCCCAAATGCCTGCTGAACGGAACCCGTTCTCGAAATACTCCCGGTCAAATACGTTTTCGATCTTGCCGAAGACTCTCAAACTCCGTCGGTCCGTAAGCGGCCACTTGTAACTTGCCGTCACATCCGCTTTCATGGGCCCATCGAAGAGAAAAGCCCGTGTACCGAAAGACGTAAAGAACGGAGCAGGGAACTCCGACGCCGCAAAAAAGTCGAATGCGACATCTACCCTCTGGCCGAATCTTTGCAGCAAGTTCAACGTGAACATGTGGTCGGAGACGAGGAACCTCTTGAAGAAATCCCCCGTCGCCACCGAAGAAGTCGCCTCGTCGGCGTTCGTGTAGGTGTAGGAAGCTCGCAAGTCGGTTCCGCTGGACGGAGCAGCCGCCAGACTCACTTCCACTCCCCTCGTGAGCCCACCGCCCGAATTTCGGTATCCACCGAAGCGTCCGAATGGATCGGTTGCCGGGTTGATGCCGCCCGCGAAGTCGAAGATGATGACCTCTTGCAGGCGTGTATAGAAGTATGTGGCGCTCAAGCGGACCCGGTTTCCGGCGAGCCATTGATCCAGTCCCGCGTCAAACGCCACGGTCCGTTCCGGGCTGAGGCGCGGGTCGCCGAAGGGACTGAAGGAACCGAAAAAAAATGACGCCCCGAACCGTTGAAACAGTGACGGAGCTTTGAAGGCGTTTCCTGCATGCGCACGCACTTTGGTCCCCGACTCCGAGAAATGATAGGCAACCGACATGTCTCCGGTGTAGGCAGACTTAGGCGCGTTCAGTGAGAATCCGGCAAACGGTGATGCGCCTCCCGAAAATTCTGGCTCCGACACACGGATAGTCTGAATACGCCCACCGAGAGAGAATTGCAATCGGCTGTCGAGCCAGCGGAATTGGTCCTGGGCAAAAACGGATTGGTGCCTCTGCTCACTCCTGATGCTCGTCTTCACTCGCAAAGACGGATCGGGGTTTTCGTCGGACGACGGCGAATCGTAAAGTTCCCGCTCGAACTCATACCCGAAAGAAAAGAGTTGGTGCCGGCCCTGTTCCCAGTCGGCCCGTACTTGCAGCGTATCGATGTTCGCATTGAAGGAGCTTGAATTGTTGAACATCGGTTCGAACCGGATACCTCCCGGTCCGTCTCTGTAGTTGCGGTTCGTCTCCAGCCCCTGATAGCCGATGCGGAACGAACCTCGAGTGCCGAGTTGCTGCGTGAATTGCACGGCGCCGACGAAGAACGAGGAAGAATGTCTGCTGTCCGGGTCGTTCAAGTCAGGAACGAACGTAGAGCTGCCGATCTGGAATGGTTGTCCTCTTTCCAGAAGACGTTGCTGATCGACCGGCAAGGGTATCGCTCGGGACAATCCGTTTGCTGGCAGGTTCACTTGTGCTTCAGAGGGTATGAATCCACTGTCGTTCAACTGCAGGAATCCGTCCGAAGCCATAATGCGCCCGCTCAGGCTGGCCGACGGGCTCAGCACGTATTGCGCCGCTCCGTGTATGCCGGAGTTGCGGTGCGCATCTTGGCCGTCAATCCCGTTGGTCACGTTCAGATGGGTAAGACCAGCGCTGAAGTTCAGCCTGTCTTCGAGCGCTCCTCCACCGAATCGCGCCAAGCCTCGCGTCATTCCAAGCCCGCCGCCTTCACTCAGAATCTCGCCGTGAAGCCGTCCGCCGCCGTGGTCGGTGACGACGTTGATCGCTCCACCAGTCGATCCGGAACCATAGATCGTCGAGCCACTCCCACGGAGCACCTCTACTCGATTCGTGCTCACCACCATCAGGTCATCCAGCAATGGTGATGCCGAGCCACCAATATCAGCGCCGTCGCGCAGCCGGAACCCATCGAGCAGCACCGCTGTGTCTTCGGCCCGCATTCCCCGGATCTGAATCGCCGTTTGGCCACCCGGCCCTCTTTGCCGCCTCACGCGCAGCCCCGGGATCAGCCGCAGGCTCTCTGCCAGAGAGTACTCGTCACGCGCATCTATCTCTGCCCGATCTACCGTATCGAGTGCTTTGGACGTCTGCTCAACCGTCAGTGGCGTCGTTGAGGCGGTGATGATGACTTCTTCACGGAGTTGATCGAGCGGGAGGCTGATGTCGAGTGGGTCGGCATCCGAGCCTACAACGACTGAACGTGAAACCGCACGAAATGAGTCAGGGCCCGCCACTTCGACGATGTACTCACCTGGTGCAATCGCGCCGAATCGATACCTGCCCAGCCCGTCTGTTGAGGTTGAGAGCTGAAAGCTCCCATCGCGGGCATGGATTGAAACCGTTGCTTGAGCAATCGACGCTCCCGACGGATCGGTGACGATCCCTTGAAGAGATCGAGCTTCTTGTGCCAAAGCCGCCGACAGAGCTGTGAGCAAAAAGAAAACGCCTAGCGCGAAAAGAAAACGAATCCTACCCCGGCGGGATGTACCTCGCATCCCGCGGGCGTCCTGCATGGCCATGGAAGATACCTTTCTCCGCGCAGAAGAATGGTATCGGTGGTGTGAATGTTGTTCCTGAACCGATCATTCCGTCTCCTCGCGGAATCCGAATCATGAATGCTTGCAGGTAGGTCTCCTGGCTCGTGGGTCTAGAAGGCTCAAAACCTTCTGTGCGTGCGCCGACCTTCCCCAGCCGTAACCGGCCAAGTGGTGATTTAGCGACCGCTTCCCACTTACAGTGGCGGGACCGCGCCGGATTTCACACCGGACTTCCCTGTTACGCCCAAATGGGCACCTGCAAGCCTGAAGCGCCGGAGTGGGGCAAACGAGTGCCTCACCCAGACTTGTTTGATGTTATCGGCCGGATTCATGTGTGTCAAGCGCGGGCGAGGGCCTGGATGCGTTCTACACGGTGTCGGTGTTTGGAGGGAACCAGATTCGACCTGAGCAATGGCAGGATTGCAAGATGCGTCCAATCCACTTGAGGTACCGCAGATCGACAGGTTCGGGATGTAACATTTTTGGGTCCGCCGGACGATAAGCCGGTTTCTGTGCCTTGGTGGACCAAGGTGGCAGCCATTCAACTAGGTCCGGCATTGCTACCGGACTCATGCAACCTACCCGGGACTCGAACGCGACGGGACGCCGCTTGTCCCCTATTTGGTCTTGCTCCTCGTGGGGTTTACCCTGCCACCCGAATCGCTCCGGGCGCGGTGCGCTCTTACCGCACCATTTCACCCTTACCCGGCCGAAGCCCGGCGGTATGTTTCTGTGGCACTTTCCGTGAACCGCCTTTGAAAACGGCCCCCCGGCCGTTAGCCGGCACGATTCCCTTTGGAGACCGGACTTTCCTCCCCGCCGAAGACGACGCGGCGGCTGCCTGTCCGGCGGACCCACCAAGATTCTATCACCAGTACTTCCCCGAGTCCGCCGGATTTGAGCGCAACGGAGTGAATGGGAGATGGGCACAACAAAGTGGGTGGAGACCGGCAAGCCAAGCTGACGGATCGAAACGGGTGTGACTGCGAAGCTTGTGCCTGTGTGGCACCATAAAGGAACACCCTCCTGGCGTCACTCGCCTTCCCGCTTTCTCGTTCGACAAGTTTTTGCATGGACACCCGTAAGAAGATCCTCACTCTTGAGGAAACACGGCAACGCATCCAATCGCTGTCTGCTGGAGGCCAGGTGATTGCCGTGGCTTATGGTTGGTTCGATATCATCCGTGCCGAGCACCCCGAGGCGCTGGCGCAAGTCAAGCAGGGATGTGATTCGTTGCTGGTCCTCGTTCGTCCCGATCGGGACGAACGCCCCACGGTGCTCGATCAGTCGTCTCGGGTCCAGCTTGTCGCGGCGTTAGGCGTGGCGGACAGCGTGGTACTCTGTGACGAAGCTGAGCAGGAGGAGCTGCTCCAACTCCTCCCATCCGCCGGTTCGGTGGACGCAGAGAAGTCGGTTACCGGCAGCGTCGTTGATGATGTCTTACACCGACACGGGCGCAAGTAGGAACGCACCTCGCATCCTCATCGTTCGCCTGAGTTCGATGGGGGATGTGATTCACGCTCTCCCGGCGGCAGCCCATCTGAAGCGAACGATCCCGGGGATGGAGCTGACGTGGGTCGTTCGTGAGCGTTGGAGCGCGTTGCTCATAGATAACCCTGGCGTTGACCGCGTTATCGTACTCCCGGTCGGGAAATCTCGTCGCGGTCCTTTCCGCTTTGCGACATTGCGGGAAGTGGCAGCGGCACGCAGACTGCTGCGCGAGCACCGCTTCGACGTCGCTGTCGACTTTCAAGGGCTGCTCAGATCCGCGGCAGTGACCTTCTTCAGCCGGGCCGATAAGGTGTTCGGCTTTCCGGGTAGCGAAATCCGTGAGCCCCTTGCAGCGGCTTTTTATTCAGAAAGTGTACCCACAGACGCTGCCCACGTCGTCGACAAGAACCTGGATTTGGCGAGAGCCGTCGAGCAGAGTCTGCGATCAGGATGGGACGTTCGCACACTGGCGGTGGATGCGGCGGTCGAGTTCCCGCTGCCGCCCGGCAAGCCTGAGCCGTATCTGCCGGAAGGAGACTATGTCCTCGCAAGCCCATTCGCCGGTTGGAAAGCCAAGGAGTGGCCACCGGAATACTTCGCCGAGCTGGCAATGATTCTGTTCCGGGAAACCGGGATGCCGCTCGTAATCGACTGTGCGGCGTTTCAGCGGCATGAGGCGCAAGCAATTGTCGAACAGGCTCCGGCCGGCGCAGCTCTGTTGCATCCGTCGTCTGTTGAGGGCTTGATGGCAGCGACGCGGCGGGCGCGGGCTGTGGTTGGTGTCGACAGTGGTCCCCTGCACATTGCTGCGGCTCTTGGCCTTCCCGGAGTCGCGGTCTTCGGTCAGACTGATCCCACGCGTAACGGACCGTACGGTTCCACCTTTCGCGTGCTCCGCGACTCCTCAGCGGTTACGAGCTATAAGCATGAGCAGCGGCCTGATCCCGTCATGCGGGCTATCAGCCCGAGCGATGTGTGGGAAGTACTCTCGCCCATGCTCCAACGGAACCGCTCCGCAGGAGAGGGGTCCGACGGCACGATCCCTATCAGCGGGAATGGATTTGCTTGAGGACAGTCCGAGGCGTGCGGGTCACTTCATCGCCGGGCACTCTTCAGTCACGGCGCATCGAGTTCCTGAAAGGGCTCATCGGTTGGCCATTGCCGGTCGAGGCACATTAGTCGACCCCGACCGGATTGCGCAAAGGTTCTACGATAGAGAGGACCATGCGCCTCCAACATATCTCTTGCGCCGTTCTTATTACACTCTCGCTTCAAGGTTTTTCGGCGCAAGCCGAGACGAAGCCGCTTACGCAAAGCGAGGCCGTCCCGATTTACAACAGCATTGGGGATCGTATGGAGGCCACCTCAATGGCCGCGCCGGAGTTGGCACACGCGGGAGCTCCGCTTCTGGAGAACGTCCGCCAAGCCACAGAGATGTTGCAGGTCGGCGCCACACGCGGCCACCTCGGAGTCATCTACAAACTGTTGCTGAATGCCAGGATCTATGTCCAAATCGCGGAAACCGTGCCTCGTGCCAATCCTTTCAGTAACGAAGTCCAGCGGCAGTTGGCGGAGTTGCGAATTGATGTCGACGAGATCGAGCAGCATTTCCGGGTATTGCTTGACGTGAAGGAAGAGCGGCTTCGCAATGCCGACCGCGACAACTTGGCCCGCTACGCCGAAGCCAACAGCATGCTCGGCCCTCCTTCGCCGGAAGAACCGCGCGTAGTTTTTCTCGGCGACTCCATCACGGATGGCTGGACCTTGAATCAGTACTTCCCGGGTCGAGACTACATCAACCGTGGGATCAGCGGGCAGATCACTTCACAAATGCTGGCTCGCATGAAGGCCGATGTTCTTGACCTCGAGCCGCAAGTGATGGTCCTTCTTGCCGGTACCAATGACATCGCTCGCGGCATTTCGCAGCAGACGATCCGGGACAACCTCTCGCTGATCGCGGACTTGGCGGTCGCTCACGGTGTCACGCCGGTCTTCGCGTCGATACTTCCGGTCAGTGACTATCACAAAACAAACAATCCGAATTACGAAAGGCCGCCGGGTCCCCCGCCCGCCACGATCCTTGCATTGAATCAGTGGATTGCCGACATGTGCGGGGGGCGCGGCTTTGTTTATCTCGACTACTTTGCGAAGACGGTCGATCCGGATGGATATCTGCAAGCCGACCTCGCCGCTGACGGCCTGCATCCTGACGGCGCCGGCTACCAGGTCATGGCGCCGCTTGCCCATGATGCCATCATGCGAGCGCTGGAATCGAGAAAGTCGGCTCCGAGGAGAAAGCGCTTCGGAATTTTTTGACGGGACGGATATAGCGTGCGTTTTTCAACAATGCCGTGCCTTGCCCTCATCCTGCTTCTTGTGGTCGCGCCTTCTCTCGACGCGGAGTTTCTACGTGTTGAAGTTGCCTTTCAGGATTCGGGATGCGCTTCTTGCATAGCCTCTCTCGAGGGTCGGCTGGGCCGCGTGCGCGGAATGGAGAGGGTCGAGATCGATCCCGACCGTGGTGTAGTGATCATGCATCTTGCCCCGAAGAACCGCGTCCGCCTGACTCCGCTGCTTGCCCGCATCACGCAGGACGGAACGAAGATCCTCGGCACGAAAGTCGAAGCGCGGGGCGTCATCGAAAGCTTTCAGCATAGGCTTACGTTCACGCCTGCCGGGCTCCACCAGACTTACCGTCTCTCATTGGAAGGCGAAGCGGAGGGAACTATTCCCGAATCGAGCTTTACTTACAGGCTTCGAGGGAGCATCGAGGAAACCGGGCCAGGCTCCGAACCGCTCTTGACAGCGAGTACGGTGAAGGCCGAAAGCAAGGTAGCCGGTGGCCGTTGATACAGCTTCGAAGCTTCCATCCTGGCGCGGGAAGGAAGAGTTGGGTCGATGATGAGTAATGAAGAGATAAAGCGGTCTTCTTCCAGGCGGTCGTTCTTGAAAGCCGGTGCGATGGCCGCGTGCGTCCAATCGCTTTCAGCGCTTGCGGAAGAGGCTGACCGCGATCCTGTTCCGCTCTCGGAAGGCCACGTTGCCGCTGTCAACCGCCGCAGGCGCATCGTCGTCCAATACGATGCTTTCAGCCAATTCGACGCCGACTTCCGGCAGTGGATCGACTATCGCTTCCATTACGCCGACGAGGCCGGTAGCCAGATCGACAGCCTGTGGTGGGATATCGGTGGAGACCCGGGCACGGCCACCTATCCCAGCAAGGTCCTGCCCGCTTTCAACTACAACGCGCTCGATGCTTGGCGAGAGCAGGGAATCGACTGGGTCGGTGAGCTGATCGAGCAGACCCGGCAACGCAAGCTTGAAGTCTTCTGGAACCACCGCATCAGTGAAGTTGAACTCGCGCCGGAAGGCGGCCTCGAGATGAAGCGGATGAATCCGACCAAAGAAGCCAACCCCGACTGGGTGATCAAGACCTGGTGGTGGCAGGGAATGTGGAATCTCGCCGCACCCGGCGTGAGGAGCTTCAAGATCAATGTGCTGCGCGAGCTGGCGGAGAACTACGAGCTCGATGGCTTCCAACTGGACTTTGCCCGCCACATGCCGTGCCTCCCGCCGGGACGCCAGTGGGAGCTGCGGGGGCACGTCACCACGTTTGTCCGCATGGTGCGGGAGATGCTTCTCGGCGTCGCCTGTCAGAACGGCAGGCCGATCTTGCTTGCGGCCCGTGTTCCACGCAGCATCAAGGGCTGCCGGGTCGACGGTTTGGATATCGAGGAGTGGGCGCGGCAGAACCTGGTGGACATCCTGACACTGGGCTCGCGTTCGGTGGATGTTGACGTCGAGGGGTACCGCCGGGCAATCGATGGCCGCAACATCAAGCTGCAACCCTGTTTCGACGACCATCACACCACCGACGGCTATCGTAATCCGTCGATCGAAGCGTTTCGAGGAGCTTTTGCCAACTGGTGGCAGCAGGGCGCCGACAGTGTCGTGACTTTCAACTGGTCGAACGCACCGCCCGAAGCCTGTGAGAAGATCGGCGCACGCCCCGGCCCACTCTCTCAGCGGCAGGCATATTACGAGGCCGGCAGCCCGGAGACCCTGCGGTGGAAGGACAAGATCTTCTTTGTCGAGCGACGTGGCGGATATCCGTGGTCCACGGGCTACTTCAATCACAACCGGGACTCTCCGCTGCCCCTCACGCTGGCCAATACGGGCCGGCCTGCCCGGCTGGCCATCCGGATCGCAGATCCCGTCCACACGTCTGCGGAGCGCGTGGATTCGCTCCGCCTGCGCGCGGTTCTCTTCCGAAGGCCGGACCGCTGGGATGTCGAGTTCAAGGAAGGCGATACGTTCGAGGCAAGACTGAACGGTGTTCGGCTCCCGTCGCTGCTACGCGGCCCAGCCTGGAAAGACCCTCAGATCTTTTCCCCCAAGCCGCAGCGTATTTCCGGGGGCAGCGGCATCTTCGAAGTCGACCCCGAGCAGAAGCTCCTGCGCCTGGAATGGAAGGTTGACCCGCGGCTCTGTCGGCGGGGCGAGAACCATGTCGAGATTCGCATTTCCCAACGGGCCCCGTACCGCCCCGGTGCGGAGATCGTTCTCGAAAAGCTGGAAGTCCACCTGCGCTACGCGGCCTGAGATCGCCTCAAGAAAAAGTCATTAAAAGACCGCTCAGAATTGAGGGAATCCTGAGTTCGCACCATCATGATGGAGCCATCCTGACATCACACCAATAGCGCTTCAGTGCGCGTCGAGGTCGGGGGGGCGGCCGTGACCGGTCGCCAGATCATCCTGCGCAGTTACCGCTCGGTTCCCAATGGACCTCTCACGCGCTCCGCATCCTCATGTGGTGCGAAATATCGTCTAAGCCGCCGAGGCCGATTGAAACGCTCTCGCGCGGTAGAGAAACTCGACGATGTTCCCCTCGTGGGGCTGCAACCAGTCCAGCTTCGTCGTCGGGATGGCGCCCAGGTTCAAGCGGTCGATGTCATCGGAATCGAGCAGCGTCCTCTGGAACTCAGGATCTTGGGTGATGCCGCTGCAGACCAGCGTGGGGCCGATGTTCGCCAGCATCTCGTCCTGCGGGCATTCGACCACCGTCGCGAACGGGAACATGAACTCTTTCTTCGCGATCGGTTCTTCCGGAGAGGCGCAGTAGGCAAGCGTCGGTAGCAGGTAGCCGCAGTGCTCGCGGGTGATGGTGCGCGGCGTGCCCCGGACGTTTTGGACGAGATCGTCCGAGCCGGTGGCCTCGAGGTCCGCGTCGATTGCCGCTGAGACGGCTTCGGGAACGCCGGGAACAGTGAAGGCGGCCAGGCTGGCTTCCGGATGTTCGGGTGGGAGGGCTTCGATCTTCGCCAATTCCTGCGCGATGGCTTCGGCGATGGCCCTGCCGTGGCGAGGGACCCAAATACCGGAGCAGTTGATGCAACTGCGTCCGCTGTTCAAAGCGATGCTGGTGACGAAGATGTCGAGATACTTCTCCCAGTGATCCACCTCGTCGTCGCCGACGAGGATCTTGCTGTAGCCGGGTCCGTGGACTTGAATGCCGGGGTTGCCGGAGTGCTGGTCGACCGTGGCCTGGCTGCCGAACAGCATCGTTCGGCGGCAGGCCTGCAGCACGGCCGCGCCGACATCTCCCGCGCCCGCGTAGATGGAGAAGGCCTGCGCCGGCCCGCCCGCCTGGATCATGGCCTGGGTCATGCGGTAGGGAGTCCACGGCTCCTGCGGGCCGGGCTTGAGGACAAGGCCGATCTGCATCGGGATGACCGGCATCCAGAGCGTATGGACTCCGGGCGAGTTGCTCGGCAGCACCATGCCGAGCACGTCGGTCTGAGCTTGGTAGCTGAGCAACCGGCCGTCGGCGTCATAGCCGTGGCCTTTCGTGAGGATGTCCAGATCGAGTCCGCGCGTGAGCGAATCGAGGATGCGGTCCATCTGGCTGAGCACGAACGCGATCTTGTCCATGTTCATCCTGCACATGTGTTCTGGCAGGCCGGTGGTGGCCGATTGCTGACGGACGAAATCATCCGGTGTTTGCGTACCGTCGCCGAGCGGCAGTTCCTCGGTCATGAAGAGTTGACCGGCCTTCTGGACCATCGCAATTAGCTCGCGGCACGGAATCTCACGCAGAACGTCGCGAGCGGCTTTTGTCTTGCGCATGTCGCGCCGCACCATGCCGGGCAGGGCTTGGCTCACCTCGGCGATCGGCTCGCCGGTGTTGAAGTGGACGACTTTGTCGACGTCCATGCTCTGATAGGGCTCCCCCCAGCGGATGAGTGGTACGTGGATCATGTGCAGGTTCCTTCGGTCAGGCGCCGGCCACGGCCGATACGCGATCCTTCAGTTTCGGGGGAGCGTGCGCTGAGAAGCAAGAGGGGGAGGGAAGCAGTTCCGAATCCGGCGAACGGGGGTCATTGCATCTTGCAGCTCATCAGAGCGTGACTTGGATCGAGCCAAAGATCGGGTTGTTTGTCGGCCACCACGCTGAAGTTCCGATAGATCGCTTCCTTGCCGTTCGGAAGGACAGCCAGGAGTTGATAGTCGCCCGGTGCCAGTCCCGCACTGTCGAGAGCCATCAGGTAGCGCACGTCAGAGCTCTCACGACGCCATTCGTATCGATAGTCGGTGACTTCCGGTGCATTCATCTGCTGCTGGCCGCGGATGAGCATCAGCTTCGTCGCTGGCAAGGTGCTCTCTTCTTGTGCCGGGACATCATAGAGGTCGTACACAAGATAGATGGGGTCGCCTTTGCGATAGGTATGGGAGGAATCGGTGTAGAACCGCTTGCGGTCGACAAGGACACCCTCCTGGGCCGATGCGCTGGAGGAACTCATGTCCCGCCGCTTGATCTGAGGAACGAGTTCGGAAGAATAGCAGCCCGTGAGCAGCAGAGAACTCGACTGCTCTCGTCCGGCAAGGTCCGGCAAAACGATTACCGTCTTGTAGGTGCCGACATCGCCGCTGTGTTCATTACGCAGTACGACCTTCCATTCATATTTTCCTGGCCCGAGCTTCATCTCAATGGGTACGTGTAAGACGGCTCCGCGGGCTTGGAGAAACGCTTCCAGGTATTTGGCGCTTGCGCGGATCTGCACATCTTTCTGCACGTAGAAAGGGTCTTTCCGGCGTTCCACATTGCGAGCCTGAGCGAGAGCGGTAAAGCGAATCTCAGACCGCTTCTTCTGTTTCCCAACCGGCAGGTAGCTGGAGTGAATGCCGACGCTTGCATAGAGAACGGCCTCCCCGTCATCGCTTCGAAAGAAGTCATAAGCCAAGGTCAGCGGGATGTCGGTGAACGGGACGTCGTGCTTGAGGTAGTGATGAAGGTCGATCCTCCTTTCCGTCGGGCTCAGTCGTGCGAAGTGGGTTGGTTCGTAGTAAGCCTTGCGGTAGTCGAGGGTGAGTCGAGGGTGGTTGACTTCGATTCGAATGTTGCGGCGGCGGTCTTCCGAGTTGGGATCCTCAGGGGAATAACCGATCACGTAGTAACCTCGGAGCGAATCCGAAACGGCAGTGAGGACGCTTCCCAGGCCGAGAACGTTCCTGGCTGCCTTGCCGCCTGTCGGAGCCGTGAGAGACGAGGCAGGCAGCCCCATGTTCATTCTTGGCACGTTGTAATCTGCGGAATTGAGTACGATGCGAAGACTGCCGTCTGCGGGTAGTTGATAGCCAGGGAAGGTAGCATCGGGGAGATAGGGGTTTCGCGCGCTCAAACGCGGAGTCTCCACGACGTAGAAGGTCACCCGAGCCCGTATCGCTTCGGCGATGAGACGGCGCATGACATCTTTGTTTGCGTTCGTCCCCAAAGCGCCGCGCGTTAGCAGGATGACAACCTTCTTGCCTGGCAGAACGCTTAGCGACTTAACGAGGTCGATATAGCGGTAAAGGAAGAAATCGCCAAAGTACCGCATCCGCTGTCGGGCCAGATCGGCAAAGACGTCATTCAAGTTGTCGATGCGCGCCTGATAGCGCGGGTCGTATTCGATCTCGCCGAACCGGACTCCCTGCTGTCCCGATTCGAGATCCGCCAGGGATCCCGGCGTGCCCCCTCTCTCGATGAGCTGGCGGACTCCATCCTGGAGGGTTGCGCGTGAGGATGTGAATTGACCACCCTCGATTGAGACGAGCACGCCGGGCTGTAAATTCTGGTCGAGAAACTGAGTCATCCGGCGCCAGACCCGCTTGCGATCCTCGGGATTGACTCGTCCTGTGATGTATATCCACGTCGTCCCTTGCGGCAGGCGATCCGGACGTTGGGCTTTCGCGGTAGAGTCACGTGTACTCGGGTCGCGGGCCTCCCGAGCTGCCAATTTGTCGAGGCTTGGCTCCGCCACGTATTCGAAGCTGCGAATGTTTTGGGACTCCCCATTCTCGAGAAGCCTGAAGTCCTCGCGGTTCAGGTCAGAAACAGCCCGGCCTTGCTTGTCGGTTACCTTGACCTCCACCTCCATCAAGACGGTTTCCGCTCGGAAGACCGGATCGGACGGAGATAGTTCTACGGGGACTTCTTGACCAGGAAGCGATAGTGTGAAGCCTAAAAGAAAGAGGGCCCCATTCTGCATCCAGGTCAGGTGTTTCGCGGTGCTTCTCACTTACAGTCCGTGGGGAAACCCCGCGCAGCTGCGAGAACGGCCCGCACAGCGCCGTGAACGGCGCTGTGCCCGGCTGACAAGACGCGACGAGGGAGCATATTGGTCATATTGGACCGACGAGCAACGCAGTTCAGCCGCGATGCATCGCCGTTTGAATGCAGCGGGGCTGTTGCCACGGGCTGTTACGCTCGGCCTTCGAAGGATAACCCGAGTCGAGGAAATAAAACCAAGTGTAGAGGACCGAATCCCCCTTTTGCCGTCGTGGATGTTCCCTATCGTACTTGCTTTCGGAGGGCAACCCACGCCATACGACGATCAATGTTTCCAGGGCGGCATCTCGGGAAGCAGCTTCTCGAACTCGGCAATGCGAGCGGCTTCGTAGTCTCCCCCGTAGGAGCCGGCAAAGAAGCGGTCGAGGGCTTCGTCGCGAAGGCGTTTCCAGGAGTCTTCTTCGTGGCCGGGGTTGACGGGGTAGAACAGGACGCCGGTGGCGCGGGCGGCCTTGAGGTCCCCGGGAGCGTCGCCGATCATCAGCATGCGGTCTCTGACATAACCTTTGCCCGCGGTCAGCACTCTGAGGTGCTCGGTCTTCTTGCCGAGTTCCTGTCCGGCGATCATGGCGGGGTAGCGGTCGACCCGATGCTCGTCCCATTCCCGGCGCAGCGCTTCGCCGGGCGTGCCGGAAACCACGGCGAGGTCGGCGGCGGCGGTGATACGGTCGAGGCACTCGACCACGTTGGGGAAGGGAGGCACGCCGCTCACCATGTCGGCGATCGCGGCGTTGACGGCGAGGCTCCATGCCATCGTCCGGACCAGCACGGGGTCGGGTTTCTCTTGGAGCACTTCCTCGAGCGACGCGTTGCTCGGCGGCAGTCCGGAGGTCACGAAGTCCCGCAGTGGTTGAAGGTCGGGAATCTCGATGCCTCGCCGCATGGCTTCGGGGTAGTCGCTGAGCAAATCCAGGGACTTGATCAGAACCGGGAAGCGGTTCATGCCGCGATCGACCGAATAGAGGTTGGCGAACTCCCAGACCTGCCGCGCGTACTTCGCGGCGGCTTGAAGGTTCCAGATCTTGATGAATGCGGGTGTAAAACACTCCTTGTGCTTGATCTCCATCGAATCGAAGACACAGCCGTCGGAGTCGAGAGCCACGAAGAAATCATGCTTGCGTTGAAACTCTTCGAGGGTGTTGAAGGCAGGCATGGGTGATTCAGCGAACCCCTTACTCTACGGGATTCTTCCCCGTACGGAAAAAGCGCCTGCCACGGCGCTCCGTGAAAGTCAGGCTAGAAGTTGCCCGACTTCAAGTAGGCCACGATGGCTTCCAGCTCATCGCGCGCATAGATGGATTCGTAGTTCGCCGGCATGGAAGAGGCCTGCCGGTTCGCCACCTTGTCGACCTGGTCTTTGTAGAACGTACGGAGCGGCGGCGGGACGGCCTCCTTGTCGTAGACCTGAATGCGCTCATCCGTCTCTGATTTCTTCACGCCCGCGACCGTTTCACCGGACGTGGACGTCACCACAACCTGATCGAACCCCTCGGCGATCGACGCACCGGGGTCGAGAATATCCGTCATCAATTCATCCGCCGACTTTTTCGCCGACGCTGAAGAAAGGTCGGGGCCGACGGCAGTTCCTTTCCCCCCGAGCCTGTGACAGATGGCGCAGCGCTTCTGGTTGTTCAGATCGAAGAAGAGGTCGTGGCCGCGCTTGGCGTCGCCAGTCAGGGATTCGGCGCCTTTGCCCGAACGCGTGACCGAGATCGTTGCCGAGGCGAGATTGCCCGGACCGAGGCTGATGATGTAGGCCGTCGCCGCCCAGATGTCCTCGTTCGGCAGGATATTGTTCCAGGGCGGCATGGTCGTGCCGGGCACGCCGCCGTGAATGACGTCGTAGAGCTCCTGCGGGTCCCAATCTTTGTTGCGCAGGTCGGGGCCGCGCGCGGCTCGGCCCTCGGAGCCGTGGCAATAGCCGGTTGCGCAGTTCTGTGCGAAAAGAGCGGAACCCTTGGCAATGAAGTCGGGGTCCTTGAGATTCACCGTGGGCTGGGCGGTCAAGGCGCCGGCGGAGAAGATCGCGGCGGCAGCGATCGCCGTCAGTAGCGGCCAAGGTCCCTGCATCATTGCGGGCTGCGACTTGGATCGATTGCGAAGCATCGTCTCGGCCATCAATCAGATTACTCCGGTAGAGCGAATACGAACAGTGTCGCGCCGCTCGGAAAGTCCTCGGCCTCCGGCCACAGTTGCGTGATCAATCCCGCCAGCGCCGAACCCCAGCCGCTTGGGATCGCAACGTACTGTCTGCCGTTGACCGCGTACGTCATGGGCGAGCTGCGGATGCCGGATCCGGTCCGAAACGACCACAGTTCCTTGCCGCTCTCCGCATCGAGAGCGAATGCTTTTCCGGTTGCGTCACCCGTGAACAGAAGGTTTCCTGCCGTAGCCAGTTGCGAGGCGAGCAGCGGGTACTTGTGGCGGATCCGCCAATGCTGCTTCCCGGTGATCGGATCGTAAGCGGAAAGATGTCCTCCGGGCTCGCCCTTGTCGGTGTGAGCCAGTGTAAACTCGCCGCCAAAGTACGTCATGCCTTCGCGCGGTTCCTCGGCGCGGGAGAGTACCTCCTGGCACCACTCGATCCCCGTCGTATAGAACCAGCCGGTCTGGGGGCTGTAGGCGCCGTGATTCCAACTCCGTCCGCCGCCTATCGACGGGCACATCTTCATCGTCTCGCCGACCTTGGGCTCTTTGCGGTCGAGAAGTTTTCCGTTCTCGTCAATGCCCGAGATCCAGTCGATGTTGTCCGCCAAGGGCCAGGCATTGATGAACTTGCCATCGGTCCGATCAAGCACCCAGGTGAAGCCGCCCTTGTTGGGATTCACCAGCAGCTTGCGCTTCTCACCGCCGTATTCCAGATCGACGAGCACGATCTCGTAGGCGCTGTCCCAGTCCCAAACGTCGTAGGGAATCTCCTGATAGTGCCAAATCAGCTTACCCGTGTCGGGATCGAGCGCCACGATCGAATCGGTGTAGAGGTTGTCTCCTTTGCGGGACTCGCCGTAGAAATCCGCGGCCGGGTTCCCCACTCCCCAGTACAGAATGTCGAGCTCGGGATCATAGGAGCCGGTGATCCAGCTCGAGCCGCCGCCGAATTTCCAGCTTTCTCCCTTCCAGGTATCGTTACCCGGCTCACCGGGACCGGGGATCGTCCAGAAGCGCCAGGCGTGCCGCCCCGTCTTCGCGTCGAATGCGCTGATGTAGCCGCGGTGGGCCGAATCGCCGCCCGTGACGCCGGTCACGATCTTGTCCTTGACGAGCAGAGGAGCGCCGGTGATGTTGCAGCCGCACTGCTTGGCGTTCTCGATCTCGACCTGCCAGACCTCGCGGCCGGACTTGGCGTCGAGAGCCACCAGCTTGTTGTCGAGCGTTCCCATGAACACCAGGCCGTGCCCGACCGCAACGCCGCGGTTCCATGTGCCGTAGAGACCGGGAATCTCCTCCGTCCGAGGGTGATAGTAGTGCCACAACTCTTCGCCGGTCGCGGCGTCGATCGCGAACACACGGTTCCACGCGCCGGTGATGTACATCACACCGTCAACAACGATGGGCGACGATTGAAGCCCACCGTCAATCTCGCCGGTCTGGAACGTCCAGACCGGAATCAGTTTCTTGACGTTGCCGCGATTGACCTGATCGAGTTCGCTGTAGCGCCATGCGTCGTAGGAGCCGTAATAGCTGAGCCAGTTATGAGGTTCGCTCCGGGATTCATTCAGCCGTTTGGGCGTCACTTCGGCGCCGAGAGCGAGGCCGCATAGCATCACCGCCAGTAAGCCCGATGTCACTCCGGTCTTGAAAGCGGCAGTTGGATGACCGATACGGTTCATGAGGTTGGGAACCAACATTGTATGCCCCGGATCGAAAACATGCGACCTGCCGCACTCCTGACCTGCCAACGGCGTGCGCTCTTGTGGCCGAGCCGCGTCACAGGTGTTCGTTGAAGAACTCGACCATCGCCTCGAACGCGGCAATGGTGAAGGAGTGGCCGCCTGGTTGCTGATGAACGACGAGCGCCGAGGGTCTGCCCGCGCGCTCGAAAGCAGGACGCACCGTGGCGGCAAACTGATCGACGCCTTCCTTCGGCATCCCGACATCCTCGGTCGGCGCCCAGAGCATCAGCGGTTTGGGCGCAATCGCCGCCGCGAAGTCCGCCTGGTCGCCTTTGGCGAGCATGCCGGGAACCCACCAGTAGGTGCCGTGATAACTGATCCGGCCCTTGCGTGTGAACACATCCACTGATCCCACTCCGCCGCAGAGGGGCGCGGCGGCCGCGATGCGTTCATCGATCACCCACATGTAGAAAGAGGTAATCCCCCCGAAAGACATGCCCGTCGCGCCGATCCGCTTCGGGTCGACGTCCGGGCGCTCGGACAACCAGCTCACCGCCTGCCGGATTTCATGCAGAACGGCCCCCATGCCCGTGCGATCCCGTGTCAGAAGCACATTGGATTGCGTGTTGACCGGCGGGCCGCGGCGGTCGAGCCCGCGTTGGGTCATCGAGAGCGCGACATAGCCGCGCCGCGCCAGTTCACGAGCCCACCCCAGCATTCGCGTGTGGGGCTTGTCGCGTCCGTAGCGCACCCACTCTCCCGGGCCGAACTCCTTCGTGACCATCGATTCCCTGCTGCCGCTCGAACCATGCAGGCAGATGACCGCGGGCAGCCGCCCGTCAATCTTCGCGGGCTTGACGACGAAGGCCGGAACCGTCTCGTCATCGAGTGATTTCCAGGAGACGTCTTCGATGATCAGGCCCTCCTCGGTTCGTGTCCCATGCGCCGCAACGTCCACCGTGGGATGCTCCTGCGGCAACTTCAGCAGGTCGATGAACGTCTTGCGAGCGACAGCCGCAAAGGGCTCGCTCTGCGCCGTGGCGGTGGTTGCGGCGAGAAGCAGTAACAACGCGATGCGAATCATGATGGGATTCTATCCGATCCGCGGTCGTTCGAACGTCCAGGTGGGACGCCCGAAGCCCGTGCGGCGACAGCTCTATTCAACCATCTTCCGCCAAGCCGCCTCGAACGGTTTGAGGTCGGGCCAAGGGCCGTTGAGCGCTTCCATGAAGGCGAGGAGGTCGGCTTTCTCGTCGTCGCCCAGCTCGAGCGGATCGATCTCCGTCTCGCCGATCCCGCTGTCCTTCGGATCGCTGTAGAAATCGACCACTTCACTCAATGTGGTGAATCGGCCGTCGTGCATGAACGGCTCGCGGCCCTTCCAGTTGCGCAGGGAAGGGGTCTTGAACATGCCCATTTCCGCTTCGTCTTTCGTGACGGCGTACCGTCCCTTGTCGTCTTCGGTAGCGGTCCCGATATTGTGGAAATCGCCGTCGGTGAAGTTGCGTCCGATGTGGCAGAGGGCGCATTGACCGGTGGTGAAAAAGATCATGCGACCGCGGTTCTGCGCCTCGCTCAGCGCCGATCTGTCGCCTTGCAGCCAGCGGTCGAAGGCCGCCTCGCCGGTAACCAGGCGGCGTTCGAAATCGGCGATCGCGCCGACCATGTCGTCGATGCTGATGCGCTTGACGCCCAGCGCCGCGAACGCTTTGCGGTAATGCGGTTCGGCGCTCACTCGCGCCACGGCTTCATCGAGCTTCAAGTCCAGCTCGATCGGATTGGCGATCGGCCCCTTCGCCTGTTCCTCGAGCGATTCCGCTCGCCCGTCCCAGAAGAAGAACTCGGCCTCGTCGAGGTTCACCACCGTAGGGACATGGCGTGGCAGCAGGTCCCCGTGCGCGCCTTCCGCCAGCGCCACGCCTGATTCCCAACCCTTGTCCGGCAGGTGACAGCTCGAGCACGAAAAGTTCTTCGGACGCGACAGGACCGGATCGAAGAATAGCTTCCAGCCCAGGGCCTCACGCGCCGTGACGGGCTTCGCGGATTCGGTGTCTGCTCCCAGGGCGGAGCCGGCCGCAAGCAGGCCGGCCAGCAACGCAATGTGTCTCAGGTTCATGACTCGGATCTTCCGACGGTAAAGCACTCCGGCAGCCGGTGAAGCTCGACCGCAATCTCAGTGTATTCGCTTCGGCTTGTCCTTCGCGAGCAGGTCGTTAGCCGGTATCGTCCCAGACTTCCTGTCTGATCACCTGACGGACCTCTCACGCACTTGTCCTTGCCACGTAATGAGAAATGTCCCCTGACCGCCGGACGAACCGATCCGGTCTCATCCGATGTACGCTACTCTCAACACAGATGACAGAAGCCGTCCTGTTCTGAACCCGGCCCGCCGGCCCCCACCTGACACTCGAACGGCATTCCGAAATGAAAATCACCCGAATCGAGCCCATCCCTATCAATGTTCCCCTCAAGAAGGGGCTGACGACCAAGACCGCTCATGGCGAGCACATCGATTCCCCCTACGTCCTCGTCCGCGTCCATACCGACGAAGGTCTCATCGGGCTCGGCGAGGCCACCGTTGCGCCCCGCTGGAGCGGCGAGACGAGCGTCGGCTGCGTCGAGGCGCTCAGGAATTTTCTCGGCCCGGCGATCTATGGCGAAGATCCGACGCGCGTCTCGTTGGTGCGCCGGAAAATGGACCGTGTCCTGAAACTGAACCCCTTCACGAAGGCCGCCGTCGAGATGGCTCTCTGGGACCTGGCGGGAAAGGCAGCCGGAGTCCCCGTCTATCAGCTCCTCGGCGGACGCCTTCGAGACGAAGTGCCCATCAAAATGGTCGTCGGGGCATTCGGAATCGACAAGGCATGCTCCCTCTCCGAGCGTTTCCTCGACTGGGGAGTCAAATGCCTCAAGGTCAAGGTCGGACTCGACCCCGCCGGCGACCTCGCCCGCGTCAAGGCGGTTCGTGAACTCGCCGGCCCGGATATCCCGATCGGCATCGATGCCAACTGCGGATGGAACGCCGCTCAGGCTCGCCGCATGCTGGCCCGGCTCGAAGAACTCGATATTCTGTTTGCCGAACAGCCTGTCGGTGTCCATGACCCCGCCACCATGGCCGATGTCCGCCGCTCCACCACGATACCCATCATGGCGGACGAGAGCATCTTCACGCTCAACGACGCTTTCCATCTGACGCGGCATCATGCCGCGGATATCCTGAGTGTTTACCCCGGTAAGCACGGAGGAATTCAAGCGACACTTGAGATCGGCCATGTCGCTCGCGCGGCGGGCATCGTGTGCGCCATGGGCAGCAATCTCGAGCTCGGCGTCGGCACCGCCGCCATGCTGCACCTGGCCGTCGCAGAACCCTCGATCGACAGTGAAACCTACCCGGCGGACCTCCTCGGCCCCCTCTACCACGACGCCGACATGATCACCGAACCCCTTTCCATCGGACCTGTCACCGCCAGGCCGCCCAGCGGCCCCGGCCTCGGTGTCGAGCTCGACGAAGATCAGTTGGCGCGCTACCGCACCGATTCCTGACCTGAACAAGACCAAGCAGCGCACGGCTTCGCTGCGGCCCCTCGGCAAGAGGTCAATACCGATTTTTTGGCAACTGGAATACAGGACACTGGCTTGCCACAATGACGGCTGGAGAAGCTTCCTGATGTCTACTGCATCCTCTTCCTAACGCAGAGTTCGCCAGTCGCAAGCCGCCGAGCTCCATCATCTTGATTGCTGACCCTGGGTCATTGATCAGGCTGGCTGTGATCCAACGCAGGCGTGATCAAGTGCATGTTGACCTCCTCTCAGCCTCGCTCCCCTTGTAACACAGGTTCGACAGTGGTTTCTGAGCCACTTGGAGATGCAGGAAGGGCGGAAAGCGCACAACGTGGTGCGGTGTCTGTGCTAGCCTTCTCGTGGGAGTAAACAGATGGATCTGACGACAGTCGTGCTTGGCTCATTAGCGATCGCTTACGGCATATATGGCTTGGCAATCTACAGATTGGGTAAGGCGGAGCAGAAGTTCTGGAAACTGGTTCCGATGCGAAAGAGATTTGGGCAGAAAACCGGGACGGCCATTCACTTCTTTTTCTACGTAATCATGCCGATCATAGTTGGTTCGGTCTTGGTTGGCGCTGGTCTGAGAGGCGTGAGCATTCTCGATGTATGAAAGTACAGTGAAGCCGCCTCGAACCTGATTGACAGCAACGGGCTGACAGTAGTGTTGCAACATCACGTCAAGCTTACTCGTCCTGTTCGGTTAAGTCCCGTTTCAGCACAGACAGCCATCGGCAATATCGTCTCCTGCTGACTCGGATCACGATACACGAATCACGGCCTTTTCAAGAATCACGGCCTTCTTATCGTGTGCTGCGGCCGTAAGGTGATGAGTTATGCCGGCTAGTGCAAGGATATCTTTACGCGATCGACCCCAAACCACTCATAACCAGAGGGATTCCAATGCACGGAACCATCGTCCGGCTGGGACCTGCCCAGGGCGTCGAACGCTCGCACTCGGAATTCCATGGCGCTACCGCCCCCTTCCAGGTACCGTTTCCACCCGTACCAGAAGGTCACGTTCCACGGGTACCAGCCATAGGGGCTGAGAGGGGCCTCGACGTTCACTCGCTGCCAGGTGCTTCCTCCGTCCAGGGAAAGTTCGACGGCGACGATTTCCGTCCGTCCGTCGTTCCATGACACGCCGCTCACCGTGAGTGGACCGAGGAGGCGTCGCTCGTCGTTCACGGGATTCCAGATGACGCTCTTGACTTTCTGCCGCCAGGTTGGATGGGTCGTTTCCGCCCTCACTTCCGGCTCGCTGCCCGGCTCGATGCGCTCCCGGAACGTTCGGTACCTCTGCGCATGGTGGCGGCTCGTCGACGCCTCTTTCTCGAACCGCAGTCGGCTTACCCACTTCACGTTCATCGACCCGTAGTAGCCGGGCAGCACCAGCCGCAGCGGTCCGCCGTGAATGGCCGGTATCGGCTCGCCGTCCATGTGCGTCGCGAGCAGGGCCGTTTCCAGCACGTCCGCGAGCGGAACGCTTTGCTCGTAGTCGTCGTCGTCCGATGAGGCGGGCGAATCGCGGCCCTCGGCCGTCAGGAACCGGGCGTCCTCGCCCACCATCAAGCCGGAGGAGTCCAGCAACTGCTTCAAGCGGACGCCCTTCCAATTGACCTGTCCCATTCCGCCGTACTGCCATTGCGTGCCCTTGGCCATGGCGGTTCGTGCATAGAAGGCGCGGCCGTTCCCCGCGCATTGCAACACCGCAACGACCTCGGTCTGCTCGATCCCGGCCAGATCAGAAAAGCTGACTGTCAGCGCTGGCCCTACCAGCCCGCTTAATTCGAGCTCCCAGTCGGTGGATTGATAGGGGCTAAGCGTCAGGCTCCCCGGCAGGACTTGGTTGTTCCGGACGAACAGAAGCTCTTTCGGAGTTAAGCGATGCTCCCTCAGCAAGTGCGGCGGGGTTTCCACGACCCCTGTCACGGCATTGTGGACGATCATTCGCGGGTCCTTGCCCACGGCGGCAAGGAATGTCTGCGGGTTCTGCCCGAAGGCGGGCAGGCTCGCCACCGGGAGGATGCGAGCGGTAACCGGTATCCCGCCCAGACCCCGTAGGAACTCTCTCCGCCCAAGCCCTGCCGAAGCCCCCCTGTGCTGCGAAGTCTCGGAACCCTGCCGTGGGTTCGATGGCGGCTCGACAAAACCCGGACTTCGTGGACGCGCCAAAGCGCGTGGATTATATCACCCGACCGTCCCTGAAGACGCGCTCAACCTGCCAGGCCTTCAGAGCGACAGACGGCACCCGGCCCGGCCCGGTGATCTGCGGCGAAGACCCGACGCGCGTCTCGTTGGTGTACCAGAGGTCTGATCCCCTTCTCCGGCGCCCAACGGTGGATTATGTGTCCGGTGGGTCTGGCCACAACCGGTGTTCGGTGAGGCTCGGCCATTCGACCCGAAGAGACCGCTTGTCGAACGGCAGAACAGCATCAGGGACGTCGTTCCAGGGAATATCCATCAGGTTCGCGTCTTCGCACCAGCGAGCCGCCAGCTTGAGATACCGGCGAAAAACGAGAATCGCTGGAAACCGTTCTTTCGATGCGAGCCAAAGGACCATATCCTTCGGTCCTTTGGACGAGTTGCAACTCCTGCATGCATAGGTGATGTTGTCGGCGGCGTCGGCCCCGCCCTTGAGTTGGGGAATCAAATGATCCAACGAGAGCTTCGCTGCACGGCCGCAGTAGCAGCAAGTTGTTGCATGGACGATCTTGGTCTTTTCGTCGTCGTGCAGTGGTCGCATCTTCATCTTGCCGGACAGGTACCCCTTTCGAAAGCGGCCTCGAATGATGAAGTGCAGCGACTCATAGCGGATCTTTCCCTCGACGACGGCGGCGTGGACCATTGCCAGTGTCCCGTACACCCATGCGAAGTGTTCGCGCAGCGTGCAGTGATCGTCCGGGAGCTTAGGCATTGCATGAAGAGTAGCAGTCCCGCTCCGCCCGGCAAGCGCCTTGCAACGATTTCTCGGCGAACAGGCTCAGGAACAGGAATTCGAACAGAGATGGAAACTCTACATCTTGTAGCTGCCAGAGATTCCGATGCATATCTCTTGTAAGGTATTGATAATTAGGGCCTTATATCTTCATAGCGGTATTGGTTCCCTGGTTGAGCCCTTCGTTCTGAATTCGACGTAATCGGAGGGCCGCCACCGTCCACGACCGAAGCAAATCGGAATCCTCTTTCACTTGACACCGTCGCGGCGACGCTGCTGACCGCAGCACGTTGGCGCAGAACCGAGAAGCACGCCCATGAGAGCCAAAAGACACCGGACGGATCCCGCGTGGCTCCACCAAACCCTATTTGAACCTGCGAGCCGCCTCCCGCAACTCGATGATTCGCTTCACCTTTTCCATCGTCGGTTTGTACCCGAGTTTCTGAAGGAAGTCGCTGGCGGCGCCATGATCGGTGATACGTAGATTACCGCTAGGATCGATGAACGAGTCGATATACTGCACGGCTTCGACAAGCTGTTTGACGTAGGAAACGAACGCACGCGTTCTTGGTCGGATAACGATATCGTTCGCGATGCTCGAGTCCAGCAAGCGTTCGCTGATAACGTTCAGAATGGCATGTACTGCATCTAATGCAGTCTCAACTTGGCGCAGGTTGGCGGGGGCAAGTGGTTCGGCGTTGGGCGATATCGCTTGAGTCAGGTCCCTATGGCTGATGCGCTGGTTCCTCCAGTCACGAGCGAATCCTGCGGCATCAACTGCAACGCCGACCAGCCGCCGTACTTCTTTGCACAACTCCGGGTCCGTGCAGAAGTCGGGCAGTCCCTGGACGGTGAGGTTGGCTTTGCCGGCGGTACGAATGGGGTCTGTGAGCCTCGTCACCCGCAGCATTAGGTCGTCCCAGAAGATGTGTTGAATATCCCAAAGGAATCCGCCGCCGCTGATGGAGTTCAGGAGTTCAACATCCTCGGCGTTGCTGAACAACTCCCTGAACTCCTTGGTTCTCATCAAGCCCCAGGCCCAGTCATTCCGCAAACCATGAAATACTGCGCCGAACTCCTCCCCGAGCTTGTTCTGGTATTCCTGCTTAAGCTTGTCGCTCATTTCGATCCTGTGTTGAGTGCCAGCAACTCGCGGAGTGCGTCGTCGTCAAAGATGTCCGCAGGCTAACCGTAGGCGGAAGCGACGGCGGCGCAGAACCGCGCCATGTCGGAGATGATCAACAGCGGTGGGTTCTCCAGAGCCAGCGCATACTGGCGGAGTTGTTCGAATGCGGCGTCGAGATCCTTGCGCTTGCCCTTGTATTCCGAGGCGAAGTGATGGCGTTTCCAGACATCCGCCCAGCCGTCGTCGCCGGTGTCGGTGCGAGCACCGCGCTCAAAGCAGTATTGGTCGCCGGTCGGGTCGGCTTCGGCAGGGGGCGGTTTGCCCAGCAGCCGGCAGAGGTCGATGAAGTGCTCTTGGGCCGCCGAGCGCTCCTTGAGCGTGGAGGCGCGCCACTTGGAGATGAACTCGTGCGGAGTCACAGGCGTATACAGGCCAGTCCATCAGGACGACCAGCCGCCACGCAAAATGGAGAATGGCAGTGTCTGGGGTCGGCGTGGTGGCTCCAAGCGCTCGGTGCAAGCACGCACGATTTGTAGTTCTTCGACCACCTCCACAACTCTGCAATATCTCGCAACTCGTAAATTATGATACGCCTTACACACCTTTTGATTTGATGGGACTTATGCGATGCTCCCTCAGCAAGTGCATCGGGGTTTCCACAACGCCCGGCACCGCGTCGTGGACAATCAGCCGCGGGTCTTTGCCTACGGCGGCAAGGAATGGCTGGCGGGTTCTGCGCGAAGGCAGGCAAGCTCGCCACCGGGAGGATTCGACCGGCAATCGGTGCCCTGCCCAATCTCCGCAGGAACTCTTTCCGGCCAAGCTGCGCCGAAGTCCCTCTGAGGTGAGAAGTCTCGGAACCCCCGGCTGTTTCGATGGCCGATCGACAAAACCCGGACTTCGTGGACGCGCCAAAGCGCGTGGATTATATCACCCGCTCTTCCTGTGGCTCGTGTCTCACAACTCGTAATTAACGATACGCCTCGCATAACTTGCGATTTGACGGGATTTAGACGATACAGTATGTTTGTCCTGGACATTATGGAGTCGCGGTAGGGCGGAAAGCATCGTGACGCCCGCGTCCACGACAACCCGGTTGATCGTCGGCTACGCCCGAGTGTCCACCCGGCAAAACACCCTGTACCGATTTCTCGACGAACTACGTCTTTACATCGATCGGCGACGGATTCACCGAGCCTTGACTCTCCAACGCCATATCCCTGCGGCACTGGCCGTTTTGCTGCTGCTTGCGGCGGCGATCCCCATGCACGCGCAGCCGTTGCCGGGACCTCGCTACCCGGGACCTCTGCCGGTTCCCGACCCCAGTGGCGGACGTGTCCCGACAACACGCGCTCCCAGGCCGTATCCGCCGTTCCCCGACAGCGGCCGAACAACCTCAAGGAGGGTTCCCGCGCCCGACATGCCGCCTTACGGCGGTCCCCGGATCCACTACGGAACCGTGGACGAGATCGCGGAAAAGCGGCTCGTCATCGTCACCACGGACAAACGCTTCATTACGTTCGACCTCTTCAAGGAAACCGAGGTCTGGCGCAAAGACGAACAGGTCAAGCTGGCGGACCTTCATGAGGGCGACACGGTCCGCGTGGAAGCGGACCGCTCCCCCCAAGGCTTCCTGAGCGCGACGCGCATTTTCATCGACGACCCTCCCATAGCTGAAGGCGAAGAAGCTCCTCAACCGGCTGACGATTCCGAAGCGGATTCGTCACAACCCGGAGATCGCCCTACGATTCGGACCGGCGCCGACACCTCGGACTATTCCGATCCGCCGCCCAGGGAACACATACCCGTCGACAGCGACGACCCCGGTCCGCCCGTCCTCCGCCGCAAGACCAGGGAGGAGGCGGCTCGCATCCAGAGAGAGCGAGCGGCCAGAGCAGCTGTTCCGCCATCGCAATTCCCACCGGCTCCCGGCGAGGGCGTCGAAACTTTCGACGTGAACACCGATCCTCCGCCGCCCGATCCGCTCATCGAGAAGGCCCGCGCCCAAGCGGAAGCCTTTACGGACAATCTGCCGAACTTTATCTGCCGTCAACTCGTCTCGCGGTTCGAGAGTCAGACCAAGCCCGCGGACTGGATGGCGCTCGACATCGTTGAGTCCGAGGTCGCTATCGAGAACGGCATCGAGTCGTACCATTCCATCAAGGTCAACGGCAAGCTCCTCAAGAAGCAGGAAATGAGCGCGGTCGAGGGCGGAACGTGGTCCACCGGAGAGTTCGGAACGGTTCTGAGAAACATCTTCGAGCCATGGTCCCTGACCAGCTTCAAGTTCCGGAAGACCGACACCTCAACCAGGCCCAAGAGCAAGGTCTACTGGTTCCACGTCGAGCAATCGCGCTCGAATTGGGAGGCTCGTATCGCATCGGTGTCGTATCTGCCCGAGTACCGGGGCGCTATCTGGATCGACGAGGAAACCGCGCGCGTTCTCCGCATCGAGATGGAGGCCATGAACTTGCCGCTGAGCTTCCCCGCCGACACCCTGGAGATCAACATCGAATACGGTCTGGTCCGTATCGGCGGACAAGAGTACCTTCTCCCCGTCCACTCCGAAAACCTTTCGTGCATGAGGGGCGAGTTGCGCTGCAACTGGAACCGGATCGACTTCCGCAACTACCGCAAATTCTCTGCCGAGTCCACCATCTTCCAAACCGATTCCGACATCGACTTCGACAACAAGGAAGCCCCCGATCCCCAGCCGGAACCCGAAAACCGGTAACGATCCGCCCGCGCCAGCAACACGCTTTGTAAGGTTTTCGCGAATCACGAGACACGAATCACGAATCACGGGGTTTTTGGTACTGAAGCCCTTCAGTCTTTTTTTTCCGCCCCGGCCTGCTTAGCATGAGGACAGCGAGGCGGAAATCATGGAGATGCGACGAGGGGGACCTCCGTAGTACCCCTTCGTATGGAGGTGAAGGGAGCCGGGGAAGGGAAACCGACACGAAAAGCTCGGCCCTCTACATCGTCAGAGCGCCGCCCAGGCTTGACACAGGCCCCACAAGGGACTCAAAGTAAAAGCATTACTGGCCCATGCTGGCGTAGCTCAGTCGGTTAGAGCGCCTGATTGTGGATCAGGAGGTCGGAGGTTCGAACCCCCCCGCCAGTACCACTTCATGCAGTGTGTTTTCAGCACCCGTCTGCTATCCGGTCAGTCCCAGGACGCGGGCCAGTTGCATCAGCGACAGCCCCGAGATCACCACTACGACGATGGCGCCCAGGGCGTTGGCAAGTCGTGAGTTGCGGTAGGTGCCCATGATCTTGGTCCTGTTGACGACAATCAGCAGCAGGATCAGTGTCAGCGGCAGCACGACGGCGTTTCCCGCCTGCGCCAGCAGGATGACCCTGTAGGGCGCGCCGCCGAGCGTGACCGCGCAGACCACGCCGGTCACGAGCACGAAGCCCCAGAGCATCCGGAACCGGCCGCTCCGAAGGTCCGGCGGCCAGCCGAGTGCGCCGCTGACCGCATACGCGGCGGCGAGCGGGGCGGTGATGGCCGAGGTCAGCCCGGCGGCGAAAAGCCCGAGGCCGAAAAACACGGGTGCGGCACGCCCGAGGATCGGGGACAATTGCTCTGCGACGGCGGCGGCGTTGGCCTCTTCCGCGCCCTGGCCGAGGAGAGGCGAGGCGGCGACGATGACCGACGCCGTGATGAGGCCGCCGAGGGCCACTGCGAACACCGTGTCCCAGCGGCTTTCCCGAAGATTCTCGTCGTTGCGGCCGGCGTCGGGCCAGCGCTCCAGTACGGTGCTGGCGTGCAGGAACAGGTTGTAGGAAACGAAGGTCGTGCCGATGAGCGCCAGGACGGTCAGCAGAGAGCCGGGCGGCAGGCGGGGGACCAATAGCCCGGCAATCAGGTCGCCGAGGTCTGGGGCGGTGAGCACGGCGACCGCGCAGAACACGAGGCTCATGAGCCCGACCAGCCCGACCGTCGTATTCTGGATCGTCCGATAGGTCCCGGTCATCAACAGCCCGGCGGCCAGCAAGCCGATGCCGAGCGCCAGCAGCTCCGTCGGCTGCCCTGACAGCAGGTTCAGGCCCAGCGCCGCCCCGATCAGGTTGCCGGTCTGGAACGCGGCGTTGCCCAACAGGATCGTCCCCGCAATCAGACCGAGCGCGCCCACTCGGACCCAGCGACTGGCCAGGCTGTCGCGGATGGCTTCCGCAAGTCCCCGCCGGCCGGCGAGGCCCACGCGGGCGGCCATGTCCTGCAGGATGCCGGTGGCGGCCACCGAGAACAGAACGGCCCATAGCAGAGCCACCCCGTAGCCCGCTCCGGCGCGGCTGGCGGTGACAAGCGTCCCGGGACCGATGAACGCCGCCGTGACCAACAGGCCGGGGCCGAATCGAAACCGCTTCATTTCCGCTTCCTCCACCCGGACACCGGCAAGCTCGGCCCTGCCTTCTCAAGATCCAGCTCGATCCCGAGCACAGCGCTCCGGCGCGCGATGTGCTCATCGTCCGGGAGCCAGGGAGTGAATCCGGACGACTCGTTCCGTTGGACCGATCGGTACTTTAGAAGCTTCCGTTCCCCTGTATCGATATCGTTTGGGTTCATGATCGGATCTCACTGCCCGTCTTTCTTTCTGGCTCCGACTGATTCATTGCCTCGCCGCCAGGCCTGCACCTTGAACTCATGGCAGCGACGGCATTGTAAACCATCGTGCTACAGGGCAGTTGCCAAGTCGGCCACGAAGAGAGGCGGATCGTCTTTTGAAAATGGCGTTCGTGAGTGCGGGAGAGTCGAGCTGAGCGCACGGGGATGTGTCGGAAAGGGGCTCCATGCTAGTCTCTGAGCGCGAAGTCTCTGGGACGGCGAAGCTGCCGCTGTCATCTTCGCGAGCATGCACGGAGCCGAAAGAGATCGCACATGGCGAACGGCAAGGCGTTGAGCCAGCGCATACGTCCCATTCTCTCGGGGTGGAAAGGAGTGTCCGAGCGGAAGATGTTCGGCGGCGTCTGCTTCATGATCAACGGCAACATGTGTGTCGGGACGTGGAAGGGGTTGCTCATCGTACGCCTCGACAAGAACAGACAAGACGAGATGCTGGCGAAACCTCACGCGAAGCCGGCTGACATGAACGGACGGGTCATGAGGGGATGGGCGCTTGTCGAGCCTGCGGGCATCGAATCCGGGAATGATCTGAGAGCGTGGGTAGACGGGGCCGCGAAGTTTGCCGAATCCCTTCCGCCAAAGTGACACTCCCTCTCCGGACCGGTTCTACTGTCTGGCAACCTACGGCGCATTCCTGCTGCTCAGGAGGGTTTTAGCCTGTGTTTCTCACCACGTGGCGAGGCGAAGTGCGTGAGAGGGGCGTCAGGGCGAGGCGCGAGCCGCTTGGCGCGCGCAGGTGTACTTGACAGTACATTGAGCACGGCAAGCAAGCGCAACGAAGTCATGGCGGTCGTGTCGTGTGCTTCGACCGTCGGGTGGTGAGAAATGCAGGTTAGAAGAGCCGCTCGTATTGCCGCGCGGACTGGCGAGGTTTGGTGCGGGGGATCCAGTAGGTGTCTTCTCGAAGGCCTCGGCGGTGCAAAGGATTGCGGCCGAAGAGCCTCATGATGAGGCCGTACGGCGTGATGAGAAAGAAGAACGTGATGCCGAGGATGATGCGGGAGTTGACATAGCCCAGCACGCCGGCGATGCGCATCCAATTGCGGTGGAAGACGAGAGCGCCCGTGCTCCAGGCGAAGCTGATGATCAGCAGGGCAACGCCGATGCCGCCGGTCGTGAGGTAGACGGGTGGTCGATCTTTCCACAGGTTCCACGCCGCGATGCCCAGCAAGACCAGGCCCACGGCCAGCGCCGACTTGCGGGCTTGTTTCGCCTCTTGCCGGGGGGCCGGGCTAGTCAAGCTGGAAGACCTCCCGCCAGTCTTCTTGCTCCATGAGTTCGCCCTGCTCGCTTTTCTCGAGGACGAAATCGCCGATCACCAGCACGTCCATTTCGGTACGCATGAAGCACTTGAAGGCGTCCTCCGGTGTGCAGACGATCGGCTCGCCACGGACGTTGAACGACGTGTTGACGACGACCGGGCAACCCGTCAAGCGTCCGAACTCGGCGATCAGGTCGTAATAGATGCCGTTCTCGTCCGGGCGCACGGTCTGGACGCGCGCCGAGTAGTCGACGTGCGTGACCGCCGGAATGTCCGACCGCGGGACGTTGAGCTTGTCGATGCCGAACAGCCGCTCTTCCTCGGCCGTTATGCTGTGCCGGATGGATTGCCGGACCGGCGCCGCGAGCAGCATGTAGGGTGAGTCGCAGTCCATTTCGAAGTAGTCGGAGACAGCCTCGCGGATCACCGACGGAGCGAACGGCCGAAAGCTTTCTCGGAACTTGATTTTCAGGTTCAGCATCGACTGCATTTTTTGCGAGCGCGGGTCGGCGAGGATGCTGCGGGCGCCCAGAGAGCGCGGACCGAACTCCATGCGGCCCTGGAACCAGCCGATCACTTTCTCTTCGGCGAGTTGCCGGGCGGTCCACCCGATGAGCTCGCTGCGGTCCATGCGGCGGTAACGGGCTCCTTGGGACTCCAGCAGGGCGGAGACCTCTGCGCCGTGGAAAGACGGGCCAAGGCAGGTCGCCTTCATGCCGTCCATGCGGCCGCGGCAGACCTCGGAGACCGTGCGGGGCTTGCCGAGGTATTGGTGCCAGGCCGACAGAGCGGCTCCGAGTGCGCCACCGGCGTCACCGGCGGCGGGCTGAATCCAGATGTTCTCGAAGGGGCCTTCCCGCAGCAGGCGTCCGTTTCCGACGCAGTTCAGCGCCACCCCTCCGGCCAGAGCGAGATTTTTTTCGCGCGTCTCTTTGTGGACATGGTTTGCCATTCGCAGCATCGCCATCTCGGTGACTTGCTGTATCGAATGCGCGAGGTCCATTTCACGTTGGGCGATTTCTGACTCGGGCTTGCGCGGCGGGCCTCCGAAGACGCGGTCGAATGCGCTGTTGGTCATGGTCAGGCCCTGGCAATAGTTGAAGAGCTTCATGTTGAGGCGCATCGAGCCGTCGGGGCGGAGGTCGACTGCCTCGTCGAGGATCTTCTGTGTATATTTCGGTTCGCCGTAGGGGGCCAGAGCCATGACCTTGTACTCGCCGGAGTTGACCTTGAAGCCGAGGTAGTAGGTGAAGGCCGAGTAGAGCAGCCCGAGCGAGTGCGGAAAGTGCGTTTCCGCTAGCAGGTCGATGCGGTTGCCCTTGCCGACCCCGAAACTTCCGGTGGCCCATTCGCCGACTCCGTCGATGGTGAGGATGGCGGCGCTTTCGAACGGAGAAGGGAAGAAGGCGCTGGCGGCATGCGACTCGTGATGTTCCGTGAACAGAACTGTTCCGGCGAAGCCTGTTTCCCGCGCGGTCTGCTCGCGTATCCAGAGCTTCTCTTTCAGCCAAAGGGGCATGGCCTGCAGAAACGAGCGGATGCCTGCCGGAGCGTAGTCGAGATAGGTTTCGAGCAGGCGCTCGAACTTCTGGAGGGGCTTGTCGTAGAAGACGGCGTGGGCCAGGTCGGAAGCGGCGATGCCGGCTTCTTGCAGACAGTACTCGACGGCTTTGCTCGGGAAGCTGTGATCGTGCTTCTTGCGTGTGAAACGCTCTTCCTGTGCAGCCGCAATGATCTCACCGTCGCGCACCAGACAAGCGGCCGAGTCGTGATAGTAGGCCGAGAGTCCGAGGATGAATGTGCCCTTGCTCACGTTGTCGGGGCCGCGTAGACCGAAGAGCAGTCGGTGCTTTCTTCCGCTACCACTGTAACTTACCGTCGAGCGGCGAACGTCGTTCATATGGAAGATGTTGGCGCAATCTTCGTAGTTCCCCTGCTGAGCCAGGCAGAACGTTCCCCTTTGGCTCGGCGGAGAAAAAAGCGGAGAAAACATCGAGCAGGTGAGATCACGCCCATGAGTCTCCGGCGAAGGCTGCATTTCTTCCCCAGGCGACGAGGCGAAGTCCGTGCGCACCACGAATCAGGGCTTGCAAGGCTTTCACGAGCCACGAGCCACAGGTCACTAGCCACTGCTTTTAAGCTTTTTACGAAACACGGGACACGAAACACGAATCACGTCTTTTTAGTACCTCTTGGTACTGAAGCCCTTCAGTCTTTTTTTTCC
>JAPOOG010000042.1 GCA_026713545.1 Bryobacterales bacterium
GCCGTTCGCCGGCTCCGCGCAGCCGTCGCCCAGCCTGTTCCGGCGATTGTAAGTGACGTGCATCATGCGAATGCCGAGCTGCTGGAAGACACGGACATAGCGCAGTTCATCTTCGACGGAGACCCAGGCCTGCGTGAGAGGTACGCCGTTGCCGCTGAAGTACAGGCACCCCGCGCCGTCCCGTTTAGCCTGACGGACGTCGTCAGGGAAGACCGCACGCCGCAGAATGTCGCGGATCGAGTCCGTCAAACAGGTGAAGCGCGCCAGGCGCTTGAGGAGGACCAGCGGATCGTTGCCCTCTTCACCGCAGTTCTGAAAGATGCACGTGACGCCGGAGGCCTTCCAGGCCTGGAGGAATTCGGCTCGCTCCGCGGGGTCGACGCCGGCGCGGGTCATGGTCATGTCTTCGCGCATGTCCTGCAGCTCGATCTCCGACGCTCCGGCCTCCATGGCTTTCCGCATGGCATCGCCGTCAATGGCGGCGCGCGGTGCGAACCCGTAGGCGTCGAACACGATCGAGTTGGCGTGCAGCTCGAGGCCGTGGTCGAGGTCCCTCTGGCTGGGCTTGAGCATGTCGCGCGCTGCTTTCCGGGCGCGCTCGATGGTTTCGTTGGGAGTGGCGGACTGAGCCAGGGCTGCGGAAGCCGCGGCCGTTGTCCCCAGGAAATTGCGGCGGGTCATGGCTTGTGATGACATGACGAAAACCTCTCACGGAATTGGCGGCGGGTCGGAGTGACGGCCCGTTCTTGAACGGTGAACGTACTATACTGTGTTTTAGTCGGGGTTGATGCCCCGGAGGGAAGATGGTCATGAATCCTCGTCTCAAGTTTGGTCTCGTTACAGGAGTGATCGTCGGTGTGCTGGGCTGGTTGGCGATCGACGGAATTGAGGCCAATGCAACGTACTATGTAACGGTCAAGGAACTTCACGCCATGGAGAACCCCAACGCCGAGCGGCGATTGCGGGTAGGGGGCGACGTGAAGGAGAACTCGATCGTCCGCAAGGCCGACAGCGTTGCATTCACGATCACGCAGGAAGACACCGAGCTGCAGGTTGTCTATGTCGGCCGCGATCCGCTGCCGGACACGTTCCGCAACGGGGCGCAGGCGCTCTGCACGGGTCGGCTGCGTGATGACCAGGTCTTCGAGGCGCGGCAGATTCAGGCAAAGTGCGCCTCGAAATACGAAGCTACGCCGGGGGAGGGCTCAGCACCCGTCTATAGCGCCGAGCCGGTGGAAAGCAAGGCGTCGCTCTAGGAGTCTCTCAGCCCGGGAAGCGGGGTTGAGCCGTTTGTTTCCGCGGACGGCTCGCCGGTGGGATAACCATGGAAAACCTCGGATACCTCACAGTTCTGCTCGGATTCTGTCTGGCCGTCTATGCAGCGGTCGCGGCGCTCGTGGGCAAATGGAGGCGCAACGCCTTCCTCGAGCTCAGTGCGCAGCGCGCCGTGGCCGCCATGTGGCTGATGGTCACATCCGCTACCGTTTTGCTGCTGTATGCGATTTTCACCGATGACTTCCGGCTCAGTTACGTCGCTTCGCGCAGCAACGCTGACTTGCCGGGATTCTACAAGTTCGCCGCGCTATGGGGCGGGCAGGAAGGTTCGCTCCTTTTCTGGAGTTGGATCTTGGCGACCTATTCCTTCATTGCGGTTTACCTGGGGCGGCGTGCGCATCGCGACATGATCTCCTACGTCGTCGCGATCATGATGAGCGTCCAGGCGTTCTTCCTGATGCTGATCGCGTTTATCGTGAACCCTTTCCAGGTGCTCATGTCGGGATCGCAGATTACTCCCATGGCCGACGGCAACGGGCTGAATCCGTTGCTGCAGCATCCGTTGATGGCCATCCATCCGCCGATGTTGTATCTCGGCTATGTCGGGTTCGCCGTGCCGTTCGCCTTCGCGATGGCGTCGTTGATCACCCGCCAGCCCGGTGATCGCTGGATTCACACGACGCGCATCTGGACGATGGTCACATGGCTCTTCCAAGCTTGCGGCATTCTGCTGGGCGCGCGCTGGTCATACGATGTGCTCGGCTGGGGCGGCTACTGGGCATGGGACCCGGTCGAGAATGCTTCGCTCCTGCCGTGGATCACCGCCACGGCCTTCCTGCACTCGGTGATGATGCAAGAGAAGAAAGGCATGATGAAGGTGTGGAACGTCGTGCTGGTCTCTGCCACGTTCCTGCTCTGCATCTTCGGAACGATGCTGACGCGGACCGGCATGGTCAGCTCCGTCCATGCGTTCGCCCAATCTCCGATCGGACCGTACTTCTACATCTATCTCACCGCCATGACGGCGCTGGCGGTATTCTTGATCCTTAGCCGCCTCGACTATCTCAAGAGCGAGAACGAGCTGGATTCCGTCGTCTCGCGCGAATCGAGCTTTCTCTTCAACAACGTCATTCTGCTGGCAAGCTGCTTCGCGGTGCTGTGGGGCACGATGTTCCCGGTCATCAGCGAAGCGTTTACCAACGAGAAGATCAGCGTCGGAGCGCCCTTCTTCAACCGGGTGAATATTCCGATCGCCCTGGTGCTGCTGTTGCTGACCGGTGTCGGCCCGCTCTTTGCCTGGCGCCGCACGTCGGTGGAGAGCCTGCGCCGCAACTTCCTGTGGCCGGCTGTGATTTCGATCATGCTGGGCGTCGTCCTGTTTGCTTTGGGGATCACCCATTTCTATGCCCTCATGTGCTTCATCCTGTGCATGTTCGTCGGCATCACGATTGCCGTCGAGTTCTATCGCGGAGCACGCGTCATCCAGCAGAAGCAGGGTATGTGGCTCGGACGCGCGATGGTCGAGTTAACGCATCGCAATACGCGGCGCTACGGCGGGTATCTCGTGCACATGGCGGTCGTGGTCATGTTCATCGGTTTCGCCGGGTCCGCCTTCAATCAGGAAACGCAGGCCGAGATGAATGTCGGCGACAAGCTTCCGCTGGGACGCTATGAGTTCGAGTTGAAAGAGCTGACCGAGGACAACAATGCCAACTATGCCAGTGGAGTGGCGGTCATTGATGTCTACCGCGACGGGGAGTTCCTCCAGAAGCTGGAGCCGGAGCGGCGCCTGTACCACGCAAGCGGCCAGGGCACGGGCATCCCGGCCATCCGTGCTCGGCTGAAAGAGGATGTCTACCTCGTCTTTGCCGGACTCGCGACCGAGGGACAGCGACCCGTCATCGGGGCCTACATCAAGCCTCTCGTGAACTGGATTTGGATTGGCGCCTGGATACTGGTCATGGGAACGTTGATAGCGCTCGTCCCCAGCAAGATCAAGCGCATCGCCCCACGAACGCGCGTGATTGCGACCGCAAGGAAACGTCATGAAGTATTTGCGAAATAGCTTCCTGCTGCTATTGCTCTTTTTTGTGGCCGCTTCCGGTCAGTCGGTCTCCGAAGCGGGCAGCGAGACCTACCTCAAGATTCGCGAGGTCGGCAAGCAGCTCAAGTGCCAGTGTGAGTCGCAATGTTCTTACACGGTCACCGAGTGCAACATGCTTCACTGCTCGTTCCGCGAGAGGATGAAGCCCGAGATCAAGACTCTCGTTGAAGCCGGAATTCCGGTTCCCGCTGTGGTGGAGCAGCTCGTCGAGAAGTACGGCAGCGTCCTCCGGACCGCCCCGGCAGCAAGCGGATTCGGACTGTTCGGTTGGGCCATGCCGTTCGTGGCGGTTCTGCTGGGACTGGGGGCCGCGCCCATTCTCGCTTGGCGCTGGAAGGTAAAACACGACCGGCGACCGGTATCCAAACCGGTTCGTGACGAAGATGTCGAACGCTTTCGGAACCAGATCGAGAAAGACATCGAGGAGATGGACTAGCCCCGATGGTCATGGTGATCGGCATTCTCCTGGTCCTGCTGGCCTTCGCGCTGCCTCTGGTGATCCGTCCCTCCGATCTTCCGCCGCCTGAGCCGACATCGCCCACGCAGCATCTCGAGGACCGCAAGGCGACGATCTACGAGAATCTCCGGGATCTGCAGGGCGAGTATCGAATGGGCAAGCTGTCGGACGCTGATTACCAACAGACAAAGCAGGATCTCCAGAAGGAACTGGCCGGAGTGTTGGCGGAGATGGAGAGGGTGGAGTCCGGATCGGATTCCTCCGCCTCGCCAGCCGCAGCGTCCCCTTCAGCATGAATCCCGACTCGGTTCACGAACGACGGCCGCTGAGCCGGATGCCGGTTTGCGTCTTGTGTGTTTTGGCCTTGATGTCCACTGGGGCCGCCGGCTTCGCGCAAGTGGCCGTGAAGGGCACGGTTGTTAACCGCACTACCGGGCAGCCTGCAGCTAGGGTCGCTCTCACGCTGATTACTTTCGTCGGAGGGATGTCGCCGGTCGAGGAGGTCTACAGCTCGGCGGACGGCGCTTTCGCTTTCGAGAAGGAGCTGTCGAGGTCCACCGAACAGCCCATGTTGGGGATGGTGAGGGCGGAATATGAAGGCGTCCCCTACAGCTCGCTGATTCGGGCGGGTTCGGCGGGAGACCTGACGGTCGAGGTCTATAGCGTGGAAGAGGAGGACTTGCCCGCGCCGGACCGCCACGTCGTTATTTTCGGACCCGAAGAGTCGGAATTGGTCGTGAATGAATTGTTCTTTTTCCGCAACGAATCCGACCCCCCGCTCGCGTTTCGCAACCCCAATCGGGGAACGCTGCGGTTTTATCTTCCCCCGGAGGCCGACGGCGAAGTCAGTGTCCAGGCTACCGGTCCCGCTGGGATGCCGCTGCGCAGCACGGCGGAGCCGGCGGGCCCTGAAAACACCTATAAGATCGATTTTCCACTGAAACCCGGTGACAACAGAGTTGATCTGGCCTACACCGTCCCGCACGCCAACGGTAACGGCTTTGCGGGAAAACTGCTCTACGACGGCCTCAAGACGGCTGTTGTCGCCCCCAAAGGGGTCACGCTCGAGGGCGGGGAATTGCGGCCGATCAGAATGTCGGTGGAGGAGCACGGCGAACTTTCGCTCTTCGATGTCGGCGATGCACGCGAGTATCGCGTGGAAGCCATTCGGGGCATCGGTCAATTGCCGCCGCCGGCCCCCCGCGCTTCCGGCGGAGGCGGCAGCCCGCCGGTTCAGGTCGCCCCGGCACCGATAGCCGAAGAGTTGATCTGGCTTTTGGGCTTGACGGCGGGGATACTGGCGGTCGGGTTCGTCTATCTGTACACATCGAAGCCGGTCATTGCGCCGACGCTTCCTGAGAAGGACAGCGCGCCCCGCCGGAAGTCCACTCGCAATCGCCGTAAGTCATGAGCGCGTCAGCCATTTCACTGCGCGGTATCTGGAAGTTCTTCGGCGAATATCCGGCCGTGCGTGGCGCCAGCCTGGACATTCCGGCCGGCGGCATTGTGGCTTTGCTGGGGCGCAACGGAGCGGGAAAAACTACCATACTGCGGATGATTGCGGGGCTTCTGCGTCCCAGCCGGGGCGAAGTCTTGATCGACGGGGCGCCGGCCGGGCAGCAGCGTCACGCGGCGTCGATCGGGATGGTCGGTCACGGGCAATGGCTCTACGACGATTTGACGGCTCGGGAGAACCTGCATTTTTTTGCGTGCCTGTACGACCTGTCGTCGTCTTCAGAAAAGATCGACCAGTGGCTTGAGGAAGTGGGCCTTTGGAGCTTTCGCGATGCACGTGTCCATCAATTCTCCCGCGGAATGCGGCAGCGCTTGACGATCGCCCGAGCGTTGCTTCATGCACCGCCGATTCTGCTGCTCGATGAACCTTGGACTTCGCTCGACGACCGCGCAATGGATTTTCTCTCGGTCTTGCTGCTCCGCGCCCGGTCGGAGAATCGTACTGTTGTGGTCTCGTCCCACCAGTTGCGAGAGACCCTTCAGATCGCCGGCCATCTTGCAGTGATCGATCGCGGCCGGCTCATCTTCGACGGTCCGAACCGCGACGAGTTCCGCGACGCGCCGCACGATTTCTATCAGAGAATCACGTGACCCGATTCCTCCGGCAGACCTGGACGATTGCCGCCAAGGACCTGCGAACCGAGCTTCGCAACAAAGAAGCGTTGAGCGCGGCCTTGTCGTTCACGCTTGTCGTGATTCTGCTCTTCAGTTTCGCTTTCGACCCCGTATCGAACGTGGAAGTCCGTGAGCTCTCCGGTGGATTGTTGTGGATCGCCTATATCTTCGCCGGCATCCTGTTGCTCAACCGAAGCTTTGCACGTGAATCGGCCAACGACTGCCTGGATGCGCTTGTGGCTTCGCCCCTCAGCGGAGGCGCCCTTTTTCTGGGCAAGGCGGTGTCGAGTTGTCTGCTGCTGCTCGTGCTGGAGATGGCCTCGTTGCCGCTGTTCGGCGTGTTCTATTCCGTAAATTGGACACAGAATTTCGGGACATTGCTACTGGTGCTGGTCTTGGGGAGTTGGGGCTTCACGGTCATTGGGACGCTGTTCAGCGCTGTTACCGCCAATAACCGGCTGCGCGAGTTGATGCTGCCGCTGTTGGTTTTCCCGATGACGCTGCCCGCGCTGATCGCCTGTGTTCAGTTGACGACAGTCATCCTGACCGGCGACCCGCTGGGGGATTCCGTCGCCTGGCTGAGGCTTCTCTTTGGCTTTGACGTGATTTTCACGCTGCTCGGCGCCGTCCTGCTTGAGAGCGTGCTTTTGGCGTAACGTGGGCGGAGGTCCGCTGCTCGTAGTGGTGAAGCAGCCGAATATGATCCACGGATGGGATGCCCTCATTCCGGCGGCACTCGTCTGACGAGTTCGTCAGCCGAGCCGTTCGCGAAGTTCGCCGGAAAGCACGTCGGTGAGGTGTTCCAGCAGCGCCTTGCCCATCTCGCGAGTGGCTCGCCGCGGGTCGCCGACGATGCCGTTCGCGGTGACGGACTGGATCCCTTCGACGAAAATCTTGTCGAGCAGAGGCTTGTTGTCGCCGATGAATCCCGGCTCGGCTTTGTCCATGCGGACGAGATCGGGGCGAATCACCAACATGCAGGCAGTTTCAATAACGTCGGCGTGGAAGCCCGCCTCCTCGAGAGGTACGTCGAACTTCTCACCGAGGAAATTCTGCTGTATCCGGGAATAGCGAAGGAGATTGACGTGAGGAATCACGCGAACGTCGTAACCCTTGCGAGTGAGCGACTCTTGCAAGTAAGGTCCGATTCCGTCGACGAAAGTAAAGTTTCCGCCGTGCGACGACATGATGATCAGGTTCTTGAATCCATGGGTCGCCAGTGAGGCACAGGCTTCCTCGATCACCGTGCGGAACGTTTCCGGTGTCGTGGTGAAGGAACCGGGGAACTTCATGTGGTGGACCGAGAGTCCCGGCCGCACGACCGGCGCCACCAATGTGTTGCCGAGCTTGCGTGCGATCATCTGGGCGACGTGGCCGCCGATCAGGGTATCCGTCAGCAGCGGAAGGTGCGGCCCGTGTTGTTCGACGGACGCCGTTTGAAGAATCACCGTATTCGTGCCCGCTTCCAGTGCGGCCTTCACTTCCGGCCAAGTCATTTCTTCCATCAATACTCGCTCGGACATCCTTTTCCCCTTCCTTTTAATCGACTGTGCTCGCTCAAGAGTGGTGCCTGTCGTTGTTGAAATCCCATTGCATCAGCCTGTGGCTGGGACGGACTCATTCACTCGGTCTTACGACGCCCGGCAGCGGCGCCGAGTGCATCCGCCGAACCCGGGACACTTCGCCGCGCAAGATCTGCAATGAGAGTCGCCTTCTTGGCCGTGGAAAGGCCCCGGGTCGGACTTAGATCTTGTCCGTCGCCAATAGCTCCTGGGTCAGCTCCTGTTGATAGGCCGCCAACTTTGCCGAATCCTCATGCGCCAGGCTCGAATAACAAACCAGGGCCATAGCCCGCCTCGGCCTATCACTGCGGTTGGCGTCGGCGCGATGAATCATCAGGCTGTGGTGCGCGATCAAGTCCCCGGGCTGGCAGTTCATCGGTCGTTCCCATTGAGCATCGTCCGGTCCGTAGTCAGTAATCCCCTGCGAGAAACCCAGCACGTTCGACTTGGCGTGGGGCCGGATCCCTTTGAGGTGAGAGCCCTCGACGTACCGGATGCAGCCGTTCCCTTCGTCAATTTCGTCGAGAGCGACCCACAGCGTGAGCGCCTCGTTCGGCTCGAGCATGAAATAGTACCCGTCCTGGTGAGGCGGCGTGGCATTGCCGATTCGCGGTGGCTTGGCGAAATACTCCACGCCCTTGGGGATGACGGGAGTCCCGAGTAGATGCTCGCTCAAGCCCAGGAAACGTTCCTGCAAGAAGAATTCCCGGAACCAGGGGTCATAGTCTATGATCCGATGCATCTGCTTGAGACTCTCGGGATTGTCTTTGATCTCGTAGAAGGCTTCCTGCGGCGGTAGATCGGGGACGACCTTCTTGATGTATCGATTGAGTTCCCGCTCCAACTCTTGCAACTCCTCGGCATCAAACAGACCTTTCACACAGGCATACCCCTTCTCGCGGAACGAGCGCTGCAGGGCGAGGGGATAGTCTGCCGAATCAGTCTCCGGATGTTTCAGCGAGCTCACAGTGTCAGCGAAGTGAGTTTATTATATCCAGCGTTCGGATCGATGATGTGCGCCGATCGGTCAGGAAACTAAAGCTGACCGATCGCCTCGCGGGCACGCAACATGAGTTTCGAGTCCGGCTCGGTGGACCCGCGAAGGTTGTACACAGCCGTCGCCAGCATATGAGGCCGCCAACGCGGGCTGACCAGGCGATAGTCCTCGAATATGGCGGCGGCATACTTGTAATCGTGTGCGTCGGTCCCTTTGCGGAAGATAAGGCTCTTTGAGCTCTGCTCCAGGACATGCGGCTCGGCATGTCGTTCGGCATGTCCGAACGCCTGCTTGGCGGCAGCCACCGGATCGCCGGCCAATTCGGACAGAATCAACCGGGCCGACCTGCTCTGGTCCGAGGGCTGTTCGGAAGACTGCAGCGCGGTGATCTCAGCGTCACCGAAGTCGCTACTGTCAGACATGAAGTTGGCGAACTGCGACATCCATCCGACACCCTGGAGAAGCAGAAGCAGCCTCGTCTCGTCTTCGTGGGCCACACGGAAGCCGTAGTGCAACCCATTGACCGAGGTAACCGTGTGAATCCCGTAGATGCCGGGTCGCCGCATCATCAATTCCCCTGCAGCGAGATGGACGGCGTCCCACAGGTGGTTCGCGGCCGCTTTATCGTCGGCCAGCAACGCGGCTGTACGGACACAGGCCTCTGTGGTTTTCCCGCCTCGCACGAGAGCCAAGACTTCTTCGGTGGCATGCTTGCCCGAGGAGCGAGCAGCAGCCCAATCTGCGGGAAGCCGAGCCGCGTTCTTGCGGGCGAGTTCGGAGTTCGCCGCATAGCACTGATCCTCGTAGGCGTAAGAGTTGACCCTCTCCTTTGGACCATAGTCGAGCAGCCCCAACACCAGTGAGCGCAGGGCTGGTTCGGCATGTTGCCATCCGATCGTTTGCAGAGTTCGCCAAGTGTTGGCGACGAAGATTGCTTTGTGACCGATGTTGCGGTAGTCGCGTGATCCGTAGCGCCAGAGCTCGGCGATGATTTCGTGCGCTCCGCGCTCCCTCACCAGGGCAGTGATCGCGCGGTCGGCCCGTGGTTCGTCCCAGGTTTCCATCGCGTTGTGAAACTCGTCCCAGGCGCGTGTTCCCGATGGCAGCTTGCCGGCAACCGGTCGCAACCGGAAATCACCCTCCTCCACATCCCTCTGTTGCGACGCCTTGAACGCATCCAGCGACCAAAAGAGCGGTAACAGCCGTTCGCCGACAGGAGCGTCGAGGCTCAACTGGTGCGCCGCATGGATCGCAAATACGCAGTGAAACTTGAAGCCCGGAGGCTGCGGGCTCACGTTGCGGATCCCTGCCAGATAAAGCGCAGCCAGAAACTGCCGGTACGGCAGACCGCGCCGCAGTTGCTCCACCACCATCGGGAAACACTTCTCGCGGGGAGTGTGCTCGATGAGCCGGACAATCGGTTCGATCTCAGGGCGTAATTGCACCATCTCCGGCACAATCGCGGCCTCGGCCCGTGAAAGAGGGCTCAAAGCTAAGATGCCTGACAGGTGTGGCAAGGTGCCGGCCAGGCTTGCGCCGCAAACCTGTCGCAGAAAGTCACGCCTTCGCGTCGTCAAGGCTTACTCCTTCTTGTAAGAAGCTGCGCCTAGTCTAGCGCAATCACGTGACGGCTCCCATCGAAAACTCATGGAGACGGCAACTGCAACCACTCGTGCGAGAGGTTTCGAGTATAGTGGCCAAAAAGCAGGCAAAGCCGCCGGACAAACACCGAATCTTACCCTCCCGAACCAGACCCACGTCAACGCCGGCTGATCTTGACGAAGTCACGGCTGAGATCTTGCGGGTTCGCCGCGCCCACCATGGCAAGGTCGCGGGCCAGCTCGGTTTGCAACAACTCGACAACGGTCCGGACTCCCTCGGCTCCGTAAGCGGCCAGGCCCCATAGCGCCGGCCGGCTGATCAAAACGGCTTTTGCACCGAAGATCAACGCCTTCAATACGTCGCTGCCGCGCCGGAAACCGCCGTCGACGAGCACAGGAGCTCTGCCGCCGACCGCATCCACGATCTCGGGCAGAACGGTGATCGGCTCGGCCAAGCCGTGCACGAAGCCACCGCCGTGATTCGACACTACGATACCCTGAATCCCGTTTTTCACTGCGGTCTTGGCTTCCTCGGCGCTCATGACGCCCTTGAGCAACAGTGGGGCAGTAACCGAACGACGAATGCGGTCGATGTAATTCCAGTCGAATGCCGGGTTGCCCATCGGCGGCAGTGTGGACAGACGCGGATATCCATTTGAGCCAATCTGCCCGTAAGGTGTCCCCACGGTGATGCACACAGCTTTGCATCCCGCCTCGACGGCCTTGTGAATCCGGCTCAGTAGACTGTGACCATCCGATTCCGGATAGGCCTGATACCAAAGAGGTCCGCCGGCCTCGGCTGCGATTCTTTCAACCGGGTGATCGGAGCGGTCAGCCACTACCATTGCTGCTTGAGCCGCCGACGCCCCGCGAGCCATCGCCAGCTCTCCTTCGGGATGGAATCTGTTCTGATGCGATGCCGGTCCGATCAGAATCGGCGTGAACATCGCGTCTCCGAATAATTCGGTCGTCAGATCGAGATTCTGTGTATTGACCATCAATCGCGGCCGGAACACGATGTGGTCGAAACCGGAGCGATTGCCGCCGGAGATTGCGTTGAAAGCAGCATCATCGAGTTTGCGCTGTGCCACAGGCTCGAACTCGAGGCTGTTGACGAGTTCATCGAGCGGAGGGATGCGGCCTGGAGGTTCGCCAATGATCTGCGGCGACCGTTGTGCTCGTATTAGTAGAGTTGCTGCCGGCAACGATCCGATCCGAGCCATAGCTTGGCGCCGGCTGAAGTGGTGGCTCACGGCAGATCGGCCCTCACGAGGCTGCGGTCGATAGATGCCAGAGTCGGCCGGCCGCTGTGAGCCATGGCCATCACCAATTCGGCCTGCACGATTTCGAGGATTCTTTGTGCGCCTGGCGGGCCGAAAGCCCCCAGTCCCCATCGCGGGACGCGACCGAGGCAGACTGCGGACGCTCCGAAGGCCAGAGCCTTTAAGATGTCGCTGCCGCGGCGGAAACCGCTATCGATGAGTACCGGCACTCGTCCCGCCACGACATCGACGATTTCGGGCAGTACCTCAAGGCTGGAGGGGGAGTAGTCCAGCGCGCGGCCACCGTGGTTGGAGACGACAATACCGTCCAGGCCGTGTTCGATGCAGCGTTTTGCGTCCTCAGCGATGAGGACGCCCTTCGCCAGCATTGGCATGTTGATGAAGGAGCGCAGTTGATCAAACAGCTTCCACTCATACCAGAGCCGCTTGACCGGTATTCGATAGCGATTCAAGTCCCTGCGGGGACGGCGAATTCGTCTGCTTCTGCGGCCGGCCAGGTTGCGGTCGTGCAACGCTCTCTCGTAGAACGCCGCCTCCTGATCAACCGTTACGACGACCGCCCGGGCGCCGGCCGCCTGCGCTTTTTCGAGCGGCTTGCGGTTTGTCTCGATATCCGGCGATGGATAGAGCTGAACCCATATCGGACCGCTTGCCGACGCGGCGATCTCCTCAATCGGCATGCTGGCGGCGTGGCTCACGATCATCGGTGTCTCGGCCGCCGCAGTGCACCCTTCATGCGTTCCCGCTTCGCCCGACGGATGCAGCGCCGTATGGCCGGCCGTGGGTGCAACCATGATCGGGAAGTTCATCCTGGTGCCGAGAATCTCTGTCGTCGTGTCGATCGAGCTGACGTTGACCACTCCCTTGGGGATTAACTCGATCCACTTGAATACCTCGCGGTTGCGGCGCAGCGTAAATTCGCCTGCGGCGCCATAGGCGGTGTAGTTGTAGGCGCTGCGAGGTAGTTTCTCGTAGGCGAGCGCTTCGAAGTCAAAAACATCGATCAGTTCGTCGATGCTCGGGATGCGGCTGTGGTCGCGGAATGGATCTTGCTGTGCAAGAAGGAGCGGCGAGCCCGCGAGGAACCCGGTTAACAAGCGAATGGATTCGCGCCGGTCTACGTAGCCGTGCCGGTGACGCTCTGGTTGTTTCATGCGTTGTCTATGGCGACCTGTCTCGCCGACCGACCGGCACGATTGTAACCCAGGAACGTTCTGGAAAGAACGTGAACCCAAAGTCCGACTGGCAACCGTTCCCTGCTCGATCCCAAGGCGTTGAGCCTTGCTTCGGAGCTTCTGACGCGCACCGCATGTCTTGACCGAAAGGTGTTAAGTCTGTATTGGATATCCAGTGTAGTGGTCAGAGAGACGAACAACAGTGAGCTGTCAACCGATACCCAGTTCGTCGGCTAACTCAAGCGGCGTACCGCACTGTGGGCAGATGTCAGATTCACACTGTGCGCACTGCAGTGGGATGGTTACAGGCTTTGCGCACAGGGGGCAGTAGTGTTCGGCCTGTTCAAGGGGTGTTTCACATTGTTCGATCGGACGCGGAACGTTGGCCTGACAGTCGTGGCAACGCAGATCCATCGCCGTGTCGGCTGTCGTGTCTGTTGTGTCGTAGAGGCCGGGCACCAAGCGGATGATACCATCTTAAGGAAGTCGTGCTATGCCGGAAAATCCTCGATGAACGCCGGCAAACCCGGACATGTCGTGAAGCAAACCTCCGTGGATTGTGGAGATTATTCGCGGCCGGTTCTGTTCATTCTCCTTGCGGCGCTGCTTGCTTCAGGCTGTTCGAGCCGGAAGGATGGTCCGCAAGTCGAAGAGGCTTATGTGGCTCGTGACGGTGTCAAGCTCCGGGCGGAACTCAGCCCCGATGCTCCCATTGTCGCTACGCTCACATTGGGAGAGCGCGTAGAGGTCGTCGAGCACAAGCAGCGTTACGTGCGGGTGAGAACGCAGGCGGGCCTCGCTGGGTGGACCCTTGAAAGCCGCCTCGCGACGCGGGAGCTGCGATGGAAGATGGATCAACTCTTGCAGCAAACACGGTCGGAGCCCAGCCAGGGGACGTATCGCGCGCTGCATAGATTGAATGTTCATCTCGAACCCTACCGCTGGTCTCCGACGATTTATCAGTTGCAGGAAGACGAAGGGTCTGAACTGCTGAGACACCTGCTTGTGGATCGGCAGAGCCGGCCGCCGGAAAGAGTCGAGCCACCTTCGGCGCCGACCGGACTCGACGATTGGTATCTTGTTCGCACACCCAACGGACGGGCGGGCTGGGCTTTGACGACGGGACTCTATTCAGCGGTTCCGGATGAGGTCAAGCAATATGCAGAGCGCAAGCGCATCACATCGTTTTTTGCGCTCGATGCTGTGGAAGATCGGCGGCAGCCCGACCCAAAAACTACTTGGCTCTGGACTCAGATCGACCGGCCGAAGCAGCCGCATGACTTCTCGCTGATTCGAGTGTTCATGTGGAGCCGGCGGCGTCAGGCGTACACCACGATCAAGATCGAGCGCGGGCTGACGGGCTTCCTGCCAGTGAAAGTGTATGACCGGCTCGTTACCGACCGCGGTACTGGCCCGGGATTCACGATCACGGTCGAGAAGAAGGGCGAACGGGTCGCCCGGACGTACGTCTTGAGCAACAATCGAGTACATCGTGTGGAGGAGAAGCCGGCAGCACCGCCACCGCCGCGGATTCGCTTCGTCAAGCCGGCGCCTCCGCAACAGCCGGCTGAGACTGGCATCATCGATCGTGTGGCTGGCTGGTGGAGCGGCGGTTAGCTTCCACTGGAGGCCCCCGATTCATGCCGATCTTCTTCGACGACTTCAAATGTCCGTCGTCCAATGATCTGCCCACGGCTTTCGACCGGCTTCACGGTAAGCGTGTCTCCGCGTTAGTCGAGCGGTCGGGCGCTACTCCATCGGCCCGGTGTAAGTGACGCCTACGGAGTGATTTTGACCATGGGCTGCAAGGCGGATAAGGAGTGCTTGATATAGTCATTTCATGCCTGCTCCAGTACTTGAAGCCTGCAACCGCAGGCCGGTTTCGCCGCCGCCTGTTTGGTTCATGCGCCAGGCAGGCCGCTATATGGAAGAATACCGGCGGATCAGGGCGGAGCACTCCATCCTCGAAATCTGCAAGACGCCCCGATTGGCGGCCGAGGTTACGTTGCAGCCGGTCGATGTACTTGATGTCGACGCCGCGATCATCTTTGCCGATCTTCTGCTGCCTTTCGAACCGATGGGCTTGAAACTTGAGTTTCTGGCCGGTGAGGGCCCGCTGATTCGCAATCCCGTTCGGTCGCCTTCGGATGTGGAAGGGCTCGAGACGCGGCATGTTCAGGAACTCGACTATGTCGCTGAGGCGATCAGTGAGGTAAAGAAGCTGATGAACGGCAGGGTGCCGCTGATCGGGTTCGTGGGTGCCCCTTTCACCTTGGCGAGCTACATGATTGAGGGGGGCTCTTCGCGCAGCTACGTGCGGACGAAGAGCTTGATGTACCACGATCCCAAGACGTGGAACCGGCTGCTGGCGAAGATTGTGGAAGTGCTCATCCCCTATGCGGCCTCGCAGGTAAGTCATGGGGCCGATGTTATGCAGGTTTTTGATAGCTGGGTGGGCGCACTGACCCCGGCGGACTATGAACGCCATTTGCTGCCTCATTCGCGGACACTGATTCGTGCGATTCAGTCGACGGGAGTCCCGGTTATTCATTTCTCAACCGGTGGTGGGACGTTTCTGCCGTTGCTGCATCAAGCGGGCGGCGGCGTTTTGGGCGTGGACTGGCGAGTACGTATCGATGAGGCATGGGCAAGTATCAATCATGGAGCTGCGATACAAGGGAATTTGGACCCGGTTGCGTTGTTCGCGCCCCTCGATGTGTTGCGTCGGTCAGTGCATGACATTCTCAAGCGAGTCAATGGCCGGCCGGGATTCATCTTCAACCTGGGTCATGGGATTCTGCCCGAGACACCGGTCGAGAACGTGAAGGCCGTTGTGAAGATGGTCCGGGAGTATCCGGGCTAGTTGTGGCGTCGTGAATCGCGTAGCCGTCATTGGTGGAGGGATATCCGGTCTTTCCGCTGCTTACTTTCTCTCGAAAGCGAGGGTTCCAAGCATCCTGATCGAGGAGCGTCCGCGGCTCGGCGGCGTCATTCAAACGGACAATGTTGATGGTACTTTGGTCGAGGCGGGGCCGGACAGTTTCATCGCGCGGAAACCGTGGGCGATGGAGCTGATTCGGGAGATCGGTTTAGCGGACCAGGTGATCGGTTCGCAGGACAATGCTCGGCAGACGTTCGTTGTCCGGAGCGGACGGTTCATCCCGCTGCCTGCCGGGATGCTGTTCCTGGCGCCCACGAAGCTGTGGCCGATTCTGACAACCAAGCTGTTTAGCTGGAGGACCCGCTTGAGGTTCGCTGCCGAGTATTTTCAAAGGCCGTTCACTTCGGACAAAGACCGATCCGTCGCCGAGTTTGTGCGAGAGCATTACGGTATGGAAGCTGATCGCTACCTAGCGCAGCCTCTGCTGGCCGGCGTCTACGGCGGGGCGTCAGAGAAGCTCAGCGCGAACAGCACGCTGCCGACGTTAGTGGAGTTGGAGCGCAAATACGGTAGTCTGACACGGGGGATTCTGGCGGAGCAGTCTCGGCAATCGCGCAACGACGAGGTCGGCTCGCTCTTCCTGACGATGCGGAACGGCATGCAACAGTTGATCGACACCCTTGCCGGGCGAATCGAGGGATCGGTCGGACGGGTGAATGCGACTGTCGTCGGTCTCGAGTGGCGGAAACCCGGATTCCGGCTGTTGCTGTCCGACGGAAGTCCCATTGAGGCAGAGCAGGTGATCACGGCGGTCCCCGCGTATCGGGCAGCAAATCTGGTTGCCGCGCTCGATGCTGAGCTTGCGGAGACGCTGCAGACGATTCCTTATCACTCTTCGATCACGGCGGCGCTTCTCTATGGGAGAAAGACTTTTGATCATCCCTTGAACGGGTTTGGCTTTCTGGTTCCGGCGAGCGAGAGCCGGAGCCTAGCTGCCTGTACCTGGGTCAATACGAAGTTCGCACATCGCGCCGCGCCCGACGCGGTCTTCCTGCGTGGATTCCTAGCGGCCGATCAGGTCGAGCGTAGATGGGAGGAGTCTGACGAGGAGTTGGCGGGGTTGGCGCATGGCGAGATCAGCGGCTTGATGGACTTTCATGCCTCTCCATGCACGGTGCGGGTTCATCGCTGGCGGCGGGCGATGCCCCAATACGAGGTGGGTCATGGCAAGAGGCTTGACGCGATTGAGTGCCGTGTCAAAAACCTGCCGGGGTTGCACCTCGCGGGGAACGGCTACACGGGTATCGGCATTCCCGACTGTGTTCACCGCAGCCGCGGGATTGTCGAACGGATCGTTTCAAGTGCGAGGTCCTGATCCCGTGTGACATGGATCTCGCGGCGTTCCGGCGCCGGCGCCGCGGGAGTTTTCTGCTACAAAGGACAGCATGCGACTGAGAGCAGTCATACTCTTGCTTTGTATTCCGATCTTAGGCTGTAATGCGCGTTGGTCCGTCGACTTCCAGGACGACGATCTAAGCGATTGGCATCTTCCGATTGCGTCCTATTGGCAGAGGGTCGAAGAAAACGGAAATGGGTTTCTGCGGCTTGCGACGGCGGGCCCTGTCGGTGACCCGCGGCGTCCCGTGCAATTCGCGTTGTGGAAGCCGGGCTGCGTGAGCGATTTCGAGTTCGACGTCAGAGCACGTCGCGCAGGCAAGAGCCTGCTTGTTGCTTTCGGGTTCCAGGACCGGCTGCACTACTACTACGCCCACATTTCGAGTGACTCCGGAAATCATAGAGTCCACAACGGCATCTTCAAAGTCAACGACAGCGAGCGCTACCGCATCGGGGGAGCGGGTACGACGCCCGCGCTGCCGAGCACCGACTGGCATCGGATCAAGGTTGTGCGGAGGGTTGAATCCGGTTCGATTGAAGTGTTTGTCAGTGGAGAGGCCTCGCCTCTCTTCAGCGTGATAGACCGGGATTACTTATACGGATGGGTTGGTGTCGGGTCGTTCAACGAGACCGGAGATTTTGACGATTTCCACCTCTCCGGGACCGCGAGCGGCGAGTGCCGTCTGGAGCGGATCAGCCCACTCGATGAGAATTAGCTAAGCTAAGCGATCCCTCTTCGACACTATCCGTCCCGCCTTAGGGGGAAGAGACGGCACTTTGAAACCATGGTTTCTCAGATCGAGATTCTGCACCCCACCGCCAACGCTTCACTGGCAAGAGTGGCCCTCTTTGATTTCGACGGCACCATTTCACTCATCCGCTCCGGTTGGTTCGACGTCATGGTTCCGATGATGGTCGAACCGCTGTTGGAACTGAAGACTGGTGAGAGCGAGGAGGAACTCACTGCACTCGTCGAAGAATACGTCGGCCAACTGACGGGCCGGCAAACGATCTATCAGATGATCGAGTTCACCGAGCAGCTCAAGAAGCGCGGCGCCGAGCCTCTCGATCCACTCGAGTACAAGCACATCTATCTCGAACGGCTCTCGGACAAGATCAAGAATCGCATCGCTGCGCTCGAATCCGAGACAACTCCGCCAGATGAGATGATGGTACCCGGAAGCCGCCGGCTCCTCGAGGCGCTGCATGATCGCGGCATGACGATGTATCTCGCGAGCGGCACCGATCAGCCCTTCATGCGCGCCGAGGCCAAGTTATTACAGGTAGAACACTTCTTTGAAGGTGGTTGCTTCGGGGCGCTCGACGACTACAAATCGTTTTCCAAGAAGATCCTGATCGAGAAGATCATCTACGAGAGCGGGTTCCTGGGGAGTGAGTTCCTTGGTTTCGGCGACGGGTTCGTTGAGATCCAGAATGTCAAAGAGGTGGGCGGTGTCGCTGTCGGCGTGGCCACGAACGAGCCGGCGTGCCGGCAAGTCGATCTCGTGAAGCGCAAGAGGCTGGTAAGCGTCGGTGCAGACTGGATTGTGCCGAATTTCAGCGCCCATGAAGAGATGTTGGGCGTGCTGTTTCCCTGATGCGGAAATGCCGAGCGTGAGGCCAGTCGTTTCACTTGCGAGCTTAAGCAACTCGATATGGAGGACTTTGAAACAAGCATGAAGGCTCGACTGGTTTACAGATATCCGCGGAGCAGGGAGATGGCAGGCGTGGACCGGAGACCGCGGCAAGAGGTTTGAGGCGACGCGCCATGAACAAACACGGTATCCTGGATGAAACCGGCTCAGGTTCGGGAGCACTCCTGATCTCTCAGCGGCGATAGGTCACCGCTGTCGAGCCGGGCAGTAAATTCTACGTTGACTACGGGACAGCCAAACGGAGGCGACTCCGCACTTGGCGATCCGGAACGCACCAATGGCATGAAACAGATCTGCGTCTACCTGGCCGGCAATATCGGACATGAGAAGATTCATGTCGAACAGGCCGAGACCTTGGGACGCTTGATGGCAACAGAACGAATTGGGCTGATCTACGGCGGCGCCCGTGTCGGGCTTATGGGTGTCTTGGCCGATTCCGTCCTTACTCACGGCGGTGTCGTCACGGGTGTCATCCCAAGACATCTGGAGTATCGTGATGTTGCTCACGAGAGACTGACTCAGATGCATGTGGTCGATACCATGCATGAACGTAAGTACAAGATGCAGTCTTTGGCGGACGCGTCTCTCGCCTTGCCCGGCGGCTTTGGAACGATTGAAGAGATCTTCGAAGCGCTCACTTGGGCGCAGATCGAGCTGCATGAGAAACCGTGCGTCTTTCTGAACAGCGCAGGATACTACGACTACCTGTTCAAGTTTCTGGACCACGCGGTATCGCAGGGACTGCTGAGGGTCAAGAACCGCGCGTTGGTCCTGCAGGCTCCGACCGCCGAATCGGCACTGCAGATCATTCGGGAGGCCTGGGCCGAAAAAGAGAAAGACCTGATCCAGACGTTGAGGGCATACCGTCGTTGAAGCCTTGACTGGGCACAGAATCCTCCGCGCCGTCATCGTAACGAGGGCGTATACGTTGAGTCAGGCGAAGACGTCAAGAGCCTCTTCACGCGACTCCTTGATCGAAATGATCCGGTCGAAACCGCTGATAAGGAAGACCTCCTTGATGTGGCGCTTCATGGCGCAGAGGACAATCTGCCCCCTGTTCACGTTCAGCGCCTTGGCTGCGAGCAGGGTCACCCGCAGTCCCGAGCTGCTAATGAAGTCGAGATGGCTGAAATCGACGATCAGATTTAGCTTTCCGCTGGTGATGTGTTCCATGACGATCGATTCGAACGAGTGGGCATTCCCACTGTCTAATCGACCAATGGGGAGCAGTACGAGCACATCACGAGTTCGTTCTTCTGCAACTTCGATTTCATTGGTGCAGTAGGCGAGGGCTGTGAGAGCGTAGATTTGGGCGATGCGGACAAGCTCATCGACGGGACAACATTCGTTGACGGTGTGAGCTCCCGTTGCCTGGGGGCCGTGAGTGATTGCGGGGATGCCTCCGAACGAGCAGAACAAGTTGCCGTCATCGAGGAACGGCTTTGGACCGAGAGGGAGGCGACTGCCGGTGACGGATTCGTGAGCTGTCTGGAGAGCCTTCACCGCAGGATGTCCCGGTAGGATGCGGAAGGCGTCGCCCTGTACGCTGTAGTTCAATTCGATCCGGGTGCCCGTGCGTTCGGACTGCGCTGCGACCAGCTCGCGGAATTGTTTCTCGACGCGATCTGCTTCGCCCGGCGTGATCCAACGGCGAGTTCCCTGGATGAAGCATTCTGAGGGTGACTGATTGTAGATTTCTCCTGATTGCATCTGCCCGACAAAGACAGAATCGCTGCCGACTTCAGGGGCCTTGTTCGTCGAGACCTGATCGTGCAGGTCGAAGAGCTGTGCGGCGAGCTCGGCTCCGGCTCGGACCACCAGTGGTTGATCGATCGGCCGCAGCACTTCATGAACCGGGTATCCGTCGCGGCGAATCGTGATCTGAAAGATGGCCATGCCCCGACCTGCAATGGGGAGGGGTGATGAGCAGTATTCGGGAAGCAGGACGGCATCGCCGACGAAGCCGTCTCGGATCAATGCTTTGACCTGCCTTTTGTCACCCCAGGGTCCTTCATGCAGTTCGTGTGCGGTGAAGAGAACGCTGCCCGTCTCCATAACAGCGGTCTCTCGTAAGGCACGAATCGCTTCCAGCGCCGCGGCAACGCCTCCTTTCATGTCCGATATTCCGGAACCGTAGAGGTTGTTGTTTTCCCGCCTGGGCGGCACGAAGGGGAGATGGACGGTATCGAGATGCCCGTTGAACTGCAAAGTGCGTCCCGGCCAACCGCTTTCGAGGCGGGTGACGACGGCCGGAGCCTGCGGCCAATCGGCTTCAGGGCGTTCGACCGCAAAGCCGTCGCTGTGGAGAATCTCTGCCAGACGGTCGGCGGCGTCTCGCGCCTCGCAGGTCGGGCTGGGCACTTCGACGAGAGCCATGGCCGTCTCGACAAGGCGTTCCGTGTTGACCGCAGAAAAAACTTTGTCCACTAGTTCCTGACGCAGCATGACGCATTCAAGTTAAGCAACCGATCATGGTCAGGTCAACTTGGTCATTCGCCCACCAAAGCTGGGCAGTATTCTCTTGGCAGAAGGGGTCTTCTCTCACAGTCTCCTGAAATGAGTGCAGGAGGGAGCACGGTGGGTACTTATCCTTGTTCGAAACTGCCTTTGTCAGTGGGGCTTTCTTGTAGCGCGCACCGCACAGCCGCTCTTGATAGCGACTCGCCTGCATCGATCAGCTACAATAGCGCCAGTTACCGATTCGTTCCCACAGACTTCATGTTGACTCGCCGAGCCATACTCGCCGTGATCGCCACGGCCGCCTACGCCAA
>JAPOOG010000041.1 GCA_026713545.1 Bryobacterales bacterium
CACGAGACACGAGACACGAATCACGGCCTTTCTGCTCTTCACGAATCACGGCTTTTACGGCTTTTGGGTGCTGAAGCCCTTCAGTCTTTTTTTTCCGCCCCGGCCTGCCTAGCATGAGGACAGCGATGCGCAAATCATCAAGTTTGACTTCCCGTCCCCGCGGCGCTCGCTGTAGGGGCTGCCCCCCCGCACCGGCAGCACGGCCTTTAAGGTTTTCACGAAACACGAGACACGAGACACGAATCACGGCTTTTATGCTTTTGTTGACGAGGCCATTCCTGGATATTCCGGGGTTCTTGCCGCGTGAGAACGGGTCTTTGCCGCGTGAGAACGGGTTTTTGCCGCCTGATGACGACTTTTTACCGAATCTTAACGAGTCAAAAACTCGCTATTTCCCACAATTCTTCGGAATGCGTCGGAATTCCTCGGATAACCCCCAAACCGCTGTCCGCGCTCCGTCCGTCGTTCTCGCTCGGCCTCACATCGAGTCGCAAAATTCTGGCAGGACCGGTGAGAATGCAGAGCAACGGCGGACTGAAGCGGCCCGAGATACTCCGGGTTCAGCGAATAATCGAGGAGAACCACGGATTGCTTATGGAGGCGTGGAATGATTACTTCAACGATTGAGGCGCAGTTACCGGAAGCGCAGGAAGTGTCGGTTACCGGGGACACGCTGAAGGCCGAGCTCGCGGACGGGCGCGCCATCTCCGTGCCGCTGGCCTGGTATCCCAGGCTGGTCCACGCCACTCGAGAAGACCGTGACAACTGGGAGATCATCGGAGACGGTCAGGGCATCCGCTGGCCCGGCTTGGACGAAGACCTCAGTGTCGAGGGGCTGATTGCGGGCCGTCCGTCGAAGCAGAGTCAGCGCTCTTTCAAGCGATGGCTCGAAGCGAAGCGGGCAGGCCGCAGCGTGCTGCTTTGCGACCTGACAGCCGCTGGACGGGAAAGTGACGGCGGGAAGTAGCAGATGAATCGGACCGGCGTCATCGAGCCGAACGCCCGGACTGCGGTTCCGCTGCCGCCGGCGACGGCCCACCGGGGCAACCTGAGGCTGCTCGAAGAGCCGCTGACCGCGCTCTTCTGCTCCGTACGCTGTCCCGGCGGCCCGATCCTCAAGACCTACGATCTGGCCAGGGCCTTGCGGGACGCCGGCGCGCCCGTCATAGGCGGTTTCCAGACGCCGATGGAGAAGGAGTGCCTGCGGCTGCTGCTCCGTGGGACCCAGCCCGTGGTTGTCTGCCCCGCCCGCGGCATCGGCAACATGCGCATCCCCCTCGACTGGCGTGCGCCGCTGGAGGAATGCCGCTTCCTGGTCCTCTCGCCCTTCCCTTCCACCCGGCGCCGGCCAACGGTGCAACTCGCGGCCCGGAGCAACGATCTCGTCGCCGACCTTGCCCGCCGGATCCTCATCGTCCACGCCGCCCCCGGCGGCAAGACCGAAGCCTTCGCCCGCAAGCTGGCGGAGTCCGGCAAGCCTCCCCTGACCCTCGACAGCCCCGCCAACGTGAACTTGATGGAGATGGGGGCTCGGGCGCTAAGCCAAGTCCCCGATCTCATGCTTTGATGGAATGCATACCGAAATGATTCCAAGACTGCTGGGCAACCCTTATGACTTTTGACCACAACCCGGACGCCTCGAACAACACCTCCGGCCGACCGATGATCCTGGCCAATGGCACGGTGGTCGACGGAACCGGCTGCGCCGCCAGGAGGGCGAATGTCCTCGTGAAGGGTGGCGCCATCGAGGAAGTGGGCGCTATCGAGCCTTCGGCCGATTGGGAGACGATCGACTGCTCGGGGCTGCATATCGCCCCGGGGTTTATCGACGTGCACAGTCACGGGGACCGGGAAGCTCTCGATCACCTACCCAACAAGGTTCTTCAGGGAGTGACGACGGAAATCGTCGGCAACTGCGGTTTTTCGCTCTTCCCGACGCATCCCAACCCTGGCGGTGAACGGCTGACCGGGGAACTCTTTGACGGTGAGCCTGCCGAGGGCATGGCCGATGGCGATGCCTATCTTTCCGAATTGGCGCGGAAAGGCAGCCGCGTGAACGTTGCCGCGTTGACGGGCCATAGCACCCTCCGCGTGTTCGTCATGAGAGCACGACGCGAAGCACGGGAAGCCGAGCTGACGCAACTGGAACGGGCTCTTGATGATTGCCTGGCTTCCGGCTCCATCGGTTTGTCGACCGGTTTGAACTGTATCCCCGGAGCCTTCGCCGAGTTTCAGGAACTGGCGCGGCTCTGCCGTGTTGTCAAGAAGCATGGGGCCTTCTATACAAGCCACTTGAGGGACTACAAGTTCAAGGTTGTCGAAGCCGTCGACGAAGCCATTGCCCTGGGGAGGACCACCGGCGCTCCCCTGCAGCTCTCGCATCTTCAGGTGGTCGGCAAGAAGAACTGGCGCAAGCTGGAGTCGGTTCTCGAGCATGTCGATCGCGCCCAGCGGGACGGCCTCGATGTCGCCATGGACGCCTATCCCTACCTGGCGGGTTCCTGCTCACTGACTCAGCTTCTGCCGTCGTGGTCGATGGAGGGAGGGGTCCCGGGCCTGCTGCAGCGGCTGGCTGAATCTGGGGATTACGAGCGCATCGCCGCTGAGACGGATGATGGCATGTCGAATACCTGGGACGACATCGTGATTTGCCAGGGCGGACCGGGTCGCTCCGAAGGGATCGTGGGGCAGTCGGTGGCTCGTATCGCCGCCGAACGCGGCCGCCGGGCGGCATGCGTTGCACTCGATCTGCTGCGGGAGTATTCCGGTGACGTGCGCATCATTTCGATCAACAACAACGAGGACAATCTCAAGAGTGTCCTGACGCACGCCCTGACCATGATCATCACGGACGGGCTGGTGATGGAAGGCATCTCCCACCCGCGGACGTTCGGGACCTATCCGAAGTTTCTGGGAGAATACGTCCGGGAAAAGAAATGGATGCCGCTGGAACAAGCCGTCGTCAAGACCAGCGCTTTGGCTGCGAAACGCTTTCGGCTGCAAGGCCGGGGCACGGTCGAGGTTCGTAATTTCGCGGATCTCGTGGTCTTCGATGCCGGCAGCATCGGCTCGGCCTCCGGCTACGGCCAGGGTCCGCGCGATCCGGAAGGCGTTTGCCATGTCTTGGTCAACGGCCGTTTTGTCGTTCGAGATGGAAAGCTGACCGCTGAACTCCCGGGAAGGGCCATTCGTCATTGAGCATCCGCGTCGAGACTCACGGGCTGCTTACCACACGCCCCTGGGCGCGATTCCCGATCGGCAAGGAAACAAAGCGAGGAAAGTGGGATGTCCCCTAAAAACGTACTGGCGCCTGGCAGATTGCTTCTTATCCTGATCGTAGTGGGTGTTTGTGCGCCGGCTTTCATACCGGCGCGCCTCTATGCGGAATCGGAAACCCTTGTCTCGCATAGCCGCTACGAGGACTTTGCTCAGGGAACACCGGGCAATTCCGGGGCCAATCTATACGTGTCGAAGAACGGACGCGTCCAAGTCGTCAATCAGTGGGACCTGAATCGCGATGGCCATGTGGACATCTTGATCAGCAACGACCATGACGTCTTCGAAACCGCTGACGCCTTCATCTACTGGGGGGACAAGCAAGGCGGCTACCGGTCGCTTCTTCCGGATCTCTGGCGCAGCCGGCCGCTGGCTCAGGTCGTGTTCCGGCTTATGGGCGAACAGGATCACCTCACGCGTCTTCCAACCTCTGGAGGCGGGCGATCCATTGTCGTTGATTTGAACCGTGATGGTTACCCGGAGGTTGTTTTCTGCAACTTCATTCACAACTATCCGGGCCTGCGTAACGCTTTTGTGTACTGGGGGTCGTCCAGCGGCTATGACCCCTCGAAAAGAACTGAACTTCCTACGAACTGGGCCAGCGGAGTCGTCTCGTCCGATCTGAACGGCGACGGCTATCCGGAGTTGGTCTTCGCCAATCGCGGGGTCGAGCCCGGTTCCGAGAGGTTCACCCCTCAAGTCGAACCCGTGTCGTACATCTATTGGAACAGTGCCACTGGCTTCCGGTTCGAGAACCGCACGAATGTCCCAACTCCTGTCGCTCGTGATGTTGCCGTCGGCCGTCTCGACCACGACAATTTCCCGGACCTTGCTTTCATCAGCGATGGCCCGGATGGCGGCAAGATCAAGATCTTCTTCGGAAATGGTGACGCGGCCTACACCGATCGACAGAGCCTTTCCATCCCTGTGTCCGAACCCACCAGTATCGGCGCCTTCGATGTCAACCGAGACGGCTACGATGATCTGCTTGTTACGGGAGGGTCAGGCGACCAGACCATTGCGATCGGAGAAACCGGAGACCCGCCTGAAGATACGAGCTCGGCAGTCTGGCTATATCCCGGATCGAAGACCGGTCCCGCACAAGCAAGCGCTGTGCGGTTGCCTTCTTACGAAGCCGCTGACGCCATTGCTGTCGATCTCGATGACGACGGCCATCAAGACATCGTGATCGCCAACAGCTCGCGCGGCAAGATGGCGGCTGTTGACTCTTTTATCTATTGGGGTTCGGAGCAAGGTTTTTCTTCCGACCGGCGCAGCGAGTTGCCCACACTGGGTGCGAAAGCGGTTGCGGCCGCGGATCTCAATGACGATTCATTCCCGGACCTTGTATTCGCCAACTCCAATGACGGCAAGACCTACGACGTTCCGTCGTATGTCTACTGGGGTAGCGCAACCGGGTATGCCGGCTACCTGAGATCTGAACTGCAGAGCTTCGGAGCCGTCAGCGTGAACCTCACCGATCTGAATCAGGACGGCGTCACCGAGATCCTGTTTGTCAATCAGTACAGCGGCAAAGTGAGCGGCCAAGTTGGGTCACACATATTCTGGGGCAACCCCCATCATCACTATTCGACAAGTTCAATGACCTCCCTTCCGACACGGGGAGCCTATGACACCACCGTGGCGGACCTGAATGACGATGGCTTCAACGATGTCGTGTTCTCCAACTCTTACATCCCGCAGTCGTACGTCTACTGGGGAAGTGAGCAGGGGTTTTCCGAAGAAGACCGCCAGGAAATCGATCTGGATGACGGGGTCTACACGAGCAACGCCGCAGATCTGAATCAAGACGGATATCTCGATCTGGTTTTTATCGGCAGGGCGGGAAATCGTTCGCGGGCAACTCTGTTGTGGGGCGCCTCCGACGGGTTCTCTCGAAACAACAGCACGCGCCTTTCGATTGAAGAGGAACGCAGCCTCGGCAACGTTGTGGCGGACCTGAATCGCGATGGATACCTCGATCTGGTCTTCTCCGGCGACTACTTCGGGACAATCACGATCTTCTGGGGAAGTTCGAGCGGTTACTCGGAGCAGAAGCGCTGGTCCCGCTTCGTCTCCGCCGGAAGCGTAAAGCTTGCCGACCTCAATCGCGATGGGCTGTTGGACTTCGTCGTATCCGGTTCCTTCGATCCGGGAAGGAAGTCACGCAACGCGCAGACACGCATCTATTGGGGTACGGCGGAAGGCACTCCCTCCGAGCAGCCTGCGTTCGAACTGGAAGCATATCAGTCGCTCGAGTGCGGAATCGCTGACCTGAACCGGGATGGAAATCTCGATTTGGCGCTTTCCAACTACATGTCCGAGACTACTCGATCTCTGCCCCTTTTCATCTACTGGGGTGACGACATCGCTTCGTTCAGCAACCGGCGGCGCACTGAACTGCCGGCTGACTCGTCCGCGGGCATTCAGACTATCGATTTGAACCGCGACGGCTACCGTGAGATCGTCATTCACAATCACCTGAGGGATGCGAATCACTCGATCCATAGCGCCATTTACTGGAATGGTCCGGATGGGTTCAGCAGGCAACACCGAACCATGCTGCCGACCTTCGGCCCCCACTTTTCGCAGGCCGTGGACCCCGGAAACCTGTATACGCGAGAGCTCGAGGAAGAGTATGTCTCTCCCGCCGTCGAGATTCCGGCCGGGAAAACGCCGGCCGAATTGCGTTGGCGTTCCCATGAACCGCATGGGGCCCTATTGCGCTTCCAAGTTCGAATGGCTGCATCGCGGGAGGCTCTCCAAAACACATCCTGGGGCGGTCCCCAAGGAAGCAATTCGTACTTCGAAACCTCGGGTGCGGATCTGCCATTGCAGGAGGCCGGGCGCTTGCTTCAATATCGCGCCGTCTTTCAGTCGCCGGACGGAGGCGCGTGGCCGATCCTTGACGAAGTCGGCATCGTATTCAGGACATATTAGTGGTGAGTGAAGAGTGGTTAGTGGATAGTTTGAACAATCGAGCTGCGTCTTATGAAATCTTTAGGGAATTACAAGGGAGTTACAAAGATAGATTGACAATTGATGGTTTTTAGGGCACGATCGATCCCTGGCAGCCCGTGGTAAAAGTCCCGTGGAAGGCGCGGCGGGCTCCTGCGGTCGCTCGGCGCGGAGTGAGGAGGATGGCGATCCGGGTGATCTCCTCCGACGAACGACAAAGCCGACGACCGCAAACGTCCGTCGCCCAAAGGGTCACGCGCCGCTTCCGGCCGACGACGAAAAAAGGCCCAGAGGGTGCAGCGCGGTGTTCCTCGAACGACCAGGCGTTACTTCGTCGGCCCCCGGCGCGTAACGCCGCCCGCGTGACTTTCACCACGGGCTGCTTTGAACCAACTACCTCGTGTGTGCAAGATTCAGACGGTTGTCGTGGAGAGGGCTGACTACGAATCCCAGTTCCAAATATCGCTACGATACTCCGACGATCAGGATGAGTGGCATGAGGCTCAAATGGATGTGTCTGATGCAATCTGCCTTCACTGGTTGACGTTTTTTGCCCTTCAAAAAGTAGACCTGCACGCCGAAAAGCAGCAAAGGCAGCACATAACCGAGAGGCTCTGTCGCGTGTATCCGGTAAATGGACTCGAAATGGCCGAGGCCCTGAAAGATATTCTGAGGATACTTGGAACAGAAACATGAGACCATCATCGCTTTCTTTGTGGAACATTTTCTCCTAAGCCCGTTTGTCAATCTATCTTTGTAATTCCCAAATCAATAGAGTTGATGGTGAGGATTTATGCGCTTACGCGGCGCTTTCCCGCCCAGGAGAGATATGGGATTACTTCACAAATGCGTCGGGCCGCGTCCTCGATTCCGGCGAACGCCTCGGAAGGGCAAGCAAGGCGTTCGACAAGGGAATTCCTTCAGGCGTCGACGTCTTCAACTCGATTGACACCCTTCGCGACCGGCTGAAATGATGAGACTGCGTGGCGTCTCCCTCGAACATGGTATCCGTCGGGCTGATCCAGCATTCGTGTTCCCGGGATCGCGATGCCAACCTGACTCGGGCTCTCGAAGGCATTCGCGAAGCGGCAGATCGTGGAGCACGGATTGTCTGCCTCCAGGAACTCTTTCGCTGCCTGTACTTCTGCCAGGAAGAGAATGCCGACTGGTTTGATCTGGCGGAACCGATTCCTGGTCCAACCACGGATCGGTTGTCGGAAACAGCACGTGAGCACGAAGTCGTTGTGATCGGGCCTGTGTTCGAAAGGCGAGCCGCGGGCCTCTATCACAACTCGGCGGTAGTGATCGACGCAGACGGTTCGCTGTCGGGCGCCTACCGCAAGATGCACGTCCCCGACGATCCGCTTTACCACGAGAAGTTCTATTTCACCCCCGGGGACCTCGGCTTTCGAACGTTCGCAACCCGCTACGCGAACATCGGCGTGCTGATCTGCTGGGACCAGTGGTATCCGGAGGCGGCCCGTCTGACGGTGCTCAAGGGAGCAGAAATTCTCTTCTTCCCGACGGCTATCGGATGGCATCCATCTGAGAAAGAGGAAGCAGGCGAACAACAGCTCGATGCCTGGCGCACCATCCAGCGAAGCCATGCCATTGCCAACGGCGTCTTCGTGGCGGCGCCGAACCGCGTCGGGCATGAAACGCCACTGGCAGGTTCGCCGCGCCGCCCGGCCGACTATCAAGGCATCGAGTTCTGGGGAGGGTCGTTCGTCTGCGACCCTTCCGGGGTCGTCCTGGCCGAAGCTCCTCACGATCGGGAGGCCGTTCTGGTTGCCGAGATTGATCTCAGCCGCGTCGACGACACGCGCAGAAACTGGCCCTTCCTGCGGGACCGCCGCGTCGATGCCTACGAAGGACTTCAGTCCCGCTATCTGGGCTGCGGGCAGTAAGGGCATGGGAAGCGGCCCTGTGCCCCACACGCAAGGGTTTCGCATGCCTGCCGAGTGGGAGCCTCACGAGGCGACCTGGCTTGCGTGGCCTCACAACCGCGACGACTGGCCGGGTAAGATTGCGGCGATCTACTGGGTCTACGCCGAGATCATCCGGCACATTCACCAATGTGAGGTGATCCGGGTGATCGTCCCGGACAGCTCCCGGGAAAAACAAGCGCGCCGTGTCTTGCAGCGGGTGGGCATTGAGAACTTTTCACAGATCGAGTTCCACCGACTCCCGACCGATCGCTCCTGGGTGCGTGACAGCGGCCCGCTCTTTGTCGTGAACAAGGAGGAAGTCGCGGCCACATGCTGGCGTTTCTCGGCATGGGCCCGATATCCGAACTGGAGGAAAGATGATGCCGTAGCTGAGAAGATCGCTCGTCGATGCGGCGTGGAGGTCTGGCGGCCGAAGTACGGCGCCCGCCGGATCGTTCTCGAAGGAGGCGCGGTTGACGTGAACGGCTGCGGCACAGTCCTCACGACCGAGGAGTGTCTGTTGGGCGAGCAACAGCAACGCAATCCCGGCATGACACGCGAAGACTACGAACAGGCCTTTCGCGATTACCTCGGAATCCGGCAGGTTCTGTGGCTGGGACGAGGCATTGCGGGGGATGACACCAGCGGCCACATCGACGATCTCGCACGGTTCGTGGCCCCGGGAACCGTCATCACTGTCGTGGAAACCGATTCACGGGACGCCAACTACAAGCTGCTCCGAGACAACTTGAAGCGCCTCAAAACGATGCGCGATCAAGATGGCCATCCGTTGGAGATTGTCGAGTTGCCGATGCCCAGGCCGCTGACGTTCGACGGCTGCCGCCTGCCGGCCAGCTATGCGAATTTCTACATCGCCAACGGGCTTGTGCTTGTCCCGACTTTCAATGACCCGAATGACCGCATCGCGCTCGATATCCTGGCCCGCCTGTTCCCCCGTCGCGAAGTCATCGGCATCCACAGCATCGACTTCGCCTGGGGCTTCGGAACACTGCATTGCAGCACTCAGCAGCAGCCCGCCGTCGGAACACGAGAGACCGCGAAGCAAGGCGGATCCGCCAAAGAGAAAAAGACTTGATCGGTTATAATGACCACTCTGATGGCCGCTGTGACGAGGGTGCGAGTCCCGGCATCGAGCGCCAATCTGGGATCGGGATTCGACACGCTCGGTCTGGCTCTCAATCTCTATCTCGAGTGCTCCTTCGAGCCTTCGGATTCACTTGCGATCACAGCCAGCGGCCGCGACATCGACTCGATTCCCATCGATGAAACGAATCTGATCTGGCGAACGGCCGTGGCGGTTGCCAAGTCGCAGCATCGCAAGATGCCGGCGATTCGACTGGATCTCCGCAACGAAATCCCAATCGGCAAGGGGCTCGGCTCGAGCGCAAGTGCTCTAGTCGCGGGTGTGGCCATCGCCGCCCACGCATTGCATCTCGATTGGGATCACCACCGCATCCTCGATGAAGCCGCGCGGCTTGAGGGCCATCCCGACAACGTGGCGGCGGCTGTCCTGGGCTCGGCGGTCACGGCCGCGATCGACGCGGACGGCGTCACTCGGGCGGTGCGTCTCGAAATGCCGCCAACTTTTCGAGTAGCCGTTGTTTGTCCGGGCTTTGTGCTCTCGACGGACCGAATGCGGTCGGTGCTGCCCGACTGCTATTCACGCGAGGACACGGTTTTCAATCTGCAGCGAGCGACGCTGCTGGTTGCCGGTCTCGCTACGGGGAACCACGAGGCCTTCCCCGAGGCTTTCAATGACAGGCTGCATCAACCCCACCGCATGGCGAACGTCCCGGGCATGGAACAGATCTTGAAGCTGCGAGCTCCCGGCCTGCTGGGGTGCGCCTTAAGCGGCTCAGGACCGTCGATTCTGGTGTTCTACGAAGAGAATTCCGAAAGCGTGCTCGAGTTGGTCCGTGTCGAGTTCGGGCGCTCCGGCCAATCGAGTGAAGTCGTTGCGCACGGCATTGACGAGGAGGGATTGCAAATCACATGAAGCAATCACGAAAGTGGCTCGAGAACAATGGCTGGCCGGGCGAAGACCCGCGAGACTGTCCTTCTTCGGCGAAACGCTTCGACGACGGAGCGCAGTACCGGATCGAGATCCCGAGCACGGAAGGGCCGCGGTCCTTGCGAGCGGTTTTGGACGAGGCATCGAAACGGTCAGTGCAGGTTCACCGGATCAGCCAGGGTAGCGGTGTGATGCTGCAGACTGATGATGAGATCCTCGAGATGGTGGAGATCGGTCGGACGAACGACATCGAGGTCAACTTGTTCATCGGTCCCCGCGCGACTTTCGATATCGGAGCGCAGGTCAAGGCGGATGCGGGCAAGCCCATCGGACTGAGTTTGAGAGGCTCCGATCAGCTTGTGTTTGCTCTGGAGGACGTCCGCCGAGCCATTGCATTGGGTGTCAACAGCATCCTGGTGTCGGATATCGGGCTGCTGGCCGTCATGGGAAAGCTGAAGAGAACGGGTGACCTTCCTCCCGGCTTGATTATCAAGACATCGGTGATGATGGCGCCGACCAACGCGGTGTCGGCGCAGGTTCTCGAAGATCTCGGCGCGACGACTATCAATGTGCCTTCGGATCTGACCCTCCCGCAACTGGCCTCGATTCGCGCTGCGATCGACGCGCCCATTGACCTCTATGTCGAAGCGCCCGACAACATCGGCGGTTTCATCCGGCACTACGAAGTGCCCGAGTTCATTCGAGTCGGGGCTCCGCTCTACGTGAAACTGGGGCTGCGCAACGCCCCGGATATCTATCCCAGCGGCTCTCATATCGAGGATCTGGTGGAAAGGCTTTCCCGCGAACGCGTGCGCCGGGCTGAAATGGTTTGCGGGATGATCAAACGATATGCGCCCGAGGCGGTGATGTCGCAGCGCTCGGTTGTTGCGATGCGCTAGCAGTCAGTGGTAAAACCCCGCGTAGCACTGAGAGCGGTGAGGCGCCCGGCTGACAAGGCGCGACGAGGGAGCATATTGGGCATATGTGACCGAGGAGCAACGCAGTTCCGTCGGGATTCATCGCCGCTTGAATCCAGCGGGGCTTTTGCCACGGGCTGCAAGGAATGGCATAGCTGGGCAGCATTTTGAATGGAGATCGATCGATGAAACGACGTACGGTGATCCAGAGTCTGGCCGCGTCAGCCGCTGCTCCGTCGGCCGCGGCCTCGACCGGTTGGTCTAACAGCTTTGCGAAGCAACTCTGCGACGACATGCTGAGCCACTGGCGCAGCACGAAGGAATACTCGCTCGAAGTGTTGGAGGCCATGCCGCCCGAGCATTTCGATTTTCGTCCGGTTGAAGAACAGATGACTTTCGCGGAGCAGTTGACCCATTTCTCCAGCTCAAACGCAGGATACTTCTCCGGCTTCGGCAAAGATGTTGCCGGGCCGCGGCCCCGGCGGCCGGAGATGCTTACCAAGGACACGGTGCGGACTTTCTCGCAAACGACGTTCGCCTATGTGGAAACGATCCTCAGCAATCTGACGGAGGCGGATTTTTTTCGCCGGGACATCCAGTTCAGCTCCCGGGCCGGCCCGCACACCGCACAGGACATCTTTTTCCGAGCCTACATGCACACCGCTCACCACCGCGGAACGATCATTGCCTACCTTCGGTTGAAGGGCATCACTCCGCCTCGCTGGCGCTTCCCTCCGAACGGCGGCAAGGTGTAGGGTTCACCGCTCACCTAAAATGGATTCGATATGGTGACCAAGCGAGCGGCTTCGGAGAGTGACGACCAGCAACCTTCTTTCGAGGAGGGTCTGACGGAACTCGAAAAGATCGTCGAGCAGTTGGAGCACGGCGAACTGCCGCTTGAGAAATCACTCGAACTCTTCGAAAAGGGTGTGCAACTCAGCGACACTTGTCGCAAGCAATTGCAGGAAGCGGAATCGAAGGTCGAGATTCTGCTCAAGAAAGAAGGCCGCATTAAAGCCGAGCCGTTCACTCTGAACGACGGTGATCCCCAAGAGTGACCCTCGACGAGTATCTGGAGGACCGGCGGGGCCTCATCGATGCAGCGCTCGAAAAAGTCGTCCCGTCCGAGCGTAAATATCCCGAAACGATTCACCGTGCCATGCGGCACAGCCTGTTCGGCGGAGGGAAGCGTATCCGTCCGATACTGACGATTGCCGCCGCCGAGGCGGTCGAGCCCCAGCAGAAAGCGGTTGAACGCGTTGCCTGCGCCCTGGAGTTGGTGCACACGTATTCCCTGATTCACGATGACCTTCCAGCGCTCGACAATGACGACTTTCGCCGCGGCCGGCCGACTTGCCACAAAGTCTTTGGAGAAGCGATGGCCATCCTCGCCGGAGACGCGCTTCTGACGTTGGCCTTTCAAGTGCTATCGGACCTGGGGGATGTGCCCGGCGAGCGACGTACCCGCATGGTGACCGAACTTGCCACCGGGGCGGGCACCGTAAACGGCATGATCGGAGGCCAGGTCGCAGACCTCGAAGCCGAAGGAAAGCTGGTCGATGCCGCCCACCTCGACTACATCCATCGCTCGAAGACGGGCGCGTTGATTCGAGCATCGGTTCGTATCGGTGCAATCTATGCCGGAGCGGATCGAGCGCAGTTCGAAGCCCTCAGCAAATATGGGACACACATCGGCCTCGCCTTCCAGATCGTCGACGACATACTGGACGTGGTGGGAACAACAGAAACCCTCGGAAAAACGGCCGGCAAAGATGCAGCACAGCAGAAAGCGACCTTTCCAGCGATATACGGCTTGGAAGCGTCCCGAGATCAAGCAAACCTGCATCTCGCCGAGGCGGTCGAGGCGCTTCGAACTATCGGCGAGCCATCGGTCCGCCTTCGGGAAATCGCCGGACGCATCGTCACTCGCAACGCATGAAGCAACGTGTTCGCACGGATTCTCTGCTTGTTGCACGAGGACTCGCCGAAACTCGCGAGAAGGCGCAGGCTATGATCCTGGCGGGCGAGGTGCTCGTCGATAGCCAGAAGATCACCAAGTCAGGCCACAAGGTTCCGCCTGGTTCGGACATCCGGTTGCTCACTAAGAAAACACGGTTCGTCAGCCGCGGAGGTGAGAAGCTGGAAGGCGCCCTGGACTACTTCGCCATCGAAGTCGAAGGTAAGATCTGCCTCGATGTCGGGTCATCGACCGGAGGCTTCACCGACTGTCTCTTACAGCGCAGAGCGGCAAAAGTCTACGCCGTGGATGTGGGTAAGGCGCAACTGCACTGGAATATCCGTCAGGATCCCCGAGTGGTGGTCTGCGAGAAAGTGAACGCTCGATATCTTTCCAAAGAAACGGTGCCGGAACCGGTGGAGTTTGTCTGCTGTGACGTCAGCTTTATCTCCGTTACACTGATTCTCCCGGCTCTTTTGCCTATCCTGACGCCCTCCGCTGGTTTGGTTGTTCTCGCGAAGCCTCAATTCGAGGTCGGCAAGGGCGCAGTGGGCAAGGGAGGTATCGTGCGGGACCCCGCCTTGCATGAGTGGACCGTCCAGAAAGTATCCCGCTCATTGACGGAATTGGGATTTACGAAGCCGATGACCATGGAAAGCCCGATCCCAGGCGCCGAAGGCAACAAGGAATTCCTGATTTATGTCTCGGAACGGCAGTGAGCCCACCCTCCGCCGGGTGGGCATTGTGTCGAAGCCTGGACGCGAGGACATTCCCGGCCTGATCACGAGCGTTGTCTCATGGTTGGGCGGACGAGGCATCGACGTGGAATACGACCGCGTCACCACGGCGTACTTACGCAGGAGCGCCGGATTCGACCGGGAGGAGTTGCCGCCAGGGCTCGACCTGTTGATTGTCCTCGGCGGCGATGGAACGTTGCTTTCGGCAGCGCGCGGAGTGGGACGAAGCCAAACTCCGATTCTTGCCGTAAATCTCGGCGGCTTGGGCTTTATGATGACCACCGGTCCCGACGAGCTGCTGCCCCAGCTTGAGCGCGTCGTGGCGGGGGGCTACACCACCTCATGCCGCTCTGTGCTGTCGACTGAAATCGTCCGAAACGGCGTGTCACTGGGACCCCGCAATGCACTCAACGACATCGTGATCAACAAGGCGGCCGTTGCTCGGCTCATGCTCCTCGATGCATATATCGATCGGGAACTGGTCTCAAGCTATCGGGCCGATGGCATGATCATTTCGACGCCGACCGGGTCGACTGCTTATTCGCTGTCAGCGGGCGGCCCCGTGATCTATCCTTCGGTTTCGGCGATCTGTCTCACGCCGATTTGTCCGCACACGTTGACGAACCGGCCGCTGGTTCTGCCGGACGCCGCAACTATCGAAGTAGTCATTCGCGGCGGCGATAAAGACTCCTATCTGACGATCGACGGTCAGGTCGGCCTTGAACTCCGACTGAATGATCGCATCCGTACTCGACTTGCGGACTATTGCGTCCACATTATCCAACCGGACCGGCTGAGATTCTTCGAAGTGCTTCGCAGCAAGATGAAATGGGGCTGAACGAAGACCTTGCTGTCTCTGTTATCCCAGAGTCGCACCTGAAGAGCTGTTTTTCTGGCGGTTTTCTCGATGCCGTCTTCAGGAACGAGAAGCAACTGGACGGGTGCTGAAACACGGCAGGGGAGTGGTGGGCGCGCCCAGACTCGAACTGGGGACCTCCTGCGTGTGAAGCAGGCGCTCTAACCAACTGAGCTACGCGCCCTGGGGAGCTACTACCTTGATTTCAAACCACTTGTAGATTCTGTTCGATCAGCGAAATCGCTAAAACGGGTTCGAATCGTATCAAAACTGTATCACAACCCCCGTTTAGTCGGCCCGGGGGTTATCAGAAGCCTGCTCCTCGCCGCCTGACGGTTCGGGCTCAGCAACTCTTCCCGTCACTTACCAAGTTTCGTCTGCAAGTACTCCTTCAACATCTTCGCATCACTTTGCCGTGGTGAACTGTTGTGCGGTCGGCTCGGGTAAGACCTCGGACGCCGCAGTCAGCTTCTTGGCCGTCTTGATCAAGGAAAGGAACTCGGAGCGGCGGCCGTCTTCGTCGCTGCCAAGCGTTTGGCGGATCTGTTCGAAAGCGTGATCGTAGTCGGCGGCTCCCTTGTAGGGCGAGTCGCGGAGAAGCAGCCCGAATTCCGCCACCGCGGAAGCGAAGCGGAAGTCTCGAGAAGGCACGACATCGTTGCCGGGTTTCGCGAGCACTCTCGTCAGCAAGCGGCTCTCCGACCCCTCGGGCGGCTTGTATCGCAGCTTGACCGTGAGCACTTCATTGCTTCCGGTGGCGTCGGGGCGGACCGTGGTCTGCTGGTACTTGAGCGGGTCGACATTCGATAGGGGTTCATCCGAACCGGCCGGAATGACCTCGTAGAGAGCCGTGACGCTGTGTCCGGCGCCGAGGTCGCCGGCATCCTTTTCGTCGTCGTTGAACTCTTCGTCGCGCAGGCGACGGTTCTCATACCCGATCAGACGGTAAGCCTTGACCTGCGCGGGGTTGAACTCGACCTGGAGTTTGACGTCTTTGGCGACCGTTAGCAGAGTCGCGCCCATCTGCTCGACAAGCACCCGCCTCGCTTCGAGAACGTTATCGATGTAGGCATAGTTGCCGTTTCCGTGGTCGGCGAGCTTTTCCATCTTCGAGTCTTTCAAGTTGCCCGTCCCGAACCCGAGGACGGTGAGGAAGACCCCGGACTCACGCTCCCGCTCGATCATCTTGACGAGTTGGCCGTCGCTCGATACGCCGACGTTGAAGTCGCCATCCGTGGCCAGGATCACTCGGTTGTTGCCGCCATCGATGAAGTTCTCGCGAGCCAGCTTGTAGGCAAGGTACATACCGGCTCCGCCGGCGGTGGAACCGCCCGCGTCGAGTCGTGACAAGGTACTGAGGATCTTCGTCTTCTGTGCGCCGGAGGTTGGCGGAAGCACCATGCCCGCAGCACCGGCGTACACGACGATGGAGATTTGGTCCTGCGTCCGTAGCTGCTGGGCGAGCAGCGAGAATGCCTTCTTGAGCAGCGGCAACTTGTCCGCGTCAGTCATCGATCCGGATACATCGATCAGGAAGACCAGGTTGTTGGGCGGCAGGTTCGTCTTCGCCACGGGTTTCGAGCGCAGGCCGATATGAACGAGCCGATGGGACGGCGCCCAAGGGCAAGCGGCCATCTCGGTGACGATGCTGAAGGGTTCCCCCTCGGCGGGATCAGGGTAATCGTAGTCGAAGTAGTTGATCAGTTCCTCGATGCGCACCGCATCGGCAGGTGGCAACTGGCCGTCGTGCAAGAACCGGCGGACGTTTGCGTACGAAGCGGTGTCGACATCGATGGAGAAAGTGGAGAGCGGCTTGTTCACGACGGCGGCGAAGCCGGGCTTGTCGATCACGCCGTATTCCTCGGTGTTGAAGTCGGCCTGCCGGGCAGACCTCGCGATTAGCGGGATGCCTCCCCCGGGCGGCGGAGGCGACGGGGGACCCACAGCGGTCGATCGCGGCGGGGGCGGCGCCTCCTTTCGGTATGTGCAACCTGGCAGGATCAGAATTACGACAGCCAGCAAAACAGGAAGCAGTACATCAACAAGGCGCTGCCGAAAAATGGAATTCATGGAGCATTTTCCTCGGACCCTTTTCTGAGCAAGTCGGCAACCGAGGGTGCACCCCGGCTTCTGTTTTAGACACAAGCTGGGGCGAAAAAGTTTCTCCAGCTTGTGCACATGCTCCTCGCGGCACGCTCCGCTGCTCCGGAGCGGGTGATTCATCAGCCGCTCCGCAAGAGACGCGATTGGCTGAACTCGCGTTAGCAATGTCTTCGTTACCCGGCCTTCAATCGGGTTCTCTGCTTCGAAGCTATTCAATGTCGTTCATGGAGGATTTGTCTCCGGAGCGCAAGCTCGTCGTATATTTCCGCTCTTCTTCCCGGCCACAGAAACGCAAGGTGACGCAAGCAGGCAATATGTGGTTGATGATCGCAGGCGCGACCTGCGTCCTCATCGCCCAAAAAACGGACCGGTACGGTATCACAACCCTAGTTGAGTTGGCCGTAGTGCATTAGCCTGCATGTCTCACCACTTGGCGAGGTGAAGTGCGTGAGAGGGCCGTCAGGACGAGGCGCGAGCTGGGCGCAGGAAAAAGGCGCGCGCAGGCATACTGGACCGTACGTCGAGGACGGCAAGCAAGCGTTGCGAGGGAAAAGCGAAGTCATGGCGGTCGTATTGCGTGCTTCGGCCGTCGGGTGGTGAGACATGAAGGTCAGTACCCTGCTCATCACCCGGCTGATGGTTCAGAATCCGCAGCGTTTCCCGTTTATCGAGTTTTCAATTGCGAGTACTGATTGGCCGTCGTGAACAACGGTCCTGAGGGGTGCCAGGCCCAGGCGATTGATTTCAACCGGTTCAATAACTTAGCGATCCGCCGCAGACAACTGGATACGGAAGCCCTCAGCCACTTGGAACGTGTAGAGAGCCTCGTCAGGATCGAGCGGCTTGCTGTCGGGCAATATCGAACCACAGGAGGCAAGCAACAGATCCGCTGCTGCAAGGGTGCCGGCCCGCAGGCAAGAGTCAATGCGCAGGCGTCGTAGCACCAAACCGATCTCGCAAGTCAAAAGGCGCACGTAACGGCTTCCTGGGGTTCTTCGTGCTCATCCCGGAGATTAAGCCAGGACCCCATGGACGACTTCGCCATGGATGTCGGTCAGCCGGAAATCCCGGCCGGCGTATCGATAGGTGAGCTTCGTATGGTCCAGCCCCAACAGATGCAGGATCGTGGCATGCAGGTCGTGGAAATGCACCTTCTTCTCGACGGCATAATAGCCGTAGTCATCTGTGCGGCCGTAAGTGAGCCCGGGCTTGACACCGCCACCAGCAAGCCACATGGTGAAGCCGTGGGGGTTGTGGTCGCGCCCATCGGCCCCCTCGACGGTAGGGGTCCGCCCGAACTCACCGCCCCAGACCACTAGCGTGTCATCCAGCAAGCCTCGCCCCCTGAGGTCGCGGATCAAGCCCGCGATCGGCTTGTCCACTGAACGGCATTTTTTGATCATGTTCTGTTTTAGCTTCTTGTGGTGGTCCCATCCGTTGCTATTGCACTGCACGAAGCGCACACCCCGTTCGGAAAACCTCCTCGCCAGCAGACACTGCCGTCCGAAGTCCTCCGTATCAGCATCATCGAGTCCATAAAGTCGGCGTGTAGCCTCGCTTTCGCCCGAAAGGTCCTCCGCCTCGGGCTCCTCCGCTTGCATCCGAAAAGCCAACTCGAAACTGGCGATGCGGCTTTCCAACTCGTCGTCCGGGCCGACTTTCTCCAATTGCCTGTGCCCCATCCGGCTTAACATGTCCAGTTCCAACCGCTGAAGGCGAGCATGCGCCATCCCATCGCCGATGAACGGGATCCTGGCGTCTCTCACCTCGATGCCTCCGTGGCCCAACGGGGTTCCCTGATAGGCTGCCGGCAGGAAGGCCGAAGCGTAGTTATTCACGCCCCCTTGGGAAAGAGCCTGACAGATGGTGATGTACCCTGGCAGGTTTTGGTTCTCACTGCCTAACCCATAAGTGATCCAGGAGCCCATGCTCGGGCGGATGAACGTGTCGCTGCCCGTGTGCCATTCCAGAACGGCTCCGCCATGGCGTGGGTTCGAACAATGCACCGAGCGGATGAACGTCAACTCGTCGATGACAGTAGCCAAGTGCGGAAATTGGTCGCTCACCCAAGCCCCGCTTTGCCCATGCTGTTGGAAATGAAAGGGAGAGCCGACCAGGTTGCCCATCTTTTGAGGGAACGACAAAACTCGGGGCGCATCAAACGGAAGCGGTTTGCCGCTATCGCGTGACAGGATCGGTTTGGGATCGAATGTGTCAAGGTGAGACGGCCCGCCAAACATGAACAGCATGATCACCCGCTTGGCGGCGGGTGCGAAATGCGGCGCCTTGACGGCCAGCGGATTCGTCCCTTCGGCTGAGCACTCGTCGGCCAGCAGGGCGGCCAACGCCAGACTGCCGAAGCCGGCACCCATCCGCTGTAGCAGTTCCCTGCGCGACATCGCTGTCGCTTGAGGAAAGCATCTGGCCGGAATTTTCATGACAACTTCTCCGCCCGGGGTTGGGCAAAGCGGACTCGGCATTCAGTCTACATAAACGAACTCGTTTGACGACAACAGCACGCGAAATAACCCTTGCCAGGCTCTTCTGTGCTGTGGGCCGGCTTCCACGATTTCGCTGTGCTGCTCCCGCTGATATTCCGCCAAGAAATCCAGCCATTCCATCGTCTCCGGCGTCGATGGCAAACGCAGCAAAACCAGCTCGTACGCGCGAGCAATCCGCTGCTTGTCATCCCGAGCCGGCTCGGCAAGCAACTGGTCCGCCAAGCGGTTGGATGCCTCCAGCATCAGCTTGCTGTTCATCATGAACAAGGCCTGTGATGCAACAGTCGTGCGGCTGCGTTGCCCGTTGGTCACCGCCGGCGCAGGAAAGTCAAAGGATTGGAACACCTCGTATAAGGCACTGCGGAGCACCGGCAAATATACGCTCCGCCGCCTGGATTCATACAGAGCCGGGTCGCGTGCTTTACCCTCACCCGAAAGATTCACGAAGTTCATATGGGGAATCAAAGTGCCGCCCATCGTCAGATCGAGTTGTCCACTCACGGCGAGTAACGAATCACGAATCACTTCCACTTCCATGCGAAGGCGGTCGCGCCGCCATAGAAGCCGATTATCGGGGTCGATTTCAAGGGTGTGATGGTTCGAGGTAGTACCCATTTGATACGTATTGGAAAGCAAAATGACCCTGTGCATGGCCTTGACGGACCAACCGCTTTCGATGAACCGAATCGCCAGCCAGTCCAGCAGCGGTTGGTTGTCCGGCCGTTCACCCAGGCGACCGAAATTGTCGGGAGACCTCACGATTCCCTGCCCAAAGTGCCACTTCCAGATTCGATTCACCATCACCCTGGCGGTGAGGGGATGATCGGGGCCCGTCAACCACTCCGCGAATTCCTTACGTCCGCTTTGCTTGTCGCTGATGAGCCGCTGCCGGTCTCCGGCAAGAATCCGAGGAAACCCGCGGGGCGCCAACTTGCCGGGGGTCAGATGATTACCTCTCAAAAAGATCGGCAAATCCTCCACCTTGCCTTCCGTCACCGCCATAGCTTTGGGAATCGAGGCATATTCCCTCTTGGCCGCTTCCAGACTCTGCTCGTGCTTTTCTCTCTCCTCAGACGACATCTTCTCCATATTGCCGTTGACCAGAACGTCGTCGTGCGCATCAATCTCACGCTCCAGCTCCGAGAGTCGTTCGTTGAGCTCCGAGTTCTCCAACGCAGTGGCATTCCACTTGGAATCGACCCGATACGAGATCATGGTCCCGGTGCTTTTGAAAATGCCGGCGAGTGAGTAATAGTCCGTTATCCGCAACGGGTCGTACTTGTGATCGTGGCATCGTGCACAGCCCATGGTCAGGCCCATGAACGCCCGGGCGCTGGTATCCAACTGTTCGTCCGCGATGTCCATCTGCTGCTTGACGGGATCGTCCTCCGCCAGCATTTTCGGCCCGATCATCAGGAAACCGGTTGCGATCAGGCCCTTGGCGCGACTTTCGTCACTCCAGGTGGTGAGTAGGTCCCCGGCCAATTGCTCTCGGACAAACTGGTCATAGGGCTTGTCGTCATTGAATGCGGCAATGACGTAATCGCGATAGCGCCAAGCATCGGCATAGGTGAGATTGTCGTCCATCCCGTTGCTGTCGGCGTAGCGAGCGACATCGAGCCAATGACGTCCCCAGCGCTCCCCGTATCGTGGTGAGGCAAGCAACCCTTCCACGACTCGAGCGAAAGCGCCGGGTGAATCGTCTGTCAGAAACGCCGCCACCTCCTCAAGAGTCGGGGGCAAGCCGTGCAGGTCGATCGTCGCCCGGCGAATCAACGTTCGCTTGTCCGCGGCTTGCGCCGGACGTAGTCCCTCGGCCTCGAGTTGCGCCAGCACAAAACGGTCGATCGGCGTCTTCGCCCAGCCGGGACTTTCAACCGTTGGGACCGCAGGCTCGACCACCGGCTGATAGGCCCAAAACGACTTCTCCTCCTCGGTAAACTCCGCTTGATCGCTGTGGGCGGCGGATGGCTGAACCGCCGGAATCTCGGCGTTCGGCCACGGCGCCCCTGTCCTGACCCATTCGGACAAAGCCTGAATCTCGGCCTGCGGCAGCTTTGTCTTTGGAGGCATTTGCACGAACGTGTCGTGGTTGACCGCAAGGATGAACAGGCTCTTTCGAGGATCGCCGGGCACAATCGCTGCGCCGGACCGGCCGCCTCGCAACATGCCGGTGAGCGAGTCGAGGCGTAGTCCAGCTTGCCCCTGGCCTGCATCAGGTCCATGGCACGGGTAGCATCGATTGGCAAGAATCGGCCGGACCTGCTTCTCGAAGAACTCCAGCATTGCGGGATCAACTCCGGTGCCGGACCGTTCAGTCTGTGCTTCGAGATATTGAAGGTGAAAGAGGAATGGGAAGAGACAAATGGCAAGGGCCCTGGTGCAAAACCGGATCACGACTACCACCCAACCTCAATCATAGGTCTGAAAGTCCAGTGCAAAGTAGTCAATCTAATGGGCTTCTCTTGCTGGAAATCATGCAAAGAAGATCTTCCACGCGCGCATATCCTCCAACTCGACGCGCTTCCCGTGGACAGGTTTCCACTGAGCTTCTACCTGCCGTTCCTGCTCATTCGACTACGATCGTTACTTCGTTCGATGCAATACCGTCGGTGGTGATCATCACAGCAACCTCACCCGCGTCCGCCAAGCTGCTCGATAGTGGCCCGATGTTGACCTGATCCACGCCTAAGAACCCCGAAACAGAAGCGAAGTCGAGAACTGGAACACTCTCACCCCTAACTGATGCCTCAACCAGCTCGGCGTGACGAAAGCCGGTTCCGTACAGTCTCAGATATGTTTCGCCGAGGTCAAGGTCGATCGGAACGCCAACCCGGACTCCGGCTTGGCGGTCGAAACGAAAGACATCCATCTGTTGGCGTAAATCGTCGCTGACTTCTCGAATGGCCACGATCAAGCCCACGCCCTCGCCAGTTCCGTTGGCCGAGAATAGCCCCGGCGAGACCGCATTGACGATCAATCGCGACGACCCCACGATTTCCCCGTCGTGCAGAACAAGAGCCGCGGCGCGTCCGGGCATGACTTCGTCGGGAATGAAGAAGTTGATTTGTGCCGGATTCGTATGAAACAAGCGGGTCGCGTGTACGACCCCAGCGTTGTCGATAATCTCAACCCTGACAGCCAATCCAAAAGGAAGGGTCTGCCCTGTCTCGACTTCCGTTGTCGGAGTCAAATCAACACCAAACAGGCTGGCGATCGAACCGGGGGCAGGTCCGGTGGCAAAGCTGGCCGTGTTCGCGATACCGTCGGGGCCGGCCTTGAGATCAATGGCTTCGAATGGCCATGAGATGTTGTCGGGAAGATCGGACATGCGGCGATACACCCCCATGTCTCCCAAGCCGTTATCGAAAATGCTCATCAGATCGCCTTCTTTTGAAAAGCCTCTGACTTCGAGGAACCGCCAAACCTCGGTGGGATGGTATTTCCATATCCAAAAGACAGGAAGCTGTTCGTCCTCCACTCTTTGCTCGTCTGGCTTTGCCCAGCCATCCACGGTCTTCTGCCACCGATCTCCGTTTGGCCGTGTGACCGGCTCGGTAGGCGGCACTCCCTCCGGTCTGAAAAATGTGAATGCGGCAACCCCGGGAGTGGCAGGCGGCCCTGGGGGAGGCGAATCCTGTGGCCAAGCGGTCGCAGCCACCCATAACAGCAATCCGATGATTTTGCCTCTCATCGGGTTTCTCCTGAAACTATGGTAAGTCCGCGCACAGGGAACTCGTTAGGAGTTGTTGACCTTTGCTGCACCGGGGTTACCCAGACGATTAAGAGAATGTCAAGTAGATTGAGCGACGCTAGGTCTCTGCGTGAAGAGCAAGCGATACGTCGACGAGCAGGTCATCGGGTTTCTCACAAGCACATCAAGTTGGCCATCGAAAGTGGTTGGGCGACTACCTTGAGTACAGCTATGAGATCAGCGAGCGGCTGGACTGCCGTGCCATACCGTGAGCAATATAGGCTGCGCTATCGCCCGCTTGATCTCTGCCCATTTTCGGCCTGACATCTGCAGAGAGGCGGGGATGTTCCAGCACGGCTCGTTACGTGACAGGCGGCGTACTGAAGAAGTTGTAATCTCCGTCACGGAGACGGACATGGAATGAAGCGTCAGTAGGTTGTTTTTGTGGTTCGGCTAGTTCTCTTCCCTACCCTGACCTCTGCCACGGTGGTTGCCAGATCGTCCAAATACTCGGTCACGAAACTCAGATGGTTTGGCGTCAACAGGAGGTGGATTCCCGGCGGTTCGGTACAGCGATTAGTGACCCACCCCAGGTCATCCAACCCGTCCGCTACTGCGAACATGTCAAGCTGATGAGACCAGAACGTGATAATCCCCAGCTCGGGTTCACCGCAAATCTCCAGCCCATTGATGGAATTGATTCCCTCGATGAGCAGATCCTGGGCGCGAAGGGTGTCGCGAGCCAGACGAAGATAGCCTTCTTCCCCAAGAAAATTCAATACCGCCCAGGCGCAGGCCACCGGTCCACCAGAACGGGTTCCTGTAAACGTCCTTGTCAGATAGCGCCCCCTGGGCCAGTCGTCGAAGTCGTGAGCGGAGTACTGGAACCGACTCTCGTCGCGGAACAGCACCATCGAGGCGCCTTTACCGGTATATCCATGCTTGTGGAGGTCCGCCGATAGGGAGCATACGCCCGGAACCGTAAGATCGAAGTCCGGTAGAGGCTTGTCCAGCTTCTTGACGAACGGGGCGAGGAATCCTCCGACGCAAGCGTCCACATGAAGCCAAAGGTTCCGGGTTTGCGCCAGCCTTCCCAATTCAACGATGGGATCGATCTTGCCGTGAGGATAGCCGGGCGCCGACCCGACCAGCATGATCGTCTCGGGCGTAAGGGCACGTTCCATCGCTACTACGTCGGCTCGATAATCCGGACCCAGAGGAACCCGTTTCACCGTCAGTCCCAAGAAATGAGCCGCCTTGTTAAAGGTGGGATGCGCGCTGCGAGCAGCCACGATCTCCGGAGTGCCCCTATTTGCACCTTTGTCGCGGGCCCATTCACGGGCTGCTTTGATTGCCAGAAAGTTGCTTTCCGTCCCGCCGGAGGTCATGACACCTCTGGCAGCCTCACCTCCTCCCAGCAGTTGAGCGGCTATGTCAATGACCTCAGTTTCAAGACGAGCCAGACCGGGAAAGGCCTCGGGCACCACCATGTTCTCGGAGAAGAACATGGCGTAAGCATCCATCGCAACACGCAGGACATCGTCGTCGGCATAGTAGACCATGCCCCAGAGTCGGCCCTTTTTCCAATCAGCGTTGTTTTTCCTCGCTTCATTCAGCGCACCCTGAATCTCTGCCGAACTGAGCCCACCTGTTGGCATTTTCTTCCGCACTGCTAACCCCTCTCGGGTTCTTGGTATATGAGCCGGAAGGCCGCATCATTATACTCTTCCATTCCCAAATCGACAGGGTCTGGAGAGGGCTGCTCTATGAACGCCTGTTCGTGCGTGCGGCTGGGCAATGGGACCCTCAGACCCACATCTGACCGCACCGTCATTGTGCGCGCAACGAGAGAAAGTGCCCCGTGAGAAGATCCGCCCTACCGCAACGGATCAACGACTTCGAGAAACGGAAAACGATGGAAGTCGGTGTCACGGGTGCAGATACGGGTGATACCGTGCTCACGCATCAACACCGCCGTGTGAAGGTCATGGATCAGGTTTCCGCGTATATCCGGCAACTCCGTTAGGGTCCGCGCCAGCACTGCCGCATGACGTTGTGTCGGCGCCAGCAGATCGAACCCAGGCGAGTCCAGCAGCGCTTCGAGAAAATCCCAGGCTCCCCCAGGCGTCCAAGGGGACAGAGACGCTCGAGCGTGCGTCGTTACCCGCAGGAACTCGTAACAAACGTTCCAGGTGAGAAAGGCCGGTGACGGATCGTCGCGAGCCTGTAAGACGCTGTTGCGGCAGGGCCCATGAAATGGGGAGTCCTGGTCAACCGCGTAGACGAGCACGTTCGTATCGAAGACCAGCACTCACTCCTCTTCCATCACCCGGTAGAGCTCTTCACGGTTGGCGATGTCGACCTGTAAGCCTCCGCTTCTCCAAGTCGGCAGCTGCGGCAGGTTATCGGGCTGTGCCTGGGAGAGCGTAGGCCTTGCGAGAATGCGCCTGATTCCCGCCTCTACCAGGGCCGACATCGTCGTTCCGCGTCGAGCGGCCTCTTCGCGCAACCGTTGCATCACCGTGTCGTCGATATTGAGGGTTGTTTTCATATGGAAAACCATACAATCCATATGTCTATATTGTCAACTTCCGGAGCGCCGTAGGAGCCGCCCTGCGGCGGGTGCCGGTACTCGATCACGGTGTGGGATCGAACCTGCTCCAATCCTCTCAAGACCTATCGTCACATGCCCAGGAACTTTCCCAGGAAGAACTGCGTCGACAAGTCCAGCCGTCGGCAAGGAACGGCGGCCTCTTGACACTATATATATTTTTCTATAGAATTGTTGATATAGTGAAATGAGTCTGGAAAACATTCTCCTGGGCATGCTGGTTGAGCCGGCGAGCGGTTACGATCTCAAGACCGAGTTCAGTGAAGGGGCCCGCCATTTCTGGTCGGCGGAGCTGAGCCAGATCTACCCCACGCTGAAGAGGATGGAGCAGAGGGGCTGGTTGTGCAGCGAGGTCGCATCTTCCGCAAAGGGTCCGCCGCGTCGTGTCTACCGCCGCACAGCGGATGGCCGCAAGCAGTTGCTCGAGTGGCTGCGGTCGGGGCCGCGGATGGGAACCGAACGGTTTGCCTATCTGGCGCAGCTTTGTTTCATGCATGAACTGGGAGACTTGGAGCGGACCCTGGACTTCATGATCGAGTTGCGCTCCAGGCTTGCCGACTTCTTGTTGTTGCTGAAGCATGCCGAAGCCGAGCTGACACCGGCGGGCGAAGAGTTTCCCGAGTCGCTGAGCGAGGCGGATTTTCACGGTTATCTGGGCATTCGCATGGGCATTCACTCACTCACCGCCAAGGTGGCTTGGTGCGATGAGGCGCTTGAGCGCATTCGTGAGCGGCAGAGCCACAAGTCGTCAGATCAGCAGCAAGGAAGGCATGATCGAGGGAGGTAGGCAATGGCGGAAACCATTCACAGCGTGCTACGGATGTTGCACATCTCTTTGGGTTTTCTCGGTCTTGCGGCTTTCTGGGTGCCTGTTTTCGCGAAAAAAGGAGGCAAGACGCATGTGCGCGCCGGGAAGGTCTTCACCGCCTCCGCATACGTTGTGGCTTTGACGGCTCTGGGGTCATGCTGTTGGGCTTTAGCGCATCCCTCCAGTTTTACCGGGCGAGCGGTCACTTGGTCCGAAATACCGGCCGACTAGGTGATGTTTGTTGCCATCCTGGGGTTGCTGGCGATCTTCTTGTTGCAGAGCGTCGAAACCGGCCTACGTGTGCTTCGGACCCGCCGGCAACCGGAACGGTACGCCGCCCCGCGCTTGCGATCCGTTAACGGGTTGCAAGCGCTGGCCAGTGCAGCCGTGCTCCTCTTTGGGGCCTATCACCTGATCAGAGGCCGCGGGGCCATGTTCTGGATCCCCGTCGGGCTGGGCTTGCTAGGCCTGCAGGTCTTCCGAGAGAACCGCCGGTTCCTCGCTGATCCCCGGCCCACGCCGATGGCTTGGTGGTACAAGCACATGGAGTGCATGCTGGGCGCGGGCATCGCCTTTCACACGGCGTTTCTGGTGTTCGGCGCCCGGAGTCTCTTCGGGAGATCTCTCATCGAGGGGTCGTGGTCCTTTCTGCCTTGGGTTCTGCCGACTGCGGTGGGACTGTCGGCCGGCCACTTCTGGACCCGCTTTTACAAGAAGAAGTTCGGGGAGTTGCCCGCAAGAGGCGCAGAGGCGGCGGCGGAGCTGCAGAGCTGATTTCGGGGGTTGCCCGCTGGAGCGCTTATGCGCCGTGCTCGGGGTGAGTGCAGCCTGCGAACTCGGCCTGGGGACGGTTGCCTTGATACTTCAACTCCTGGTGAATCCCGATTTCCGATGTGTAGTAGCCGTCGATGGTTCTCGACTTGAGAATCCTGAAGAACTTCTCGAGTTCGGTCGACGGATGATCTTCGTTCCTGGAGATGGTCTGCATGATCTGGTCCTGCCAGGCTGCGTCACACTCCAGGAACGGCTTCCGGAAACGTTCCCGTGATTCGTTCTCTAAGGCCCGCAAACCACGGGTCCACTGGTCCTGAACGTCAGGCTTGCTGTGGGACACCATGAGGTCGATAAACAGGCTCACCTTCGCCGCATGGGCGCCCGGCGAGTGGTCATCGGCCGGAATGATCAGTTCGGTGAGGCGGTCCAGCAGTGCGTTCTGCTCGTCGTTGAAGAAGCGGAGTTTGTATCCGGCGGGGGCTTGAGCCAGGGCGACCAACTGCCGGCCGGCAACCTGGACCCGCTCGGCCGCGACGCCGGCGGCCACCAGTTTCAGCACCGTGCGTCGTTTCATGCCGTGTTCTCCTTGCCCGCCACAAGCTTGGGATGCTATGTTTCTACAACCCGCCCGTTTTCATCTGGTTCACGATATAGTCGGACGCCCGCGCTGCCAGCGCCCCGATCGTAAGCGTTGGCCCATAGCCTCCTGAAGTCACAAAACAAGCACCGTCGACCACGAAGAGATTCTTCAGTTCGTGAGTCTGATTGAACTGGTTCAGCACACTTTTTTTCGGGTCCGCACCCATTCGGGTCGTCCCCATGCCGTGGATGGTAAAGCCGAGGGGCATCAATCGGTCCCGGACATTGACGCTTTCCGCCCCGAGCGCCTCCATCAGGGCCTTCAAGTTCTGGATAGCGTCTTTGGCCATCTCGCGTTCGTTGTCGCTCATACGGCAGTTGAACTTGAGCACCGGAATGCCCCAGCTATCGGTAACGTTGTTGTCGATCTCCACGTAGTTCTCGAAACGGGCGAGCATCTCGCCGCGGGTGCCGAAGGCGACGGGGCTGGTGTAGTAGCTCCGCACCGTCCGCTTGAACTTCTGGCCGTAGCCGCTCATGGACTTCGCGAAGCTCGGGAACGCACGCGCGCCCGAGCCTCCTTCATGGACATACGAGCGGATGAACTTCGGGTGGCGCGAATCGATGTTGCGGTAGGGCACGATATCGACTCCACTGGCCTTGCCGTCTTCGTTCACCACCTCGCGGTCCCGTAACTGCGGCAAATGGCCGCTGACGTTCGGCCCGCCTATGTTGTCCATCAGATAGTGGCCCAGCACGCCGCTCGAGTTGGCGATGCCGTCAGGCCAGTGGCGCGAAACCGAATTCAACATGATTCGGGTCGACTCCAAGGCCGACGCGCCCAGAACGATCACCCTCCCCTTCGCCAGGTAGTCTTTCTTGCTCTGGCGGTCGATGAAGCTCACACCGCAGGGCTTGCCGTTGTTGTCCACGACGATCTCGCGCACGACGGCGTCCGGCCGCAGTGTCAGCCGGCTGGTTGCCGCCGCCGCCGGGATCGTGTCGGAAATCGAGTTCCAGAACGCCCCGATGTCGCAACCCCGGCCGCAGTGACCGCAATGGTGGCAGGCCGCCAAACCGTTGATGCTTCGTGACCGCATAGCCGCGCGTTTGGGGATCACGCGCATGCCAAGACCCAGCGTAGGCGCTACTTTTTGGACGATGCGCTCTCCGCAGTTGAGAGGAAACGGCGGCAGATACTTCCCATCGGGCAGGTGCGGGATGTTTTCTATCGACGCACTCACGCCGACGAAGCTTTCCAACTTGTCGTAGTACGGAGCGAGGTCTTTGTAGGTGATGGGCCAGTTCTCGCCGTAGCCGTCACGGTCGGCCGCCTTGAAGTCGTAGTCGCTCAGCCGGCGCGCATTGCGGCTCCAATGCAGGATCTTTCCGCCCACGCATCGCGACCGCACCCAGATCCAGGACGTTCCCGGCGCGGTCGTATAGGGGTGCTCGCGTTCATCGATATACAGGGGCCGGGTGTATTCACTCGAAGTCCACTGATGCGGATAGATCTTGTCCTTGTCGCCTGGCTTGTCAAACCCGCGAAAGGGCATCTCGTAGGGCCAGCGATGAGAGAGGAAGGTGGACGGTTCGAGCTTGGGTCCCGCTTCGAGAACCAGCACGTCGAGACCGCCTTCGGTCAACTCTTTGGCAGCCACCCCGCCGGCCGCACCGCTGCCGACGACGATGGCGTCGTAGGTTTTCTTGAGGTCGAGTGTCATGATGGGTCACGACCCTGGTCCTGGGCACCCGCTGGCAGGACTGAATCTGACTCACACATCGAGACGGTTTCAGTTGCCGCCGCTTCGCAGGCGACACTCACTCACTTCCTCGATTCTTGCAATGCTTGCTTGACTTTCCTCGAACTACAGAAGTGTACACTGGCTGGTGGAAACGAACAGGGTCTTTATTGAAACCCCCTCGTGGCTCGTCTGCGCTCCATACGATCCTCTTGTCACGCAGCTCTTATCCAGCTACTCCATCAGTGATGAAGCATCCACGTCTCGATGGTTTCCAGATTGATTCGGGATGCAGTGAGTCAGGGATTGCCATTACGAGTCGGCCAGGTTTTTCAGAATCGCCAGAGCGTCATGCTGAATGTTCCTCCCTGCAACGGTCCTGGTCCGAACAGTCCCGCTGACCCGAGGCGCACGCGTGTAGCACCCTGCCTCCGTTCCCGGTACATTGGGATGATGCGAATCGACGGCCGGCGGGCTGACCAAGTGCGTGACCTGAAGATCACGCCCGGCTTCATGCCGACGGCCGAGGGCTCAACTCTTATCGAAATCGGTCACACCAAGGTGATATGCACCGCGTCGATGGAAGAGGGCGTGCCCGCTTTCCGCCGCGGCAGCGGAAAAGGTTGGGTGACTGCTGAGTACTCCATGTTGCCGCGGGCGACATCGATACGCACGCAGCGCGAGGTGAACCGTGGGCGGGCTGGCGGTCGCACCCAGGAAATCCAGCGGCTCATCGGCCGTTCGTTGCGCGGAGCCACCGACTTCGACGCTCTCGGCGAACGCACCGTCTTCATCGATTGCGACGTGATCCAGGCCGACGGTGGAACGCGCACTGCGTCCATCACCGGAGGCTGGCTCGCCCTGGCGTTGGCCTTCTGTCAAATGCTCGACTACAACGTCATCAAAAAGAATCCCCTGAACGAATATCTGGCCGCCATCAGTGTCGGCATCGTCGACGGGCTCCCCTTGCTTGACCTTTGCTACGAGGAAGACTCGCGGGCGGATGTGGATATGAACGTCGTGATGACATCGGCGGGCGAACACGTCGAAGTGCAGGCCACGGCGGAGAAAGGCAGCTTCTCTCGGGACCGGTTGGATGAGCTGCTCGACTTGGCGGGCAAAGGAGTTGCGGAACTCGTCGAAGCGCAGCGAGACATCGTGACGCTTTGATGCCGATCGAGCTGTTCTGCGCCACGAGCAACAAGGGCAAGTTGCTCGAGTTCCGGCAAGCCTCGGGCGCGGACGTGGTGATCCAGGGGCTCCCGTCGGTTGATTGCGCCGAGGTCGGCCGCAGTTTTGAAGACAATGCCGTCGCCAAGGCGATTTGCTACGCGCAATCATTGAGCGGCAAGCTCGACAAGTTCTCCGAGCAGGCTCCGTTGGTCTTCGCAGACGATTCGGGTTTGGAGGTCGATGCGCTGAACGGCGCCCCGGGCATCCTCTCGGCTCGTTTCGCAGGATCTGACGCCGATCATGCCGCAAACAACCGGCTCCTGATCGAGAAGCTTCACGACGTTCCCCTTCCCCGCCGAACCGCGCGGTTCGTTTGTTGTATCGCGCTCACGAGGGCCGGGCGTATCATCAAGACCTTCCAAGCCGACGTCAAGGGCATGATTCTCAAGGAGGCCCGTGGCGAGGGCGGGTTCGGCTACGATCCCCTCTTCTACGTACCGGCCTTGGAAGCCACGTTCGCCGAACTCCTGCCTGACGAAAAATGGATGTACAGTCATCGCGGTCAAGCGTTTCGAAAAATGCTCGACTGGCTGCGTGAGAGCTTGTGATCGGAAGGTGAGATAGCTTCCGGGTAACTCTTGTCAGGGGACGCGGACACCCTTGGGACCCATGGCATTTTTCTCATGTGGGGCGCCGCCGGGCCTGCCGGGCAGTCAGCTAATCGGCGGATGGCGGGGCGGATCGAGTGCTCCCGCTGGGCTATAGTGAGCTTACAGGCTGCTCATGTCGTTCATCAGCGTACCCGAAGCTCTCGAAGAGATCCTCGCCGGCCGCCAAATGGTCATCGTTGATGACGAGGATCGCGAAAACGAAGGCGACCTGATGATCGCCGCCGAGAAGGTCACCCACGAGGCGATCAACTTCATGGCCACGCACGGCCGCGGATTGATCTGTCTCGCTTTGACCGAAGAGCGGCTCGACCATCTGCGGATCCCGTTGATGACGGAGCGCAACACGTCACGGCTTGGGACGGCCTTCTGCGAATCCATTGACGCCGCACAAGGCGTGACGACGGGCATCTCGGCCGCTGACCGCGCCCGCACCATCCTGACCGCGATCGATCCGGCGACGACCCCCTCTGACTTGGCGCGCCCCGGCCACATCCCTCCGTTGCGGGCACGCAAAGGCGGAGTCCTCGTGCGCGCTGGACAGACGGAGGCATCGGTTGATCTCGCTCGTCTGGCCGGTCTCATCCCCGCCGGTGTGATCTGCGAAATCATGAACGAAGACGGGACGATGGCTCGTGTCCCGCAACTCAAGAAGTTCTGCGAGCGGCATGATTTACGCATGTTGTCGGTCGCGGAGGTCATCCGCTACCGCCTCGAGCATGAGCGATACGTCGAGCGCTTCGCCGAGGGGGTTCTTCAGACCCGCTTCGGCGAGTTCCGCACCATCGCCTATCGTAGCGAGATCGATGACGAAACCCACCTGGCTCTCACCTATGGTGATGTCGAGGGCGCACAGGCAATTCTTGTACGCATGCATTCGCGAGATCTCATGGGCGACGTTTTCCACTCCTCTGAATACCCGTCTCACCGGGTTATCGAACGTTCGATGGAGCGCATCGCGGAAGAGGGTCGCGGCGTGCTCGTTTACTTGCATCAAACCGGGCTGGGATACGGATTGGAGAGCCTCCCCGACGGCAACCGCCGGATCGTCCCGCACGCTAAGGATTCTCTGCGCGAAGACGGCACGGACGGTGAGCGCCGACGGCAGTATCAGGTAGGCATCGGCGCGCAGATTCTCCGTGATCTCGGTCTTGGAAAGATTCGTCTGCTCACTAACCACCCACGCAAAGTGGTTGCCCTCGAAGGTTTCGGCGTGACGATCGTCGAGCAGATTCCCGTCCTGTCAGTCCGTGGTGAAACCCCGCGTAGCACCGAGAGCGTCGAGGCTCCCGGCTGACGAGGCGCGACGAGGGAGCATATTTGGACATATTCGACCGAGGAGCAACGCTGTTCAGCCGGGATGCATCGCCGCTTGAATGCAGGGGGCTTTTGCCACGGGCTGCTAGAGACCGCAACCTCGGTCCGGTTCGACTGAATACCTCTTTTTTCGTTAGCCGAGGCAGTTACAACGTCATGCGCGGCTGTGACCTCGGAGCAACTCTATTCGGTTGGGCGGAATCGGTGTAGCGGTTGAATCGCACATCGATTCCAAGACACAAAAAGCCGGCAGGCTCCATGCCTGCCGGCTTTCTTTATCTGTGTTGTCGGAGAAACCTGAGTTGCCTTGCTCAGACCGGTCCTCGTCGGGTTTGCGCACCCGGCCGCGTCCCGATCCGTGCCCCTCGTCGGTTCCCGCCGCTCCTCGGGCTTCGTGGGCTTCGGCCGAAGCCGCGCCTTCCGAAACCGCCTCCGGGCGCGGCCAGCAAGTTGGCTCCGACTGCCTGTCGTGCGATTTGCTGTAACGCAAGCGCCTGTTCGAGTTCGGCCAGCGAAGCTTGCTGTTTTTCGTCGAGCAAGGCAACCGCCTCTGCCCGTGATGCTTCCCGCGCCGCTTTGACTTGATCAGTGAGTTCCCTCATTTCGACGTTCAGTTTGCCGATCGTATCCGCGTTCGGTGTCTCCGACCGCATTTGTTCACGAATCTGATTGCGCTTCTCTCGGATCTTCTCCGCCAGTGACCGGGTCTCTTTGCGGAGCGCCTGCCGGTTGGCCCTCAAAGCCTCCTTCTGCTGTTCGTTCAATTGGAGATGCGCTTGGAGCGCTTCGCCTCGTGAACCGCGCTGACCTGACGGCTTTTCCGGTCTCTGACCTTGCGCCAACGCCGGAGCTGAAAATAGAACTGCTGTCAAGAATGCAGTCAAGAATTTCATTGCCTCATCCTCCTTCAGTTAGATAGCTCGATGTGTACGTCGCTTCTGTTTCATTAGACGCTACGGGAGATCGGAAGGATATGGGAGCGAAGTTAAATCGAAGTAAAAGCTTCTTTACACCGTTTTTACAGCCCTTGGACGCATGCGCGATGCCGCGCATTGCCGCGCAACGCGCTCCTTCCGGCGAAGCCGTCAACCCGTGGTGAAAGTCCTGCGGGCGGCGTCAGGCGCCCGGAGCCACTGCGGACGCTCCGCCGTCCTTGGTCTCGGCGAACTTGTAGCCGTGCCCATGCATCGTGAGGATCCATTGCGGTTTCTTGGGATCTTCCTCCAGTTTCTGGCGCAGCCAGGCAACGTGGACATCGACAGTGCGGGTCGTGGGAGTCGCTTCGTACTCCCATACTTCGCGCAAGAGCCTATCTCTCGAAAGCGTCTCGCCTCGGTGCTCGATCAGATAGCGGAGGAGCTGGAATTCCTTGGCGGAAAGAGTCACCGGCCGGCCGTCGCGAAACACTTCGGTACTGCGCACCGCGACCCGTACCGTCCCGAATTGATAGACGGCTCCGGGAGCGCGGGTCGATCTCTCTTTACGGCGCAGCAGCGCTTCAATCCGCGCCAGAAGCTCGACCATCTCGAACGGCTTCGTGACGTAGTCGTCGGCGCCGATCTTCAGTCCGACGACCTTGTCCAGAGTCTGGCCGAGCGCGGTGAGCATGAGCACCGGCGTTGTTAGGCCTTGCTGCCTCAGGTCGCGGCACACGTCGAGGCCGCTCTTCTCCGGCAGCATCAGGTCGAGGATGATCAGGTCGAAGCCGCCGTGAGACGCACGGTCTGACCCCTCGGCTCCGTCGAGTGCCGTCTCGACCTCATAGCCCTCATTCCGCAAGCGGTCACCCAGGGTGAGACGAAGGCCTTGCTCGTCTTCCACGATCAAGATTCTTTGCGCCATGGTTCAGGCGGATTCGGACGAGGCCGCGCCGTTCGCGGAGGCGGCAGGCAGGTGGATCGTAAATGTGCTGCCTTCGCTCGGTGCGGTTTGGACGCTGATTCGCCCCCCCATGGCCACGACCGCGTCGCGCGCCAGGCTGAGGCCGAGGCCGGTGCCGTGAATCTGGTGCACCGTCGCTTGTTCCCCCCGGAAGAACGGATCAAACACGTGAGGCAAATCCTGGGAACGAATCCCGAGGCCCTTGTCCTGCACCGAGATTCGAACTTCCCTCCCGCCGCCTGGAGCTTCAGCCGCCTCGACTCGCACGCCCACCCAGCGATTCGCCCCACCGTATTTGACGGCGTTTCCAATCAGGTTTTGGAGCGACTGTGAGAGCGCCGCGGCATCGACCCCAACAGCCGGTAAATCCGTGTCGACGGTCTTCTCGAGTCGATAGCCGGCGTTCTCGATGGCGGGAGCAGACAGATGCAGTGCCTTTTCCACGATCTCCTCGACCCCATGCCTCTTGAGTTGATACGTCTTGCGATTGGACTGGCCCGCGGCGAATTGCAACGTCTGCTCGACCATGCCAGTCAGTCGGCGCCCTTCGTCGCGAATCAACGTGCCATACCGCGTAACCTGTTCCTTGGCGCCTACCACGCCGTCCGCCAGATTCTCCGCCGCCGAACAGATCACAGCCAGCGGTGTGCGTAGTTCGTGGGACACGCCGGCGACGAATTCCATCTGCGCCTTGGCCAGACGTTGCGCGCGCTGTGCCGAGATGAGAATCATCCCCATGCTCATGCACAGCAGCAGCAACACGCCGAAGCTCACGGCCAGGTTTCGGTTCCGATAGGCGGCTACGACTTGCTCGAGTGATCCTTCGCCATGTCGAACGACAAGCTCCCACGCCGCCGCTCCGGATGGTGAGAGAACGAAATCCCGCACACCGCGTGGCCGAAGAACCTGGTCCGGCGGCGGGCCGCCTCTTGACGCGCCACCGCGAGGACGCTGCCGCCCACCGGCTCCCCGGCTTCCAGGCGCACCCGCTCCGCGTCGACCGGCCAGGCGCGAAACCAGCTCCTCCTGTCTCCACAGCAGGGGTTCTCTCGCGTCGGCCCCGCTGATGTCCGAAGAGTTTTCTGGATGCGAGTGATAGAGGGATTGTTCATCTTCCATGACCCACACCTGAAAAACCAGGCCATCCGGGCCGCCGAAGTGTCGTGCGGCGAGTTCAGGCAGAAGTGCATCCCTCAAGAAATCCCGGTCCAACTCGACAACGACATAGCCCTGAGCACGGCGGTTCATCGCGCGGCGACCTCTGGGCGCGCCCGGCTCGATATTCTCAAGGACCGCCTGAGCCAGCACAGGACCTTCGTAAAGAATCGTCCAGGTGAAAGGGTTGATCGTCGGCCGCCCGGGACGACCCTGCCTCTCGGGCGACACGAGCAGCAATCCTTGCAGGTTGCGGAGACGGTCCGGCCAATCAGCGGACTCGAACCCGCCGCGATCGGGGTTCAGCTCGATCAGGTTCGCTGCACTCCCGGCGTCAAGCTTCAAAAAGAAAACGGAACGAACCAGACCCGCATAACTCGACCGCTGCCGCCAGTCTTCGAATCGGCGGGCATAGGATAGCCCGTCGTCCTCCTCAAACCCGAACAGCGACGGCTGGAGGGCCCTTCCCACCTGCCGGAGTTCACGATTGAAGTCCTCACGAAACTGCCGGACCGAGTTGTCGAGAGCGCGCTGCATGCGGTCGCGCTCGGCTTCGCTGACCTGGATGCTCCACTGATACTGCAGGAATGCCAGCACGACTACAATCGCCGCCATCAAAGCAGTGAGGAGCATGGACCGGCGTGAGCCGCTCCCGAAGCCAACCATACCCGCAGCATACGGTTGATTTACGAATCCCGCAAGCCGCATGGAGTGGAACCGCGGCTATGCTGCAAACCGATTCATCGGAGTTTGCGGGGCTCGGATCAAGATTGTCGGGTACGCTGACGGAACCCTTGCGGCCCTGTGGACGTAAAATAGTAAGGTTGAGAAGATCTGTCCTTGCAAGGATTGATTGTTCGAAAGAACAGCATGTTGCTCCAGACACTGCTGCTTGCAAGTGGGGTCCTCACCGCCGCCACAGCTCTGGCTCCCCCCCCCTCCGCAGCCGAGATCATTCGGTTGGCCTACGTGCGCGATGAACAGAACGACGTGATCGCTCGGCAGTATACCTTCCGGCAGAGAGTCGAGGTGCGAAAACTCGACAAGCAGGATGTGATCAATTCCTCCAAGTCACGTACCCATGATGTGACGCTGCTCGACGGCTCCGAATACAAGCGGCTTATCGCCAAAAACGATCAACCCCTCAGCCCCGAGGAGGAGCGGGAAGAGCAGCTCAAGCTCGACAGGAGCATCCGTAAGGTGCAGAACGAGACACCGAGGCAACGCGCCAAGCGCTTGACCGAGAGGGACGAGGCGAAAGAAGAACAGCGCAAGTGGATCGCCGAGATTCAGAACACGTTCCACTTCCGGTTTCGGGGTGAAGAGACCGTCGAAGGTATCGAAACTTACGTCATCGATGCCGACCCCAAACCCGGCTACAAGCCCGTGTTCGACAAAGCGAAGTTTCTCACCAGGATGAAAGCCGTCTTCTGGATCGGGAAGACGGACTACTCTTGGGTGCGCATCGAAGCGGAAACGCTAGATACGATCAGCTTCGGCTGGTTCTTGTTCCGACTTGGGAAAGGCTCGGCTTTACGCTTCACCCAAATCAAAGTCAATGACGAAGTCTGGATGCGCGATTCCTTCCGCGTGCGACTGAAGGGCCGTGTAGCGCTGCTGAAAGACATCTATCGAGAGATATTGGGCGCGTACAGCGATTTCCGCAAGTTTAGCGCCGATTCTAACGTGATCTTCTCCGGCGCGGTGGAGTGAACCCCGCTAGTGTGAAACATCCTCCTGATCAAGTGGCGTTGACACCGGTCCGGGTGTTTCCCGCTTGTATGATCCGCACGCGGGCGGCGAAAAACTAAAAACTGAAAGAGGAAAAACTGACCTGATACATCCTCCGGATCAAGCGGCCTTGACGCCGATCCGGATGTTTCTTGCTCGAATGATCCGCACCGCGTAGCGGGGCGGGGGCGGCACTAGCCTGCGTGTCTCACCACGCGGCGAGGCGAAGTGCGTGAGAGGGCCGTCAGGACGAGGCTCGCGCCGGGCGGGGGGAAAAGGCGCGCGCAGGCGTACTTGATCGTGCGTTGAGCACGGCAAGCAAGCATTGCGAAGGAAAAGCGAAGTCATGGCGGTCGTATCGCGTGCTGCGGCCGTCGGGTGGTGAGACATGCAGGCGAGCTCGGCCACGCGATTCCATTCCTCGCGAATGAACCCCGCGGCGCGCTAGAATCTAGCTGACCGCCCGGCGGGTATTCGTCGCGGCTGTTAAATAACTGTGTGAGGTGAAGCCCGTGCGAAGCGTTCTGACGGCTTTACTCGCCTTCGGGTTGGCCTTGCTGTTGCCCGCGCAAGAAGGCGATGTTGAGAACCCCTACACTTCCGCCGAGGACATTGCCGCCGGGAGCCGCATATTTCGTTCCCATTGCGCCGTGTGCCATGCGATCGATGGATCAGGCGGCCGGGGATCGGACTTGACATCCGGTGAATTTCGTCACGGTTCCAGCACGGAGGCGATCTACGAGAACATCGGGGAAGGCATACCGGGAACCGAAATGCCGGCCACCTTTTTTCGCGGCAAGCAATTGTGGCAGTTGGCGGCGTACGTGCGCTCGCTGAGCGAGGCCCCCCAGAGCGTGGCGGACCTCGGCGTCGCCTCCAGGGGACAGTCTCTATTCGAGGGCAAGGGCGGTTGCCGCAACTGTCACCAAGTCAACGGGGAGGGAGCCCGGTCGGGACCTGAACTGACCTACATCGGCGGGCAGCGCTCGGCAGCCGATCTGAGGGCGTCTCTGCTGCGTCCCAACGAACGCGTGCTTCCCAAAGACTACACAGTGAGCGCCGTCACGAAGAGCGGGCAAAAGATCAGCGGCAGGCGGCTTAACGAAGACAGCTTTTCGATCCAGTTGATCGACACGAACGAAAATCTCGTCTCTTTGTCGAAGCAGGACGTTTCCGACTTCAGCATCGACAAGACTTCATCGATGCCGGCGATGGGCGAGATGTTCAGCGAACCGGAAATGGAAGACCTGCTGGCCTATCTTGTAACGCTGCAGCGGAAAGGGAACCTGCAATGAAAACGATTCGGATGGCGCTTATTTCGGTGCTCGGCGCATCGCTTCTTGCCGCTCAGGTGACCTATGAACGCATCCTCGACGCCGACAAGGAACCTGGCAACTGGTTGACCTATTCGCGCTCCTACGACAGTCAACACTACAGCCCGCTCGATCAGATCGACAAGAGCAATGTCAACGACCTGGAGTTGAAATGGGTGTTTCAGGCAGACGAGACGACGAAGTTCCAATCGACGCCGTTGGTCGTCGACGGCGTCATTTACGTCACCCACTCGCCGAACGACATCGCCGCTATGGACGCCGCCACCGGACGTGTGTTCTGGCGATATCGCCACACGATTCCTGAAGGCATCAGTGTTTGCTGCGGGTTGGTCAACCGTGGGCTCGCCATTCTGGGAGACAGCCTTTTCATGGCGACCATCGACGGGCGCTTGATGTCTTTCGACGCCAAGACCGGCTCGATTCGCTGGGATGTGAAGGTCGTCGACAACAAGGACGGCTACGCACTCACGGTTTCGCCGTTGGTCGTCAAGGACAAGGTGGTCATTGGCACTGCCGGGGGCGAATACGGCATTCGTGGCTTCGTTGACGCCTACGATGCGAAGACGGGCAAGCATGCCTGGCGCTTCTGGACGATCCCCGGGCCGGGAGAGCCGTACCATGAGACATGGGAAGGCGATTCCTGGAAGCGCGGCGGGGGTTCCGTCTGGGTCACCGGCTCCTATGATCCCGAACTCAATCTGATGTATTGGGGCACAGGCAATCCCGCCCCCGATTGGAATGCCGACGTCCGACCCGGCGACAACCTCTACACGGACTCGGTCATTGCACTCGACGCCGATACCGGCGAACTCGAATGGCACTTCCAGTTCACGCCGCACGACTGGTGGGACTGGGATTCGGTGCAAATCCCCGTGCTCGTCGACATGGAGTTCGAGGGCAAACAGCGCAAGGTCATCCTGTGGGGCAATCGCAACGCCTTCTTCTACGTGCTCGATCGAGCAACGGGTGAATTCCTTCTCGGCAAGCCCTTCGCCTATCAGACCTGGGCGGTCGGCCTGGACGAATCCGGACGGCCGATCGTTCGCGACGGCATGCAACCCACCCCCGAAGGCACGAAAGTCTACCCCAGCGTTCAGGGCGCGACGAACTGGTACGCTCCCACCTATCACCCGCGGACCAAACTGTTCTATTTGTCTGTCTGGGACCGCTATCCCAGCATCTATCACAAAGGCGATGCCACCTATGTTCGTGGGACGCGTTATCCGGGCAGTTTCCCCGAGGGGATCTATCCCGACATCGTCAAGGACGAGGAGATCGGCTTCGGCGCCATCCGCGCCATCGAACCCGTCACGGGCGAGCGCAAATGGGAGTTCAGGCTGACCGGCGTTTCCGAAAGCGGCTTGCTCTCGACCGCCGGTGACTTGATCTTCTCCGGCAGCAAGGAAGGTCACTTCCTGGCCGTGGATGTGGACGAAGGCAAGTTACAGTGGCGCATCAGCCTGGGCAGCCGCATGGCCAACTCGCCGATCACCTACTTGGCCGACGGCAAGCAATTGATCTCCGTCGCTTCGGGCTTCGGCCTCTTCACGTTCGGACTCCGCGAGTAGGGAGTTCGGATACCGTTCCGAAACTTCGATCGAGCTGTCTGGGGACGACTCGGCCCGTGGAGCCATCCGGGAGAACGTACCGTTGAAAATCACCGACCTCAAAGTCCTTCACACGCAAGGCGGACATGCCAACTGGATCTTCGTTCAGCTCTTCACCGATCAGGGAATCATCGGCGTCGGCGAGTCGACCATCGAACGCCACCAATTGCCGGTCATCAAGACCCTGGAGTCGTTCAAGGACTTCCTGCTCGGGAAAAATCCGTTCGAGATCGAGGCTATCTGGAACGCTCTGTACAAGCAGACCTTCTGGGAGGGCCAGATCGTGGTGCTGACGGCGCTTTCCGGCATCGAACAAGCTCTCTGGGACATTAAAGGTAAAGCTTTAGGAGTTCCCGTCTATGAACTGCTCGGCGGCAAGTTGCGTGACAAGATTCGCGCCTACGCCAATGCCTGGGCGTTCGAAGGCGTTATCACCGAACCGAGTGTGAAGGATACCGCCGACCTGATTGCCCGGAAAGCGGTGGACACGGTGGAGGCCGGTTTCACCGCACTCAAATGGGATCCCTTTCGCGAGGGCGGTCAAGTCATTCCGAAGGCGGAAGAGAAATACGCCATTGAAACCGTGAAGGCCGTGCGCGAAGCCGTCGGACCCGATGTCGATCTGCTCATCGAGTGCCACGGCCGTTTCAACATGTGGAGCGCCATCCGCATGGCTCAGAAGCTGGAGCCGTTCGACCCGTTCTTCTATGAAGAGCCGATCCCTCCCGACAACATCGATGCGCTGGCCGAGGTGCAGCGGTCGATCAACATCCCCGTGGCGACCGGCGAACGCCTCTATACGCGCTGGCACTTCCGTCCGCTCTTCGAGAAGCAGGCGGCGCGCATCATTCAGCCCGACGTTTGCCACGCGGGAGGGATTCTGGAGTTGAAGAAAATCGCCGCGATGGCCGAATCGTACTATGTCTCGATTCAGCCTCACAATTCCAACGGTCCGCTCTGCGTGCTGGCGAGCCTGCAAGTCGACGCCTGCGTGCCGAACGTCATTATTCAGGAGTTTTTCTACCCCTACCTCGAGCACTACAACGAGATTCTCACCCAACCGATCGAGTATGCCGACGGGTTTCTCAAGATGCCGAAAGGCCCGGGGCTTGGGGCCGATCTCGACGAAGAGGCCATCCGGAAACGCCCGCCCGTTGACCTCCCCCACGAGGCCGGCTGGATGGGCAAGTACTGGTTCTGAGACGGCCGGGTGAGGGCGCCGCGCACGGGATCAGTCGAACGATGGCCCGACAGTACGGCGTCAGCCCGTCCACGGTGCAATGGCCAGGGGCTGCTCTCGGCGAGAGCCTCATCGTGGGCCACCCGGCATATCGATCGGACGCCCGTCGAGATGGGTGTCCCGTGACATTCCGCCGACGGGACGATTCGGAGGCGGGACTTCAGGTTTCGGCTACGTCCTGGCCGCCGCTCTCTCAATCCTCCACGTGCTCGATCCGAAGCTCTTGCGTTCCCTGGGTTCGGATACGCCCGCACGCTTGGGCAAAGTCGACCCAGTCGTACTTCCAGTCTCCTGGAATTCGCGCGAACAGATTCCCGAAGCTGGGCACTCCTTCGGCTCCACGCAAGGTGACGCCTCGGCCGAAAGCCAGCAGGATCTCGGCTACAGGCCGGCCGTCGCTGGTGACGGGTGATCCCGAGTCCGCCCAGTAGAGAATCTCTCCTGGCAGCGGAAGCTGCGTCCGTTTTTCTTCCGGCGCCGGCTGATATTTGTCGAGCAGCACAAACGCCTCCATCCCCGAGTAGCGGCCGTGGATGAGGTCATGCTGGATGGGCAGCATGTCCCAGACAAGCCGGCACGTGCGGGGAGCCTCGTCATCGAGCAGTTCGGCCACAACCGATTCACCCGTTTCGACAAAGCTCAAACGTATATGGCGTCGTGGCGCTGGCATCAAGGTCTCCTTCCCGTCGTGGAGCTGAAATTGCCGAAGATGGCAGTCTCGAATTTAAGTTTAAGCTCTCCTGTCATCCTGAGCCTCGCAAATACGCTTTGCCGAACTGTAAATCCACTCCGGATCTTCGAACGTCTCGCCGGAGGCAACGATCTGACAATACGATCATCCTGCCCTCGGTTCCGGTTGCCATTTCCTCTCTTTACGCCATCGTTCCCCAAGGCGCGGTCATCCGCTGCTGCATCGCGTTCGTGAAATCGGCTGCCGTATCGGGAACGTCTTACGAATCCGCCTCTGAATGTTCATGCCTGCAAACGGGCGATCGCCTCCTCCGCCCGGCGTTCCAAGCTACAATCGTCTCGCTATGGCCGTTGAATGGAAATCAGACGAGGAACTCTTCGAGATCGCCCGGCGCGAACTGTTTACGGCCGTGGTCGGCGACGCCATGGACAAGCTGGGGCTCGTCCATCAGTTCCTGCCGCCGCAGGTCAGTCCTCTCGAGCCGTCGATGCGAGCCATCGGCCGAGCGATGCCTCTTCTGGGCGCGGACTGCGTCGAGACGTCGCCCGAAGTCGAGCGGAACAACAAAGTCCTCGAACAGCCCTTCGGCCTGATGCTGCGGGCGCTCGACGACCTCAAGCCCAACGAGATCTACTTCCCGGCCGGAGGGTCGCCCCGCTATGCGCTGTGGGGCGAGCTGATGGCGACGCGCGCGATGAAGCTCGGCGCCGCCGGAGCAGTGATGAACGGATACTCGCGAGATACCCCCGGCATCCTGGAACTAAAGTTCCCGACCTTCTCGTGGGGACCCTACGCGCAAGACTTCGCGGCTCGGGCCAAGGTGGTCGATTTCCGATGTCCGATCGAGGTCGAGAGTGTACGTGTCGATCCGGGCGACATCGTCTTTGGCGACATCGACGGCGTTTGCGTGATCCCTCGCGCATCCGAAGAGGAAGTCTTCACGAAAGCGCTCGAGAAGGCTCGGGGCGAGAAACTTGTCGGCAAGGCGATAGAGGGCGGCATGTCGGCCACCGAAGCCTTCCGAAAGTTCGGGATCATGTAAAGCCGCCTTTTCCTCACTGGGGTGCAGAACCTCCTTTCCGCCGCACTTGTCGGCGCAATGGGAGCAGTTCCCCTGCTGAGCAAAACAGAACGTTCCCTTTAGCGGTCCGTGGTGAAACCCCGCGCAGCACCGAGAACGGCCCGCGTAGCGCCGAGAACGGCGCTGCGCCCGGCTGACAAGGCGCGGCCGTGGAGCATATTGGACATATTTCGACCGAGGTGCAACGCAGATCAACCGGGATGCACCGCCTCTCGAATCCAGCGGGGTTTTACCGTGGGATTAATGCCTTTGGGTACTGAAGCCCTTCAGTCTTTTTTTTTCGCCCCGGCCGGCATAGCATGAGGACAACGAGGCGGAAATCAGGGTCTGCATGTCTCGCCACGCGGCGAGGTGAAGAGCGGGGGGAGGGCATTCAGGACGAGGCGCGAACCGCCCTCGCCGGCAACACGGCTTGTATGGATTTCGCGAGTCACGAAACACGAATCACGGACCTTGTCGCCGTTCGGTTCGCCGTGGGTGCGCGAGGGTGGCGCCACCGGAAACCGCCGTCCGGACCGCTGCCCCCGCCGACAAGTCACTGTTTTCTAGTTCACCATTGTTCACTATTGTTCGCCATTGTTCAGCAAAAAATATTGTCCTGCGCCAGTGTCCTTGCCCCGTCAGTCGTTCTCGGTCGGCCTTACGGCAAGCGCCGTTCGCCGCAACTCCCGTCGCCCTCCGATCTCCTTCCACTGCGGTGAACGCAACATGAGCCCTTGCTGCGTTGACACTCTCTCTGCCGCACTTTGCGCCTGTCTGAGGAAACAGCTAGGCTGAGAGGCATTCGCAACACTCGCTATTCTTTCCCCAGGAGAAATCCCATGTCGATTCTCAAAGCTCTCCGGCGCACGAAATCCAGCGGCCTCAGCCGCCGCGAACTCTTCCGCAACGGCGGCCTGCTGGCGGCCGCCGGTCTCGCGCCTGCCGCTGTTTCCTCAGCTTCCGCCGCTCCCGCGATGAGCTTCGGATCGGACATGTATCAGTCCATCGGCGTTCGTCCGGTCATCAACGCCAAGGGCACGTTCACGGTGATGAGCGGCTCGCTGATGTTGCCCGAATGCCGTCAGGCCATGCAGGAGGCTTCGCAGAACTTCGTCCAAATGGACGAGTTGATGGAAGGCGTCGGCAAGCGCATCGCCGAGATCACCGGCGCCGAATCCGCCATCGTCTCTTCGGGCTGCGCCGCGGCTCTCGTGCATGCCACGTCCGCCTGCATCGCGGGCGGCAACCCCGAGCGCATTGCCCGGCTGCCTGATCTGGAAGGCCTGAAGAGCGAAATCATCGCTCCGTCCTGGTCGCGCAACACCTACGACCACGCTGTCCGCATGCTGGGGATCAAGTTCATCGAAGTCGAAAACGAGCAGGAGATGCGCCGCGCCATCGGCGCCAGGACGGCGATGGTGATGGTGCTCGCAACGACTCGCGACAAGGGGCCGTTCGGGCTCAAGGAGATTGCATCGGTAGCCCATGAGTACGATGTGCCGGTTCTGGTCGACGCGGCCGCGGAGAACCTGACCATCCCGAACGTGCATCTCGAACGAGGGGCTGATCTTGTCGCCTATTCGGGCGGCAAGGCGTTGCGCGGACCGCAGAGCGCCGGCCTGCTGATCGGGCGTAAGGATTTGATCGCCGCCGCTTGGCTCAACAGCGCTCCGCATCACGCCTTCGGACGCCCGATGAAAGTCGGCAAGGAAGACGCCATGGGCATGCTGGCCGCTGTCGAGATGTGGGTCAAGCGTGACCACGAGGCCGAGTGGAAGGCCTGGGAAAGCTGGCTCGCCGAGATTGCCCAGAGCGTCGAGCGCGTGTCGGGAGTGACCACCGAGGTCTCCCAGCCTCGGGGCTTGTCGAATCGCTCGCCTCGCCTCAACGTGAAGTGGGACGGAGACAGGATCGGCATTTTCGGCGACGAGGTCGAGAAGCTCCTCTTCAAAGGGGATCCCCGCATCGTGCTTGCCGGCAGCCGCGGTCGACGGCGCAGGGGCGGCGAGACGTCGGTGACGATCATGCCGTGGCAGATGCAGCCCGGTAACTCGAAAGTCATCGCCGCCGAATTGCACCGCGTGCTCTCGAAACCTCCCGAATTGGGCTCGAAGGGGTCGCCGAGCGGACCCAATGTCGATGTCGCGGGCCAGTGGGACCTGCACGTCGACTACGTGTTAGGCAGCGCCGAGAACGGGCTCTTCCTCGAGCAGACCGGCGACGACCTCCACGGGACGCATGTCGGAGAGGCCACCGCGGCGGACATCCGCGGCTGGGTGGAAGGCAACCAGGTCCACTTCATGGCTCGCCATCGCTACGAAGGTTCCGGCTTCGGCTTCACTTTTTCCGGTCAGTTGAACGGAGACACCATGGAGGGCGAAGTCGATCTTGGCGAATACTCGCCCTACGGCCCCGCCAAGTGGTCCGCCAAGCGGCATGAGTACGGCCGGCCCGGACCGGTGTTTCGGCCGCAAAAGAACGTCTGACCTGAAATATCCTCCTGTCCAGGCGAGGTAGACATCTGTTCGGATGCTTCCCATTTGAACGATCCGCGCACGGGCGGCGAAAAACTAAAAACTGAAAGAGGAAAAACTGACCGGGGGCAGCATGCCGGCCACTAGCGGATGGTCTCTTCACGTACGGTCAGCGCGTCGATGTAATCGCGGTCCAACTCGTACCCGAAGCCGACTTCATCCCGAACGGCGATCGTTCCCTCGGGGCCGACTTCGACAGGCGGACAAATGATGTCGCGCTTCCAATATCGTTTGCTCGCTGAGACATCACCGGGCAGCGTGAAATTGTCCAGCGTCGACAGAGCGATGTTGTGAGCCCTGCCGATGCCGCTTTCGAGCATCCCGCCGCACCATACCGGGATGCCGTGGGCCCGTGCGACGTTGTGCACCAACAGGGCCTCGGAGAAACCGCCGACCCGACCCAGCTTGATGTTGATGATTCGCCCCGCATTCATCTCGATCGCCTGCTCGGCATGACGCGCCGTGCGGATGCATTCATCGAGGCAGATCGGCGTATCCAGCCGGGCCTGGAGCTGAGCGTGGTCGATGATGTCGTCGTGCGGGAGAGGCTGTTCGATCATCATCAAGTCGAACTCGTCGAGTCGCCGCAGATGCGCCGCATCGCTGAGCGCATAGGCGGAGTTGGCGTCGGCCATCAGCCGGATGGTCCGAAAGGCCGCGCGTACCTGACGCACCACCGCGACATCCCAACCCGGTTTGATCTTGATCTTGATGCGCTGGTAGCCGACCCGCACCTCGCGCTCGATCAGCTCCAGTAACTCTTCCACCGAGTCTTGAATGCCGATCGATACACCGCAGTCGATTTCGGTGCGGCTACCTCCGATATGCTGCCAAAGCGGCAAGCCGAGCTTGCGGGCTTCCAGGTCCCATGCCGCCGTCTCCAGTCCTCCGCGGGCCATGTGATGACCACGGATGTGGGAACTCCTCCCGGCTACATCGGCGGCGGATGCGCTGTCGATGTTGAGAATTCGCGGCGCAACGAAATCGCGCAGGATCAACCACGCCGCGTCGACCCACTCCTCGTTATAAAAGGGTCGCTCTCCGCAGGTGACTTCGCCCCATCCCACCGCCCCATCCTCTTCGGCCTCCACGAGCAGGATGCGCCGCTCGGTCGTGCGGCCGAAGCTTGTCTCGAAGGGATGCACCAAAGGCATCCGGATTTCACGAAGGGTGATGCGGTCGATTCTCATGGAGGACCCAACTGAAAAGCTCCGCCCGTCTCGGTGCGTTCATAGCCGATGACCGCCAGTCCCTTCCCGAGGCAATGCTGGAACTCTTGACGCACGCGGTCCTGCACGGCGCGGGCGCGTTCGGGGTCGTTGGCCCGCCACTCATCGATCTCTTGCGGAACGGCAATCGTCGTTTCGACTTGCCGGTCGGCTGGAGCGCCTCCTGAGACCACCGTCTCCACACGCTTGCTCATTACGTGCCATTCGGCGACAAGGCGGTCGGTCGGCAGCCCTCCGTGCAGCGGCGACGAGGTGATGCCGTATTGGTTCGGCAAGAAGCGTTTCACCACGCAGCCGAGCTTCTCGATATTGAAGCGCGCGTTGCGAATCTGTAGCGGGTCGAACAGCCACTCGACCAACCCCACCCTGGAGGCGATCGCTTGCTCGCGCTGTTTCAGCTTGATCTTGTAGCCGATGCCCAGGTTCTGATAGCCGTCAAGCACCCCTGTCATGTGGCTATGCCAATAGCGCGATCCATCGCGCTTCATGCCCGGCAGCGAGAAGCTGAAGCCGATCATCTGTTCGTCGTCGTAAGCGCCCAGGATCAGCCCGCCGATGTACCTGGCCACGCTCAGAATGCGCGGCGGAACCTGGTCGACCTCGGAGAATTTCCAAACGCCCATTTGGATGTCGAGTGTCGTGCGGAACTCTTCGTGCTCGGAGAGCACGCGTACTTCGATACCATCCGCTATCGGCCCTGGGCCTACCGCCATAGCTGCTCCACTTCCTCGACGCCGGCTTCTTCGATCGTCAGGCCCTTGTCGCGGAGCTGCTGTTCGATGCAGCCGAAACGCTCGCGGAACTTGCGGTTGGCCCGCCGCAGGGCCAGCTCCGGGTCGACGCCGGCGCGGCGCGCCATGTTCACGAGCAGGAAGAGGAGATCGCCGACCTCGTCCTCGGTGCGGTCGGGGTCCCGGCAAGCTCGCGCGTCCCGAAACTGCCGCATCTCCGCTCCGGCCTTGTCGGCAAGCTCTTCCGCCTCGCGCAGCTCGAAACCGGCTCGGGCTGCCCTCTTGCTGATCTCGTGCGCCTCGAGCATGGCGGGCTGCGCCCGCGTGACGTTTGTCAGCAACCCCTCTTTCTCGAGGCCCGATGGATCGTGGTTCCCTGCCCCGGAGCGCTTTTCTTCGGCCTTGATCTCTTCCCAGCGCTGCAGGACCTTGCCCGCCGTATCGGCCGACTCGGAGCCGAATACATGAGGATGCCGCCGGATCAGCTTGTCGTTGATGTGCTCGAGTACGTCATCGATGCCGAACCAGCCGTTCTCCTTGGCGATCTGCGACTGAAAGACGATTTGCAACTGGATGTCGCCGAGCTCCTCGGCCAGGTCGGCCCAGTCTCTGCGCTCGATGGCGTCGATGGCTTCGTAGGTCTCTTCGATCAGGTAGCGGCGCAATGATTCCAATGTTTGCTCGCGGTCCCAAGGGCAGCCGCCAGGAGCCCGCAGCCGCTCCATCAGTTCCAGCAGCGTCTCGAAACGAGAATCAGCCATGGCACAATGAGCGAACCAGTAGCACAATGTAGCACAGCGTTTTTTCGCTTCCCGGACCAACGATTGTTGCGATGAAGGCCGTCGGCATCATACCCGCGCGCTATGCTTCGAGCCGTTTTCCCGGCAAGGCTTTGGCAATGCTCGGGGACCGCATGCTGATCCGGCATGTCTACGATCGGGCGTCTGAAGCCGAGACATTGTCGCTCGTTGTGGTCGCCACCGATGACCACCGCATTGCCTCGGCCGTGCGGGACTTCGGCGGCAAGGTCGTCATGACTTCGCCGCGTCATCCCTCCGGAACGGATCGCGTTGCGGAAGCGGCGCGGGACCTCGACGTGGAGATCGTCGTTAATATTCAAGGCGACGAACCGTTCATCTCGCCGAAAGTGATCGATCAAGCGGTCGCACCGTTCGAGTCCCGGCCCGAGTTGGCCATATCGACCCTTAGCCATGCGATTGAAGATGAGGCTTCGCTTCACGACCCCAATATCGTCAAGGTTGTATCGGATCTGCGGGGCTACGCTCTCTACTTCTCACGGTCGCTGATTCCTCACCCGCGGCGAGGCCATCGGGAGAGGGCCTTCGCGCATATCGGGCTTTATGCGTATCGCAAGGACTTTCTGTTGCGATTCGCTTCCCAGCCGCCGGGCCGGTTGGAGCAGGCCGAAGCTCTGGAGCAGCTTCGGGTGCTCGAAAACGGAGAACGGATCCTGGTGATTCCGACCGACGGTTACGTGGGCATCGGCGTGGACGTTCCGGCCGACCTGGAGCGCGCCGAGAGTTTCCTGAACGGCAGACGAGACGCAATCTGAGAGCGGCCTGCGAGGGAAATTTTTCCGGTGTGATATCGGTGATATAATTTCCTGTTGTGAACGATTTGTTGCTGTCATACAGTAAATAGCAGGGGGTTCTTGACACCCCCCGTACCTAAGCGGCACGCTATAAGTTACCGCATTGCCGGGTTGCTCCTGCATGCCGGTGCCGGCAACATTTCTCGGTGACAGAAGAGGGATCGATGGCTGACTCGAACGCGGGCCAAGCCGGAGCGGAGCGGGAGGCTCCGGCCGAAGCTAAACCTCCCTTCCTCTCCCGCCTGATCGAAGGATTCAAGAAGACGGAAGCAGACAAGGACGCGGTTCGAACGCGCCGCCTGTTCGTCGGCTTCGCAATCTCCGGCTTCCTGACGACCAACTTTCTGATGTTCCTGCGGTTTTTCTTTCCGCGGACCATCTTCGAGCCGCGCACGGTGTTTCGCATCGGGACGCCGAACGATTTTGGCATCGGCGTCGACACAAAATTTCAAAAGTCACAACGGGTCTGGGTCGTGAAGAATACTGAGCGGCTGTTCGTGATCAGTGCGATCTGCACCCACTTGGGCTGCACGCCGGATTGGAAGCAGTCCGAGCAGAAGTTCAAATGTCCGTGTCACGGCAGCGGCTACGACCCGGAGGGGATCAACTACGAGGGTCCGGCGCCGCGGCCGATGGACCGCGCCTGGGTGGAACTCGACGCTGAAGGACAGATCGTCGTCGACACCAGCGTGGTTTTCAAAGAAGAAAAAGGCAAACAGACGCAGTTCAATGACTACCCGGGGGCGTTCATACCGGTGTAAGCACTTTCGGGGCCGGGTCGGTCGGTACGCCGGAACAAGGCGGGACAGGCGCTGGAATCGCCTTTTGCTGATCGCGGCCGGGCTTTCGGCCTGACAAGGAGTTGGCGGCATGGCGGAACAGACAACGAAGACGACGGAACAAGAGCAATCGAGCAACGGCGCCTCCGACAACGGGAAGAGGCTGTTCGGCATCGATCCGGACGCCATCAAGGCAAAAGCGACTGAGGACATCAACGCCTTCAAGAAGCCGACCAGGACGGACCTCTACAAATCGATCTTTCGCGTCAAACACGACGATACGCCTCGGAGCCGTACGCTCGGTGTGCTGAGCAATGTCTTCTTGCATCTGCATCCGGCGAAGATCAACCGCGACGCGGTGGCCTACAACTACACCTGGGGGATGGGGGGCATCTCGTTCTATCTGTTCTGGGTGCTTACATGGACCGGCGTCCTGCTGATGTTCTACTACCACCCGACAAAGGTTCAGGCGTTTCGCGACATTCTGTATCTCGAGCACGACGTACCCTTCGGCAAACTTCTGCGCAACATGCACCGCTGGGGGGCGCACGCCATGGTCCTGACCGTGTGGCTTCACATGTATCGGGTTTTCCTGACGGGTTCCTACAAGAAGCCGCGCCAGTTCAACTGGATGATCGGCGTGATCCTGCTTGTGCTCACGCTGCTTCTGTCGTTCACGGGTTATCTTCTGCCGGATGATCAGTTGGGGTTCTGGGCGGTCACCGTCGGAACGAACATGGCGCGGGCCACCCCCTTGCTGGGCCACGAAGGGCCGTTTGGCATTCAATTTGGTATGACGGCATACAACGACGTGCGGTTCGCGCTGCTCGGCGGTTCGATCGTTGATTCGAATGCTCTGTTGCGAGCCTACATCTGGCACTGCGTCGCAATACCGGGTTTCGCCGCGACGTTCATGATTGTTCACTTCTGGCGGATCCGCAAGGACGGCGGCATCTCGGGCCCCGCTCCGATGGTGCTCCAGAAAGAAATCAAGCCGCTCAGGAGATAGGGCTGGAGAACGACAAATGGACTGGCATCAACTTTGGACGATCATCTCGCTCCCGGACAACATTCCGATTGTCGGTTTGATGTTCCTCATCCCGTTTTACACTTGGTATGCGTTTCGCCAAGCCTTCGCGAATGACCGCCTGATCGATCAACTCGAATCGGACCCGGAGATGGCCAAGACCCATCACCGCAAGACCCAGCCCTACCAGAAGGGCTGGGCTCGTGAAGTGCACGTTTGGCCTTACCTTCTGAGGATCGAGTTTCTGTCGGCGATCATCGTTACAGCCATCCTGATGGTCTGGTCGATTACCCTCGACGCACCGCTGGAAGAGCCGGCCAACCCGACCCTCACGATGAACCCGTCGAAGGCGCCCTGGTACTTCCTCGGCCTGCAGGAAATGCTGGTCTACTTCGATCCGTGGATCGCCGGCGTGCTCATGCCGACGTTGATCATCATCGGCCTGATCGCGATCCCGTACATCGACACCAACCCCTTGGGCAACGGTTATTACACCTACAAGCAAAGGCGTTTCGCGATTTGGACGTTCCTGTTCGGCTTCGTCATTCTCTGGTGCGCCATGGTCGTGATCGGAACGCTGATTCGGGGACCGGGCTGGATGTGGTTCTGGCCGGGACAGACCTGGGATCACAACAAGCTGATCTTCGAGGTGAACCGCGACCTGCACGAGATCCTCGGCATCACGGATCCCATCCTGTACGGCATCTTCGGTTTTCTGGTGGTCGGTGGATTTTTCCTGATCACAGCCTTCGGCATCCACAAGCTGATGACCTTGACCGAGTTCAACCGAAAGATTCTGGCCCGTATGACCTTGCTGCAGTACCTGACGATGCAGGTATTGCTGATCACGATGATCGGTTTGCCGGCAAAAATGGCGGCCCGCCTGCTTTTCCGGATCAAATACGTCTGGGTGACTCCTTGGTTCAACATTTGACGATCTCCGGGGACTAGCAAAGACTGCCCGAACAAGAAGACCTCCAACGAAATGCCGAAACCTGTTGACACTGATGTCGATCCCGTCGTAACCAAGTCGCTGAGCGTCCCTCTGTTGATCTCGACGCTGATTCTGACGTTCAGCCTCGTCTGGGCAATCTACGACGAGGTATACGTCATGCGCCCCTGGAAGAATTTCCAGGCTGACTTCATCGAGCTGTATTCGTCCTTCTTGACCAGGCTCAAGCCCCGGCAAGCCGCGGCGGAAGCGGAGGTGAAGGAATCACCCGAGTATCAGGCATTACAGCAGGAGCTTGACGGAGCGGAGGAGCTGGCCGCGCAGCGCGTGCGGGAAATCGACACGGTCGTCGGTCGCGGCGTGACTCCTCGATTGCTTACCGCGCGACAGACTTTCCAGATACTGAAAAGCGAGATCGACGCCATTACGTATCAGATCGAGACCGAGACGAGCGAGTCAGCGAAGCAGAGCCTGCAGGAGGACATTGACAAGATCAAGGCCCGCGTCGTCGAAGTCAACCTCGCCAGCGAAGACGGCTCGGGCGAAGTCGAGACGCTCGAGATGAAGTTCGAAGCGCTGCAGGCCGAATTCCTGCGACTGCAAGAACGGCGCGTAGCCTTGCAGGCCGAGAGAGCGAAGGTACTGGAACCGGCGAGTGAAATCCGGGCTGAGCGTGACGCTTTGCTCGCCAACCGCCTCGCCGGCCTGACCGCGCAGCAAGTCGATGGCTTGGTCAACAAAATGGAGAACTTCAACATCGAGATCAAGCAGATTCACCTGAACGACATTGACTGGGTAGACCGCTGCGAATCTTGCCATCTGGGAACACGCGAGCCCGTCAGCATCAATGCCGAAGACGTCGGCGGGCGGGCGGAATTCGTGAGCCATCCGTCGCTCGACCTGCTCCGCATTCACGACCCCGAGCAATTCGGCTGCTCGACCTGCCACAACGGTAACGGCCGGGCGACACGTTCGGTCGTCAAGGGCCACGGCAGGCATAAGTTCTGGCTCTGGCCTCTATGGCACAAGGAAAACATGCAGGCGGGTTGTCACCAGTGTCACGCGAGGGAGGTCATCACCGAGCAGGCTGATGTACTCAACAAGGGGCGGACGCTGTTCCTGAACAAGGGCTGCTGGGGATGTCACCGCTTCGAAGGCTTCGACCGTGAATCAGACGATCTCGCCGCCGTCCGGCAACAAATGAAGATTATTGACGACCGGCGCAACGCGAACCTCAAGGAACAACGCGAGAGCATTGCGGCCGGCGACGTCGTGGAGGACATGGATGAAGCTGATACCCTGTATGCGCGGGCCGACTTGCTGAGCCTGCGCAACGCCAAGCTCGACGCCGAATACGGCGCCCTGAAGGTGGAAGAGAAGTCGCTTGTTCTGGAAACGCGAAAGTTCGGCCCGAACCTCAAAGAGATCAAGGTAAAGCTCCGCAAAGAGTGGATTCCGGTTTGGCTGACCAATCCGCACGAGTTTCGCCCCGGCACGAAGATGCCGGAGTTCCGTTTGCTGGAAGACGAGGTCCAAAAAATCTCGGCGTACCTTTGGCAGAACGGGATCGAAGGTGAATTGGCCTCACATCCGCCGGGAGACCCCGAGCGCGGCAAAGAGCTGTTCGGCACCCGAGGCTGTCTGGGATGCCATTCGATGGGCGAAGGAGACGCAAGAGAGGGCGGCAACTTCGCGGCGAACCTGACACGGGTCGGTGAGAAAACGAACTACGACTTCCTGGTTCGCTGGATCAACAATCCGAGCGAGGTGACGCCTGATCCGGAAGCCGACGCGGATGCGCCGCACCCCATTCCGATCATGCCCAGCCTGCGGCTGAGCATCGATGAGGTACGCGACGTCGCCAGCTACCTGATGACCAGGAAGACGGACGCAACCTACGAGCCGGCAGACTACATGGACGACCCCGCAATGGCGGAAGAAGGCATGGCATTGATCCGTCATTACGGCTGCGCGGGATGTCATGAGATTCGAGGACTCGAACTGGAAGGCCGCATCGGCACCGAACTCACTCTTGAGGGCAGCAAGCCTGTCGAGCGGCTCGACTTCGCTCTTCTGACGCACCAGGCCGAGATGGAGGGCTGGTACAACCACAAGGGCTTCTTCGAAAGGAAGCTCAAGGACCCGGCAATCTACGACCAGGGCAAGATGCGTGTGCACCTGGAGAAGTTGCGGATGCCGAACTTCCATCTCGGCGACGATGAAATCAATGCCTTGACGACCTTCCTGCTGGGAGCCGTCGACACCAATCTGCCAGCGCATTACCGCTATGAACCGGAAGACGATCGCCGCTACATCCAAGAGGGCTGGTGGATCGTTCGGCGCTATAACTGTGTCGGCTGCCACCAGATTTCCTTCAGCGGACAAAGCGCTTTGATGAGCGTCCCGCTCTACGAAGATCCTGATTGGCAGGAGCAGTTGCCGCCGCAGCTTTATACGCAAGGCGCTCGTGTGCAGCCGGATTGGTTGATCCGCTTCCTCGATAATCCTGCGCTCCACGAGACCGACATCCACCGCAACGGCATGCGCACCTACCTGGAGGCGCGCATGCCTACGTTCCACTTTTCGGAACGGCAGGTGATGAAGCTCAGCCGGTTCTTCATGGCGCGGTCATCGCAATCGATGACCCATGTCGATCCTGGCCTCGAGCCTTTGACGGCGCAGGAGACCTTACTAGCGCGACGGCTCTTCCAAAGCCGCGGTGCCCCGTGCTTGAGGTGCCATATGACGGGCAACCCGTCGCATGACCGCGATGCCACCGCGCCGAACTTCTTGACCGCGAGCACGCGTCTCAAACCGGACTGGACCTATCGCTGGATGTTGGAGCCGGCCAAGATCGCGCCCGGCACCGCGATGCCCTCCGAACTGTTTCGCAAAGAAGGGGATCGCTGGGTCTTTACAGGACCTCTGCCGGCGGCGTTCGAGGGCTATGAGAAAGATCATGCCGATCTGCTCGTTCGATATATGTTCCAACTCACGCCGGCGGAGTTGAGACGGCTGACAGCGGCGGGAGTACAATGAGGAACTCATCCGGTAGTGCCTGCCCACGCCGCATTTGATCGTAGTTGCAGCATTCAAACAAGGAAGGTGTTCACATGAGATTTTCAAGATCGGTTTCCGGCTGGATGATGGCCGGCCTGTTGGTGTTTTCGCTCGCCTGCGGCGGCGGAGAAGACGCCGGCGAAGTAGCAGACGCCCCCGAGATGGAGGAAGCCGTAGTAACCGTCGATCCGGCGAAGGCCGCCACGATTACCGGCAAGGTCAAGCTCGAGGGCGATCCGCCCAGGATGCCCACTATCAATATGAGTGCCGAACCGGATTGCAGGGGGCTGCATGAGGCGGCTCCTCCGGCGGAAGTTGTTGTGGCGCCTGACGGCATGCTGCAGAACGTTTTTGTCTGGGTCAAGAGCGGCCTTGAGGGAAAGTTCGCCGTTTCCGATACACCGGCCATGCTCGACCAGAAGGGTTGCATCTATAGCCCGCACGTCCTGGCCGTGCAGACCGGACAGATGTTGAAAATCTCCAACAGCGATCCGACAACGCACAACGTGCATCCGCTTCCGAAGACAAACCGCGAGTGGAACAGGTCACAGCCCGCAGAAGGATCCGATATCGAGTACAAGTTCCCGCGCCAGGAAATCATGATCGCGGTGAAGTGCAACATCCATCCCTGGATGCGCTCTTACATCAGCGTGGTGAACCATCCGTTCTTCGCGGTCTCGGGAGCCGATGGCAGCTTCGAGATCAAGGGCCTGCCGGCCGGCAGCTATACCGTCGAAGCCGTTCACGAGAGGTTCGGCTCCCAGGAAATGAGCGTGACTCTGGGTGACGCCGAGTCCAAGGACATTGAGTTCAGCTACAACGCAAGCTGACCGGGAGTACCCGGCGACGCGCGGATTGCATCTCTTCGCGGTCTTCACGGCCGGTGCGACGTTCCTGTTGATCGTCGCGGGGGCTCTGGTGACGAGCCGCGACGCCGGTCTTTCCGTGCCGGACTGGCCCCTGTCGTACGGCCGGCTCATGCCTGAAATGATCGGTGGTGTTTTCTACGAGCACGGCCACCGCATGATCGCCGCTTTTGTCGGCTTTCTGACGATCATCCTGGCCGTGTGGACCTGGCGGGCTGATCAGCGGCGTTGGGTGCGTCATCTTGGCTGGTCCGCTCTGGCCGCTGTGATCGCGCAAGGCCTGCTTGGTGGACTCACGGTATTGTTCCTGCTGCCCACCGCCGTCTCGGTGAGCCACGCTTGCCTGGCTCAGTTGTTCTTCTCGATCACCGTGGTGTTGGGGTTGGTCACGTCGCGGACCTGGTGCGAGCAGGGCCGTCGGCTCGCCGCGCCATGGCCGCCTTCCCGGCCGTCGCTGCCGGTGCTTTGCGTCACGACCAATTTCGTGACCTTCGGACAGCTTTTGTTGGGAGCCGCGTTGCGGCACAAGGGACTTGGTATCATTTTTCATCTCATCGGCGCCGCGGCGGTTGCGGCGATGGTCTTTTGGGTGCTGGCGCGTGTAGCTCGCGAGCACTCCGGTGACGCGGGGATTTTTTCCTGGGCTCTGGCTTTGAACGGACTGGTGATGCTGCAACTGCTCCTCGGAGCCGGCGCTTACTGGATTCGCGAGGTCACCCGCCATGCCGTGCAGCCGCTCTGGCCGATGGTCGTGATCACGGTCGGACATGTAGCGCTCGGAGCGCTCATCCTGGCCCTCGGCGTAGTGTTGACGTTTCAAGTCCATCACCGATTCGGTCGCCAAACCTCGTCTTCGTTCGAGCCCGAGGGAGTGCCCGCAACCACATGAGACCGGACTCCTCGACCGCCCCCGCTGTTCTCGCCGGCGCACATGCGCTGCTGCTCGACTACTGGGAACTCACCAAACCGAGCGTTGTCTGGCTGATTCTGATGTCGACGGCCGTCGGTTTCTATATGGGGACATCCGGCTCGTGGCCTCTCATTCTGTTGGTCCACACCATCATCGGGACCGCCTTGCTGGCCGCAGGCACGGGCGCGCTCAACCAGTGGTGGGAGCGCGAAGCAGACGCCAAAATGCGCCGTACCGAGAATCGTCCGTTGCCGGCGGGCCGTTTGCGGCCCGGTCCTGCACTGGTTTTCGGCATTTTCCTCGCCGCCGCCGGTACGATCTACCTGTTGGCGGCCGTGAATGTGCTTGCCGCCGTTCTGGGATTTCTGACGCTGGCTTGCTACCTGTGGATCTACACGCCGTTGAAGAGCCGCACGCCCGCCGCGACGTTCGTCGGCGCTTTCCCCGGCGCGATGCCTCCGTTGATCGGCTGGGTCGCTGCTCGCGCGAGTATCGGTATCGAAGGCTGGGTGCTCTTCGCGACTCTCTTCCTGTGGCAGTTCCCGCATTTCTACGCCATTGCATGGATGTACCGTGAAGACTACCAACGAGCCGGTATCCGGATGCTTCCGGTCGTCGAGCCGGACGGCATCTCGACCGGCCGGCAGGTTGTCTGCTACACCCTCGCTCTGATCCCGGTAAGCCTCGCGCCGACGCTGTTGGGCATGGCCGGCTTTCTGTACGCCGCTGGGGCTCTCGCAGCGGGCATCATCTACCTCTACTTCGGGATTCTGATGGCTCGGGAAAAGACCCGGTTTCAGGCGCGCCGCCTGCTGCAAGCTTCGGTCTTCTATCTGCCGCTGTTGTACTTTTTCCTCATCGTCGATAAGCTGTAGCACGTTGACTTGGTCGGTCTTGCCGATTCCCAAGTCGATTCGCTGGCCTTGGTTTTGAAGCTGTTCCGCAGTTCGGACCTCTGATGAATCTCGCCGAAATCGCCTTTATTGCACTGGCCTTCGTGATGGCTGTGCTTCCGCTGCTTGGACGCGCCATTCAGATGGCGCGCAAAAATAGACGCCAACGGGGCTAGACACACGGGACACGCATCACCAGCGGCCTGCCGCACCACGTTATCAGGGACCATTCACCATGCCAAAAACATCGTCGATCAAGAACCGCGCCCGGCTGAGCCGCCGCGACATGTTCCGGGGAGGAGGCCTTGCCGCTTCGGGTTTGATGGCTGGGACGGCCTCGACGGCCGCCGCCGCGATGCCTGCGTCGCCCAGCGTCTACACGCGGGTCGGCGTCAAACCCTTCATCAACCTGACGGCGGCCGTCACGATCAACGGCGGCCTGCTGACGTTGCCCAACGTGAAACAAGCGATGGAGGAGGCATCCCATTTTTCCGTCAACTTGGACGAGCTGATGGAGGGCGTCGGCAAGCGCCTCGCTGAGATCTTCCAATGTGAGGCGGCCCTTGTCACTTCCGGAGCGGCAGGGTCATTGACGCATGCCACCTCGGCTTGCCTCGCCGGGGGCGATCCCGAGCGGATTCAGCAGTTGCCTGACCTGACGGGGCTCCGAACGCAAGTCATCATGCCCCGCGAGTCGCGCAATACGTATGACCATGCGATTCGAGTCCTCGGCGTGAATATGATTACCGTCGACACCCGCGAGGAATTTTACCGCGCACTGAGCGGCAACACCGCGATGATTTCCCTGCTCGGCAACGCGGAATCGCGGGGGCCGATCCGCCTCGAGGAGTTCGTCGAAGCCGGCCGCAAGTACGGAGCGCCGGTGCTCGTCGACGCTTCGCCGGAGTGGCCGCAGTCGCCGGACCCCTACCTGGCGCGCGGCGCCGATCTGGTCGCCTATTCGGGCGGCAAGATCTGCGCCGGCCCACAGTGCAGCGGATTCTTGATTGGCCGTAAAGACCTTATCCACGCCGCCTGGATGAACAGTGCGCCTCATCATGCTTTCGGCCGCATGATGAAGGTCGGCAAGGAAGAGATCATGGGCGCGCTGGCCGCCGCCGAGTTCACCTTGAGCCGGCGCAACGTCGAGAACGAACTCGACAAGTGGAACGGATGGATCCGGCGGATTGACGCCAAGCTCAAGAAGGTTCCGGGGGTGCGGACGAAGCACAACCCGCCCCCGGGAAAGAATCCGCATCCCGTTCTCGAGATCGTCTGGGACTCCGAGCGCATCGGCTACACCGCTGGCGAGGTCCACGATGTCCTGATGGGCAGCGAGCCTCGGGTTCAGACGCACGCGGGGGGCGAGGGCCACAGTTTCGCTATTCGGGTCGGCAATTGCCGCGAGGACCAGATCGACGTGGTGGCGGACCGCCTCGCGGAAGTATTCCGCAGCGCTCCCAAGCCGAAACCAGAACGCCAAATGCCTCCGGCAGCGGATGTCTCCGGCCGTTGGGATGTGGAGATCAGCTTTGTCCGCGGCTCAGCCCGTCATAGCCTGCACTTCGATGCTGAAGGCGGTCATCTGCGCGGAACGCACATCGGACAACGCGGACAAGGCGAGCTGGCCGGCTCCATCAATGGCAACCACGTCCGCTTCCGCAGTCGATTGACCTACGACGCCGAGCGCAGCGGCTATCTGTTCGACGGCGAGCTGAGGGGCGCCGAGATCGCCGGCGCTGTCGATCTCGGCGAATACGGCAAGGCCACCTTCAAGGCGTGGCGTCACGAATACGGTAAACCGCGACGCAAGGATCCTTCCGTTTCCGGGAAGACAGAGAAAATCTAAACCGCTTGGGGCATCTCCAGGAGCAGGGGTCGCACTCTGACGGCTTTGAACTCCTGAAAACTTTTTTGCAAAGCACCTTGCTGCAATGCCGTAATCAGCGTCTCTGTGACGGTTTCTAGCGCGCAGGCCGGCCTGAAGATCCGGATTCCCGGACCTCGATCATGCGATCGCATTCGATATCCGTCAGGGTTTGAACCGCGCCATGGGTCCAGATGACCTCGAGTTTGCGAATAGACGTCTCTTCCCCAAGACCGAAGTGGACACGGATATCGCTCGCTGAAAGATAGCTGCCCACCGAACCCACAAACGACTCCTGCATGCGGCCCGACCCGGTCTCGATGCGGATCCGGGCCCCACGGCCTTCGTAACTGCCTTGCTCCGCGATCAACTGAACGCTGAGCCAATGGTTCGAGGACCCAGTAACATTCTTCAGGACCAACGCCCGCTCGTTGTTGGCGTTGACGACGATATCCATTCTTCCGTCGTTGTCGAGGTCGCCAAACGCGGCGCCGCGTCCCGCGGCCGGTTTGCGGAACGCAGAGCCGGCATTCTTCGATATATCGAAGAACCGCCCGAATACGTTCTTCAGCATCAGGAAAGGCTCGCGGAAAGCGAGCGCGGGATCGGACCACTCGATGTCATCCATGACGTGGCCTTGTGCAACGAACAGGTCCCGCCAACCATCGTTGTCGAAGTCGACGAGTCCCGCTCCCCAGCCGGAGTGCATGTCGGTCAGTGGACCCAGCCCGCTTGATCCCGCTGCGCTCCGGAACTCTCCGCCACGGTTGCGAAACAGCCAGTAGCTCTGTCGTGCGAGGGCGTTGACGAAGATGTCAGGCTGCCCGTCGTTGTCATAGTCGGCAAAGGCGACGCCCATTCCCGCAAAGTCGCGGCCGTCGGCGTCATAGGCAACCCCGGCAGCCACGCCGACCTCCTCGAAGCGCTTGCCGTCGAGGTTGCGGAAGAGCTGTTGCGGGTATGCATCGTTTGCAACGAAGATGTCGACCCATCCGTCGCGGTCGTAGTCGCCGAGGGCCACGCCGAGGCCCTTACCGGGGTAAGCACTGATACCGGTTGTGCGAGAGGCATCCTCAAACTTTCCTTGACCGGTGTTTCGGAAAAGCAGGTGTTCGATGGGCGCGAAGCGTCGCGGATGGCAATAGGAGTGCCGATCGGGCAGGCCGTCGCCGCACGGAATGTTCCTGGAAAAGTCCCAGTCCAGATAGCGCGCCACGAAGAGATCGAGTTGGCCGTCGCGGTCGTAGTCGACGAAGGCGGCGCCCGACGACCATCCCCTTCCCTCTACTCCGGCTTCCGCACTTACATCAGTGAACGAGCCGTTGCCGTCGTTTTCCAGCAGGATGTTGAGGCCGAAGTTCGTGACGTAGAGGTCGGGGTCACCGTCGTTGTCGTAGTCTCCGACAGCCGCGCCCATGCCGTAGCCCCGGCCCGCTGCACCGGCGGCTTCGGTGACGTCCTTGAAGCGCCAGTCTCCGAGGTTGCGATAGAGCCGGTTCCAGTAGGCCGGGTCGGTCTTGTCGGGCTCCGCACCGTCAGGCATGGGGGCATCGAGCGCGGCTCCGTTCACGAGATAGATATCGAGCAGTCCGTCTCCGTCGTAGTCGAGGAGAGCCACTCCCGAGCCCATCGTCTCGATCAGATACTTCTGCGATGTTCGTCCGGAACGATGCTCGAAAGAGACGCCGCCCGATTCGGCCACGTCAACGAACCTGGGCGAAACGAGCCCCGGTTGCGCCTGAAGCAGGAGAGTGACTCCAAGCATGCCGGCGATCAGTACCGTGCGCAGGATGGGCATCGCGATCAGATCCCACCATAGCGGCAACGAGCAGTACTGACAATCGCCGGGGCGACGCTGACGCCGCGATCGACTTCGCACATTGACGCGAAAAGTATTCTACGCCGTCATGAAGATGATGGATAATAAGGTCCACGGCAAATGACCGACACGCTTCGAGCAATCGCCTGTCTGTTGCTCGCCTGTGGAATGACGAGCGGGCAGCAGTTGTCTCCCCAGGCACGCGAGCGCATGGAGCGTGCGCACCAGATTCCTCAGAGAGCGCCGGCTTCGGAAGTTGCCCAGGAACTGACCCAGCAGGCAGCGGAGGTGCGGCCGGGCGGCGCGGCCGTGAAATCGCCGGTCGAGCGGCGGAACTTCATCGACGAGCATATCTTCGGCCGGATCGAGCGCGACGGCATCCCTCACGCCGGGCCGACGTCGGATCGTGAGTTTGCGCGGCGTGCCTATTTGGATGCGACGGGCCGCATCCCGCCAGTCGATGAGTTGCTGGCCTTCCTCGATGATACCGACGCCGAGAAGCGTGACAAGCTGGTGGTTCGACTGGTCGACAGCGAGGAGTTCATCGAACGCTGGTCCTACTACTTCGAGGACCTCTTCCGGGCTGGCAACCGCATGGGGTTCGGCAAGAACCTCTTTCACTATTGGATCGTGGAATGGCTGCGTCTCGACCGCTCGTACGCCGATGTGGCGACGGACTTGTTGACCCAGGGTGGAAAGAGCAGCCATTCGTCGCCGGGTGCGCTGTATTTTGCGCGCGATTTCGTCAAGGCCAAAGACGATCCGGAAGAGCCGGACGCGCTCGATCTGGTGAACCGCGCCGACGCGATCGACGAATTCACGATCACATACAGCAAGGTGCTGCTCGGCATGAATCCGGGTTGCATCTCCTGCCACGATGGAGCGGGGCATCTCGAGAAAGTGAACGTGTTCTTCTCACGCAAAACGCGCGAGGAGTTTTTTCAGCAGGCGTCTTTCTTCGGCAGGACGCGGATGGTGATGAACTGGGAGAACGGCTTCCAGGCAAATACCGAATACACGGTAGATGATGTCGAGCCCGGGTATCCGACCAGCGGCGAGAGTATCGTTCGCGTCCCGCGGACGGGCGGGTCGAACGAGCCGCGATTCATCCTGACGGGCGAGGCGGCGCGGCCAGAAGCCATGCCCCGGGACGAGTTGGCTCGGCTGCTGACGGAGCATATCCAGTTTTCGCGAGCCATCACGAATCGTATCTGGGCGGAGTTGATGGGATTCGGCATAGTCGAGCCGCTGGACGACTTCGACCTGGCGCGGTACTACCCGGACCAGGAACTGCCTGAGGGCTGGTCGATGCAGCCCTCGAACTCGCAACTGCTGGATACGATGGCGCGCGATTTTCAGACGCACGGTTACAGCTTCAAGCATCTGGTGCGGACGATCATGAAGTCCAATGCCTACCGGCTCTCTTCGAAGTTCGACGGTGAATGGAAGCCCGAGTATGCGAACTACTATCCGCGGAAGTTCGTGCGCATGTTGAGCGCGGCGGAACTGCACGACTCGATTGTCACGGCGACGGCGCGGCCAGGGTCTTATAAGAGCGGAGTGGATGATGTCGCCACGGCGATGGCGTTGCTGGACCCGGCGCACGTGAATCGCGAGGTGAAGGAGTTCCTGCGGGCGTTCGGACAGCAGAGCCGCGACTCGCTGCCGGTGAAGACCGCGAGGTCGTCGCTGCAGGCGATGATGATGATGAATTCGCAGGTTGTGCTCGATCGCGTGAAGGCGGAAGGCAACAGCCGGGTCGATCAACTGCTCGGACGCCTCGAAGATGACCGTATCGTGATCGAGCAGAGTTTCCGAACGGCGATCGGGCGCGAGCCGAGCGCCGCGGAACGGGAACGGGTTCTCGACCGCGGCCTGGTGGAGAAGATCTATCTGGCGACTCTGTCGCGGCGCCCGTTGCCGGCGGAGATGGAAATCTCCCTGAGCGCTCTGCACGAGGACCGCAAGCAGGGGATGGAGAACTTGCAGTGGGCACTGCTGAACAAACCTGAATTCCTGTTCAACTATTAGCACCAGTGAGGATCACATGATCAAGACCGTTCGGGATACTCTCCCTTTCCGCCGGGACGTGCTGAAGTTGGGAACGCTGAGCCTGCTGAGTGGCTTCGTGGAGCAGGGCTTGTGGCCCCCGCGCGTGCGCGCGGCGGGTAAGTCGAATCCCCGAGGGACAGCGCGGAACTGCATCGTGGTCGAGGCGGCGGGAGCGATCAGCCACACTGACACCTTCGACTTCAAGGAGAACGCCGGAACTCAATCCGATTTCGACGTGCGGCAGATTCGGAACGACCTCTATATCTCGCACCGCTTGTTCCCCGAGCTGTCGTCGGAAATGGACAAGGTGGCGGTCGTGCGCTCGTTTTGGAGCCACGAGGTGGTTCACTTCCGTGGCGAGTACTACACACGGGCCGGACGTCCTTTGAACCCGGCGCAGGTTTCCGAGATTCCGCCAGTGGGTTCCGTAGTGTCTTACGAGCTCGAGCCGCAACGGCGTGAGACGGATACGTTCCCGACGTTCGTGACATGCAACCTCGGTTCGGCGGCGCTGCCGAGCGGATTCCTGCACCCTCGCTTTTCCGGACTGGATATCAATGCGCAGGCCGGTGTCGGAAGCGTGTCGGCTCAGGGCGAGGCGCTCGATCTTCTGCAGGAAAGATTTCGTCTGCTTAGCGAGTTGGAGAAGGTCGTCGCCAAAGACTACCAAAGCCGCGGGCGCGATCTCACGGGCTTCAGCACATTCCAGCAGGATGCCTACCGGATCCTGGGAGATGGGCGTTGGCCGAGGGCGCTCGACCTTGAGAATGAAGATCGCAAGCGCTATGGAAAGAATGCGGTCGGGCTCGGTTGTCTGCTGGCGCGGAATCTGATCCAGGCGGACGCGGGCACACGGTGCGTTCACGTGAAGCATCCGGGATGGGATCACCACAAGAACATCTTCGAACACTCGAAGAAGAGCAATCACTACAATCACTGCACGTCTCTCGACAGAGCGCTGGCGAACCTGCTGCGCGATCTCGGGAAAACTTCTTCCCCGCATGATCCTGAGAAAACGCTGCTCGATGACACGATCGTTGTTGTGCCGACCGAGTTTGGGCGCGTGCCAGGGCCGCTCAACGGCGTGGCCGGGCGGCATCACTACAACAGGTGCTACATCGGCCTGTTCGCAGGCGGCGGCGTAATGGGCGGACGGATCATTGGGCGCACCGACGCCGCAGGCGAAAACGCCACCGAGACCGGTTGGAAATACGGCATGCAACCGAAGACGGAGAACATCTACGCCTCCGTGTACTCTGCCCTCGGAATCGACTGGAGAAAAGAGATCACCAACACGCCTTCCAAACGCGTCTACCGTTACGTAGATCCTCTCGGCGCGACAGAGCCTTGTATCGACGACGAGATCGCAGAACTCTTCGTCTAGGACCGAACGATCTGATGTTGCTGTGTAGGGTCCTGCTGTTGTCTGCGATTGCATCGGGCGCGTTCGCAGACAATGTGGGATCGCAGAACACTCCTGCGGGCATGGTGCTGATACCGGCGGGAGAGTTCACGATGGGCCGGACGTTCGAGACCACTGATGACAAGCGAGGGATGCGGCCTCTCGTGTTACGCGATGATCGTCCGGCGCACGTGGTCCGGTTGGGTGCGTATTTCATGGACGCGCATGAGGTGACACAGGCTGCGTATGCGGAGTTCGTGAAAGCGACCGGTCACCGGACGCCCTATCACTGGATGGATGGAGTGACACCGGAAGGCAAGCAAGACCATCCTGTTCACAATGTCGATTGGCAAGACGCCGATACCTACTGCGCCTGGCGGGGCAAGCGGCTTCCGACCGAAGCCGAGTGGGAGCGTGCGGCACGCGGCGGCGAAGAAGGCAAGCGCTACCCATGGGGTGACAACAAGCCGGACCGCCAACGGGCGCTTTTCAATACACCGGCAGGTCCTGGGCCGGTCGGTTCTCACCCCTCCAATCCATTTGGTCTGTATGACATGGCGGGGAGTGTTTCCGAGTGGTGTTCGGACTGGTTCGAGAGGAGGTATTACGAGCGGAGCCCGAAGGACAATCCCCAGGGACCCCCAGAAGGGATGTACAAGATCATCCGGGGCGGCTCCTGGACGGATGGGCCACAACGTATTACTGTTTTCTTTCGGAACTGGGTGCGAACCAATCAACGGACGCCGAACTTGGGTTTCCGGTGCGTGCAGGATGCGTCGGAGACGGATGCGGCACAATGAGGAAGCTGGGACCGCTACGGTTCTTTGGACTGTAAGGAGTCCTCGCTCCACGGCCCTACAAACTCTTCTCCAGTGCCTGCATGATCCAACGGTTCAGGCTCAGGCCGCTCTCTGCCGCCGAGCGCGCAACGCGTTGATGCAAATCCGGCCCTAGCCGAACGTTAAGCTTGCCCGAGAAGGGTTTCCGGGGCTCGATGCCATCTTCCTTGCAGGACTCGAGATACTCGTCGATGGACCGCTGGAACTCGCGCCGAATTCCCTCGACGTCAGTTGCCTCAAAGGTGGCGATCGGATAGGGGCCGCTATTGACGACTCGTCCGTGAAGACGGTCCACGGACTCGTCGAACTCGACCGCAGCGATGTATCCCTTGTATTCCATCATGGCTTGACTCCCACAGCTTCCAGAAATGCGGCGATGTCGCGGACCGTCGCTCTCCCGGTCTCCGGTCCTGGGTGAGACCGGTGAACCACCATCCGTTCTGATCCCTTCTTCAGTAGCACCCGCGACCCCGAACGCTGTGAGACCTCCACGTCTGCCGCCTTCAACAAGGCGACGATGTCCACCCACCGAATGCCAGTCGGCGTCGGCCTCTTGAACATGCTCTCCAAGGCACGCCGATGCTTCGCACGCACAAAATCCAGTATAGTACCAAGCAAAGTACCATTATGCAGCCGGTCATTTTTTCTGGCTGCCGTTTCCCGTTTCATGGAATCGAGATAAGCTGGGTCTATAGGGGTCCGCAGAGAGGATGCACGAGATGATCCGGGGCGGACGGGCCACAGCGTACAACTGTTTTCTTTCGAAACTGGATGCGTACCAATCAACGGACGCCGAACTTGGGGGCCGGTGGGTGCAGGATGCGCCGGTGTCGAGCGCGGCGCAGCGAGGCCGGGAAGCATCCGGAGCTTGTGGAACAATGGAGTGAACGGCTGAACGCGGGCCGGCGGGCTGCCTATCAGGAGGGCGCATGAGTTGCGGCGAAGCATTGAATCGGGGTAGGGACAGAGCATGACGAAATCCGCGAGGTTGGCGCTCATCTTGATGGTTTGGTCCACACTGGTCTCCGCCGAAGAGCTCACTGTCCTGACAACCGACAGCAAGGGTCTCAAGCCGGGCCAACAGCTCGAAGAGCATCTCAAACAGCAGTTCTACCGGCGGCTCGAGGATCGCCGCTCAGCGTTTGAGCAGATCAAGAGCCAAGCGGCCGCCCATGTCTGGCAGCGCGAACGGCGGGAGTTCATGGCCCGCCAATTAGGGGGCTTCCCGAAGCGCACGCCGCTCAACCCGAAGACCCTTGGATATCTCAGCGGTGAAGGCTTTCGTGTCGAAAAGGTGATGTTCGAAAGCCGCCCTGGACACCACGTCACCGCTTTGCTCTACCTGCCGGACAGCACCGTGGAGAGAGTCCCCGGCGTGCTCATCCCATGCGGCCACAGCCACAACGGCAAGGCTTCCGGATGGTATCAGCGTGCCGGAATCCTCATGGCTCGCAACGGCATGGCGGCCCTTTGCTATGACCCGATCGGTCAAGGGGAGCGCTACCAATCGCTGGCAGCAAAAGACCATACCCATTTCCCAAGTGCTCCTCGATACCCCGTGCCGCACCCGAAGGTACGCTTCCTGCCGACGGTCGAGCACACCATGATGGGAATCGGCAGCATTCTGGTCGGTTCGAACGTTGCGCAGTACCGCATCTGGGATGGCATGCGGGCGATCGATTACCTGCAAAGCCGCGATGAAATCGATGCAACCCGCATCGGCTGTACCGGAAACTCCGGCGGCGGAACTCTGACCTCATATCTGATGGCCCTCGACGATCGGATTGGCGCGGCTGCTCCCGGCTGTTTCTTGACGACGTTCCGCCGCCTCATCGACACGAGGGGGGCGCAAGACGGCGAGCAGAACATCTTCGGCCAGATCGCTTTCGGCCTGGACGAGCCTGACTACGTGATGATGCGCGCCCCGGTGCCGACGTTGATTCTCGCCGCGACGAGAGACGCGACGTTCGACATCGCCGGAACTTGGGATCTTTATCGCCAGGCGAAGCGTTTCTACACGCGTCTCGACTACCCCGAGCGGGTCGATCTGGTCGAGGCGGACGCTCCCCACGGATACTACATTCAGCACCGCACGGCCGCCGCGCGCTGGATGCGCCGCTGGCTCCTTGGCGAGGACGATGTCATCCCCGAGGTGAATCGCCTTCCCGACCCGCTCACGGATCAGGTACTGCGGGATCGGTTTCGAGAGGGAATGTGGCCCGACGAGAAGCTGCTGGTTTCCCCACAGGGTCAGGTGATGCTCATGAAGGGGGAGAAGTCGGTGTTCGACCTGAACGCCGACATCGCCTCGCGGCTTGCCACGGAAAGACAGCGGTGTTGGAGCAAAGCATCTGACCATGAATGGCGCGAAGCTGTGAGAAGTGCTCTCGGAACCCGCAAGTTGTCGGAACTGCCTGCCCCGCAAGTCGAGAGTCGAGGTGCCGTCCACCGCGGCGGTTACCGGATCGAGAAACTCGTTCTGCTCGGCTCCAATGGGGCGATCTCCTTGCCGGGACTGCTGTTTGTTCCGGAACGCCGCGGTGGGGAACCGGTTCTCTACCTGCATGGGGAGAGCATGAAAACCGACGCTGCAACAAAAGGGCCGATCGAACGGCTTGTCCGGGAGGGACACGTCGTCTTGGCAGCCGAGCTGAGCGGGATCGGAGAAACTGAGACCGGTCACCAGAAGCGTGATTATGGCCGGGGTCGGTTCGGACCGGATTCGCAAGAGATCTATCTCGCCTACCTGCTTGGCAAATCGTTCGTCGCAATGCGCACGGAGGACGTGCTTCGCTGGTCGAGTTATCTGGCCGGCCGAGTAACGGAGGACGAGGGAAGTATTCAACTGGTGGGGGTTGGGGAGGCCGCCATTCCCGCTCTGCACGCAGCGGCTCTGGAACCGTCCCGGTTCAAATCGGTATCACTGCGAGGAATGATCCGCTCCTGGACGGAGTTGGTTGGCGCCAGGGAAAACCGGAACCAGCTTGTCAACGTAGTCCACGGTGCGTTGAAGACGTACGACCTTCCCGACCTGATCCGGCTTACCGGGGCCGGCAAGGTCGATGTCGACCAATCCGTCGACCCCTCGGGGCAGCCGCTGGCGCGTTGACTGGCATCCAGCGCCAACGTGTGGCTACTCCAGGTTGCGTCACTCTACATCGAGAGGGACCGATAAGGCGATGAAGCGCCGAGGATTCTTGAAAGCAGGCTTGGGATGTATTGGCTCGATGGCGGCCTGTGGCGACAACACATCATCGTCCATTGCGCCTGAGAGTCTGAAATCCGAAGAACGTGATTCCGGATTTCACCACCGTGGATACCTGGGTTGGATCACGGATTTCGCAACACGGCCGGACATGCATGCCGCCTGGCCGTCGATGCGGTTGGATGATGCACTGCTCGAAGACTACCGGCGGAAGTTTAGATTGATGTGGAAGCTCGGCTACAACGAGATGTCGGTGTGGGGCTTGTATGTTTCAAGATCCTGGCCACTCGACGTTACGAGCGCCGTCTTGCCGGAGCGCGGCGCGCTTGTCGAGCAACTGATCGACGAGGCCCATGAGCAGGGTATTCGGGTTTACTCGGGCCTGGGCGTGTATAGCTGGGGGTTTGAGGATATCATCCGGGCACATCCTTCTCTGAGCCACGATGACAACCCGAGAACCATGTGTGCCAACGATCCCGAGGCATGGGATTGGATGAGGCGGGTGATCGATTTCGTATTCGATCGATTCGAGATTGATGGCGTAAGCATGCAGTCGGCGGACCAGGGCCGCTGCACCTGCCGGCAGTGCCGTGGTTACAGCGATGCGGAATACCACGCCTTGCTCGACGTTCGCGTGAGCGAATACATTCGCGAGCAGGATGAGACGAAAACAATTGCGGTTAACACCTGGGGCTTGAAACTCCAGGACCCGGAGAACCTCCCGGCGCTGCTGGAGATCGGAAAGGCCGCGGACTACATCATTGACACGCACGATACCACTCGACGACGGGACCCTGGACATCGTCGGCGCATCATCGAATCGCTCGATTGCAGTTTCGGAACGATCGGCGGCGCGCAGGTCGAGCCACCCCAGCATTGGAAGCGTGACCGATGGTTTCTCCCGACGTGCCGCCGCCAGGGAGAGCACTTGGCCGAGTTGTACGCGGAGGGTGGACGCGCTTGCGAGTACTTCTTCCACATCCTCGATAATCCGGGCGATGAGATTTCCTTTGGGGTAACGGGGAAACTGCTGTCCGAACCAGAAACCCCTTGGCGCGATCATCTGCAGTCAGTGCTGGCAGAGTTGTACGAAACTTCAAGCGCCTCGGCTCGAGACGAATTGACGGAACTGGTGGTTCGCGCCGAGCACGCCTACTTCCGCTTCCTCCCTGATTCGTTGGCAGGGACGATCTCGATGGAGCCGCTGGTGTCTGACGAGCCGGGGCCACCCGTGTATTTGACGAAGCGGCTGAGCCAGCAGCAGAGGGCTGAATACAGCGAGACTGTAGAAAGTCTGGCGGATGAGTTTGAGAATCTCGAACCGGAGGTTGGCGCCAAAGAGAAGCTCACAAGGACCGTAACCTGTCTGCGAAATACCGCGAGAGATGCAGGAGCGGCTAGCTAGCCGGTTTCGCGTGGAGGACCGGGAGCGAATGGAAACCTGCGGTCTGCCCTCAACAGAACTGCATAAGGAGTGCCGATGATGAAACGAAGTTTTCTGCTGATTCTGCTTACCGTCATGTCGGCGGGATTGCTCGGCCCCCATCGGATCAATGCCGCACCTCCCGGAGATGATGGCAAGCTGCGGATCATCGTGTTCGGGGCTCACCCGGACGACGCAGAATTTGATGCGGGCGGATCAGCGGCGCTCTGGGCGTCGATGGGACATCATGTGAAGTTCGTATCGGTGACGAACGGGGATCTTGGCCACTATGAAATGGGGGGCGGTCCGCTGGCCCGGCGACGCAAGAAGGAAGTTCTAAAGGCGGCCGAAATCCTGGGCATCACAACCCAAGTGCTCGACATTCATGACGGCGAGCTACTCCCGACGCTTGAGAACAGGAAGACTCTCGTTCGGCTCATCCGAGACTGGCAGGCGGATATCGTGATGGGACACCGGCCCTATGATTACAGCCCCGATCATCGCAACGTGGGCCTCTTGATGCAGGATACGGCTTTCATGGTGACGGTGCCTTTCTATGAGCTCAACAGTCCTGTCGTTGAGCCGAACCCGGTCTACCTCTACCTCTATGACGGATTTCAGAAGCCATATCCGTTTGAGGCTGACATCGCCGTTTCGATCGACGACGTGATCGAGAAGAAGGCCCGTGCGAGAGATGCTCTGGCTTCGCAGGTTTATGAAACCGTTTACGGGGTGACTGAAAAGACACGCCGCGAAAGACTCAGTAAGATCCCAAAGGACCCGGAAGAACGACTGCAACTCTCCCGTGAACGCGTGGCGGCAGGGGCGGGACGGGCGGCGGACAAGTATCGCGACACGCTCATCAAGTGGTACGGCCCGGAAAAAGGCCGTGCCGTGAAAGCCGCAGAGGTGTTCGAAGTATGTGAGTTTGGACGCCGTCCTTCCGAGGATGAAATCCGGAAGCTGTTCCCGTTCTTAAGTCGCTAGTCTGAATTGCTTACCGAGTGGTGAGGCGAAGTGCGTGAGAAGCCCGTCAGGCCGAAGCGCGAGTCGCTTGGCGCGCACAGGATGTACTTGAAAATACACCGAGCACGCCAAGCAATCGCAACGAAGTCATGGTTGGCTATCGCGTTCTTCGGCCTTCAAGTGGTGAGAAACGCAGACTAAGCCCCGGTCGCACGATATGGCTTCGCATCGCGAATTGAACGGGAAGGTCGAAAGTCACTCAGACGAAATCGTGGAAGCGTCGCAGGTTCCCATGCTGTCCTTGGCATAAACTTTCTCATGGCTTTGGACCGCGTGGTATTCGGACAAGAGAGACGGGGGAGTAAAGAGCCAATCCAGCTACGGACCGCCGTCGGCGAGCAGTGTTGATTGAAAAATATGATCCCCTTCGCTCTAAAGTCTCACAAGCACACATCGTCTGACATAAGCCGTATGCACAAGAGAAACTGACCGGGTATATTCGGTTTATGCCTGCCAGAGAGATACAAACGGATTGCTGCCGGTTGACCAGGCGCCGCATGTTGCTTTCAAGCGCGGCCACCATGGCCGCTATACGCGGTTCGGCGCAAAACAACGGACAGCGGCCCAACATCCTGATGATTCCCATCGACGACCTGAACGACTGGATCGGTGCGCTCGGGGGCCATCCTCAAACCATCACCCCCAACCTCGATCGCTTGGCCCGCAGTGGAGTCCTCTTTAGTAACGCTCACTGCCAGGCCCCAGCCTGCAATCCCTCTCGGGCCAGCCTGATGAGCGGAATCCGACCGACCACTTCTGCGGTGTACCGCAACGGAGATCTCTGGCGCGACGGCCTGCCGGATGCCATCACCCTTCCAGAACACTTCCGCGCCGGGGGCTACTACGTCGCTGGTGGCGGGAAAACGTTTCACGGCTCACAGAATGATCTCTCTGTTTGGGATGACTACTATTCATTCGAACCCCAAGTCCTGCCTCCGAATCGTCCCGTCAACGGAATCCCGAAGGCGGCCCATTTCGACTGGAGTCCAGTCGATGCAGCGGACGACGAAACAGCCGACACCAAACTCGCGCACTGGGCCGCTGACTTTCTCCGCCAGGACCACGACAAACCCTTCTTCCTGGCCTGCGGCTTCTTCCGTCCCCACCTTCCTTGGTACGCCCCGAAGAAATACTTCGATCTCTTCCCGCCCGAGCAGACGAATCTTCCAGAGGTCCTCGCGAACGATCTCGACGATGTTCCCCCAGCCGCTAAGAGCCGCAGCCGCCGTGATCACGACAATGTTACTTCCACCAACCAATGGAAAAAAGCCGTCGCGAGCTACTTGGCCTGCATCAACTACACTGACGCGAACGTGGGCCGGGTTCTCGATGCACTAGAAGGCAGCGCTTACGCCGACAACACGGTCATCGTTCTTTGGAGCGACCACGGTTGGCAGTTGGGTGAGAAGCAACAGTGGAGAAAATTCACACTCTGGGAACGTTCAACGAGGGTCGTCATGATGATGACCGCGCCCGGTGTCACTGTGCCGGGGGGAGTCTGTGACCGTCCGGCCGAGTTGCTCGACATCTATCCCACTCTGTCTGAGCTCTGCGGGCTCCCGGTGCGGCCTGAACTCGAGGGCAAGAGTCTCATCCCGCTGCTGAAGAACCCGGACGCTGCCTGGGACAAAGCCGCAATCACATCCAACGGACCAGACAAGACGACGGTCCGAACGCAGCGTTGGCGCTACAGCTCATTCTCCGACGGCGAAGAACTCTACGACCACGACAACGACCCAAACGAATGGAGCAACCTTGCCGGCGATCCTCAGCATGCTGAACTCAAGGAGCGCATGAAAGGCTACATGCCTTCCAATGTGAACCGCAAGAAACTCAAGCAGTATGTCCGCCCCCCTTCTCGCGAAACCTGACCGCTGCCACGGTCTGCACGATCAGGCGTGCGTCAGCCCCTCAATTCCACTTGGCCCCGCGGCATTCGTCGCGGGCGGCAACGGTTAGTAGGAACACGGGCTGACCACCAAGGCTCACACGACAAGCTCGGCGTGGATACAGTAGATCAGTGGTCACTTCGTTTGGGGCAGGGTCACGCTCAGCAGCTTGCGACCCTTGATCCTTAGACTGCGCGCGTTGCTGCCGCTTCGACATCGATTCCTCAAACTCGTTGAAAGCAGAACCTGTCCGGCAAGGTGATAGTTTGTTTCCTAAGGCTGACTGATGTGGCCACCCCTCACGCAAGCCAGCTCAGCGAAGCTGACCGTCACAAGAATCCCAACAACGCTCCACAGGGTGACGAGACCTCTTAGCGAGAGTCCGAGATCGCCGAGGAGTAGCCACGCTGCCAGGACGAATGCAGCGCAGAGGTTGATCACGATCGCCCCATGAAGCCCGAGACCCCGCGTCCGTGCGTGTGTTCTCCGCTCCATATAGAGGGCGATGCCGATGCCGAGGAGTACTGCCCCAAGAATGTTCGGATAGAAGGTGGAGGCAGGCCTGGGTATTCCGAGGACAGTGGCGATCGTCGAGGGAAACAAAACAAGGAGCACGCCAAGGCAGAGGTTGATAACGCCATCGATCGTGAGCAGCAATGATCGTGTCATGGTTCCAGAAGGCCACACGAAAGTCTCAGGTGTCAATCCGGCGAGCTTCAACGTGAGCATCGAGTGCAGAAGCAACGCTTCGCTGGATTTTGGGCATCGTTAATCACAGTAACGTGTGCGCCTTGGCGATGAGTCGACCTCACTCAAAATGCCTGTTGTTCTTTTGTTGGAGATGTAAAAGGCGCGCAGTGGTCAATGTTGCGATTGTCTCTATCCGCGATGTATGTAGTAAACCGCAAGCGAACCGTGCGGCGATACCTTTGTCAAGTTCGGAATCGTTCCGATGAAGATCGCAGACAACGGCTCTACGAGATTGAGAAGATTGGTCGGGCCGCCGAGATTTGAACTCGGGACCTCTTCCACCCCAAGGAAGCGCGCTACCAGGCTGCGCCACGGCCCGAATGCAGAAGGTATACACATTTTATCGTGTGCGGCCGATGTGTCGTGAGAGTCGACCTGCGAACCTCCTAAGCGCAACTTTGCCGCGTCAAGGAACCTCGTGTTCCGATGGTCCTTGGGATGCGTTGCCCGCTTACTCTCGCAGCAGCCGCAACGCTTCCAGCAGGTCGCTGCGGTCGGGGACCTCGTCCGGTTCCGCGCCCTCATCCGAGTCGCCCTCGCCCGGCGCTAGGAAGAGGTTCTGCTCGAGTCCGTGCTGCCGCATGTACAGCTCGTGGTAAAGGCCTCCCTGCGCGAGCAACTCGTCGTGCCGGCCGCGTTCGACGATGCGCCCTTCGTCGATCACGAGAATCTGATCCGCCCGGCGAATCGTCGAGAGTCTGTGAGCAATCACAAAGGTCGTTCGGCCTCGCATCAGGTACGACAACCCCTCTTGAATCATCGCTTCCGATTCGGAATCGAGGCTTGACGTGGCTTCGTCGAGGATGAGGATGCGCGGGTCGGCCAGGATCGCCCGTGCGATCGACACCCGCTGCCGCTGGCCACCGGAAAGCTTGACGCCGCGCTCGCCGACAATCGTTTCGTACCTGCCCTCGAACACTTCCGCGAATTCATCGACACGGGCGATGCTGCCGGCGGCGATGATCTCCTCCTCGCTCGCCTCCGGCCGGGAGAAAGCGATGTTTTCGCGGATCGTGCCGTCAAACAGGAACGTGTCCTGCAAGACGACGCCAAGCTGTGAGCGATAGGACGCCAGGAGCGTGGTTGAGAGGTCCGAGCCGTCGACGGTGATGGCTCCCGACGAGGGTTTGTAGAACGCGGCCACCAGGCCGATCAGCGTTGACTTGCCGGAACCCGAGGGGCCGACCAAAGCCGTGACCGTGCCGGGGTTGGCCTCGAACGATATCTCGTGGAGAACGGATTTGCCCTCTTCGTACGCGAACGAGACGTTGTCGAAGCGAACCTCTCCGCGAATCTTCCCGATGTCCGCGGTCCGAGCCGGATCTTTGTCTTCGGGGCGCTCGTCGAGAACCTCGCGGGTGCGCTCGAGCCCGGCGAGCGCTTCGGTCACTTGCGTTCCGATGTTGACCATCTGGTACAACGGCGAAACCAGGAACGCCACGAAGGCCGTAAAGGTAACGAAGCTGCCCAGAGTCATCGTCCCGGCGAAGATTTGCTGGGTGCCCACGTACATCACGACCGCGCCCACCAAACCGAGCAGCAATACCGCCGACAGGCTGACGAGCGCAGTGCTCGTCATGGTCTTGAGAATGTTCTCCAGCAGCCGCTGAACGCCGCGTGAGAACACCGCGGCCTCCCGTTCCTCGGCGTGGTAGCCCTTCACCACTCTCACGCCGCTCAGTGATTCCGAGAGGCGCCCGGTCACTTCAGCGCGAATTCTTCCCCGCTCCCGGAAGATCGGCCGGATATGCTTGAACGCATACCAGAAAACGGTCACGAAACAGATCACGATCGTCAACGCCATGCCGGCCAACAGCGGGCTGATCCAGAAAAGCACGCCCAGCGCGATCACGGCCGTCAGCAGCCCACCCACCAGCTCGACAAGCCCGGTGCCTACCAGGTTTCGAACACCCTCGACATCGCTCATGATGCGGGAGATCAGAGACCCCGTCTTGGTCATGTCGTAGTAAGCGATCGGCAGCCGTCCGACGTGCTCCTGGACTTGGCGCCTGAGGTCGGCGATCATTCGCTGCGCTGCTTTCGAAAGCAGTTGAGTCAGCGAGAACGCCGTAGCGCCCTGCACCGCTGTCGCGGCCAGGACAGCCAGGACGAGCGGAATGAGCAGCTCTTCTCTTCCCTGCCCGATGACATCGTCGATCAGAAACTTCGTCGATGCAGGGAGCACCATGCTTGCCGCGCGGCTGATGGCGATCAATACGAGGCCCACGGCCATGGCTCTGCGGCGCGTTTTTACCAGCGCCCAAACCTCGGCGGCAAGCGACTTGGCGCGCTCCTTGGTGAACGGTTTCCTGGCAGCTTCCCCGCCGGGCCGGGCCCTTCCGCCGCTCGCGCGTTCATAGCGCCCTGGAGATATGCCTTGTGATCTCATTGCATTAGCACAGGCACTCCATTCTCGCAGGCGGGCGCTCGACGGTGAGCCCTCATCAGCGCGTCATCTTGCGGTTCGGCAACCCGTCAAGGCGTCCAACCGGTATCCAGGCAGGTTCATGCCACTGTGCTCCAGCGGCCCCACAGAGGTCAAAGTCTGGAGTACATCAGCCTGCATTTCTCACCACGTGGCGAGGCGAAGTGCGTGAGAGGGCCGTCAGGACGAGGCGCGAGCCGCTTGGCGCGCGCAGGCGTACTTGACGGTACGTTGAGCACGGCAAGCAAGCGCAACGAAGTCATGGCGGTCGTATCGCGTGCTCAGGCCGTCATGTGGTGAGAAACACAGGCTATCCCGAGCAAGACCAACCGCCCCCAGCCAGTTCCAGCTCATTGCAGGTGCGGCGCGGCTCAGTGCAGGTAAAGGCATACACCGTCGTTTTTTGACATCGCCGGATGGGACCGCTACACTGCCGTAGTTTTTGAGGCCGCCGCTCAAGATGGCAGACGCCTCGTCCTTTTCGCTTTCCCGACTCTCGAACACAGGGGCTTTACTGAATGAATCCCGGCCGATTGTTCTTCGCCAGTTGCCTTGCGCTGGTTACGACCTCGATGGTCTTCTCGATTCGCGCGGACATTCTCGACGCGCTGGCCGCCGACTTTCAGCTCACCAAGGAGCAGGTCGGTTGGGCCATCAGCCCTGCATTCTGGGGCTTCACCATTTCGATCCTGATCGGCGGCTCGCTCGTCGATTTCTTCGGTATGCGCAACCTGTTGCTGTTTTCGAGCGGAGGTTACATTGTTGCCGTCACCGCCGTCCTGTTCGCGCCGCTACCGGCAGGCCCTGCCGATCCCTACTATTCGGACTCCGGCTTCGTGACGCTGTTCGGAGCGATGCTGCTGATCGGACTCTCGCAGGGACTCGTGGAAGGCGTCATTAACCCCTTGTGCGCGACACTCTATCCGCTGGAGAAAACCCATCGCATGAACGTGCTGCACGCCTGGTGGCCGGGAGGATTGATCGTCGGCGGACTGTTGGCTTTCGGCATCACCAAGATAATGGCGCTCGACTCGGGAAGCGTCTCTGCAGCGAGCGCCACCCTGGGATGGAAAATCAAGCTGGGCACGATTCTGCTGCCCGGAGCTCTCTACGGTGTTCTGTCCCTCGGCCAGAAGTTCCCGCCCACAGAAAGGGTGGCCGCCGGCATATCGGCCGGCGAGATGTTCCGGGAGTTGTTGCGGCCGCTGTTCATCCTTCTTTGGCTGTGCATGTGGATGACCGCCATCACCGAACTCGGCACGGACCAGTGGGTGGGCTCCCTCATCACCAACCTTACCGGCATGCAGGGCATTCTGATTCTTGTCTACACGGCCGGCATCATGTTCGTCCTGCGGTTCTTCGGCGGACCGCTGGCGCATCTCTTTTCGCCGATGGGATTGCTCACCGGCTCCGCAGTCCTTTCCGCGATCGGGCTATACGGTCTCGGTGCGGCCTCCACACCGTTCTCGGCTTTCGCGGCGGCGACGGTCTTCGGGGTTGGCAAGACCTACTTCTGGCCGACGATGCTCGGCGTCACATCGGAGTTGTTCCCGAAGGGCGGCGCGGCGACCCTCGCCATCATGGGCGGCACCGGCAATCTGGCCGTGGCCTTCATCCTGCCGGTCATGGGCGGTTGGTATCAGGATTACGGAGCGGCCGCCGCCTTCCAGTACGTGGGTGTGTTGCCGATCATCCTCACCGTGATCTTCGGCGCCCTGTTTTTCTACTTCAAATCCCAGGGGGGCTATCAGGCCGTCCGTCTCGAATCGAAAGAGCCCTCTTAACCTGAATTTCTCACCAAGTGGCGAGGCGAAGTATGTGAGAGGGCCGGCAGGACAAGGGGCGAGCCGCTTGGTGCGCACAGGTGTACTTGATCGTACATCGAGCACGCCAAGCAAGCGCAACGAAGTCATGGCGGTCTTATGGCGTGCTTCGGCCGTCAGATGCTGAGAAATGCAGGTTGGTGTGAATCAGGACCCGATGCCGCGGCCGGGTTCCATTCAGGCTTCAGCCGGCGCTTCCGTATCCATGAAGTAGTAGCAGATCATGTGCATGATCACCATGTGGGCGTCTTCGACGCGGCCCATATGATGATCGTCGACGTGCAGGCTGAGGTCGACGAGGGGACGCAGTTTGCCGCCGGTCATTCCGCTGAGGCCGATGGTGCAGCAGCCGGCGGAGTGGGCGTACTCGATCGCGCGGATGACGTTGGCTGAGTTGCCGCTGCCGCTGATCGCCACCGCCACGTCGCGGGGCCGCGCGAAGTTCTTGAGCTGCTCCACGAAAACGGCGTCGTAACCGACGTCGTTGGCGTAGGCGGTCATGGTGGGAATCTGCTCGCTGAGCGCCATGATCCGGAAGCGCTGATTCCGGCCGTAGCTCGCTCCTTTGACGATGTCGCAAGCGAAGTGATTGGCGGTAGCGGCGCTGCCCCCGTTGCCGAAGACGAAAATCTGGCGGTCTTCTTCGCGCGCCCGGTCGAAAACGCGGATGGCTTCATCGACTTTGGCGGCATCGATCGTTTGCAAGGCCGCAAGCAGTTTCGTTCGATAGCCGCTGGGGAAGCTCATGACACGCCAGGGCCGCGCAGTAACAGGCCGGTTGGAAGGGTGATGCCGACGTACGCTTCCAGAGTAGCAGTCCGTGGAAAAAGCCCCGTCGTGCGAAGGGAAAAACGTGGCGGGCTACTACGCTCGCTAAGAAGAAAAAGCGAGGTCACGGCGGGCGGCAAGCTCAGCACCGTTGACGGAACGAATCGCATCGCAAACGTCCGTCGACCGAAGGGTTGCGCCCGCCGGAGAGCACGGCCGGAAGCACAGAAATACGAATCACCGTTTTTTACGAAACACGAATCACGGCTTTTTCGCAGCGCGTCACGCCGCTCCGTTACCGACCTCGCAGGACCGCGTGACGACCTCCCGGGCAGTTGCGGCGCCCGTTCCCGGCTTCTCGATCGTCAGGCTGGCGACGACGCTCGCAAACGCGGCGGCCGCATCCAGGTCACCCGACGCCTTGAGCGCCAGCACAAGCCCGGCCGTGAAGCTGTCGCCGGCGCCGCAATCATCGACGATCCGGGCGGGCCGAACTGCCGGGATGGTCCGGCGGCGTCCGTCGTCGAAAAGGAGACTTCCTTGGGCCCCCCGCGTGACGATCAACGGCGCGCCGCCGATCGTCTTCCGCAAACGCGGAAAGTCGATTCGTCCGAAGAGTTTCTTGCACGCCATATTCGCTTCCTGATGGTTCGCTTTGGCCATGACGTTGCGGAACCGCTCGATGCGCGTGCGTGAGTCGGCGAGGACGATCTTGTCGGGGTAACGTTCGGCGATGCCGGCGATGATCTCGCGAAAGGCGGTGGAGACGACACCGCCGTGCTCGGTTTCGGATTGGTCGGAGACGACAATGACATCAAAATCCTGAAAAGCCGAATGGAGGTTGACGATGAGCTGGTCTTCGACAACGCCCGGCAGCGGGCGGTTGTTGATGAAGTCGATACGAGGTTTGTCTTCTCTGCCGCTGTTCGTGTTGATCAGCTTGCTGTAGGTGAATGTCTGGATCTCGGTCGATGCAACCAGAAGACCGCAATCAATGTTGCGCGCCGCGAGGGCTTGTTGGAGCTCGAAGCCGAAGCCGTCCTGGCCGATCGCGCCCAGCACGGCGACACGGCCCGCACCGAGAGCGGTGAGATTGTTGGCGACCGTCCCCCCCGCGCCCGGCGTCACCTCGGTGCGCACGATTCCCACGCGCGGAATCCCGGTCTCGCGAGACGGCTCCGATTCGCCGGGATCGTACCGGCACCAGCGGTCGAGGCAAATGTCGCCCGCCACCAGCACGCGGAGTTCCTTGAACTATTCGAACAGCGACTCCGGTTTCATGAGGGTTCGCCCGCTGACAAGGCCTGCCGGAGAGCGGGAATGGTAGCGCGGTGGTCACCGCAGATGTAGTGGCTGCGCCCGCCGTCGGCGACGGTGCGAACCAGGATCGTCTTGTGCGGCCGGAAATAGTAACCCGGGTCGGTCTTGGGCAATTCCTTGTGATAGTCGCCCTCGATCGGGATGAGATCGAAGACTGCGGTGGTGAAGTCGGTGATGCGCCGTCCTTGCTGATGCGCCACGTTGCGGGCCATCGAGAGAGCCTTGAGGTAAACCTCCGGCCCCATGATCGCGGACCCGAAGCTCAGCATAACGCCTCCTTCGAGACCCTCGACCGCATGGGTGTAGATGAGAAAATCGCGATAGCTCGTTTCGCCCAGTGCCGCTCCGTTGCAGTTGGGATGCTCGTGTGTGATATCGTAGCCGACTCCGATGTGGACCGAAACCGGAACCGACGCATCGTAGGCGGCGGCCAGGATGCTGACGTCGCGATGCGGATAGTCGCTTTCGAGGATCCGGCGGCCGATGTATTCACCGAGTCCGAGTCCCGCGCTTGCGGCCTCGCAAGACCAGTCGTTGATCAGCCCGGTCTCTTCCCACAAGCCGAACTCGCCGCTGCGAATGTAGCGCGCGACGCTTTCCGTCGTCGCTCCGATGCGCGCAAGTTCATAGTCGTGAATGGTGCAGGCACCGTTCACTGCGAGATGGCTGATCCAGCCGTTGCGTAACAGGTCGATGATGTGGCGAGACGCGCCCATCTTGATCACGTGCGCGCCCATCATCCAAAGGCGGGCGGTGTTGCTCTCGCGGGCGGCGCGCAGCGCAGAAGCGATCACGGGAAGATCGGGGTGCTCGAAGGCCGCTGTTTCGCCGGCAAGCGGGAGCACGTAGCCGAGTTCCATGTCATGCGCTCTTTCGGCCAGTGGCCGCAGGCGCAGTCGAGTACGGTCGAAAACAGGGTATTTCGATGTCATGAAGTAGTTGAAGATTCCAGGATATCTATTCACCAGCGGTGCCGCGCCGGCAAGGCTGAGGCCACCGATCTTTATGGAGTTGCCGTCGACAACTCGCGGAGGCGTGTGACGACGATTGCAACCTTGTCGACAACGTAATCGATTTCCTCCTCCGTATTCCAGCGGCCGAGACCGAAGCGCAGGGAACTTTGAGAAAGAGAGCGGCTCACTCCGAGAGCCCTCAGGACATGACTGGGTCGGGCTGTTGCCGTCGTGCAGGCCGAGCCGCTCGACACGGCGATGTCATCGAGACGCATGAGCAACGACTCGCCGTCCACCGCGCTGAAGCTTACATTGAGGTTGTGCGGGAGCCGGGCGTCGAGATCGCCGTTGACCGAGAGGTCATCCAGACGGCTCCGCAAGCCGTCGAGCAATCGATCGCGGAGGCCCGCGAGCCGCCTGGACTCTCCCCCCATTCCGGACCCTGCGATTTCGCAGGCCTTGCCGAGCCCCACGATACCCGGCACGTTCAACGTACCTGATCGAAAACCACGCTCGTGCCCGCCGCCGTCGATCAATGCCCGTACGTCGATGCGAGGGTCTTTCCGCCGCACGTAGAGCGCACCCACACCCTTGGGGCCGTAGAATTTATGAGCGGTCAGCGACAGCAGGTCGATCTCGTCCCGCTCGACCGAGACGGGAATTTTACCCACGGCCTGCGCGGCGTCAACATGGAGAACGATACCGTGTCTCCGGGCGATCCGGCCGATCTCGCCGACCGGCTGAATGACGCCGATCTCGTTGTTGGCCAGTAACACCGAAATGAGAATCGTCTCGTCGCTGATCGTGCGTTCCAGCCTCTCCAGTTCGACCAGGCCCCCGGGCGCGACCGGCAAATAGCTGACACGGAAATCTCCTTCCTCAAGGCGATTGAGCGAATCAAGAACGGCCCGGTGCTCGGTCTGCAGCGTGATGATGTGGTTGCCGCGCGTCCTCCGGGCGGCGGCGGCCCCTTTGAGCGCCGTGTTGATCGATTCCGTCGCGCCGCTCGTGAAGACGATCTCGCGCGTACGTGCGCCGATGAGCTCCGCCACCTGAGCGCGGGCGGTCTCGACCGCTTCCTCGGCGCGCCAGCCGAAGACGTGATTGCGGCTCGCTGGGTTGCCGAAGATTTCGGTGAAATACGGCGCCATCGCCTCGACGACACGCGGATCGACCGGCGTGGTGGCGTGGTGGTCCATGTAAACGGGCCGCTTCATCGGAAGGCTTGTGCTCGGAACCCCGAACACCTTCATCCTAGCCTGCATGTCTCCACACATGGGGAGGCCAAGTGCGCCCGGGTCACGAATCACGAATCACGGCCTTTATCCCAAAACACGGCCTTCCCCACCGAGCAGGCCAAGTAAGCGCAACGCATGCGGCCATTGAGCGACGGCCGTTCCGCCTGCCTGGGTTTTTGGGTCACGAATCACGAGACACGAATCACGAATCACGGCCTTTCGGTTTTCCACCGGTGCAAGCCCAGCGCCATGCGGCCGAGCCGCATCAGGTGAGCGTGAACCGCATAGCCGAGGAGATAGACGGACACGAACGGGAAGGCGATGAACCGGGCCAAGGTGCGCGGCGCGGATTCATCGAGCAGGCCCGTCCGATGCATCCAGAAGCGGAACAGGTGGTCAAAATGTCCCCGGTCGAGCCAGAAGAAGTCGGCGTTTTCGTTCGCGATGAGAAACTTCGCCGGGATGAGCAGCAAGCATGCCGCCCTCCAGCGAGCCATGATGGGATCGCCCGCATACAGCACCGCCGCGATGCCGTGCCGCCGGTTACGGACCTCGCGCAGCAGACGCCAGCGGGCGTGATCGTCGGTGTATTCGGTGACCCGCCAGACCTGACGTTCCATATCAGGCGCGAGCTGCGAAGGCAGCCCCGGCCAGCAAGTAAGCAGGTCGATAACGACGTTCTCGCCGAAGGACCGCTTCAAGTGCGGGATCAGCTTTTCCGTAACTTCGCGCTTGCCGCTCTCGACGAGCAGAATGCGCTCCGTCTCCGGAACGCGGCGGCTGAGAACCCAGCGCATCCCGCTCATTCTAGTCCGCATGTCTCACCACGTGACGAGGCGAAGTGCGTCAGAGGGCCGTCAGAACGAGCCGCAAGCCGCTTGGCGCGCAACACGGCCTTTATGGTTTTTCACGAATCACGAGACACGAATCACGGCCTTTTGACGCGAATCACTGCCTTCCTATCGCGTGCTTACCCCGCCACGCGGGGAGGCCGCCGCTCCCGGCTTGATATAATCGGAACAATACGGCGTGATGGTTTGGTTTGCGGCATGCCGGGCGCGAAGCTGGAGTCGCCGGTTTCGCTTCAGGCAAGCAACCCGGCCGAACCGGATGGCCCGCCCGAAGCCGTTCGCTTTCAGACCGGCTCATCGAACTCCCGCACGGGCCTGCTTCACGTTGATCGGCCCCGAACACGGATGGCAAAGTTCTTTACATTGCAGGAAGCCGAGGACTGCATTCCAGGACTGGAGGACTTGCTGCGGACCGCCATCGACTCCAAGAAGGGGGCGGCTCAGATGGAACGCGAGCTGCAGGCGATCGGTGAGCGCATCCATCTGCTCGGCGGCTCCGAGATCAACCCCGTCAAAGTCGCCGAAAAGAGGGCCATGCAGCGCGTTTGCATGCAACGCCTCAAGTCCTCGGTAGAGACCATCGAGCAAACGGGCTGCTTGGTGAAGGACCTCGAAATGGGTTTGCTGGACTTCCCGGCTCAGCTTGACGGCGACGAAGTATACCTCTGCTGGAAGCTGGGCGAAACGCGCATCCAGTTCTGGCATCGCCCCGAGGAGGGCTTTACCGGACGCAAACGCATCGGCTTGCAGTTCGGTGAATCCCGCGGCCCTTCAAGAACTCATTAGCCTGCCTTTCTCCCCCTGGCGGTCGTATCGCGCGCTTCGGCCCTTTGGGTCACGAATCACGAGACACGAAACACGGCTTTTTCTACAGCTTGTCCAGGCCTTCGGTAAGCTCGATATTCGTGCCCCAGGGGTCCGTCAAGAAGGCAATCGAGAAACCCAGGCGCGGCACGTGCTCGTAAGGGCGGTCGAACTTGATGCCCTGCCGTTCCAGCTTCCGACAGAAGCTTTCCAGATCATCGATTTCGAAACCGATGTGGTCGAGCACGCGGCCCTTGATGGGCTCTTGCGGCGTGTCGGTGCGAGTGTAGGTGAGGTTGACTCCGGGCAGGTCGGCCGCCTCGAAAATCCCGCGCTGCATGGGTTTCGCACCGAAGATCTCGGCATACCAAGCCTGCATTTTCTTGTCATCCTGGCCCGCGAAGTGGATGTGGTGATTCGCCAACGGCGTCTTCAGGGCTCTGTTTTCGAACATTTCGATCTTCAGTTCGTCGGGTCCCATGATGAACGCCAGATAGCGGTGCTGGCTGGGACTGAAGAAAATGTCGCCCTTGGCGCGGTTGCGGCTGATTTCCGCCTTCGTCACCACCGGCACGCCGGCGGCGCGCACCTTCGCCACCATCGCCGGTACATCGGGAAACTGGATGCCGATGTGATTCACCGAGCTGCCCTTGGTGCCGTCGGTCGGCTTCTGCTCGCGGAGAAAGATGAGGGCGTTAGGATATTTCACGTACTCCATCGTGTCGAGCTTCCCTGCCTCCGCGCCGATCACGTCGACCCAGAAGCGCTTGTGCTCGTCGATGTCGCTTACGTTCAGGTGCATGTGGCCCATCGCGACGGGCGCCTCACGGGCCGCGATGAGCTGCGCCTGGACGGGAATCGAGAACACCGAAGCGAGCAGAGCGGTGGCGAACAGTTTTTTCATCATTCGTTCCTGCTTTCCGCCCGCGGCGCGGGACGGGAAATCGAACCGTGATTGTACCAACGCCCGCGGGGCCGTCTTGCGGTTTCGGCTCGCGGCCGATCCGTATAGAATGAATACGGCATTGAAGGAGGTCAATGGCGAAAGAAGAAGGCATCGAAGTTCAGGGCACCATCATCGAGAAGCATCCGGGCGGTACGTTTGAAGTGCGGCTGGACGACAAGCACGTCGTTCTGGCGCAAATCGCAGGCAAACTGCGCAAGCATCGCATCCGCATCCTCACCGGTGATCGCGTGACGGTCGAACTCTCACCCTACGACCTGACTCGCGGGCGCATCACCTACCGTTTTCGTTCGTAGCCATTCGTCGACAGCAGCGCTCCCAGCGACTCGCGGGCTGGCCCCCGTTCGCAAACGAGCAGTCTTTCGCCTCGGCGTCAGCGGCGCAGCGAAGTCAAGCCGTCCGTACCAACTGCGTGGGTTTTTGGTTCACGAATCACGGCCTTTGGGTTTTTGGGGTCACGAGACACGAATCACGAGACACGGCCTTTCACGAGCTTCCTCTCAATCAGCCCGAGGCCGAAGTCCGCGCCGAGCGCCATCAGAGCGGCCGGCACCGCTCCCAGCAGGATGAGGTTCGAGTTGACCGTTTGCAGGCCCCGGTAGATGAAATCCCCCAGGCCCCCGGCTCCGATCAGGGTCGCCACCGTGGCGACTCCGACTCCGGTCACCGTGGCCACCCGAAGCCCCGCCATGATCGTGCGGGCCGCCAGCGGCAACTCGACCATGCGCAGGATCTGCCCGTCCGTCATGCCCATAGCCAGAGCCGCCTCCCGGACGGCGGGGTCCACCTCCTTGATGCCCGTGTAGGTGTTTCGCACGATCGGCAGCAGCGCGTACAGCACCAGGGCCACAATGGCGGACCGCGGCCCGATCCCGCCGATGACGGGCAGGGGGATCAGGAAGCCGAACAACGCCAGGCTGGGAATGGTCTGCACGGCATTGGTGAAACCAAGCACCCAGCGCTCGATCTTCGGCTGCCGTGTGAGAAGGATGCCCGCCGGAACGGCGATCGCCGCCGCGATGAGCATCGCAACCCCCACCAGCCAGAAGTGCTCGCCGATGCGGGCCACAAGCTGCGGTTGGTATTGATCGAAGATTTCGGAAAAGGTCATGACAGGCTCTCCCGGAAAGCGGCGATACGCGGATCGGACCCGGTTCGGAACTCTTGAGGCCTCCCCATCCAGACCAGCCGGCCCCGGTCCATGAAGCCGATCCGGTCGCCGAGCAGCAGCGCCTCGCGCAGATCGTGTGTCACGAAGAGGATCGACTTGCCGAGGGTTTCCTGGATGGCGAGGAACTCGCGCTGGATCTCCGCCCGCGTGATCGGATCAAGCGCGCCGAAAGGTTCATCCATCAGCAGGATCGGCGGGTCTGCGGCCAGAGCGCGCGCGACGCCGACCCGCTGACGCTGCCCCCCGGAAAGCTGGTGCGGGTAGCGCGAAAGGACATCGTCCGGCAACCCCACCTTGTCGAGCAGCTCACGCGTCCTGGCGTCGACCCGGGCGGTTTCCCAGCCTTCCAGCGACGGCAGCAGCGAGATGTTGCGCGCCACCGTGAAATGCGGGAACAGCCCGACCTCCTGGATGACGTAGCCGATCCGCCGCCGCAGCCGGATCGGGTCCCAGTCGGCCGTGCGGCGTCCCTCGACGACGACCTCGCCGGCGCTGGGCATCAGGACATGGTTGACCAGCCGCAGAGCCGTGGTCTTCCCCGAGCCGCTGCGGCCCAGCAGAACCACCGTCTCCGCCTTCCCCACATCGAACGAGAGATCGCGAACCAGCGTCGCGCCCCCAACCCGATACGTCACTTCCGACAGGCGGATGGGGGCTTCGCTCGGCATCTCAACGCGGGTTGCCAGTCTATCACGCGGCCCGCGGCACCATGCCGCTCCCAGACGCCAACGGCCTGCGACGGCTGGGGCCGCTCGCTTGACGCGAGATAGGACGAATGGGCGAGGTCGACAGGACACGTCCCTGACCAGCATCACGGCGTTGGCGGTTCTTCGGACACGGAAAGGACACGGCGCGCAGGATAACGCACGTAGTCGCTGCCGGACGTTTCCTGCATCGCTCGAATGTCCCGGAAAATCGCCGTCAGGTCATAATCGAAGCGCGCCGCGTGCCGGTCCCGCACGGCCCAGAGTTCGGCGATGATGGGGTCAGTCTCTGTCGTCTGCATGATCGAGCTCCAGCAGTTCGTTGGGCGCGCAGATGATCGGCCGCGTGTAGCCTGCCCGCCGGCAAGCTTGCTCGATACCGGTCCGCATATCCGCGTTGGCGACGGGGCACTTAATCTTCCAGACTCCAAGACCGGCCACGCGCTGTGTCTCTTGGTAACGCGGCTAGCCAAACCGTCATGTCCGGCGAGAACCCGCCCCTAGTCGGCAAGCTGCTCAGGCACTGGTGGCACCGGACAACGGCGGGCTACGCCCACCTCGCTGAAGCCTACCTTGTCGAGGCAGCGGAGAGGGTTGGTAGCATCATCGAAAATTTCATGGCGGTAGGCGAATCCGTCAACACATAATCCTCACACTGGAAGTATCATTCAGCACACCAGCCTTTCCAGACTAGCGGCTTGTTCGTAACGGAATCCAGAATCCCGTCAAGAATCGGCGGACGACTCGGATCGGCCTTCGCCTGATCGACTTGCTCTTGGGTCAAGCCGGATGCAGGGGATGGTCGCTCATGCTGCCAATCGTGTACGAAATCTGCCCCGCTTATGTCTGCACCCTCGAACTTTGCACCGGCGAGCTTCGCCCTGCCGAGTTTCGCACCTATCAGCTTGGCACCAGCCAGATTGGCACCACTGAGGTCAGCACCAGAACCGTCTAGATTTGTATTCGTCAAATCGGCCTCACTCAACTTCGCATCTCGCAAACTCGCCGCCCTCAGATCCGCTCCGATCAACTTCGCACCCGACAAGTCTGCTTCATCGAGCTTTGCGCCCCCCAGTGATGCACCCTGCATGTCCGCACTAGCCAAGTCTGTCGCTCTCAGGTCCGCGCCATCCAAAAGAGCGCCTACCAGTCGCGACGGAAATCGTTTCCCTCTCCAAAGGTTTTGCCCAACTTTATCGACGAGACCGAGAGCGGCATTTCTGAGATCCGCTCCGGTTAGTCTTGCCGCGGTCAAGTTTATTCGCCTCATATCGGCATGACGGAAGTTGGCATGAACCAAGTTTGCGCCGGACAGATTGGCACCCGGAAGAGCAGCTTTACAGAAGCAGGTACTCCACGCTCGTATGCGACGCAAATCTGCCTTGGTAAAGTCGAAATTCGAGAAATCCGCCTCATGAAAAATAAGTGCAGGCAGGGAAGCATCGGCAAGATTCATTCTGAAAGTTCCATCGCGTTCCAAAGCGATCTGTCTTTCGGTCCTTTGCGAAATCAGGCTCATGACCTCTTCAATATCCTTCGGCAATACTGGAACAGGTCCGACCTTTCGGTCAGCGGCGAAGAAGGGACTGAGACACTCCCCAGACCAGGACTCGCGCTCTCGTTGGTAACCTACGCTAACGTCATCTTCCTCATCATCGGAATGTGCAGGATCCAATTTGCTAGGTTCCTTGCCTTCGGAAGGCACAGAGTCAGCGGTTGTCTCTCGCTTGGCCGCCTCGGTTGTTGTCCGCTCGACAACGAATGCGGCGAAAAGTTGCATGACCGGCAGATGAAAGGTATTCGGGTACTCGCTGGCAAGCCGAGCGAGCGCGTGCATACCACCAATTCGGACAGAGCCAATATCGGGGTGACCAAGCATTTCGGCACCCTTCTGAAATCGTTCGTTCAACAGATTTTGGTGCGCTGTTTCAGATTGCCGGCGCGCTGCACCGGCTTGACGCTCGGCAATGACACTACGCCAGATCGCAAGCGGAAGACCGATCGCAGCCGCGAGAATCATCCCGACGTTGCGGAGCGTGGTGCTGGCAGATTCTCCACCAGCCAGCCATGTCGGAAACTTAATCCACACGGCACTTGCTGTAAGCAGCAAGAACAGGGTCCATGCCCCTATCCACCACATCGCAGATATCCGACCAAGGTCACGACCCAGTCGTCCGAATCCCTTCATGCAGTAATCCCTGTTCCTGACTTTACTCACTTTTCTTCATCGGCATGTCGCACAAGCTGCTTACACGGTTTGGGCACGCGTTTGGCAATGAAATCGGCTCCTTTGTTCCTCTATCGTGCCCAAGCAAGCGGCTCAAGTTTTCAAACGACTGCCAATGCATTTGTCAGTATCGCCCCGATCCTTCTCGCCGTATCTGTGAAGTGCTGAACTTCCTCGGGACGGATCGCCCTGCCGAGGATGGCTTGCTCTCGGTAGGAGAGCCACTTCTTGAGAACCTGATATCCGCCGAGCTTGTAGCGCCAGACGGCGGCTGGGACGTTGCGCCAGAAGGCATTCCCGTTGAGAAACACGTCGAAGGTGGTCTCGCCTAGCACGGACAAGGCGCCGCTCAGCGCGGCGCGTTCGTCGGGCGTGCAGGCGCGTTTGGCGGCGCGGCCCTGACCGGGCATCACGGCGTCGCGCGCCCCGTAATGCCCCCAGCCGGCGGTGAGCGCGAAGTCATCGCCCGTCATGTTGCGTCCGTGCATCGTGGCGGGCACGGCAATAGCGGCGATCTCTGGGCGCAAGGTTCCCGTCGTGACACCGGGCACGGGAGTTTCGGGATCGAGCAGGGCCGCGAGTTCGCTCCCGCGTGCCGCCGATTCGGCGAGCGCCTCCGCCGCACCGTCCGCCGTGCCGTCCGGCCAGCCGGGCAGCGGGATGCGCGGCCACTCCATGCGCAGCGCTCCGGCGTTGGCCTCGCGGTAGGCGGAATCGTGGAGGATGGCAAGGACATGGTGGAACAGGTCTTCGACGCCGAGGTCTAGGCGGTCGATATAGTGTTGCGCCGTTTCTGAAAGATTGGGATGGCGTTGCTTGTCGTTCCCCTCGATTCCGATACCGTCATCGCGAAGCCATGCAGGAAACCAGTTAGCACCGCGCTCTATCAAATGCCGAGCGCCAGTATGTGGTGTGAAACAGGTTTGCGGTTCTTCAGCCCCCTTTCGCAGGTGCTGCGCAGCAGACAGCCAAAGATTCCCATCGAACACATGCGGCCTGTAGTCAGGGCGCGGACGATCCAACAAGCCACTATCCGCCTCCCAATAGAGCCATCTGTTGTCGAATGGTCGGTAGGCGTGGCGAATGAATCCAGCCACGTCCGGCCCGCCTCGACCAAGCAGCTTGTCGCGCACCGCGCGGGCATCGAACGGCGCTGTGGTCTTCATAACCCCCGGATATCGCCGCGCAATTTCCTCATGGCTCAAGCTCGCGTCGAAGTAATCCGCGACGCGCGCCCGGAGCCGGTCAAGATCGACATCGACGAGAAACCCGTCACGGCAGGTCTGTACCCTGGGGAACGACACCGGAAACAACTCAGTCAGCGCCGGCCAGTCGAACCAATCCTCGCTGACCGCCATCGGCTTGAAAGGCAATCCGAGTCGAAGATCGGGGTCCAGCACCGAGAAGCTCTCATCTATTGCCGGAGCGTCAAGACTGTCCAGCAGCGCCCGCCGTCTTTCGTCGGCTCTTGCCTGATGGAAATCGCGATACCGGACGCGCCCGCCTGACGACGCACCGCCAACGGTTCCCGATCTGGAAAGCAGGGCGATGCTGGTGCCGACCTTGATGCCCGGTGACTGTCCCCGAAGCGCAAAGACCGTCTCGCTGGTCCGACCGTCGGGCGCGTATTCCGAGATGATGCGGTCGCCGTGCAAATTGTCGATCCGCACCGCGTCGAACGCCTCCAGGAACCGCTCCCGCATGCCCGTGAACGACAGCCCGTCGAGCCAGGAGTAGTTGGAGATGAAGCAGACGACGCCCCGGCCCGTCTTCTCGGCGATGCGCCGCTCGGCCATGCGGAAGAAGCGGACGTAGAGATCGTTCAGCCCCTGCCCTTCGGGCTTGCGCACCCCTAATACCTTCCGGTAGGCTTCCGACAGCTCCCGCTCCTCTTCCACCGCCATGCCGGCGAAGCCGTTGTAGGGCGGGTTGCCGAGGATCACGAGAATCGGCTTCTCCTGCTTCACATGATCCGCGCGGTCGCGTTCCTCCTCCAGCTCGGGGAACGGTAGCGGCTTCTGGATCCTCGGTTCCCAGCCGGTCAGCGCGTTGGTGAGAAAGACACCCGCACGCTCGGCGCCGTCGTCCGCCAGCGGCGCGTCGAGCGCCTGCATGGTGAGCCCGACTTGAAGGTGGGCAACGACGAACGGCGCGGGCATGATCTCGAAGCCGAACACCCGCTCCGCCGCCGCCTGCTTGACCCGCGCGCCGGTGAGCGCCCCGAGGCCGCGACCTTCGAGGTTGGCGGCGATGCGGCGCAGCACTTCCGCCAGGTAGGCCCCGGTGCCGCAGCACGGGTCGAGCACGTAGACGTTCCCGGCCGCCAGTCCGTCCGGGATGCCGAGATCGTCCTTGAGCGCCTTGTCCACGCGGGCGACCATGTAGCGCACGACTTCGGCGGGCGTGTACCAGACCCCCAACTGCTTGCGCAGGCCGGGGTCGAAGGCTTCCAGGAAAGGCTCGTAGAAATAGGGCACCGCCTCGCCCTCGTTGAACTTCGAGAAGAAGGCGGCGCGGTCCACGCGGTCGAGCGCGGCGGCGGTCCAGTCCAGCACCTCGACGAGCCCGAGCGGTTGCAGGCGTCCGGGATCGGAAAGCTGCTGGAACAACGCCCGCAGCACCGGCGCGCGCAGGTGCCAGACCGCCGTGCGCCAGTCGAACGTGCCGGCCGGCGGCGGCATCTGCCGCGCCCACAGCACCCAGGCGGAGAAGACGCCATAGAACAGCGTCTGCACCAGGGTCGAGTGGAAGAACCGCGCGCCCTTCTCGCCCTCGAAGCGCACGCCCAGGGCTTCCTCCAGCGCCGAACGCACCGCCGTCAATGATGGAGCGTCGCCCGCCGACCCGACCCGCGCCAGCCCGTCTCGGGCATAGGAGGCGAGCAGCCAGGCCAGATCCCTCGGCTCGGCCAGCGCCGCCCGGTGCGACAGCACGCGGGCGAGATACTCTCCCAGGCCCGCGCCTACCTCGCGGGCGAAGGAGCGCGGCTTTTCCAGCCCGCGGTGGAAGTCGTCCGCGCTTCCAGCCAGCCGGAAGGTTTCGAGCTTCGCCGTTCGTCCCGCCGCGTCTTCGCCGACCAATACGAAGTCGCGCAGATTGGTCACCAGCACCAGCCGGTAGCGGCCCCAATAGCGGCTCACCTGCTCGCCGTCCGCCGTGACCCAGGCGTCGTCATCGGCGCCCTTCACCTCAACCACGCCGCGCTCCGGTGTCTGCCCCTCGCGCAGCTTGCCCTTCTGCATCTGCTTCGCCGCATACAGACCGAAGTCGGGATGCCCCGCGCCCTGGTTGGCCAGCGCGCTGACGCAGAACACCTTCGGCTTGAGCGACGCGCCGACGGCGTTGAGCAGGTTGCCGAGCGGCCCGTAGCTCGACAGTTCGCCGGTCGAGCCGCCCGAGGCCCGCACCTTCCCGAGATCGGCGAAGTACGCCTCGACCGCCGCCGTCAGCCTGGTGTTCGTTCCCGTCATCGACTCGGTTGAACACCCGCCCGGCCTTCCGGACCGCCGCGTAGTCGGTTCACGTGAAACTTCCAATAGCCGGCCGGCCCGAAGTGGCCTTCTCCCGGCGTACTTGCGCTAACTCGTAGCTCGCCTGCATTCGCAGCCAGTGTTCGGAAGTCCCCCAACCGATTTCCTCCAGCGCTAGCGCCATGTTCGCGGACACGCCCGCCTTGCCGTTCAGCAAGCGCGACAGCGTTCCGCGCTCGCAGCCTAAACGAGCCGCCGTTTCCGTGACGTTCCAGCCAGCCTCGTCCATGCTCTCACGAATCAGTTCCCCTAGATGCGGCGGGTTCAGCATGGGTCTTGCACGCTCGCCATCGTTGTTGCTCATAAGTCGATGCACCTCTGTCGTCAGTGATAGTCGATCAGGTCCACGTCCACGGCCTCGCCGTCCTTGAAGCGGAACACAACGCGCCAGTTGCCCGAAACCTGCACGCTCCACTGTCCTGCCCGGTCTCCCTTCAGGGGATGCAGTCGAAAGCCGGGTGCGTCCGCGCTGCGTAGATGTGTTGCCGCCTGCAGCCGGAAAAGGATGCGCCGAAGCCGTGGCGCCAGACCGGCAGGCAGCCGGGCAGGGTCGTCCCGTTCGTGCAGTGCCCGCAAACCTTTGTGCCTGATCTTGATAACGGCATTGTAACGCATAGCGCCACACGCCCCAAGCGGCCGCTGTGGTATTGGCTCTACCTAACACCTCTTGGTCCATTCGCCGTCATGACAATCCATCCCGTGCGGCCAAGTTCTGCTGCTGCTATGCACATCTCTCGGAGACGATGTGCGTGTCAGCCCTACGGGACCACACAGGCATGCGCCGGACATGCTGACCCCACTCGCCAGCGCCGCAGGTTCGCTGCCGCCGGTGTACGCCGCGTAAAGAATGCCTTCGAGCAAGCGCCTCTCGGACTAACCTCTGGGGGTACAATGGCTTACACTCCAGTGCCGTGAGCGGAGCGGCAGGGCGACGAGGACGCCGGTGTCCACGTCCCGCTTCACAACGCAGCGGGGCAATCCACCGACCGATCCCGAAACAAGCATGTCCACGACCTACGACGCGTTGTTGATCCTCTCGTTCGGGGGGCCGGAACGGCGTGAGGACGTGATCCCCTTCCTCGAGAACGTGCTGCGGGGCCGCAACGTCCCACGCGAGCGCATGCTGGCCGTCGCCGAGCACTACTACCGCTTCGGCGGCAGGAGCCCGATCAACGACAACAACCGGGCGCTCATCGCCGCCCTGAAAACCGAATTCGCCGCCCACAGGATCGACCTGCCCATCTATTGGGGCAATCGGAACTGGCATCCGCTGCTGGCCGATACCCTGCGCGCAATGGCTCGTGACGGCGTCCGCCGCGCGCTGGCGTTCGTCACGTCCGCCTACAGCTCGTACTCGAGTTGCCGCCAATATCTCGACGACATCGTTCGCGCCCGGGCCGAGGTCGGCCTCGAAGCGCCGGAGGTGCGCAAGCTCCGCGTCTTCTACAACCATCCCGGCTTCATCGAACCGATGATCGAGAGCGTGGGGAAGGCTCTGGCGCGGTTCCCCGCCGAAGAGCGCGACGCCGTGCCACTGGTCTTCACCGCGCACAGCATCCCCGTCTCGATGGCGCGAACGTCCCTCTATGTCAAGCAGCTCGAGGAAGCCTGCCGACTGGTCGCCGCCGGCGTGGGGCGCAGCAGAGGAACCCTGGTCTACCAGAGCCGCAGCGGGCCGCCGACGCAGCCCTGGCTCGAACCGGACATCTGCGACCACCTCCGCACCATCCACCTGGACGGAGTCCGCCAAGTCGTGGTCATGCCGGTCGGCTTCGTTTCCGATCACATGGAAACGTTGTACGACCTCGACACCGAAGCTCGGGAACTGTGTGATCGTCTCGGCCTGCGGATGGAACGCGCCCCGGCTGTCGGAAACCATCCGAAGTTCGTCTCCATGATCCGTGAACTGGTGTTGGAGAGATTCGACGAGAAACGGGAGAGGCGCTTCCTGGGGGAACTCGGCCTGAGGCCTGATGTCTGCGCCGAGGACTGCTGCCCCCGGCCCCAGCGGCCCGGCATCAACCCGCCGGGCCGCCGGTGATCGGGGGTTTCTGCGGCTCAGTGGCCGCCGGCTTGCTACATGATCGGATTGACCACCATGTAGGCGACCACCATCAACATCGTGAAGGCGACGGCTCCGCCGATCACGCCCCAGGGCGTTCCCGCATTCTCGGCTTGCAGCGAATTCTTGAACATGTCTCATTCTCCTTTTTTGTGCACGGCTCTTGAAAGTCAGTACGATGAACCTACGTCCGGTGTTCCCCGGCGGCGGCCCGGTCCTTGTGTGCCTGAGCGAGGTCGATGCTGAGCGACCACAGGGTGCCGCTCAAACTCGACATCGCCGAGAAAAACAAGACCAGAATCACCGTCTCCATGGGTTCTCCTTCCGCCGGGTTTCCTGACTAGCCGTTCCGGCTTTCGGCTTCTGTTTCAACCAACACTGATAAGGCGCCCCGGGTTGCCGAGCCGTTACCCGAAAGACGGTTAAATCGAAGTAAAAGCAGACTTTACATCGTCTTTACAAGAGAGAGCCGGCAGGCCGAGCCGACTTGAAACATCCTCTTGATCAAGCGGGGTTGACACCGATCCGGCTGTTTCCGGCTTGAATGATCCGCACACGGGCGGACGAAAAACCAGCTTGCATATCTCACCATGCAGGGGCGGCATAGCGAGTGCTTCCACCGTCAGCACGGGTTCATTTGGCGTTCGCCCGAGCGGAAGCAGCCCGGAGGCGACGGGAGCCGCAGCCCATAGCGCTCGCCGTGAGGCCGCCCGACAATCACTGACGGCGGGTGGAGACTTGCTGCGGGCAATATTTGTAGTGAGCAATAGCGAGCACTCATGGGCAAACGTGGGCAACAGAGGGCCATTGCGGGCAGGCAAACCGTGACCGGGCGGCGGTAAAGTCCGTGATTCGTGTCTCGTGACTCGTGTTTCGTGAAAAACCGGTTGGTCGGGCTTGGGGTTGCTCTCGTTGGAGTCGCCGCAGGGACAGGGAAAAACCATGTTGCGTGATTCATGCCTCGTGTCTCGTAAAGAACCTTACAGGCCGTGCTGCCGGTGTGGACGGAGAGGGGACACTGGCTCAGGAGTAATATTTTTAGCTGAACAATGCCGAACAATCGTGAACAATAGTGAACAATCGTGAACAGGGAAGCCGTGACTGGGCGACGGGCGCAGTGGTCCGGACGGCGGTTTCCGGCGGTGCGATCCTTGCGCACCCACGGCGAAAAGAACGGCGATATAGTCCGTGATTGGTGGAAAGCATAAAAGCCGTGATTCGTGTTTCGCGTTTCGTGATTCGTGAAAACCTTACAAGCAGTGGCTCGTGGCTCGTGAAAGCCTAGCCTGCATTTCCCACCACCCGACGGTCGAAGCACGCGATACGAACGCCGTGACTTCGTTGCGCTTGCTGGCCGTGCTCAACGTACTGTTCAAGTACGCCTGCGCGCGACAAGCGGCTCGCGCCTCGTCCTGGCGGCCCTCTCACCCACTTCGCCTCGCCACGTGGTGAGAAAGGCAGGCTAGAAAGCCCTGATTCGTGATGCGCACGGACTTCGCCTCGTCGCCTGGGGGCGAAATGCAACCTTGATCGGAGACGAATAGGCGTGATGTCACCTCCGTATTGCGGGCAAGGATTTTTCCTTCGCACGCGCTCCCAGGTTCGCGGTGACGGGCAGTCGAACTCCTGGATTTCCTCATCGCTGTCCTCATGCTAGGCGGGCCGGGGCGGAAAAAAAAGACTGAAGGGCTTCAGTACCCTGATGCAACGTTTCTACCTCGTGACTCGTGGAAAGCATAAAAGCCGTGATTCGTGTCTCGTGTCTCGTGATTCGTGAAAATCTTAAAGGCCGTGTTGCTGGCGCGGCTCGCGCC
>JAPOOG010000130.1 GCA_026713545.1 Bryobacterales bacterium
CAGGGAAAGGTGCGAGAACATCAGCTTGTAAGAGGGCTGGGTGGCAATGTCTCCTCGATGGGTGAGCGGACCGATTACTTTGACGATGACATGCGTGCGCCTGGGGTAGTCGGCGCGTCCCACGATCAGGGCTTGAAGGTGTAGCGCCTTGATTGCAGCGAGTGATTGATCGATGAGAGAGAGTCCGGTTCGTTCGCTATCGACGGCCTCCCAATAGACGGTGTAGACGAGGGCGGGTTTCGAAGTGCGTTTGAAGAGACGAAGCGCATGGTAGTTTTTGTGGATCGGCGGAGGGATGAAGGTGTCCTGCATCGTCTTCACGGCGCGAATGGGGTTGGAGCTGGGAAGGTTGCGGGTTGCGGTGTAGCGGCTGAGGTCAGAGGAAGAGGGCAGCTTGAGCGGTGCGGAACGGGAGCCGAACAGAGCAAAGGCGGCAGACTCAATCAGGGAAGGGTCGCGGCGCATGTCGATGGTCATGACGACGGTTAGCCGCAGGGACAGCTTGCGACGCATGAGTGCGGCGCACCGATGTGCATTAGAAAGAAAAGGAACATCAGGAAGAGGGTTGCCACGAGAAAGATTTTCATGAAGGCCAGGAAGTTCAGAAGCACTTTCCGGATCATGGCGCGTCAGGATTCGAAGCCGAGGTAGGTGAGAAGAGCCGTGACGAGAACCGTCTCGAAGAAAAACAAGATTGCGATGAGATCGAACAACACTGAATCTCTGCGATGCGGGAGTATCCCGCGAGGAAGACGATGAGGCCGAAGGCGGCGGCGGTGGCCAGGATGAGCGTCAGCTCGATAGCGAAGTGCAAGACCTGGTGAAAGCGGGGTTCTTGACTCACGATTCGCTGACGGCGCGATCAGAACGTAGGTAGGAAATGCTGAGGCCGATGGGGTTGACGAGAACGTACTCGGAGGGCACGCCGTCGAGGAAGTGGAAGCGCAATTCGGTACTCCAGAGTTCGCGCCCCAATTCGGTTCCCTGGCGTTGGTAGATCAGCGTGTAGGTGGCGGTTGCCGTGAACGGAGGCTGATCGGAGGGTGTGATGCGCAGTGTCAAGTCCTGCATGAGGATTTCGGAGGCCTGGCCGGCGATGACGGCGGCGATGTTCTCCGCGTCGGTGGTGCTGGCCGATTGCGCCAACTCGCGGGTGAGAAAGTAGAGGCTGCGCGTCCAGGCTTCGCGGACGCCGCCTCTGCGCCGTTCGTAGTGGTCGCGCATGAAGCGGGCGAGAAAGAACTTGGTGACGGGGGAAACCGGATTCTTGTCGAACTCGAGGGCCTGGTAGTCAACGACCTCGGCTCGGCCCAGCTCGTCGACACGGACGAAGAGCGGTTGCGGCTCGCGCGAAGCGCTGTTGAGCCAGCCGATGGAGGTAATGGCGAGGACTGCGACGAGAGCCCCTACGATCCAGCGAAGGGTGCGGGCGGCGGTGGCGTGCGCAGCCCAGGCCTCGGCGTACTCTCGGACGTTCTTATCGTTCATGAAGGATTAGCCTCCTGCGGCCTTGCCGGTGACTTTACTCACGGCCGCGCCGCCTTTGGCGGCTCCCGCCATTCCGATTGCCTGTCCGGCGATGCTGCCGCCGGGCGCAGCGCCGGTCACAAGACCGCCGGCGAGCTCGGGGATTTTGAAGGTGGCGAGTAGAGTGGTGAGCAGAGCCAGCACAAAGGTGATGGACCAGACGATGAACTCACCGAGGCCTGTACCTGTTGACGAGGTGGCCTGCTGCAAGGCGGCGGCGATGGAATCGACGTTCGCTCGATCCTGGTAGACGTTTCCCACGGCCATGATGAGCTGGATGGTGATGCGGAAAACGGCGGCGGCAATGGCGGCGTAGAGCGAGTAGGTAATCAGCATCCGGAACCAGCTCCAGAACAGAAAGCTCAATGCCGGAAAGACGAGCCAGGGGATGAAAAGCGGACCGAGCAGCGTGAGAAGCGAGATGGCAAGCTGGGAGAAGATGACGAAGCTGTAACCGATCAGCATTGAAATCAGGGTGAGGATCGCTGTCGCCGAGATGGCGAAGAGGAACATCAACTGACGGCCGCCGCTCATGACGCCGGCGATGAGTCCCAGACCGTAGTATTGGGTGACGTTGTCGGAGACGGTGTTGAAGGTGTTGGTGAGGTAGTTTTGCAGCCAATCCCAAGCGGCGCTGCCGGTGTCGGCGATGATGATGCCGTTCAGCCAGGTTCCCTGGTTGACGATGATCTGCGGGAAGGTGAGTCCGAGGCCGGGAAACGGCGTGTCGTAGAACTCCAGCATGCCTCTCGGGATCGAGAGGACGATGATCAGCCGGATGACTTCCCAAGCATTCCAGCCTTCTCCGGAGAAGGCGATGCGAAGTCCCGTCCAGGAAATGACGATGAGGGACAGACCCAACCAGAGAGCGTCGCCGGCGTCGAGAATCTGAGTGCTGGCGGTATTCATGAGCTGCTCGGTCAACTCATCGAGAACGAGCTTGAAGTCCTCGGGCCTGTTGATGGTCGGGGTAATGGTGAGCATGGGTCAGTGGACGAGCAAACGGTGAATCAGTTCGTGGGCAGCACAGGGGTGAAGAGAGTTTGGTCGAATGCGGCGGAGTCGAAGTCAGCCTGGTAGTCTGCGACCGTGTCTTGAATCTCGGTCCGGATAGCGAGTCCCTGCCGGCGAAGCTGCGCTTGCACAAGAGAGCGCTGATGATCGAGGCGGGCGGCGCGATGCTCGGCCGAGAGCGCCAATTCGAGCTGCCGCGCGGTCAGGTCGCGGGTGGAAGAGGCGACCGCGATCTGGCGGTCAAGCTGCGCGCCGAGGCCCTGGGTGGTTTCGCTGTTCTGCGTGGAAGCGGTGGCTTCGATGCGGCTGAGAAACTCGCCGGCCTCGGCGATGACGATCTGCGAGTCGTACCAGGTGTTTCGCTCGGCCTCTCGATTAGTAGTGGCTTCCTGGTGTGCATCGAGCACCTGTTGGATAACGGTGGCATCTTCTCCGGCGTAGGCATTCTGCACATCGACAGCGGTGGGCCAGGCGTTCTGTTCGTTGGTTATGCGGGTGTTGAGTTCTGCCTCGATCTGAGTCAGGCTGAAGTTGGTCGCGAGCGAGCTGGCGTTTTCTCCCAGCTCGTAAGCTGCGCCGGTCAGGTTGCTCCATGTTCCGGTCAATACCGCAACCTGCCCGAGCAGGGCATCCTTTGCCGTGGTCATTTCACTCAGCGTGTCGCCCGCGAGCCGCACGGTTTCGACAAGCTGAGCGACGGCCGATATGTCGATGACGGGCCAGGCGGCCTGGCCGACTCCGATGAGCAGAAGCGCCATGACGATGAGCAAGCCGAGGCTGCGGCGACGGCGAGGGGGGTGCTGGGGGGCCGGGGCGTTGGCGTTCGTCGCTTCTGCGGCTTCTGAGAGTGACTTTTTTTCGGGATCGGGCCGGTTTCCGGCCGGATGGGATGAATGAGCTTGATTTTCGGGATTCATGCGGGCCTCCTGGGTACGAGAAGATCGGAAACGAAGTAGATGCGGATGCGGTGTCCGGCGCGGATGATGAGGGTGGGCATCCGGTTCAGATAGCGGCTCATGATGGCGCTGGTGGATTCACCCAGCGAGCGGCCGGCTTCCATCCTGGCCGCCTGACCGGCGGGGACGTTGAAGCCGTAGCTCTGCGTGTTGCGAAGGGTCAGGCCGGCAATGACGCCGACCGCGCCGGCCGCGCCGAAGGCGGCGAGGTAGTGGCGCTTCACCTGGTCCTGGAGTCCGGCCTCGCCGGCCTGGGAGAGTCCGGCGAAGGGCATCCGGATGTTGTGGTTGTCGAAGATCAGGCGGTCGAAGGTGACGCTGAGCCGTGATTGGTTCAGCCCCTGGACGGCCGTCACGCGGCCGACGAAGCGGGCTCCGCGCGGGATCAGGATGCGCTGGCGGTCGCGCGACCAGAAGGGTGTCGAGGCGCGGGCGATCGCCGGTCCGGGGGCGTCGCCGCGGATCTGGGTTACGAGGACGGCTTCGATCCACTGCCCTCCCTCGATGCGTTCCCAACCGCGAGCGGAAGCGGGGCGGCGAGTGGCGGCGACCAG
>JAPOOG010000099.1 GCA_026713545.1 Bryobacterales bacterium
CCGTGGAAGGCGCGGCGGGCTACTGTAGTCGCTCCGCGCGGAGAGAGGAGGATCGGGATCCGGGTGATCTCCTTCGACGAACGACAAAGCCGACGGCTGCAAACGTCCGTCGCCCACAGGGTTACGCGACGCTTCCGCTTGGCTTCGCGGAGAGCGCGGTGCTGTGTTGCTGGAGCGGATACGCGTTGGGCAATCGGCCCCGGGGCGCGTAACGCCGCCTGCGTGACTTTTGTCACGGGCTGCTAGCGGCCATATCGCCTCCTTAACCCCTCGGGTCACGAAACACGGCCTTTACGCTTCGCCGGCCAAACGTTTCTTCTGGAGTGAACTAGGCCCGGCCCATGGTTTTTACGAATCACGAGACACGAAACACAAATCACGGCCTTTTCATCGCTTGCTGCGGCCGTCGGGTGGTGAGAAATGCAGGTTAGAGACGCACCGGCCGCTGAAACCGCTGAAATTCCTATCGAATGGGACGTTGATATCATGACGGGAAGTCGCGCCCGGTGGAAGGATCTCGATGACACTCGTTCGCTCCCTGATAGCCGTTCTGACTTGTCTGCTGGCCGGAAGTTTGTTCGGGGCGGACCCCGCGGACAATTGGCCGCACTGGCGCGGGCCTCATCTCGACGGTCGCAGTACCACCGCCAGGAATCTTCCCGTGAGTTGGAGCGAGACGGACAAGGTCGTCTGGCGGACCCGGCTTCCCAGTTGGGCGGCCGCAACGCCCGTAGTCTGGGAAGACACGGTTTTCGTGACGTCCGCGCAAGAGGGTTTTACGCCGAACAAGGGAGCAGGGATGGTTGACAGCGCGGTCGAGCGGCTCAAGAGCGCCTTCAATACGACGGACCAACTCCTTCTGCTTGCATTGCGTCGCAAGGATGGCTCGATACGTTGGCGGAAAGTCATCGGTGAAGGCAACACGTTTCTGAACAAGCAAAACATGGCCTCGCCGACGCCGGTAACGGACGGCCGGCGCGTGTGGGTGATGACCGGGTTGGGGGATCTGAGTTGCCTTGATTTCGAGGGCAACCTGGTTTGGAAGCGCAACATCTCGGATGACTACTGGGCGTTCGGGCTGGCATTCGGCTACGCTTCGTCTCCGGTCCTCCACGACGGCAGGCTTTACATCCAGGTCTTGCATGGCATGAAGACGGACGAACCGTCGTATCTTGTCGCGGTCGACGCCGCGAGCGGAAAAACTCTCTGGCAAGTCGAGCGCCCGACGGATGCCGTTCACGAGTCACCGGATTCCTACTCCACGCCGATGCTCGTCCAAGCTGACGGCAAGACACGGCTCGTCGTCGCCGGCGGCGACTACCTGACCGGACACGATCTCGATACCGGACGCGAGGTATGGCGGGCGGGCGGGCTCAACCCCCGAAAGGCCCGCAACTATCGCACGATTGCTTCAGCGCTCGTCGTCCGGGATATTGTTTTTGCGCCGAGCCGCGTGAAGCCCTTCATCGCTTTCCGGGCGGGCGGCAGCGGGGATGTGTCGGAGTCGCACCGGCTTTGGTCAACGCAGTATGGGCCGGACGTGCCTACTCCGGTCAGCGACGGCGAACGGCTCTTCATCGTCAACGACAAGGGGATCTCCCTCTGTCTGCGGGTGCCGGACGGAAGCGAGGTTTGGGGCCGCAGCCGCATGGAACCAGGCACCTACAGCGCATCGCCGGTTCTCGCCGACGGCAAGATATACGCTACCAGCGAAGATGGAACAACAACCGTGATCGAGGCCGGCGACCAGTTCAAGATTCTCGCCACCAACAAGTTGAACGACTACACGTTGGCCTCGCCGGCAGTATCGGGCGACCAGATTTTCATCCGCACTTCGAATTATTTGTATTGCCTGGCTAACTGATCGGAAACGCGGCGGAATGTTTTGCTTCTGTGCCTGCCGCGCTGACCGCGTTTCTTGTGTTGGAGTGGGATGTTTTCCGATCTTTTCGGGAAATATGTCTGTCACGCTTCTGTCTGCATCAACCAGCGGGAACTCCCCTGGAACAATAGTCTTCGTCTGACAGGCTTCAGTGTGATGGGCTGGTGCTTTACTTGGTTTTTCTACAAGACTTCGGCCGGGGGCAGCTCCTTTTTATAGCCGGGAAAGGAGGCCCAGGGCTTTGGCAGAGCTTGTGCGTAGGGCCGGATTTGAGGACACTGGCTGAACCGGCCCGATCGAATGTGGAAGAATGTCTTCTGACGAAAGGTTGCTTCGCTGCCTGACCTGCATTTCTCACCACGCGGCGAGGTGAAGTGTGTGAGAGGGCCGTCAGGACGAGCCGCGAGCCGCTTGGCGCGCGGAGGCGTACTTGAAAGTACGTCGAGCACGGCAAGCAAGCGTTGCGAAGGAAAAGCGAAGTCATGACGGTCGTATCGCGTGCTTCGACCGTCGGGTGGTGAGAAATGCAGGCTAACAAGTCCCATTGCCTGTTCGGGCTGGCAACCCTGTTCGCCTGGTCGGCCTGCGCTCCTGTCAACGACAGCCTTCCCGCGATTCCCAATGTGAGAGAAGACCATCATTCCTATTCCAACCCCGATCAGGTGCGGGTGAGCCGCGTTGAGCTGGACCTCGACGTTTCGTTCGAGCGCAAGTCGCTGGAGGGCTCGGCGACGCTGCATTTGAAGCGTCAAGGTGAAGCTGATGAAGTTGTGCTCGATACGCGCGGCCTTGCGATTGCGAGCGTCGAGGCGGCGGGCCCCTCGGGGGAGTTTTCGGCGTCCGGGTTTGCCCTCGGTAAACCGGATCCCGTGCTGGGTGCTCCCTTGCGCGTCACGCTTCCGCCGGGCGCCGAGAGGGTGCGTGTCCATTATTCGACGAGTCCTGATGCTTCCGGCTTGCAGTGGTTGGGGCCGGCTCAAACGGGCGGGAAGAAGCATCCGTTTCTGTTTACGCAGTCGCAGGCGATTCACGCGCGCAGTTGGATTCCCATTCAAGACAGCCCGGGCGTTCGCGTGACGTACTCGGCGACGATACGCACGCCGAAAGAGTTGTTCGCCGTGATGAGCGCCGAGATGGAAGCGCGGCAGCCGTCCGACGCGGCCGCGCCGGGCGAGTATCACTTCCAGATGCCGCAGCCGATTCCGGCGTACTTGATTGCGTTGGCCGTCGGCGACCTCGCGTTCCAGGCCATGAGCGAGCGGACCGGCGTATATGCCGAGCCGTCCGTCGTAGCAAGCGCGGCCAAGGAGTTCGAGGACACCGAGGACATGATGGCGGCCGTCGAGAAACTCTACGGCCCTTATCAATGGCAGCGATACGACATTCTCGTTCTGCCTCCGAGCTTTCCGTTCGGGGGGATGGAGAACCCGAGGCTTACTTTCGCGACGCCGACGATTCTCGCGGGTGACAAGAGCCTGGTCTCGTTGATCGCTCATGAGTTGGCGCATTCGTGGTCGGGCAACTTGGTCACGAACGCGACTTGGAGCGATTTCTGGTTGAACGAAGGCTTCACGGTCTATTTGGAAAACCGCATCCAGGAGGCTGTCTTCGGGCGCGAACGTTCAGAGATGGAGTCGGCGCTCGAGGTCCAGGAACTGCGGGAAGAGATGAAGAAGCTGGAGCCGCGCGACCAGGTCCTGCACATTGATCTGAAAGGCCGCGACCCCGATGAGGGATTCACGCTGGTGCCCTATGTGAAGGGGATGCTTCTGTTGCGCGCTCTCGAGCAGGCGGCGGGCCGCGATCGTTTCGACACTTTCCTGCGGAGCTACTTCGACCACTTCGCGTTCAAGAGCGTGACGACCGCCGACTTCGCCGGCTACCTCGACGAATATCTGTTCCGCAACAATCCGGGGCTTGCGGAGAAAGTCGCCGTTGGAGATTGGATCCGGAAACCCGGATTGCCGCAGGACGTTGCGTTGCCGGTCTCCGGGAACTTCGAGCGTGTTGAAGCCCTGGCGAACCGTTGGTACGACGGCGGGGCGGCGCTATCCGGGATGCCCGTCGGTCAATGGACCACTCAGGAATGGCTGCGGTTTCTGCGCGCGTTGCCGGAGGGATTCGAAGCCGAGCGCATGAAAGAACTCGATGATGCCTTCCAGTTCACCGCCAGTAGGAACTCGGAGATCCTGCATCAGTGGTTGTTGATGTCGGTCAGAAGCGGCTACGAACCGGCGTATCCGAAAATGGAAGAGTTCCTTGCCTCGGTAGGCCGTCGCAAGTTTCTCAGGCCGCTCTACACCGAGTTGGCCAAGACGGACGAGGGCAGGCGGCGAGCGGCCGCGATTTACAGGAAGGCGCGGCCGCTCTATCACCCGATCGCCTCCGCCACGATCGATGAGATATTGGGAATAGCATCGGAATAGACTGATCGTGGACCCGCTCTCGACAACCGGGGAATCCGTGGCCGCGGTGCCCCCCGCTCTCGATTCCCTGCTGCGCTCGACCTTCGGTCACGAACGCTTCCGGCCCTACCAGCGCAACGTCTGTCAGGCCGTCGGCAGAGGTGACGATGTGTTGCTCGTGATGCCGACCGGCGCCGGCAAGTCGCTTTGCTATCAGCTTCCGGGGCTCGCTCGCGACGGAGTCGCGCTGGTTGTCAGTCCCCTGATCGCACTGATGGAAGACCAGGTGACGAAGCTCCAGGCTCTCGGCCTCCGGGCGGACCGGATTCATTCGGGGCGCGGCCGCGACGATTCAAGGCAGGTCTGCTTTGCCTATCTCCACGGTGAGCTTGACTACCTCTACATCGCGCCCGAGCGGTTGGCCGTTCCGGGCTTTCCCGAGATGCTTGCCAAGCGCACGCCGGCGCTGGTCGCGGTCGATGAAGCGCATTGCATTTCGCAGTGGGGACACGATTTCCGTCCCGAGTACCGCCGCCTGGGCGAACGGATTCCGATGCTCCGTCCGGCGCCCGTCATCGGACTGACCGCCACGGCCACGCCGCTGGTGCAGGACGACATCGTCGAGCAGCTTGGACTGGCTGACTGTACCCGTTTCATCCATGGTTTCCGGCGTGAGAACATCGCCATCGAGATCGTCGAAGCGCCGCCGTCGATTCGCGGCGAGAAAACGCGGGAACTGCTCCAGGAACCGAACTTGCGTCCTGCCATCGTCTACTGCGGCTCGCGCAAGAATGCCGAGGAGCTCGCCGCGGCGCTGAAGAATGACTTCCCGGCCGCGCCCTATCACGCGGGAATGCCCAGTGACGACCGCGACCTCGTGCAGGACGGCTTTCTCAATGGCCGCTTCGAGGTGATCGTGGCGACCATTGCTTTCGGCATGGGCGTCGACAAGCCGGATATCCGAACGATCGTCCACACCGCGTTGCCCGGCACTCTTGAAGGCTATTACCAGGAGATCGGGCGTGCCGGACGCGACGGTGAGCCGTCTCGGGCTGTCCTCATGTACTCGTGGGCGGACCGCCGCACCCACGAGTTCTTCTGGGATCGCGACTATCCCGACACGTCCCATCTGCAAAGGCTCTGGAACTTGCTCGGCCGTGAGCCGCAGACGAATGAACAGTTGCAGGCTCGCATGGCCGCCGGGGACCTTGTCTTCGAGAAGGCGCTCGAGAAACTTTGGATCCACGGGGGCGCCGTGGTCGATCCCGATCAGCGCGTTCGGCGCGGGCATGACCACTGGCAGTTGGACTACGGCCAGCAGCGGGAGCACAGGATGGCGCAGCTTGACTTGATCACGCGCTATGCCGAATCACCCGTGTGCCGCATGCTGGGCCTGCTCAAGCATTTCGGCGATCTCGATGATGCGCGGCGGGCCTGCGGCATCTGCGATATTTGCGCGTCCGATGACACGCTGCTTCAACGTTTCCGCAAGCCGAGTTCGGAGCAACTGCGGCGGCTGCGGCAGATCACGACGGCGCTCCGCGAGCACGGGCGGCAGACCTCGGGACGCTTGCATCGGGCTCTGTTCGAGGACGACGAGGTCAGCCGCAACGACTTCGAAGACTTGGTGTCGGCGCTGGCGCGGGCGGGGTTGGTGCGGTCGATCGAGGATTCGTTCGACAAGGCCGGCAGCGTGATCCGTTTTCGTTGGGTCGAACTCACGCCGGAGGGCTTCCGTCACGAGGGTTCGCTCGAGGGCGTCGTGACCCTCCCCGCGCCGTTGCCGAAGAAGACACCGGAAAGGAAGAAAGCGGCGAAGAAGAAAAAGCAATTGCGCAAGGCGAAGGCGGCAAGCCGAGCGGACCGTTCGAAAACGGCCGCCGGTTCCTTGGAAGCCGTGGAATCGGACGAAGCGCAGCCCGACGCAGCTTTGCTCAAGGCCCTCAAGGACTGGCGCTTGCAAGAGGCCCGCCGCCGCCGCATCCCGGCCTTCCGGATCCTGCATGACGGCGTTCTCGTTGAGATTGCCCGCTCGAAGCCGCGCTCACAGGCGGACCTGCTTGCCGTCCATGGGTTCGGTCCCACCCTGGCCGCAAAATACGGTCTGAAACTGCTCGCGCTGGTGAAACAGAGCGATCCGCCAAGGGCCTGATGCACGGAAACCCTCGGCTCACTCTTTCACGGTGATCTTCGCCGGCAGGCGACCGTGCCGCCACGGACCACAACAACGGCTGATGGCGCATACCGGCGCCCGAAGGGCCCGCGGGCAGGCAGCAGTTCCGCCGCAGCGTGCTTAGTGAGCACGATACGCCGGCAACTTGCCGAAAGGGGAACGTGTGGTCACGACTCGTCCGGCGTCGCCAATCCTTGCTCGAAGACGACGTCCACGGGAATCCCCGCTGTCGACAGCCGGTCCAGGTCCCTCTGCAGCCCCTCGCCGATCTTGCCCATCTCCCTGACGAACTGCGTGACGCCTTCGTAGTCCCCGTCGCCCTGCAAGGTCAGAATCTTCTTGGACAGCGCATCCACGGCCTCTTGCATCTTCTCCATCTCGACTCGATACGCCCCCGTTGCCTCGTCACGCGAGAACGCCCCCGCCTCGGCGAAAAAGTTGAACCGCAGTAGATTCGCCGCACCGTGCGCGCTCGACGCTCCGAAGCGGATTGACCGAAAGATTCCCGCCAGGAACGTTACATAGTTGTCCAGCAGCTCGGCATCTTCCAGTTCGCCCTGCTCATGGAGTTTTGTCACCATGTGCAGACCGAGAATATCGGCTTTACCTTCCTCGAGCGCCGACGCCTTGTCCTTGAGCGCCTCTCGCACCGTTCCCTTGCCCGTCAGCGTATTCTTGATGCCCAGACCGTGCGCCACTTCGTGGAACATCGTGTTCTCGAAGAAGGCGTCGAAGTCGATGAATCGCCGCTGGCTTTCGGCGATCAACACGTCGCCGATGGGGATGAGAATCTTTTCGAACTTCGCCCGCATCGCGTTCTTGAGTTGCAGGCGCCTCGTGCCTTTCTCAAGCTGCACCTCCTCGTCGTTGGGAAGGTTGATCGCGATCGTCTTCGCCCCCGCGTTGCAATCGCCGGCGTAGTAGATCACGTCGTACGCATTCAAGTCGGAATCCGAGCCCGGCGTTTCCTGCTTGTACTCCTCCGGCACCGGAAGCCCGCGCTGCAAGGCGGGCAACATCGAGGCGTAGCGCGAGAGCCGCCCGCTCCACTCCTTGTCTTTGATCAACACGTACGCCTCGTAGGCCGCCTTGTAGCCGAACAGCGCGTCCTCGTAGGTCTCGATCGCGCCGATGACGACATCGATCGTGTTGTCCTTCATGTCCATCCAGGCCAGATCGCTGGGTTGATAGTCGTCCGTGACCAGCGCTTCGGCCCGCAGCTCCAGATATTTCTTGAGACCGGGGTCGTCCGCCAGGGCGGCTGCCTCGCGGAGCTTTTCCGCCGCCGCCGCAAGTTCCGCTGCGAAGACTTCGTGATAGGGTTCCGCCGTGAGGCCGCCGTTCTCGTCCCTCTGGACAAAGGTGTACAGACTGCGCAGCGTGTCCGCCTGGTCCCCCGAAGCCGCCGCCTCGAACTCCTCTTTCGTCATGTCTTCCGGATAGAAGCGCGCGCCAGGCGGTTTCGTACCGGCGCCCGGGACAAATGGCTCATCGCCTGCCAGCCGGTCCCAGGGACCGTAGTTGATCTCCGCCAGCCGCCGCAGGTCCGCATCTTCGATCTTGCCGAGTAATGCCTCGCGGTCGCCGTAGGACTGCCGCCAGAACAGCCCGTTCATCACGTCCGACGCCTCGATCAACAACGGAAGCATCTTCCGTTCGTTCTCCGTCAGAACGCTGAGGTCCGACTCCAAACGAAACGATGTGTACTTCTCCAACCGAGCGGCCATATCCGTATCCGTTGCCGGCGGTGCGTCGCTGCCGCAGTTCCACGACGAGAAGCACAACCCCGCTCCCGCCACCAACATCGAGCAAGCAATCCGGCGCGTCATAACCTCATCCTTCACCTGAGCTGAGTGTACCGTAGCTTGCCTCAGCCACTCCAAACCCTAACGCCCGAGCGAGGACCGGCCGGAAGAGCATCAACTCTACCTGGTCACCTGCATCAACCTCCTCTAAAATCACTAGGTAGACTCGTAGTCTGGATCGGAGTCCTCATTGATGAAAGCCTGCGGCACGTACGACGACGTCAACCTTATCCTGCGCCTTTATGAGATTCGCCGGGAAACGAAACTGCGCCAGGCGCGCGCCTGGTTCGCCGAGTCGTTCCACGTGAAGACCATTGACGACTGGACGAAGCTGTGCCCACTCGGCTCCGAGAAGAACGCCTATTTCCGCATGGTCGTCACGTACTGGGACATGGTCGCATCGTTCATCACCGGAGGTGTCCTCCAGGAAGAGATCTTCTTTGCAAGCGGCCGGGAATTGCTGTTCACCTGGATCCGTATCAGACCCATCGCCGCCGCCTATCGCGAACGAGTAAAAGACCCCACCGCCTTCGGCAATCTGGAAATCGTGGCCGACTCCTTCATCAAGTGGTGGACGGCGAGAGCTCCTGACGCCTACGAGGCCTTCGTCCAACGCGTCAGCGCCCCGCCGAAATCCTAGCGTTGCCGGACCTACCCAAGCATGGGCGTCATGATCGGAGTGGGGACTTTGCTAACCCCGCAGCGATTGCTTGCCCAACCACTTCCGTAAATACCCGAGTTGCCCCATGTGGTAAGCCTCGTGATACGCCATGAAGTAGATCGCGCCGCGCATCGTCTTGTCCGGGATCGGGAAGTTGCGGGGAGCCGGCGCGGACAGTTCCTCGTCCGTCAACTCTTCGAACCGCTGCTCGAGTTGTGCCGACGCTTCATTCCAAACCGACCATACCTCCTCGAGCTCCGGGAACTGTGCCGGATCGTTCATGGCCCCGCCGCGGCCGAACCGCCCTTCCCAGGGAAGCTCTCGCTCCACGCCCAGCATCTGCAATAGTGCGCAGCGGGTATTTGCGAGATGAGCCATCACTCCCAGAGCGGGGTTCAGGCCGGGTTCGGCGGGACGGCGCAACTCCTCGGGGGTCAAGTCGTCAAGTGCTTTGTGAGCCATGCCGGTGCCGAGACCGAATTGATGAACGCTGGCTGTGATTCGAGAATCCATAGCCATGGTTGTAGCAGATCCTGGGGAGGCAATAGCACCTTCCGTGTCAGAGCTACGGGAGAAGTTCTCTTGGTACAAAGCAGAACGTTGCCTTCGGCTCGAGGTGCTGAAGCCCTTGAGTCTTGTTTTGGCCGTCCTGTCCGGCATTGCATGACGACACGGAGGCAGGAATCCTACCGTGTCTTTCTCACCAGGCGGCGAGGCGAAGTCCGAGTGGGTCACGAGACACGAATCACGAAACACAGCTTGTACAAACGGTGGTCTTTGGTACTGAAGCCCTTCAGTCTTGTTTTCCCTCCCCGGCCTGCCTAGCATGACGATAGAGAGGCGGCAATCCCAGCCTGTCTTTCTCACCAAATGGCGAGGCAAAGTCCGTGCGGGTCAAGAGTCACGAGGAACGAGACACGGCCATTATGGCCGTTCGGTTCGCCGTGGGTGCGCAAGGCTCGCGCTATCGGAAACCGTCGCCGGACCGCTGCGTCCTCCGGCAAGTTACGGCCTCCATACCCACCATTTCCCGCTATTTCCCACCATTTCCCGGTAAAAAAAGTTATGAATCAGTGTTAGCGTATCGTCAGCCGTTCACGGCCGGCCTCACGACGAGCGCCGTTAGCCGAAAAAAACGAACCCATGCTGAGAAAGGAGGACGTTCTGGATTGCACAAACGGGGGAACTTTCTATCTTGCGTTGACACAATAGCCGTTTCCGTTGCGGGTGTTTTGCCCTCGGAGTACAATGGGCGTACAGTAGCCGCAGAGGGGATCTGTATCTAGTTAACGACCGGAGGTTTAGCCGTGTTTCGACTCGATCACCAAAAGGCCGTCAGCTTCTGTGACGGTCTCCGCCGCCGCGATTTCCTGCACGCCGGTTCGGCCGGCATGTTGGGCCTCGGCCTGACTGACTTCCTGTCGCTCAAAGCCCAGGGCGCGGTCCACAACGACAAGAGCGACATCAACGTGATCATGCTCTTCCTCGTTGGAGGACCGAGCCAGCTCGATACCTGGGATATGAAGCCCAACGCTCCGTCGGAAATTCGCGGCCCGTATAAGCCGATCAAGACGAACGTTCCCGGCATCGAGATCTCCGAAATCTTCCCCCGCATGGCGCGGCACGCCGACAAGTGGTCGTTGATACGGACGCTCTATCACACTGCCGCCGCTGTTCATGACACCGGCCACCAGATGATGCAGACCGGGCGGCTCTTCCAGGGCGGGCTCAACCATCCCCACATGGGTTCGGTGCTCGGCAAGCTGCGCGGACCCAACGGAGACGTGCCGCCCCACGTCCTGCTGCCGCGGCCCATCGGTAACACCGGCGGCAACATGCCGCATGGCCAGGATGCGGGTTATCTCGGCAAGGCTCACGACCCGTTCGTGCTCAACGCCGACCCCTCGGAGCCGAATTTCGAAGTGCCCGACATGCTGCCGCCTGACTACATCTCGGCAGTGCGCATCAAACGTCGCCGCAAGTGGCGCGACATGATCGATGCCGCCGTGAAACACTTCGAGGAAGTTCCCGATGCGAAGCTCCTCGATACGACGTTCCATCAGGCCTACACGCTGATGTCGTCGAAAAAGGCCCGCGCCGCGTTCGATCTCGCTCAGGAGTCCGACGACACGCGCAAGCGCTACGGCTGGAACCGTTTTGGTCAAAGCTGCCTGATGGCGAAACGCCTTGTTGAAGCCGGCGTTCGCTTCGTAACGGTCAATATGTTCGAAACGGTCTTCGACGAGATCACCTGGGACATTCACGGCTCCAGCCCGTTCAGCCCGATCGAGTGCTACAGCAATCTTGTCGGACCGATGTTCGACAACGGGTTCACTTCGCTTGTCGAGGACCTTTCGCGGACGGGCTTGCTCGACAACACGATGATCGTCGCAACCGGCGAGTTTGGCCGCACGCCGAAGATCAACCCGGCCGGCGGGCGCGACCATTGGCCTGCTTGTTGGCCGGTCGTGATGGCCGGCGGCGGCATTCAGGGTGGACGTGTTGTGGGTGAGTCCGATGACATCGGCGGCGCGCCGAAGAGCCGCCCAACGACTCCGGCCGAAGTGACGGCCACCATGTATCACGGTCTCGGCATCGACCTTGAAACCGAGCTGCCCGGTCCGCAGAACCGACCGATCCGCGTGGTCGATCACGGCGTCGAGCCGATCATGGAACTGTTCACATAGCTTATGCGTGAGCCGTGGCGCAATGTGCCCAAGCTGGCACAGGCCCGTAGACAATGATCAGGAAAGCACTTCTAGCGGCGTTCCTCCTGACCTCGCCGTGCGTGGCGCAATCGCCGTCGTCCATTGAGATCCTCCCCGACGGCGTCACCCTTTCCGGACCACAGTCAAGCCACCGGCTCATTGTTCAGGGCCGATTCGCCGACGGGTCCGAACGCGACCTCACCGCCAAAGCCGCTTTCAACGCTTCAAATCCGAAGGTCGTCAACATGGACGACAGCGTTCTCCGCCCGCTCGCCAACGGCCGTACCCGGTTGACGGCTGAGGTAGCAGGCGTCTCGGCATCTATCGAAATCACGGTCGAGAACTACCAGACGCCCTTCGTTCCGAGCTTCCTCAACGATGTCCAACCCGTCCTCACGAAAGCCGGCTGCAACTCGGGCGCCTGCCACGGTTCGGAAGCCGGCAAGAACGGTTTCAAGCTCAGCCTCCGCGGCTATGACCCGGAATTCGATCACGCCGTCCTCACGCGCGAAGCTGTCGGACGCCGTGTCGCCCGCTGGGACCCTTCGAAGAGCCTTTTGCTCCTCAAGCCGACGCTGACGATTCCGCACCAAGGCGGCAGACGCTTCGCTGTCGACTCGCCCGACTTCCGCATCCTTGCCGAGTGGATTGCCAATGGCGCCCTCGCCCCGGCCGAAGACGAAGTCCGGATCATTGACCTCCGCATTTCCCCCGAGCAGGCGTGGCTTCAGACTGACGCCGAGCAACAAGTTATCGTCCAAGCCGTCTACAGCGACGGCTCGCGCCGCGACGTCACCCGCTGGGCGAAATTCTCGAGCACGAACTCCGGTGTCGCCACTGTTGACGACCTGGGCCGTGTCAAGATGCAGGGTTCCGGCGAAGCCGCCATCACCGTCTGGTATTCGAGCAAGGTCAAATTCGCCCGCTTCGGCATCCCCTTCGACAACGATATCGCCCCGAACGTCTACTCCGAAGCACCCCGCAACAACTACATCGACGACCTCGTCATCGAGAAACTCCGGGCCCTGCGCATTGCGCCCTCTGAACCGGTCGTCGACTCGGCTTTCCTGCGGCGAGCCTACCTTGACGCCATGGGCGCGCTTCCGAGTCCGGCCGAAGTTGAGCGCTTCACCGCCGACCCCTCGCAGGACAAGCGCCAGCGCCTGATTGACGCCATCCTTGAACGTGACGAGTTCGTCGACTACTGGGCTTACAAATGGTCGGATCTGCTTCTTGTCTCGAGCCGCGATCTCGGCAACACCGCCATGTGGTCGTACTATCGGTGGGTCCGTGACAGTGTCGCGAAGAACACGCCGTGGGATCGCTTTGTCCGACAAGTCCTCACTTCCACCGGCAACAGCCGCGTCAAGGGCGAACTGAACTACTATCAGCTCCACCGCAACACGATCGAGTTGGCCGAGAACATCACGCAAGCCTTCCTTGGTCTCCGCATCACCTGTGCCCGATGCCACAACCATCCGCTCGAAAAGTGGACGCAGAACGACTACTACCAGTTCGCGAATCTCGTCTCGCGTGTTGCTCAGAAGAACGGCACGGGTGAGGGAGACGTGGTCGTGTACCGCAGCCCCTCGGGCGACATCAATCACCCCAAGCTCGGCAAGCCTCTCCTGCCTCGCCCGCTCGACGGTGAGGAACTGGCCCTCGACAGCTCGAAAGACCGCCGTCAGCACTTGGCCGACTGGCTCACCTCGGCAGAAAATCCTTACTTCGCCCGCGCAGTCGTCAACAAGATCTGGGCGAACTTCATGGGCCGCGGCATCGTCGATCCGGTCGACGACATGCGCGCAACGAATCCGGCGAGCAACGAAAAGCTCCTGACCGCCCTGACCAAGGACTTCATCGAACACGATTTCGATGTGAAACATCTCGTCCGCCGCATCATGCTCTCCGCGACCTATCAGCGCTCGTCGAAGGCGAATGCGACGAACACCGACGACGAGGTCTACTATTCGCGTTACATCGTGCGCAGGCTGCCGGCTGAGGTGGTGCTCGACACCGTAAGCCAGGTTACCCGTGTGCCGACACGCTTCAGCGGCTATCCCGAGGGCACACATGCGATCCAACTGCCGGACACCCAGGTGAATTCATTCTTTCTGACGGTGTTCGGGCGTCCGCCGCGTGTCAATGTCGACGCCGCCGAGCGCGAACATGCCCCGACAATCAAGCAGGCGCTCCACGTCATCAACGGCGACACACTCAACAACATGCTGCGCGACGAAGAGGGAGCGATCGAGATGTTCCTCAAGTTGGGGCTCTCGAACGCGAAGATTCTCGATCATCTCTACTTGTCGGCTTTGAGCCGCTACCCGACCAAGGAGGAGAAGGAGGCTCTGGTTCGCGTCCTCGACGAAGCGGAGCAAGCAACGAGAGCTGATCCGTTGGAGCGCAACCCGCGCCGCAAACCACTGGAAGATCTGATGTGGGCGATGCTCACCGGCAAAGAGTTTCTGTTCAACCACTGATGGAGTGCATGAGGAGCGACAACACGACAACATGACCACGCTCCGCCGCGTTGCTCTTTCGATCAATCTCCTGGCTCTTCCTATATGCGCGGAACCTTCCTTCCGCAGCGATGTCTTCCCCATCATTCGTGACAACTGCCTCGCCTGCCACAGCGACCAGACAAAGATGGGACAACTCGTGATGGAGAGCTACGACGGGTTGATGCTGGGCGGCAAGAGCGGACCTGCGATTACCGCCGGTGATGCGGAGTCAAGCTTGCTGGTCCGCATGCTCGAAGGACGTGTTCAGCCGAAGATGCCGTTCGGCGGCGAACTCCCGCCCCACAACATCGCTGTAATCAAAGCCTGGATCGATTCCGGTGCGAAAGGCGAAGAGGTATCCGGAGGCCGTACGCTGGCGCTACCTGCCATTGAGAGCCGCCGTGCAGTACCTTCTCCCGTCAGCGCCCTGGCGTTTTCCCGGGATGGCGCCACATTGGCGGTCGCTTCGTATCGGCAGGTTCGGATCACGGACGCCGCAAGCGGCAACGTTACGCGGACGCTTGACGGCCACGCCGACCTCGTCCGCTCTCTGGCCTTTTCGCCCTCCGGCAGGATGCTCGCCGCCGCCGGCGGCGCCCCCGCGCAGTTCGGTGAAGTCAAAGTGTGGGATGTCGAGACCGGAGAACTACGCCACACCATCAATGCCCACAAAGACTGCATCTACTCGGTCGACTTCTCGCCCGATGGCAAGCAGATCGTCACCGCCAGCTATGACCGCATGATCGAACTGTGGAGCGCCGAAACGGGCGAGCCTATCCGCACGTTGAAGGACCATGTCGATGCCGTCTACGCCGTCGATTTCGGCAACGAACCCGGTCAACTCGTGTCCGGTGGCGCCGACCGCTCGGTCAAGCTTTGGAACCTCGAGACCGGCAAGCCGAGCCTCACGCTCAGCGAGCCCCTGGCCGGCGTTTTGACCGTGGCGTTCCATCCGGACGGTCGCCGGCTCGCCGCCGCCGGCGCCGATAAGACGATCCGCGTCTGGCGCATTGCCAACGACGAGAACACCGCCGCTGAATTGGTGAAGGCAATGACGGGGCACGAAGCCGCGATCCTCAAGATCGCCTTTTCGCCTGATGGCTCGACGATCGTGTCATCGTCATCGGATCGATCCCTGAAGGTCTGGGACACTGCGACCCTGAACGAAAAGGGCGTCCTCGCCGATCAATCCGATTGGGGACAGGCCCTGGCCTTTCACCCTGATGGAAAGAGTTTCGTAGTGGGTCGCTACGACGGCTCACTCACTGCTTACGAGACAGTTTTGTTGCAGCCAACTAAGAAGTGGGAGCGCGCGGCCGGCCCGTCGCATCTCGCGCGCCGATAACAAGCTTACCCGGAGGAATGATGAAACGATTCCTGAACCTGGCACTGTTCGTTGCCATCCCGGCGATCCTCCTCGCTGATACCCGCACCAACCCGCCCACCATTCAGGAAACGTCGCCGCTCGCTGTTACCCGTGGCCTGACGACTGAACTGAAGATCGAAGGTATCAACCTTGTCGGAGCGCGGGAAATCCTGTTCGACGACCCGGCTGTTCAAGGCAAGATCCTCCATGTCAACACACTCGGTGAGTTTGTCGGCACTTTCATCGGTTCGAACGGTGCCCCCAGCACCGTCAACCGCGGTGACCCGCCCCCGCTTAACGAAGTCGCCATCGAAGTGGAAGTCGACTCGGGAGCCAAGCTCGGCCTTTACTCTTTCCGCCTCGTTACCAGGGAAGGCACGACCAACACCGGCAAGATCAGCGTCGAGCCCTTCTATGGCGCCCGCCCGGAAATTGAACCTAACGATACGCTCCAGGATGTTCTCCTCCAAGACGCATACATCTTCCCACCGGCCATCATCACCGGCACTCTTCGCAAGCCCGGCGACGTCGACTACCTGCCGTTCGAGGCGCCGGCCGGAGAAGAATTCGTGTTCCACATGAGCGCTGCGGAACTAGGCTCGAAACTGCGTTGGAAGATCGATCTGATGAATGCGCAGGGGACGACCGTTGCCTCGCGCTCTGCCGCGGACACCGCCCGCGAGCCGGTCCTCGCCTATCGCATCCCCTCCAGCGGCAAATACTATGTTGCGATCTCGGACATCGAGCGCGGGGGAAGCCGGGGACATTTCTATCGGCTCAAGATCGGCTCGTACCCTTATCTCACGGGCGTTCATCCACTCGGTGTTCCTGAAGGTGAAAACACGCAGATCACCCTACAGGGCCATAATCTCGGCGATCGGCGGACGATCACGGTTGATGGCAAATCCGACTATCGAGCGATGGCTCGACAGGATATCCGCCCGGGTCTGGATCTCGGCTTTCCGCACAACGAGTTGAAGATCGCTGTCGGCAAACACTCGGAAGTCACCGAGGATGACCGTGGCGCAAGTCCCGATTCGGCGATGTCGCTCAACGCACCGGTTACCGTCAACGGAAAGATCAGTGGCTTCTCTCAAGACCAGATGCCGGACGAAGATTACTATCGTTTCAGCGCAACGAAGGGCAGGGAATACACGATCGAAGTCGAAGCCCGCCGCCTTGGCTCGCCGCTCGATTCCACTCTCGAAATTCTGGACAGCAACGGCAATCTGGTTCCGCAAATCAAAGCTCGCGCCGAGCTCGGAACCGAGATCGAGCTGCGGGATCACAGCTCTGTCCAAAGCGCCCTTCGTATCAGCTCACCGCGGGAAAAGGGCTTTCGTGTGGGCGACTATGTCATGATCGGCAGCGAAATTCTCCGCATCGGCGCTTTGCCGCGCGGTCCGGACGACGGCACGGTTTTCATCAACCTTGGCGACCGTCGCATCGGCTACTTCAACACGACCCCGGAAGCCCAAGCTCTCGGTACTGCCGTCTACAAGGTAAGTCTGCACGCGCCCGACGCCAAGTTGCAGCCGAACGGACTTCCGCAACGGGTCTTTTTCCATCAAAACGACGACGGCGGCCCCGGGTACGATAAGGACTCCCGTCTGAGCTTCACTGCTCCGGATGACGGCGATTACTTCATCCGCCTGCGAGACCTGAGAGGACACCAAGGCGAGGACTATGCCTACCGCCTCATCGTGCGGGAAGCTTCGCCCGATTTCCAGCTCAGCGTCTCGCCTGCCAATCCGAATCTCCCGCGTGGCGGCGGCGCGACCGTCACCGTGACGGCTTTGCGCTACGACGGTTTCGACGGCCCGATCGAGGTCGAGGTACGCGATCTGCCGCCGGGCATCAGGGCCACCAGGGAAACCATTGTGCCGGGCGAAAGCTCTACCGTCCTGACGCTCTTCGCCGATTCGGATGCAGAGCTTGAACATGCCGTCCCGCTGCACGTAGTCGGTCGAAGCGAGTTGCAGGGCAAGAGCATCGAGCGCGTCGCTAATGCAGACGACAATCTGCGCTACATCGCTCTTACCGAGCCGGCCGACTTGGCCGTCGAGGTCGAGCCGCCTGAGGTCGAGCTCGAGGCTGGCTCGAAGACGACTATCGCTGTCCGCGTCAGGCGCAATAACGGATTCAGGGGCCGCGTTCCCATCGCAATCACGAATCTGCCGTTCGGCGTCCGAGTCACCGATGTCGGGCTCAACGGAGTATTGGTGACCGAGGAGGAGACGCGGCGGGAGTTCGTGCTCGAAGCGTTGCCCGATGTGGAACCGACCGAGCGGTTGATCGCTGTCAGCGGTACCGTGGAGACTCGCTCGCCGATCCGACCGACTTACGCCGCCGAACCGTTCAAACTGAAGGTCGTTTCACGTAAGGTGTCACGAGCGGCGGCGGTCTCATCGAGACGCGAGAGGCTCTCCGCGTCTTCCGCTGGACAACCGTAACGGGGGCCTTCTCCTGCACAACGGCCCGCCTGTGATGAATTGCTGCGGTGCGTCGGTGTAATTTAGCCTGCATTTCTCACCACGTGGCGAGGCGAAGTGGGTGAGAGGGCTGTCAGGAGGAGGCGCGCGCCGCTGGGCGCGTGCAGGTGTACTTGATCGTACATCGAGCACGGCAAGCAAGCGCAACGAAGTCATGGCGGCCTTATCGCTTGCTTCGGCCGTCGGGTGGTGAGAAATGCAGGTTAACTCGGAACGGCCACTGCGCGGTTCGCCTGCCAGAGCTGTATGTAAGGCTTGAGACCGTCCATCATTTTCTTGAAGCCGTCGAACGTCAGTGACTGTGGACCGTCGCTCCACGCGGATTCGGGATTCGGGTGGGTTTCCACCATCATGCCGTCAGCTCCGATTGCCACGCAGGCGCAAGCGATCTGAGGAATGAGGTCGCGCCTGCCTGAAGAGTGTGCCGGATCGAGCACAACCGGTAAGTGCGTCAACTTGTTCAAGACCGGCACGGCTTGAATATCCAACACGTTGCGAGTCTCGGTTTCAAAAGTGCGAATCCCTCGCTCGCACAGAATGACATTCGGGTTGCCGTGCGAGACGACGTATTCCGCCGAGAGCAACAACTCCTTGATGGTCGAACTCAATCCTCTCTTCAGCATCACCGGCCGATCCACACGCCCGACCGCCTTCAGCAGCGGGAAATTCTGGACGTTCCGGGCTCCGATCTGCAGGATGTCGGTGTATTCCGCCACAAGATTCACGTTCGTCACGGTCATCACTTCTGTGATGACCGCCAGCCCATGCGTGTCACCCGCCTTGCGCAACAACTTGAGCCCTTCTTCCTCGAGCCCCTGGAAGTCATACGGAGAAGTTCGGGGCTTGTATGCACCACCGCGCAGGACTTTTCCTCCCGCGCTGGCGACCGCTTCGGCCGTAGCCATGATCTGCTCTTCAGTTTCTACGGAACAAGGCCCCGCTATCACAACGAACTCGTCACCGCCGACTACAGTGTTACCAACTGCGATCTGCGTTCGGTCCAATCTGTACTGGCGGCTCACGAACTTGTACGGAGCCGAAATCCGCACTGCGCTCTCGACCGAATCATAGGATCTCAGCGATTCCAGGCAATGCGTCACATCCCCCGTCCCGACTGCGGCGATCACAACCCGTTCTTCTCCCTGGATGGAATGGACCCGGTATCCGAAATCTTCAATCCTTTTGCAGATGTCTTCAATCTGTTCTTTCGTTGCCCCTAACTTCATCGATATGATCATCAAGACCCCCGCAAATGAAAAACCCACTCAGTGCGAGTGGGTGGCCTCTTAAAAACAACTCAGTTCGAACCGACGCCACTCTGCGGGTCAATCGCCCGAAAAGGAAAGCCAAAAATAGGCGCGTTCGAACAGCATGGTAAACGTGCAGTATACCAGTGACCGCTGTGCCTGTCCAGTCGCATACTCTTTCCGGCAGGCCTTCAACCATCCATTAGGGATCGAAAGGCAGATCGAACGGTCTCGGGGAGAGGTTCCATCACGTGGGTCGTAAATCGTGGGAAAGCCGGAGAGGCCTCAACAGTGTGGATTCACACCAACTTTTGCCCCGACACTCTCTCTGTAAGGGCATTTTCTGACCGCTCCCGGTGTGCTTGCCGTCGCACACATTTCGATCGTTCTTCTCCAACCCCTTTTACGAGAGGATGAGTGGCGCAGACTCCCCGTTTCTCTCTCTGATGAGGTAAACTGGGACAGTGCAAGTCGGTGTGGAACCCATGCCGGCCGGGCAACGTCCTTCTCCAGTGGCGAAAGCGAAGTGAAGGGTCAAAGGAGATCCACTTTGTCACGTCCACAGCGACTCATTCAGTTAGCCGCTCTTTGTATTCTTGCTGCTCTCGTCGGTACCAGTGCCGCGTCTGCAGCTTCGAAAGAGATCATCACTCTGCAGCGCGAAATGTCGATGCTGCTCGTCGAGGTGCGCCAGCTCAAGAGCCAATATGGTGAGCGGATGGCCGTCCTCGAAGAACTGACGAAGCAGAACCTCGAAGTCGCCAACCGCATGAATCAGGCGATGGCTGTGCTCGAACGGCAACTCGCAAAACAGAGCGAATCACTGGAGCGACCGGTGTCGTCGATGAGCACGCGTGTCGAGAATGTGTCGAACGACTTCCGCAACTTGCGGGCCGCGGTCGAGGCCATCAACACACGTTTGTCTCGTGTGCAGCAGGACGTCGAGGACATCAAGAGTCATCTCATGACACTGCCTCCCCCGTCCTTCGAAGGCGATGAGACGGCTTCCGCTGTCGCCGATCCGTCTTCGGCCAGCACGCTGTTCGACGCGGCACTCGGAGATTTTCATCGTGGCAACTACGAGCTGTCGAAAGTCCAGTTCAAAGATTACTTGAGAGACTACGGCCGGTCGCTCCGGGCTGTTGAGGCCCAGTACTACCTCGGAGCGATTGCTTATTCCGAACAGGATTACCTGGGAGCCACCCGCAACTTCGATCTCGTGCTCGAGCGATATCAGGTAGCCAGCATCACGCCGGATGCCCAGTACAAGAAGGCGATGTCGCTGATGAAACTCAATCGTCTGGATGAAGCCGGTGCCGAGTTGCAAAGCCTTGTCGAACGGTTCCCGAACAGCACTGTCACGCCCAACGCCGAGGCTCAATTGGAAGAGTTGCGTGGCTTCAATCAGAAACCTTCTCCTACGCGGCAGTCGTCTCTCACCAACTAGCTCGCGGGTGCGGCGAGCATTCCCAGCCGAACTGGGCTCGATGCCCTGCTCAGGTCGTACGGTTCATCTACGGCTCCCCGACTCAATCGATCATGCGCCGGCCGACATAAGTAAGGGGCGCGGTCGTTGTGTTGCACGGCAATCGAGCGCCTCGTCCCGACGCTCCTTTCAAGCACTACGCCTCGCCGCGTGGTAAGAAATGCAGGTCAGGTTTGCAGTTTCCTGGCGATCGACTCGAGCTTGGCCGCCAGATCGGTGTCTTTCGAGGTGATGCCGCCGGCGTCGTGGGTCGTGAGATCGATTTTTACGGTGTGATAGACGTTGAACCATTCCGGATGGTGCCCTATTGCTTCAATCGCCACAGCGGCGGTCGCCATGAAACCAAAGGCATGGACAAAATCCGCGAACTTGTACTCTCGATGAAGTTTCCCGCTCTCGATTCTCCAGCCGGGAAGATTCGCGAGCGCCGAGTCGATCTGGTCGCCGGTGAGTCTTGTCAGGTCAGCCATAACCCCATCATATCGCCGCACTCTTCCCTGCAGCCGCCCGAGAAGCCATCTCATTTGACGGCACTCTCATCGGACACTCCGCCACAAGCAATCGTCTCCGGGTGCGAAAATGAGTCGTTTGGTTTTCAAGACTCATCCCAGCGGTATTCGAACGACCGCCTTGTCAGCACTCGCTGAAGTACTGGTCGGCCTGCTGCTCGTGACCGTCGTCGGCAGCTTGCCGACAGTCGCTTCCGCAACCGAGATCGCCACCGGCGTCATGCTGGGACCGCGTTTCAAACCCGACCGTTTCTACATGCGCATGGGCGGCCGTTGGGAGGCAACCTACTCTCACCGGGTCTATCGGATCAAGGCGCGCGGACGTTTGATGATTCTTTGGCTTCCGAACGCCCTGTTCGAGGACGAGTGGCTGATTGAACGCGACTTTGATCCGGATGAGAATACGGACCGGGTGATCGCCTCCCTCGATGTGTACAACGCTTATGGAGTGGGCGCAATCGGCGTTAGCCTGCAGGGGGGTGTTCCCGGCTATCGCGTGGAAGTCAATGGGATCAACCGCAACGGCATAGCGAACGCTGGTAAGGAGCGCGGCTCGCTCGTCAGCGCGTTCGAGCCCGACGGCAGCTTGAAAGAGAGCTGGCTGGGTCGGCTCGAACGGCTGCTGCTAGAAACAGACCGCCGTGGGATGGTCGTCTGTCTCGCTTATTTCGGACGCGGACAGGATGAGATCTTTGAGTCTCCCCGTGCGATCGTCGCAGCCGCGCGCAACATGACTGATTGGCTCGTCGCAAAGGACTTTCGCAACGTTGTGATTGATGTCGCGCCTGGCTGGGACCTCGAAGCACAGAACTGGGACCACGACAGCTTTATTCCGGAGTACATCGCCCATGTTTTGGAGGATGTGCGCGAGCGGTTCAACGACGCAGCATTCGCTCTCCCGATCGGTGCTTCCAGCGGTGGAAACATGGTGTATCCCGCTTCGCTGGCCCAACTTTGCGACGTCATCCTCGTACAGGGTAACGGCGTAAGCCCCGATCAGAAACGGGCACGACTGAGGGAATTGAGATCGAATCTTCGGCCGGTTTGGATGATCGAGGACGATAACGGCGCTGAACCTACTCTGGCGACGCTGTCGCGCGAGACCGCGAGCGCGAATGCGCTGTTCACGAACGGCGCGGGCTGGGGCTTTCGACCGCTCGCCAGAGCCCATCTGTTCCCCTTCGACTACCGTCCCGGGTCCACGAGCGAACTCACCGACGAGGTATCCCCCACAGAGCGCGACCGCGCGTATTTCAAAGCCGTCTTGGAACACATCGCGACTCTCGTTCTCAAGAAGCCCCCTCATAAGCAGAAGAAGAAACGCTAAGCCTGGCCCCGACTTTGGGAAACGCTTGTCGTGCGGATCCTGGTATGAGGAACATGCACTACCAGCCTGCATGTCTCACCACGAGGCGAGCTGAAGTGCGTGAGAGGGCCGTCAGGGCGAGGCGCGAGCCGCTTGGCGCGCGCAGGCGTACTTGACGGTACGTCGAGCACGGCAAGCAAGCGTTACGAAGGAAAAGCGAAGTCATGGCGGTCGTATCGCGTGCTTCTGAAGTCGTGTGGTGGGAAATGCAGGGTAGCCCCTCCTTGATCGTGAATGATCGTCCTTCCTGATGTGGAAATCGGGCATCGTGCTGTGGTCCAGCGACAATCCTGTTGCTGCTGTTGTAGCCCGGCTCGCAGAGGACTCCTGATCTCTCTGTCGGCAACCTGGCGCCCCCGGTTTTCTTCACCTAGCCTTTCCGCTATCCTGAGTGCACCATGGTCGTCAAAACCGCTACCGCCTCCAAGATCCAAGAGCTCTATATCAAGAAGACGCCGAAGTCGGCGCAGGCCCACCAACGGGCTCTCAAAACGTTTCCCGACGGCGTCACGCACGTAGGCCGCTTTCTCAAGCCTCACCCTCTCTATGTCGATCGCACTCGGGGCTCACGGAAATGGGATGTCGACGGGAACGAGTATGTCGACTATTTCGGCGGTCACGGGGCGTTGATTCTGGGCCATGCCCCCCCTGCCGTTGTCGAGGCGGTGATCCGTCAAGTGCCGCGAGGCACGCACTACGGCGCTCAGCACGAGATGGAACTCGAGTGGGCCGAACTCATCAAGGAGATGATTCCGTGCGCTGAGAAGGTTCGCTTGGTCTCCTCGGGTACCGAGGCCACTCACATGGCGCTGCGGCTGTCGCGAGCCCATACGGGCAAGACGAAGTTCCTGCGCTTCGGCAATCATTTCCACGGCTGGCATGACCATGTGGCGTTCAACAACCCCGCGCCGGAAGTCAACCAGCCGGAGGGCATTCCTGGCTCGATCGTAGAGGAAGTGATCGTTGTCCCTCCAAACGACATCGAAGCCGTCAAAGCCGTGCTGTCGAGCCGTGACGACGTTGCCGCCGCCATCCTCGAACCGACCGGGGCGGGCTTCGGGCACGTGCCGACGAGCGGGGAATTCCTTCGCGCACTTCGCGAAGTGACCGCCGAGCACGGCGTGGTCCTGATCTTCGACGAGGTCGTTACCGGCTTCCGCGTCTCACCCGGCGGGGCGCAGGCACACTACAAAATCATGCCCGATCTCACGACCGTCGCCAAGATCGTCGCAGGCGGATATCCCGGCGCCGCCGTCGTCGGCCGGGCGGACATCATCGACATCCTGCGATACATCGAAACCGAGGATGGCTTCACCCCTCCGCGCATCCCACATCAGGGAACTTTCAACGGATATCCCGTCGCCGCCGTCGCGGGCATAGAAACATTGAAGTTGCTCAAATCGGGCGAGTGCATCGATCGCGCCAACAATACCGCCGAAGCCATTCGCAACGGCATCGACGAAATTCTGAAAAAGAACGGCGCGCCCTGGTGCGCGTACGGTGAGTTTTCCGGATTCCATGTCTTTACCAACCCCGAGCGGCAAACCGTCACGCGGGAAGATATCTACAATGGCAAAGTCTCATGGAGTGTGCTCGCCCATGGCTTGCGCGCCGAGCTTGGCCATAAGGTGAGGCTAGCCGCGATCTGCGGCGGCGTCGACCTCACCGGTTGGCCGGGCGGGATTGTTTCCGGCGTGCACGACGGCCAGGATGTCGACGCGACGCTCGCAGCATTCGAGAACGCTGTGAAAATGCTTGCACAAGAGGGTGAGTTCGACTAGCCTGCCTTTCTCACCACGCGGCGAGGTAAAGTGCGTGAGAGGGCCGTCAGGACGAGGCGCGCGTCAAAGCCCGTCCAGCTTTGCGGGCAGAGAGGTCCCATGGATCGTGGGCTTCGGGTTTGTAGAGAGAAAAGCTCTTGAAGATCGTTGAAGTTCGCGAGCAGTCCGTTTCCATCCGCTCCGAGATCAGCAACGCCTACATTTCGTTCGCTGAAATGACCGTCTCCGCGGCGGTAATCATCACCGATGTCGTGCGAGACGGCCGGCCCGTCGTGGGCTATGGCTTTAACTCCAATGGCCGCTACGCGCAAAGCGGCATCATCCGCGATCGGTTGATTCCTCGCCTCATGCAAGCACCCGCCCGGAACCTGCTCAACGACGCCGGAACGAACTTCGACCCTTTCAAAGCCTGGCAGATCATGATGTCGAATGAGAAGCCCGGCGGGCACGGCGAGCGTTGCGTGGGAGTTGGCGTTCTCGACATGGCGTTTTGGGATGTCGTGGCCAAGATCGAGGATCAGCCGCTCTACCGGCTCCTCGCCAATTGGTTTCGCAAGGGCGAGCCCGACAAAGCCGTATACGTGTACGGCGCCGGAGGCTACTACTACCCCGGCAAGGAGTTGTCCGGCTTGCGGGATGAAATGCGCCGCTACCTTGATCTCGGCTATGACACCGTCAAGATGAAGATCGGTGGCGCTCCTCTCGAACAAGATCTCAAGCGCATCGAGGCGGTGCTGCATCTTGTGCCTTCGGGCCGCCATCTCGCCGTGGACGCAAATGGCCGTTTTGATCTGGCGACGGCGACCCGTTACGCTCGTGCGATCGAGCCGTATGATCTCAAGTGGTATGAGGAGCCGGGTGACCCGCTTGACTTCGAGCTCAACCGCGAGGTCGGCTTGGCATCCTCCACGCCCATTGCTACCGGTGAAAACCTTTTCTCTGTGCAGGACGCCCGCAATCTCATCCGCTACGGCGGCATGAAGCGCGAACGGGACTGCCTCCAAATGGACCCAGCCCTCAGCTATGGCTTGGTCGAATACCTGCGGACACTCGAGATGCTCGCCGAAAACGGCTGGTCAACCAGGCGGTGCATTCCCCACGGCGGTCACCAGTTCGCGCTGCACATCGCTGCCGGCCTGGGCCTTGGCGGGGCGGAGTCGTACCCCGGCATCTTCGAGCCTTTCGGTGGTTTTGCCGACGATATCCCTGTCGAGCAGGGCCGGGTCCGGCCTTCTGAAACGCCTGGCATCGGTGTCGAGGCCAAGCCCGAGCTGATGAAGATCTACGAGCATCTCTCGGCGTGACTCCGCGGTTCTCAGACACATGAATAGCGGTTTACCCCAACGCCCGCTTGCTCAACCGCCGATCAACGAGAAAGCCTTGCGCATCGCAATGATTGTTTCGGAACACGCCTCTTCATTCGACAGAGCGTTGAGCCTCTTGTTGAAGGGCTCGGCCCGTACAGGCCCGTTGTAGCCGATTTGGACCAGAGCTTCCAGAAAGTCTTTGATCGGGATCACTCCCGTTGCCAGCGGCAGTTCGCGGCTCGTATCGTGCTGCTCGTCTCTGGGAATGCCGCCGGGCGCGTCGTTCAAATCGCACGAAACGACATCCGCGTTTCGCAAGGCAAGGATGTCAGTGGAACTCTCCTCGGCCGTCCACCAATGCCAGCTATCCAGCACGAACCCGACGTTGGGCTTGCCGATCTCTGCGATCAGTTCCTGCGTTTCCACCATCGTGTGCACAAACGGAAAAGCCTTGCTGCTCCAAAGCGATTTCGTTCCCACGTATTCCAGCCCCAACCGCATGCCGTGATCCTCGGCGATGAGAGCAACTTCCCGAAGCCGACGAACATGCTGCTTGAAGTTCTGAATGTATGTCAGTGAATCATGAGTCGGCATGATCCAAGTGCCGACGCGGGTCACGCCGGCCTGCTGCAGCGCCTTCACTTCGCGGGACCAGTTCCGCAAGCCCTCATGAAAGAGCGGCTCGTCTTTTCGAAAGTCGATGCCAAGTCCCGCTGCGGCCCAGACAAGCCCGAAGGCCGACAACTCGTCGGGAAGCTCCGACAGCCGCGTTTCCGAAAACCCGGCTAGCTCTCTTCCGTTCGGCTGCACTGCTTCATATCCGAAATAGTGGGCCAGACCGATGGCTTCTTCCTGTGTGCTCTCGACGCCGATGCTCCCTGGACTCAACGCTATCTTCATCTTCCGCATACGCGCCCCTCCTGCAATCTGATGTGAAACATCTTCCTGATCAAGCGGCGTTGACACCGATCCGGATGTTTCCTTCTTGTATGATCCGCACACGGGCGGAGGAAAAACTAGTCTGGCACAGACGGGCAACAGCGGCGCGGCGGCGGAACGGGGGCTGCCCTTGATCGGACGAGCAAGATCCACTTGCTTCTTCTGTGGATTGGGATCAACGCCATGAAACGCAAAAACTGAGACACTACGAATGTCTGAGATGCGAGAGGACGCCTGATGCGAATCATCAGCCTGCTCAAAATCCTCGTCGTGGTCGCCATCGGCGCGGTCTGGTTCTTTGGAGGTTCGGGGCCGCAGACCGCGGCTCCTCCCAAGTCGAGTTCCATCGAAAGCTGGCTTGGTCCTCAGAACTGGCGAAAGCACCGGGCCGGGCCGGTCATCGCATTGGGCGCCCAAGGCGCTTTTGACGACATGCACGTGTTCGCGCCCTCAGTCGTGCTGGAGAACGGCATCTACCGGCTTTGGTATCCCGGCTCCCGCGGTACGGTTGCAGACCGCATCTTCCGCGGCGGACTGGCCACAAGCTCCGACGGAATTCGATTCGACAAGGCGGACCAGAACCCGGTGTTCTCGTTCGGCGAGCGGAAGTCCATTGTCACCCCCACGGTCCTGCGCGACAGCGACGCCGCTCCGATCCGTGAAAACGGCCAACTCCGCATGTGGTTCACCAGCGTGGACTTCAGCGACGGGGTTCACCGATTGCACGATGCTGTCAGCAGGGACGGGTTGGAGTGGTCGGCCCCCTCCGAATCCCTTCTCGAAAACGCCTATGCTCCGAGCGTTATCAAGGACGGCCCCATCTATCGCATGTGGTACACCGACGTGGGTGTCGCCTCGTGGACCATCCGCCATGCCTCAAGTCCGGACGGCAAGCACTGGGACGTCACTCCCGAACCTGTGCTCACTGTCGAGCAGGAGTGGGAGCATCGTCGGTTGTTCTATCCGACCGTGGTCAAGGTCGACGGCCTCTACTTGCTCTGGTACGCCAGCTACTGGATCGAAGCGCCCGAAGCCGACAAGACCGCCATTGGCTTCGCCGTCAGCGAGGACGGCATTCTTTGGCGCAGGAACCCGTACAACCCCGTTCTCCGTCCGGACCCCGATTTGCCATGGGAATCGCACTACAACAGCAGTCAGTCGGTCATGCGCCTCGCCGACGGCGCTTGGCGGATATGGTACGGGTCCCGCAAAGAGCCGCCCTTCGTGAACAAGTATTTCGCTATCGCAACAGCTACCTGGTCCGGCCCGGACGTGGACTAGCGCCGAACGGGGAACTGGTTTGCGGCCGGCAACCGATCAAGTAGCGCGTCGATGGTGACCAGGCGCGCACCCCTCGAGGCGAGGCCGGCGTTCGACGGGGCGTCGGGCGCGTAGACCGTCCCGCCGGTGTCGAGAACGGCGGAGCAAAGGCGTTCGAGGCGGCTCTTCGGCGCCGCGTGAAGAACCAGCAGGCTTGCCGCCAACGCGGTTACGAATCGGTTTCGTCGCTCCGCAAGCGGCGCGTCCATTCGCTTGCGGCGGGGATCGAAAGGGGAAACGATCAGCAGCCTCCTCTCCTCGATCGGCTTCCGCCATGCGGCGGGGACTCTCATGCCCTCGATCCCGCGGGCGGGGCAGACGACGAGTGGCTGGGTCCCCCGAAGCAGCAGTTCCAGGCACTCCTTCTCCATGGGCGAATGGAATCCGCCGATGACGGGGACTCCGGCATCACGCAGGGCGCGGGCGATGTCGTAGGCAAGCAGGATGATCTCGCCCGGACAGCGTTTCGAGCAGAACAGGCCCAGCAGGGGCCTAGCCAGAATCCCAAGGTCGCCGATCGCCCAGAGCCGCTCGCAACCCACGTTCCGAAGCGCCGTGGGAAATGCCGAACTGCTTGATTCGAGGACGGTTGCTTCCATCGAAGGCACGCCAGGGATGCCCCCATTCTATCCTCAAAATCGGGGTAGATCTGTTCCGGGCGGCACGCCGTCTCAACTGATTCATGCACGTTCATCCCTGGGAAATCGAATACGGCCCGGCGTGTGATCAGACTGCTCGCAGGCGCCTCAACCGAATGGCGTGATATGAACGAAGACAGAACGAAGGGGCGCAGCCATGACGCTCGAAGAACTCGAAACCGAAGTGCTCAAACTGAATCCGGCCTGCCGCGCCAGACTCGCCGGTAAGCTCTTGAACAGCCTCGAAACGCTCTCCGAGGCCGAGGTCGAACGCCTGTGGATGGAAGAAGCGGAGCGAAGGAACGAGCAGATGGAACGAGGAGTTGTTGAGGCGAGACGCGCGGAAGACGTGATCCGTGACGCCTGGGCGCGGTTGGGATGAACCGGCAGGTTGTTTTCCACCCCGAAGCAGAAGACGAGTTGCATGACGCCACAAGCTACTACGACACGGAAAGCCCGGGTTTGGGACATTCTCTTCTTGAGGATCTTGAGCGCGCCATCCGCCATCGCTCAAATCATTCAATATCGGAAGCATCTGCTCTCGTGAGCAAACGCGTCCGTCGGAGACCCCTTCGGCGCTTTCCCTACAACATCATGTATCTTGTGCTCCCTGGCGCAATCCGAATCCTGGCTTTTGCGCATCAGAAACGCCGCCCTTTCTATTGGCGTGTCCGCAAGTGAGCAAGCATCGATGGCCCAACAAACCGTTTCAGGGGATGCAGCGGCGACGGACTTTGGCGCATGCGCTGGAGCAGGACAGAGCGCGGTGGGATAGTCATCGAAGAAGCCAGCCAGATCGTCAATCGACTTCCAGACGCGAAGGTTGAAATAGCCTACGCAGAAGTCGGCATGCTCCAAAACTTCGAGAGTGCCTCGGAGGGCGGGGAGCAAGCCGTTCTCGATGTTGTCGAATGTTCACGGCATTTCACGTCGGAGATTCGCTTTCGCGGTCTCGCGGGCAGTATTTCACTTTCGCCGATTGAAAGATGCAGGCTGAAGAAGAGATAGGCCGCGGTCGTGGAGCGTAGAAAGGTATCGCAATCGCTTTTTTGAGGGCGGTTGCCGGCTGGCGCGAGTGGTGGGAAACCGCCTTCGAAAATCGATCGCGGCCAATGCACGGGTAGAAATCGCGGGGTTTGACGTTCAGCCTCGAAAGCACGGTCTGTTGAAGGCTGCGTTAAGCGGGAAGATCAGCTTGGGTCCCGCCAATCCCGACCCAACGCGTCGGCGGCGAGAATCGCGTCGGCGACCATGTCGGGGCGGACGTCGAAAGGTTCGTTGTGAATCGTTTCTCCTTCTGCGGTCGCCCGCTCGGCGACCTGATCGAGCAAAGCAGCCTCGATATCCGCCAAGCCCACTTCAGACAAGGTGATCGGCAAGCCCACTCGGGTTGAGAATGACAGGACTTCATCGATACGCGATTGCGGCTGGCCTTCGAGCACCAATTGGACCAGCGTTCCGAAAGCGACTTTTTCGCCGTGAAAATAGGCATGAGTGCCGCGAGCGGCGGTGAGTCCGTTGTGCACGGCGTGGGCCGCCGCCAACCCGGCAGACTCGAACCCCAGCCCCGACAGCAGCGTATTGGCTTCAACGAGCCTTTCGAGCGCGGGAGAAACGACGCCGCTTGCAACGGCTTTCTTGGCCGCCGGTCCGTCGTTGAGCAGCGTGTGGTAGCACAGCTCGGCCAGCGCCAAGGCGCTCTCGGTCGAGGCGCCGCCGCGCATGTTCCGGATATGCCCTTCGACGCAGGTTTGAGCCTCGAACATGGTGGCAAGGGCATCGCCCATCCCGGCTACCAACAGGCGCACCGGTCCTTGGGCTATGACATGGGTGTCGACGAGAACCAGGTCGGGGTTCCTGGAATAGAAGCGGTATTCCTGGAAAACGCCCTCGTCGGTGTAAATGACCGACAAGGCGCTGCAGGGCGCATCGCTCGAAGCGACGGTCGGACAGTTAACGGCCGGCAGATCGAGGTCGGCGGCGGCGGCCCGCGAGGCGTCGAGCACCTTGCCGCCCCCGGCGCCGATCACGACCCGAGCTTGCGCTTCGCGGGCCGCCGTCTTGATCCGCTCGATTTCCCGGTGCGAACATTCTCCGCCGAACGGAGTCACACTGAACTCGATTCCCGCGTCGCCGAACGTCTCGGTCCAGACCTCCGCGAGCAGGCGTTGTGCCGAGCGGCCGGCCAGAATCAACGCCGGACCCCGTAAGCCAAGCCCCTTCATCTCCGCACCGAGTTGCACGGTGGCGTGCTTGCCCTGGGTGTAGCGGCCAGGGGACGAGAAGACAGACAACATGAAGATACCCTCGTGGTTCGGCGGCCAAAGGCCACTCAATCAGAGAAAGTCGGCATTGACCAGAGTAGCGCAGAGTCGCAGGAACTCGAAGGCGTGCCTGTTCGCCGAGTCGGTTGAAGCTGCCGGAGCCCAGCAAGGCAGTCGCGTCAGGGGGCGGATGGAGCTTCCTTTTCAGGGTTGCTGCGGGTTCGGTCCGTAACGGGTCATTCGCTCTGTTCGATAGAATATCTCCGCCGCAGCATGGGCCAACCACCCTGAATGAGCCCAACCAATCTGCGAAAGGGAGTGATCGACCCATGCAAATCTCTGTAAAAACCTTCGCTCTGACGGCCGGAGTATTTCTCGGAGGCAGCACCTGCTTCATCGCCTGCGTGAACCTCGCCAACCCTTCCTATGGCGGCGAGTACCTGGCCGCGATGAGTTCGCTGTACCCCGGTTTCGAGCACGCCCGCACTTTTCAGAGTGTTGCTATCGGGACTCTCTACGGACTCGTGGACGGCGCCTTCGCCGGCTTTCTATTCGCGTGGATCTACAACGCGCTGGTCCGCCGGTTGCAATGAACCGCGGTTCCGGGCAAGGAATTCTCGTACTTTTGCTGCCACCTTGCCTTCATCGCATTCGAAGACGAGATGGCCGCAATCTCCGTCGACAACCAACGTTTCCGCTTGAGCTGCTTGAGCGAACTCCAGCGCGGAGCCGGGCGTCACCATGTGGTCCTGCTCGGCAACAATGACGAGCAGCTTGCCCTTGGCGGGAAGAGCGATGCGTTCCATCGAAATCCCGGACCCGCGAGAGATGTCGTGAGTCATCATCGCCCTCAACTGGCTTGCCCAATCATGGGGGTCCGCCCTGAGGATGAGGTCTGCCGACTTCTTCGCGATGTGAGTTTCGACATGGGACGACTGGTTCGCCGCATTGAATGCCCCCGGCGTTCTAAGCGCCAACTCGTGCAATTCCGCCACCGCGCTCATCGCGGCAGCCCGGGCTTTCCGAGCGTCTGAATAAGCCGCCAACGCTCTTTCGATCGCGTTCAGCTCTGCTTGCCACAGCAGCGCGTCGTAGGCTCCCAACTTCGGCGAGCCCACGATGCTCACGGCCTGATCCAGGAATCTCGGGTAGGATGTCAACCACTCGAACACTTGCATCCCTCCCATCGAAACCCCCACCACGGCCCGAACATGTCTGATGCCGAGCACCTCGGTCAGCAGTCGATGTTGGGCTGTGACCATGTCACCGATCGTGAATTCCGGGAAGGCGCCGCCGCCTTGCGAGAGACTGTTCGACGGCGACGACGAAACACCGTTGCCGAATGCTCCAACCGCTATGACGAAGTGCTCGGACGAGACGACCATGGAGCGCGGGCCAATGAAACGAGCCAGGTCTTCCGTGGTACCGGAGAACCAGCTTGGGAACAGCACCACATTCGAGCGGTCGTCGTTGAGCGCGCCGAAGGTTCGATAGGCGACCCGACAGTTCTTGATGACGGTCTCGTTCTCGAGCTGGCAGTCACCCAGGTCTGCGAAGCGCAGGGCTTGTCCACTGAGGGACCCGAAGATCGTGAGCATCAACACAACGACGGAAGCAAGCATTTTCATGAGTCACCTCGGCGGCGGTGCGCGAAAGCACCATCTCCAACTGACAGGACGCAGCGGGCGGCCCTACGGTTGAATCACGGTCTTGCCGGATCGCCATTGCCGTACTGTCTCCAACGCCTCGTTCGCCTCCGCCAGCGGAAAGCGGTGAGTGATCTCACCGGCAAACAACTCTTTCCAAGCGCTGTGCTCCAACAGCTTCAACCCGGCGTGGACGTGACGCGGCTCGAACCCCCACGATCCAATCAATTGCAACTGCTTGCGGGTGATCGTGTGGGGGCGAAAATCGATGGTGCCCGCGTCCCCATACTGTCCCAGCACCAACAGCTTGCCTCCGTCGCGACACAGATCCATGCCCTCGTTAACGACAGCGGGATGACCAACGCACTCGATCACGACGTCAGCTCCATAAGAATCGACTGCGGCCAACGCTTGTCTGACGCGTTCTGCCGGAGTTGCCGCGTCTTCGATGTCGACAACGGCATCCGCTCCGAACTCCAGGGCAAGATCAAGACGGTGCTTCGGTCCTCCGATCGCGACGACTTTCGAAGCTCCGGCCTCTCTCGCAATCGCCAGCGCCGCCAGCCCCACCGGCCCGGTTCCCTGAATGACAACCGTATCGCCCCACGAGATCGAAGCCCGCTCAATGCCATGGATCGCCGTCACCAGAGCGCACCCCGCGCCTACGACCGATTCCGTCGGCACCGAATCGGGGATCCGAAACAACGCGGTGCCCGCCCGGAGCAATATGTATTCGGCATAGCCACCCCGCAAGTGGGGAGCCTCGTCGGCGCAATAGGAGATACCGTAGGCCTTTCGCGCGACGCATCGCGTCGGCTGATTCTTCAGACGGCAGTAATAACAGGACCCGCACGTCACCGAGCTGGCCCAAGTGACGCGGTCGCCAACTGCCACTGGACGCCCCCGCCAATCGTTGCGCAGGCTCTCACCGAGCGTCACGACGCGGCCGGCGGTTTCATGGCCGAGAATGACAGGAAGCGGTATTGGAAGCTGCCCCTGCCAAAGATGCACGTCCGTGCCGCAAATCCCCGCCAAGTCGACACGGACCAGCGCCTCACCCGCCCCTACTCTTTCAATCCTCGGGTATTCACGGATCTCGAGCGGTTTCTCATACTCCACCAGCACAGCAGCTTTCACTGGGCTCATCGCGATTCTCTTCCGCACCCACCACTTCCGGGAAGAAGCGCTATTCTCGCAAACCCGTGGCTATGCCTGCGCCTCCTGCCAAGCTTCGAAGGAAAACCCTCCTGCTGCTGAAGTCCCGCAAGCCGCCGCAAGGCTGAGGAAGCGCCATGTAGACCTCTTCCCAACAGACGTGCCGGAGGTGTTCGGCCAACTCCGGTGCAGGAGCGAGCTATGTGCTATGAGGCGGCCGCCTGCGTCCGGGCTGGAGCCGATTCTTTCTTCTTGCTCTTACGGGGGCCGATGATCACATGCATCTGGCGGCCTTCCAGTCGCGGGCGTCCTTCTATTTCTCCGAAGTCCGCCACGTCACTGGCGAGATTGGCCAATATTTTCTGCCCGAGGTCTGCATGTGTGATCTCGCGTCCTCGGAAGAACACGACTGCCTTTACCTTGTTGCCGTCCTTGAGGAAGCGCACCGCATGGTTTTTCTTGAAGTTGTAGTCGTGGTCGTCGGTATTCGGACGGAATTTCACTTCCTTCACTTCCATCCGATGCTGCTTTTTCTTCGCCTCATTTTTCCTCTTTTTCTCCTGATACGTGTACTCCCCGTAGTCCATCACTTTGCACACGGGGGGATCCGCCGTCGGAGAAACGAGTACGAGATCAAGGCCTTGTTCCTTGGCTTTCTTCACGCCGACATGGGTCGGCAGAACCTCGGTTTGGCCATTCGGAAATACTACGCGAACCTGCTTCGCCCGAATGAACTGATTGACATTGTCTTTCCGGGCTCGCCGGTAAGGTCGAAACGGTCTTCGAAAAATAATAAGCCTCCTTTGGTTGTTCAACTCCCAGGCTCGACGGTGCCGGAGGGGCTTGCCATTCGAGCCCTCCGCATACGCGTCTTTCCGCGGGAGTCGAGGTTTATCCGAGTCGTCTTCCGTTCCTCATGGACATGGTGTTCGAAGCACAATGGGCATCATTCTTCTGTCTGAAGAAGCGCCCCGTCGAAATACTCTTCGTCACATAGGGAACAAACGACATGTTCCCACTTCTGTTGTCAACTCGATGCCGGGTCAACAAAAAAAGGGATTGTCGAGCTGCTGGCTCGCAATCCCCTTCCAATAACGATGGACTCGCCCAAGTCGTTGATTGGTTCCGTTTGCTTTGCTACCGCCCACTGAATTGCGGACGTGCGGTCATTGTACCACGAGTTCGAAGAGCAGGAGCTATATTTCTGTCGCAGTAGACGCTCGGCAGGAATGAGGACCCGTGCTCGTTGTTTTGGTGGTTGCGACCACAGGCATGCACTGCAAGGAAGGAACGCAACGTGCTTGCGCTTGTCGGCGTCCTCCGTGGCTCGTGAGGCGCCGCTTTTGCCCAAGCTGGGTGTCGCCTGCATGCGAAGGCATGTTGCCGTACCTGTTCCGCGCCATCTCGACTAACGGAAAATGGTTCTTGACAAAGCATTTGCACCTTATCTAGCATATTCACAATATTCCGCTGCAGCCCCGCTGGTTCCTACCAAGAATGATCAAGTTCGACATTGTCACGAACGTCGTTAACCGCACCGGCCTGAGCAAGACGAGGGCGGAGATGGCCGTCGAGACGGTCTTCGAGACGATGAAGCGGGCTATGAAACGCGGGGAACGGCTCGAGTTGCGAGGCTTCGGGGTTTTCAGCGTCAGGCCGCGAAAAACCGGCATCGGCCGTAATCCCCGAACCGGAGAAGAAGTGAGGATTCCGCCCGGTAAGGCCGTCCGCTTCAAACCTGGCAAGGGGCTCCAGTTCTTGGACCCTCCACCAACCTGTCTCGGCGACTGAACCGGTTGGCGGAGCGCACTGCCTGCACGGAACTTGAGGCCGCACCTTCGTTTCGTCCAGTAGATCTTTGACCGTCCCCTCCGGGGTCGAATCTCGCCCGGACACAGGCGATCCGGCAGGATGCCTCACACCGCCCCCCAGCAGATCTCCAGGCGGGCGTGCTTCGGCTTCAGGTGATCGGCGCTCGGCCGAAGGGTGTATCGGACTGTTTCGTCAGACGGAGACCCGCAGCCTGCCGGCGTTTTCATCCACTCGAGCCAGCACCAGCATGCCCCCGACAAAGAACGCGATCAACGTTAGAATACTCAGCCGACTACCGCCGGTCGCCTGGCTCACCACCGCAAACACGAACGGCCCGAGGATCGATCCGAACCGTCCGCTCACGTTATAGAACCCAAAGAACTGAGACGACTTCTCGGGCGGAATCAACGTCGCGAACAACGATCGGCTCAGTGCCTGACTACCACCCTGCACGACAGCCACAGCGCAAGCCAGGATCCAAAAATGCGTCGCCGTGCTCATGTAGTAGCCCAGCACTGAAATCCCCGTGTACACGACAAGGCTCATCATGATCGCGCGCTTGGCCCCAATCCGTTCCGCCAACCTGCCGAACGCAAAGGTGCAAGGAATCCCGAGGAACTGAACGACCAGCAACGCGCCGATCAAGTCTGTCTGTCCGATGCCGATTTCGGCTCCATAAATCGCCGCCATCTTGACGATGGTGATGATCCCGTCGTTATAGAGCCAGAACGCCAGCAAGAACCAGAAAGCCTCACGGTAACGCCTGATTTCGCGAAACGTAGCCGCGAGCTGCTGAAATCCATCGGACAGCCCCCCGCCCAGCGTCGCCATTCCCTTGCCGTCATGAGTCGGCTCTTTCACAGTGCGAAACAGGGGGATCGAGAACAGCACCCACCAGATCGCCACGCTCACGAACGCCAGTCGTGATCCCACAGCGCCATCGGAGAGCCCGAATGTCTGCGGGTATGTGATCCATGTAAGTTGAACCGCCAACAGCAGCCCTCCACCGACATAACCCAACGCATATCCGGCGGTCGAGACGCGGTCAATCTCCTGCGGACTCGCGATATGAGGCAACAGTGACTCATAGAAGACGTCGGCTGCCGCGAACCCGATGTTCCCCACAATGAAAGCAATGGATGCAAACAGCCAACGCCCTTGTGTAGCGAACCAGAGCGCCGAGCACCCTGCGAACCCGAACGAGATGAAGAACCGCAGAAAGCTCTTCTTGGCTCCCAGGCTGTCCGCTGCCGCGCCCAGCACAGGCGAAAGGAAGGCAACGATCACCAAAGCCACCGTCTGCGTATAGCCCCAGTAGGCCGTCCTCAGATTTTCCGGCAGTTCCACCGCCGCGACCTGGTGATAATAGACCGGCAGCACGGCTGCCATGATCGTCGTGGCGAATGCCGAGTTTGCCCAGTCATACATCGCCCAGGCCCGCAGTTCCGGGCGATGCAAGCCTAGTCTGGCACGGATGCTGCGGCGTGGCACCGCGGTCTCGTTCATTACTAGATGCGCTCCACACCCGAGGCCGTGAACAACAATTGCTCGTCACCGCGATCCGGCTCGCCGCAGTGCGGAAGAATCGCGGCCCGCGCTGCATTGCGCAGCCGAATCGCTTCACTGAAGCCGCTTCCTTGCGGGGAAATCAGGGGCAGAATCTTGACGTGGACCGATCCACGGTTCGGGAGCCGATGTTCGTCGCGCAGGATGTGCCGCGTACCTCGAAGCGCCACCGGAATCACCGGCGTCTGTGTCTCCGCGGCCACCACGAATGCCCCCAGACGAAACGGCAGTAAGCCATCCCTTGGAATGAACGTACCTTCCGGGAAAACGGCGATACGCCGGCCGGCTCTGGCCGCCTCGATGACCTTTCCGGCGTCTTCGACGCTCGCCGCGACATCCAGGCGCTGGACGAACAGGGCATCCATGCGTTCGAGAAACGACCGGAACCATTTGAACTCGCTGAGGTCATCTTTCACAACGAAACTCAGTGGCCCGGGCACTATCGCCGCCACGACAATCGAGTCAAGGTAGCTGGCGTGGTTGATCACCACGACTCCGCCCCGGCTTGGCGTTAGTTGCGCGCCTTCCAACGTAGTCTTGGTGAACGTCAGTCCCAGGATCAATCGTCCCCAGGTGCGAACCGCCGTCCAGCGAGCGCGCTTGGGGAGGATCAGCATCGATAACCAGGTTCCGAGTACGCAACCTGCGATCACGAACCACCAATGGATGCCGTAGAGCCAACGGCCGGTTCCTCTGATGAACCGCGACGCACCGCTCGCGACGCCGCCAAGCGCCAGCGATGCAACCTGCTTCCAAACGGCGCGAGGACCCGCCTCGAGAAGACCCTGCTCATAGAGTTCGCGAGTCGCCGAACGTCGGATCTTACCGCTGGATGTCTTCGGGACCGTCTGCGGGCGAACAAGGACCACGTCGTCCGGACGTGCATCCATGATTTCAGTGGCGAGCCGCTCGATCTCGCTTCTCACGGCGTCTTTCGCACCCTTGTCCTCAAGTCTCGTTTCCGCAACGACAATGACTCTTTCGATTCCTGTCTCCGCGTCCGTCATCCCGAACACGGCAACGCAGCCTTTGCGCACTTTTTCGATCTGACCGATCGCTTCTTCGACTTCGTGCGGGTAAATATTGCGGCCGGCACGGATGATGATGTCCTTCGAGCGTCCGGTGATATGGATCTCGCCGTCGGCGAGATAGCCGCGGTCGCCGCTTTCGAGCCAACCATCGCGTATCAGTTCGCTGGTTTTTTCTTCGTTATGAAAATACCCGCTAGTCGCCGAAGGTCCGCGAAACTGAATCCTCCCCACACAGCGTTCGCCCAACTCGCGGCCGGCGTCATCCAATATCCGAATGTGGTGGCGAGGCAGAGCCCGACCGCAGGAGACCACTTCCAGCACGCCCTCATCCACCGAGCCTGCCGGAACGGCTTCACCACGCGTCATCAACAAACTGCGGCGAATCCGGTCGACGGGCGGCAGACGTTCTGGCGGCGTTGCGGTGAGAGCCAGCGAGTTCTCGGCCATCCCGTATACCGGAGTGACCGCTTCCGGCCGAAGACCGTAGGGCTTGAACCGTTCCGTGAACTTGCGAATCGAGTTCCCGCTTACCGGTTCGGCGCCGTTCATCAGAATTCGTGCGGAACTCAAATCCAGGCCCTCGATTTGATCGTCTTCGACCTTTGTGGCACAGATCTCGAACGCAAAATTCGGCGCCGCCGAGATCGTTCCTCGGTGTTGATGAATCGCCCACAACCATCTTTCCGGCCGCGACAAAAACGTCAGTGGCGACATCAGAACGAGTGGCACGGCGTAGTAGAGACTGCCCAGCCAAGCGCCAATCAGGCCCATGTCGTGATAGAGCGGCAGCCAACTGACAACGGTATCTCCCGGGCCGGGATGCATGACTTCACCGATGGCGCGAAGATTCGCGAGCAGATTGCGATGGCTCAGCACGACACCTTTCGGGTCTCCGGTGCTGCCTGACGTATACTGCAGCAAAGCCGTGTCGTCCGATCTCAGTGTGACGGGCTCCATCGAGTTGCCGTCCGATTTCAGGTCCGAGACCGTGCCCGCGAAGCGCAGCGACGGCACGAGGGCTCGCAGCAGCCTTGCCGCGCCGCGGGCCTCCGGCACGGTGATCAGAACTTCTGCCTCGGCATTGTTCAGAATCGCAGCTTGTCTTCGCAGGTGATCTTCCAACTGCGACAGGCGCGCCGGCGGATAGATCGGAACCGGCGTTGCTCCCGCACACAGCGCCCCGAAAAACCCCTCGAAGAAGTCTGCTCCGGTGGGCAGCATCATGGCGACGCGGTCGTCTTGCCTGACATCGTGCTCCATAAGGCCCGCGGTTACTTCCCGCGCCGCCGTGAACAACCCGCCGTAGGTGATCTTCGCGACGCCCGGCGGGTCGTCCGTTAGGAGAATGTGAGTGCGTCCTGCTTCGTGTGCGGCATGCGCTTCGAGGACGTCGTTCAGTGTCGCGGCCGCACTCGGCGTAGCGGCTACTCCCTCGTCGGCGGATGCAACGGAAACCATGTCGGGGCCGCCGGCTGCTGACGTATTTTGTGCAAGTCCGGCGAGCAGGTCCGCGATCGACTCCGCCGTGCCCAGCAAACCGTCGGGCAAGCGAACGTCGAACGTCCTCTCGATGCGGCGCAGCAGTTCAGCACGCCCTAGGCTGTCGATCGCCAGATCGCGCTCCAGGCGGCTTGCCGCTGTGACCCGCACTCGATCGCGCCGCCCCGGATGCAATTCGGAAACAAGCTGCTCCACCACGGCGAACAAACGCTCTGGAGCACGGTAGGCAGGCCCTACGCCGGACGATTCCTTGAGGAGGTCAGCCATTCATCGAGGCAGCGGCGAGGACACATGTCCCTCCGAACACCGTGAGTCAGGATAACGGCGCCGCACATCGCGCGGCTCCTTGCTCGCGGGGAGCCCTCACTCCTTCAGCCGTTTTTTTCAGAATAGCGCTCCGGCATCCGTGCAAAGGGCCCGGCTGTCGACAAAAGATGCAAGGCGCCGCGAGTGCGACCTTGCCTGCCTACCTCAGTGCGGCTTCGATCGCAGGCGCGATCTTCGCGGGCTCGACATCCGGGGCGAAACGGCCGATGACCTTGCCATCACCATCCGCCAGGAATTTCGTGAAGTTCCAGGGCACCTCGCCGCCGGTTTCCGGATGGGCCGACTTGTCCGTCAAGAACTGATACAGTGGGTGAGTATCCGTGCCTTTGACCGAGATCTTGCCGAACATCGGGAAGCTCACGTCGAAGTTGCGGGAGCAGAAGGCCTTGATCTCATTGTTTGTGCCGGGCTCCTGCCCACCGAAGTTGTTGGCCGGGAAACCCATGACCACCAGGCCTTGGTCCTTGTACTTTCGGTAGATCGCTTCCAGCCCTTTGTATTGAGGCGTGAAGCCACAGCGGCTTGCCACGTTCACTATCAGGAGCACTTTGCCCTTGTAGTCGCCGAGCGAACTGGCCTCGCCGTCTATCGAGTCGAGAGTGAAATCGTGAACACTGTTGGCGGCGGACAAGGAAAGTACGAACAAGCAGGCCAGAGTGAACCATCGGATCGATTTTCTCATAGCGACATTATACGACTGCCTTACATGCGGAACGGCGCCGGGGTGAAGCACAAAATGAAGATCACCCAGAGCCAGAACCCGATACGCCGCCGCCCTCGTCCGAGGTCAACAGCATCGTTCACAGTCGGGGGGTGGCCGATCCCCATGAACAGAAGCAGGATCAGCATGATCAGATACTGAAATCCCTGAATCGCCGTGACAATCGCCAGCAGTAAAAAGGCGACGATCGCCACCATCCGGCTCCGACGGCCGAACAGCGCGTAGTTGATGTGCCCTCCGTCGAGCTGACTGATCGGCAGGAGGTTCAGCGCCGTGACAAAAAGTCCGACCCAACCGGCGAACGCAACCGGATGCAAGAGAAGTGCGACCTCGTCGGGCTGATGTCCGAAAATCACCCATTGCATGGCGCGAAATATCAATGGGTCGCCCAAGTTGATCCAGTTAGCCCCTTGCTCCGGCATCGGCACCTGTTCGGAAAGATAGATGCCGAGAAAACTCAATGGGAAAGCCACAACCAACCCCGCCACCGGGCCGGCCGCCGCGATGTCGAACAAAGCGCGGCGGTTCGGAATGTAAGGCGACATCCGAATGACAGCCCCGAGAGTGCCCAGAAACGACGGGAAGGGAATGAAGTAAGGCAGTGTCGCCGGCACTCGATAGTGCCGGGCAGCGAAGTAATGACCGAATTCGTGCGCCGTCAGGATGCTCAGCACGCAAACGGAATAGACAGGTCCTTGCACCAGCGTCGTCGAGGCCACCGTCAGCAGAAACAACAGCAGGTGGAGCCAGATCTTTCGCTGACGAGGCCGGAGCCGCGGCTGATCGGGGACGTATCCCCCGTTCGTGCTCGTCTCGTAGACCTGTGGCGGGTAACGGATAACCCGTGGCGGAAACAGCGGCGGAGGATTCGACGACATGCGGCTCCCCCTCAGGGTACGACAAACCCCTTTCCCTGGTCTTGCGCCCGGTCGGACATTGGTTCAGCCGCTCTCCGCAGAGATGCGCAGCGCTAACTCGCCCCGGGAGTGTCCGTAATGGATCGACGGCTTCAAAGAGCCCGGCTTCAGTAGCCGGCGGCTTTATCGACCAGGTTCACGAGCGGGCGGCCGTGGGCGAAGCGCCCGACATTATCGACCATCACATCGAGGCGGCGTCCGTTCGCAGCATCCGACAGCGACGCCATGTGGGGGGTGATGATAACGTTCTTGAATCGCCAAAGGGAGTGGTCTTCGGGCAGCGGCTCGGGACGGGTTACGTCGAGGCCGACACCGCGGAGCTTGCCGCTGTCAAGGCTCTTCACAAGCGCCTCGCGGTCATAGAGGCCCCCGCGCGATATCACGATGAAATAGGCGTCGTCTTTCATGAGATCGAACTGACGCGCGCCGATCATGTTCTCGCTCTCGAGTGTCAACGGAGCAGCGATAAAAACGGCATCGGCTTTCGGGAGCACACTATCGACGGCGTCAGGCTTGACGACGATCGGCACGAAGTTCGATACCGGAATGTCTCGCGGGTCAACGCCGATGACTGAGATTCCGAAACCGTGCAGGCGCTGGGCGATCTGGGTACCGATGCCTCCGATGCCCACCACCACAGCCGTCATGCCCTGTAGCTCACGGATGGTTCCAGGCGCCTCGGCGCGGGACTTCCAGGTCTGCGTCTGCATGTCGGGGATGTAGGTTTGCAGTCCGCGCGCCAGCGCCAGGAAGAGCGCCAGTGCATGATCGGCGACTGACGGTCCTTGCACGACTTTGCAGTTCGTCAACATGACATCGCTTTCTACGAACTCCGGCCAGAAAGTGTAGGCCTCGACTCCGGCGCTTGGACTTTGTACCCATTCGAGATTCTTCGCCTTGGCGAACTGCTCCTTGTTGATGCCGCCCAGCACTCCGTGGGCATCGACGACGTGCCGGTCGAACTCTTCCTGCGAGCGGGCGACGATGATATCGGCACGGTCGCCGGCGGCTTTCTTGTAGCGGGCGACGGCATGATCGTTGGCCGTGAACGAGGTCTCGCTGCCCCGAAGGAGGATCTTCTTGTCGGCGGCGGAAGCGGCGGCCGCGATGAAGAGCAGCAGAGCCAGAATCTTTTTCATGATCGATCTCCCAAGACGCTTTTTTGTACGGTAGCGAAGGATAGCACTCTGACGGCTCCGAGAAAACCCGCCCGGTCGTCGTGTCACAGTGCCTTCCCGAGACACCGAAGGTGATCAGACTTGCAGAGGAGCAAGAGTTTCTCCTCCACGCGGCCTCGTCAGCACAGATGAGTTGAGGCTGCGTGTGCGGCGCCACCGAGCCGAGCACAACGCAGAGGAGCAAGGCCGCAGAGCGGTCCGCATTCCTCAGGGCGCCTTGGCGGCATCGAGGAGCCGGAGCCAGTTTTCGCCGAGGATCCTCTTGATTCGCTGCTCGCTGTAGCCCTTCTTGACGAGGGCTTCCGTGAGACGGGGGTAGCCGGTGGCATCCAAGTCGAGCAGATTGGGTCCGCTCATCAGATCGAGGCCGAGGCCGACGTGATCGTCGCCGACCATTTCGACAGCATAGTCAAGCTGGTCCGCCCAGTCACTGACGGTGGGAAGCGGCGCGCCGGCATCGACGGCGCGTTTGTGCCGCACACGCCAAGGAGTGCCGTATCCGGTCCCGCCACGGTTCGTCCGCTCACGCACCCAACGGTCATGCATTTCGGCGTCGAGCGACCGGATGTACTTGCCGAAGTCCCCATGGGGGGGCCGGGAGAACTCGTACCCTGGGATTTCGTGTCGAGCGGCCCCTGCTGTGGCGGGCTGCCTCCTCTGCCGCCAGTCAACGACGGCTTGGCTGAGGAAGCTCGAACTCGAATGCATGCCCATCAATCCCCCACTGGCGGCCATGGCGCGCAGAACTTCGTCAGAAAGGTTGCGTGGGTAGTCGACGAAATGCCTCAGGCCATGGTGACTCCCGACGACCGGTGCTTTGCTCGTCTCGATGATCTGGAGCTTGCCCTCGTCGGTGGCATGCGAGATGTCGATCATGATGCCGAGGCGGTTCATCTCGGTGATGACCTTGCGACCGTGCTCGGTGAGACCACCCCATTTCTTTTCACCGAGTCCGGCGTCGAGGAAAGCGTTCGTCGTGTTGTGGCTGATCGGTTGGATCATCCGGACGCCGAGCCGATGGAAGAGCCGCAGCACTTGGAGGTCGCCTTCGGTGTCAAAGCCACCCTCCAGGGCGAGGATAGCGGCCATCTTGCCTTGCGAGACAATGCGGCGCACATCGGCTGACGTCAGGGCAAGCTCCATCTTGTCGGAGTTCGCATCGAGAACCTGATAGAACGTCTCGATGAGCCTCACTGCTTGTTTGACGGCGTAGTTGTAGTGGTTGTAGGGGTCTTCGATGTAGACCGTGTGGATTACCACGTCGAGTCCGCCTTGCTTGGCTCGGGCATAGTCCCACAGACCTGTCTCCTGCACTTGCCAGGGATCGATGCCTTGATGGAAGACCGGCGTGATGATGTGGACATGACCATCGACGACGATGGCTTCTTCGTGAAGCTTGGCAACATTGATGCTTTGGCCAGCCGCAGGAATAAGCGCGGCGCAGGCGGTGGCCAGCAGGACGAGAGTCCTATGGAGAGGGCTGAAGCGGTGGATCATCGGGAGCCTCCGGGTTGACGGTTTCCGGCGACTCATTGTCCGTCTCTTGCCGCAACTTTTCAACCTCCGCCGGGGAGAGCCGGACGGATAACCGGACTGCGTCGCCTGTCTCGATGATGCGGGCGGATTCTCCGAAGTTGCGATGATAGCGGCGGAGAAGCTCGCTGAACTGCGTTTCGTCGTCCACGAGCGCGCCCTGTTGGACAACCTTGCGAATCAGGCCGGCGAGAAGGGAGACATTCTCCGCGGAGTCTGCGACGAACTCCTCGTGTGACTCGATCCAACCGTCGACCCAACGAAGCGTGGAATAGGCCTGATCGACCAGCAACTCGATTCGATCGCCAATGGCGCTGGGTCCGTCCGCAGGATAGGGATATTTCGGCGGCATCACCCAGGTCGCCGTGAGCGTGCGTTCGCGCAGGGCCGCGAGCGTCGTCCGCACTCGCCTCGGTAGAGGCGCGACTTTATTGGTTTGAAACAGTTCCAGCACGTCAGTGACCGGATCAGCATCCCCCCAAATCAACACCGATCCTCCCAAGATGGCCGTCTTACGACCGTCCTGTTCGCGGAAATGGAGAATTTCTACTTCACGGACGCGCTCGATTCGGTCAGCGGCAGGAGCCTGGCCGCGCAGCACGATCGGGTCCACATGCAACAGATAAAGGAGAAAGCCTTCCTCCTCCTCCTCGGCGATGCCGAAGGCCGAGACGGCCTGATCGACCGACTCAATCGGATATTCGTCGCCGAAAGGGTGGTCCGGCCAATGGCTCGCCAGAGGTGTGCCCCGAAACTGCCGTGGCCTTTCGATCGTGACGATACGGCTGTCTGGGGGGATCAGATCGAGCAAGTCGATGTCGGCGGCTTGCGCCGAAGCATCGAGGCCAAAGACCAGGAATAGAAGGAAAACAGGCACTTGGTTTGGCGTCTGTTTCTATTACGTGCAGGAAGGGGGTTTGGGTGCGTTCAGCCTGCCTCTCGGTCCTGATGCCTTCCGATCCATTCAAACTTCCATTTCGCCGCACGTTACCGTGACAGCCTGACCGCTCAGATAGACACGATCGCCGGCGACGCGGACACGCAGTTCGCCTCCCCGAGCGGACGCTTGATATGCGAGGAACGAATCCTTTTCGAGGCGTTCTTTCCAATAAGGCCCCAAGCAGCAGTGTGAAGATCCCGTGACCGGATCTTCGTCGATGCCGGTGGCGGGTGCAAAGCAGCGCGAGACGAAATCGTACGGAGCAGCCGAGCGGCTTGTCACCACGATGCATCGTGCATCGACTTCCTTCAGTTCACGCAGATTCGGACGCAGCTTGCGAACCGTCTGCTCTCTTGAGACTTCCACAACGAAGTCGAACTGGTTTTTGCCAACGTAGACGTAGTCGTTGTCGGAGCCCAGGCCATGAAGCAACTCGGGCGGCGGGAGAACTTTTTTTTCAGGCGTAGCAGGGAAGTTCAACTCGATCCAGTCATCCTCCTTGCGGGCTGTCAGCAGGCCGCTGCGAGTGTGGAAGTGAAGCTCCTCATCGCCGCTGTAGCCCTCGTGACACCAAAGAACGTGGGCGCTCGCAAGAGTTGCGTGACCGCAGAGTTCGACTTCCACCGTGGGCGTGAACCAGCGCAGGCCGAACCCGTTTTCTTGCGTCGTCAGAAAGGCGGTTTCCGAAAGGCCCATCTCGCGGGCGACGTTCTGCATCCATTGAGGGGCGCGTGGTTCGGACAGCAGGCAGATCGCGGCTGGATTGCCGGCGAAGGGCCGTGCTGTGAAGGCGTCAACCTGATAGATACGAGTGCTCATGAGAAGGGGCGCAGTCAGGCGGGCTGCGGCAACCGAACGTAGCGCAAACGGAGAGCTCGCAACAGCGGCGGCAGGTAATGTTTACCGGAACGGATCATGACTCAGGTCGGCAGTTCGACGCGAAAGTGCGGCGCGAGGGCGGCCAAGTTGTGCTCGATCTCGGTCACCTCTTCCTCGGACCAACTGTATTCTCCACGCCGGGACTTGGTGGTTTTGAAGATTCCGCGGCGCTTCATGATGTAGTTGCGGACACCACGAATTTGAGAATTCAGATTGATCATCAGCATCAACTTGCTGAAGAGATCACGGATCTCATCCCGCTCCCCTTTCAAGTGCAGTTCCCAAAGTTGCGCGTAGATGTCGGCATACACCGCGCCTGGCATCGTGCCGTCGAGGTCGTACCGCATCTCGTACGGCCAGCCGCGGCCGGCGGACCCACTGAAGACGCTCTTGATTGCGTGCGGACGATGCTTCGACAACTCGACGAGGCGGGGAATGACCGGTTGGAACTCTTCCTTGATGTAGCCGAAGTTGGGGTGCTTCTTCCCCATCTCGACGATGAACTCCACGGTCGGCACGACGTCGGCCGCGCCGCCGGTGGTCTGGATGAAGACCGGTCGTTTCGCGAGCTTGCACAGCGCGCCGTAGTAGGCTCGGTAGTCGTCGAGCGACTTCGCTTCTTTCGGTGGCATGGCGATCAGAGCGTCGGGCTCGAGCTTCTCGGCGTGTCGGGCGAATTCGAGCATCTCGTCGATGTTTGGGGCCTGAACGCCGAAGACCATCGCCGGTTTCTTGCCCTTGGCGGTCTTGGCGAGGGTTTCCATCCCCTCGAAGCGCTCCTCTTTTTTCAGGTACGGATACTCGCTGGCGAATTGAGGCCACACCATGCCTTGTGCTCCGCAGCGATGGAGGAAGACGGCCTCGCTGGCCAAATCCTCGTAATCGACTTTCTTCGCCTCGGTATAAGGGGTGGCCATGATGATAAAGGCGCCCCTCATGGTTTTTCGAGACGCGCCCGACAAGTGAACGGACGAGCCGAGAGCAGCGGCTCCCAGCATGGTCATCATGCGGCGGCGGGAATAGATTGGAGTCATTGCGAGGTTCCTCCCGAAAAGGCGGAATGGTAGCGAAGGGCATTATACCGGACGCCTTGCGCGAGGTCCGTTCCAAGCCGCTGGCTATACTGGAGGTACTTCGGCGGCGTTCGTTGTAGCGCGCTGCCTGCGCTTGGGTGCAGCTCAATGGACCAGGAAGCCCACGAAGAGAATACGACGAGAGGCTTGGTCGCCGAGGTCAGGAACGAGCTTGGTGTATTGCATCAGCTCACCGGCATCATCGCGCGCGCCGGTGGCAATATCACCTGGGTGGCGATCCTCGACAGCCGCAAGCCGATCGAGACCGTCTTCTTTGAAATTGGCGGTGTCGACGATCTTGACCCGATCATCGAGCGGTTGAAGGAGCTGCCCGAAGTGGCTCGCGTAGCCGAGCAGCACACTCTCAAGCGTGTCTTCGGCAAGCGCTTGATTATCATCGGAGGCGGCGCTCAGGTCGGACAAGTCGCGGTCGGCGCGGTCGCTGAGGCGGATCGTCACAATCTTCGCGGAGAACGTATCTCGGTCGACACGATTCCTCTGGTCGGAGAAGCGCAGATCGCGGAAGCGGTCAAGGCTGTGGCGCGCCTGCCGCGTGCGCGGGCGCTGGTTCTCGCCGGGGCGTTGATGGGCGGAGAAATCGAAGACGCGGTTCGTGAGGTGCGCGATAAGGGTTTGATCGTCATCTGTTTGAACATGGCAGGAAGCGTTCCCGACGCTGCGGACCTCGTGGTGACCGATCCGATCCAAGCCGGCGTGATGGCCGTGATGGCCATTGCCGATACGGCCTCCTTTCAAGTCCATCGGCTGACCAGGAAAGCCTTCTGACCGTGATCTTTCAATAGGGTTTCCCGCCGGTCCCGGCGGGTCTTGAGGTCGGAGCGGAAGGCCGTGGGGCGCCTCACGGGACAACGGCAATAGAGTACCCGAAAGAGAAGGGACTGCTTCTCGGAGATGCTACGATGGGGTCCGATCATGGCTGCTGAAAGCGCTACCGAAGCCATCTATCTCGCTCTGAGCAGTCCCGAACCGGACCCCCGGGTGGTCTATGCCGCCATTGAGGAAATCCGGGATCTGAGCGGGCAGAATGTCATCGCTGTTCTCGGAGCCAAGATCGATGCCCTGGGTGCCCGGATCGATGCCCTAAGCGCCCGGATTGATGCCCAGATCGCTGAGGTCAAAGCTGAAATCAAAGCCCAGTCCGAACGGATTGACGCCCAGTCCGAGCGGATTGACCTTCTGCAACGAGTGATCTGGCCGCTCCGGTCTTAGGCCTGCTCTATCAAGCCCTCAGCCGCTGACCTGAAACATCCTCCTGATCAAGCGGCGTTGATACCGGCCCGGATGTTTCAGCTTGAATGATCCGCGCACGGGCGGCGAAAAACTAAAAACTGAAAACCAAAAACTAAAAACTGAAAGAGGAAAAACTGACCTGAAATATCCCCCGGATCAAGCGGCCTTGACGCCGATCCGGATGTTTCTTGCTCGAATGATCCGCACCGCGTAGCGGGGCGGGGGCGGGCTGGCAGTAGTGCCTCAACGGTTTCCCGGCGCCCCGGAAATGGCGTTCCCGGTCGGCGGCGGTCATCAGAGCACGAACTCCGTGCGCCTACCGCGTCAATGCGTCTTCCACTTCCGGTTGTGTGGCGTGGACCAGCGCGCCAAGTTCCGGCTCTCGTTCCATGATGCACTCGCGCATCTTCCAGGCCACGGTACGGTAGGAGATATGACCCTTCACGCCCGAGCGGACCCGCGCGATGTACTCTGCCTCGGCGAAATCCATCTTGTAGAGTGATCGCATGCGCGCTGCAAACGGCAGCAGGTAGTGCGTCGCCTCGGCCGACTGCTCCGCCAGCTTCCTGCGGGCCGTCGCCGCGTCCGCCAACGCCTCGTCATACAGATGCCCGACACCCGCCTCATCCACGAGCGCCGGCCGGTCATACCCGAGCCGCCCCGTGAACTTCTGGCGGATTTGCTGGCAGCGCCGATGCCGATGTAAGTCTCGATAAGCGCCGATGTCGCACACGATGTCGAACACATAGCTGTAGCCGCTGCAGAACTCGCGGAGCAACTCGTCGCGCCGCCGGCGGTCTTCCAGAGCCACGTCGAGTACCTCCCGCCGCCTTGCGCGGCTCCAGCCGCTGACTTCATCGAGGATGATCCGGAACGGATGCGGCGTCACGGCATAGAGCAGCGTCGCCGCCGTCTCATCGAGCGGGTCTGTCGGGCGGATGAGATCCACCTCTGGAAGTTCGGCATCGCCTTCAAGATTGAGGTTCTGTTGCGCCCAGGCGGCGACTTTCTCGCGCGAGGCTTTCGAGCGCAGGTCCGGCTCGGCGTATTTCGCCAACGTCGGCGCCAACGGCTCTTGATCCTGCTCCGGATACCACGGGCACCCCGGTGGCGTCGCGCAGGCCTCGTGCATCTCAGCGGCGAGGTCCCGCACTTCCCCGTAGTCCGAGGCGCCCAAGCGCTGCATCTGCTTTTCGAGGGTTCGGATGCTGGTGACCTGTCCGATGTTGGTCGAGATTCCCAGCCAAAGCAGGTAGCGCGAAACATCGAAGGCGCGGGCTGCGATCGTCCGCTTGTATGCGCCCGCCTTCATCTTTTCGGGGCGCGGATGCTTTTCGGTCAGGTGCTCCGCCAAGCGCCGGTGGATATCGAGGTAGGTGTCGAGCAGCTTCTCCGCCGCCGCGCGGTAAACGGCCTCTCCTCCGGTGTCGAGCAGTTCGGGCGGCGTGACGATGTTGCCCTTGGAGAAATCCTGGTAGCGGCTCGATTTCGCCTGCCCGTCCCAGAGCTGTTCATCTTCGATTTCGATCGCCGCCAGCTCCGAGATACCCTCGAAGCAGAAGATTGTATGGCCGAGGTCGGCGATCGAGGCGTGTCCGTACTGGAAATAGAAGCTGTCGAGAAACTTCGCTGAGTCGTGTCCTCGGACCCACTCCAAACTTTGCGTGATCGAGTCCGGCGACCGGCTATAGCGCGCCAGCGCATAGGCGCTCTTCTCCGGCGGCATCGGTGCCACCACGATCACCCGTCGAACTGGAGCAGAGGCGTCCGGTTGCGCCGCCATCGCCAGATTATAGCGAGGCGGGCTTGAATGACTGAGTTTGGTCGATGCGCGGCGGCCTGGCTGGGGAGAGTGTCCAGGCCGTTCGCGATGGGCCTCGAGAGCAGTGGCCGCTCACGTGTGTCGCGGTTGTGCGCCGGATTATTGCAGCCTGCGGGACCACCGTTCTGGCAAGAGGTTCGATGAGGATGGTTGTAACGGATCTTGCTCCAAGAGGCTGTGGGTGCGGTATTGTCGGCCAGGGCGCAGCAGGGCGGATGATCGAGCGGAGCGTATCACCGGGGACGTAACACTATAATAGGTTTTCGTTTTTTCGTCTGATGTCAGTGTCAGGTTCGGACCCGGTGATGAAGGCGGTGGAGCGTGCTCACACGCGCGCGGTCACTCAGGTGACGTTTCGGGAGATTGCCCTCGCTGGGACCATCGCTTTGCTCGGCCCGCTGCTGGTCGCCGTCTTCGGGACAGATTGGCTGCCGGTCGGCCTGATCGTTGTTTTCGCGGCGGCTGGCTTGATGGCCGGGAGCTATCGTTGGTCGCGCAGGCGCCCGTCCCACTATGGTGTCGCGCAGCATATTGATTCGGCATGGGAGACGGACGATCAAATCTCAACGGCCTACTATTTCGCGCTGCATCCGTCCGAGGCCGGTCCGCTTGTGCGGGTTCAGAGGGAGCAGGCGGCTCCCCTGGCAGCGTCAGGCGACTTGGCGCTGGCTCTGCCACTGGTGATTCCGAGATCCGGGTATGCGTTCGCGACGATGCTGCTATTGCTTCTGGTTCTTCTGGGCATCCGCTACGGGACGCAATCCAGTTTTTCGTTGCAGCCGCCGCTCATCCCGATTGAGGCCCCGGCGCTGTATGCCGATGCGGGCCATGAACTGCGGCGTGAGGATTCGACGGAGGTAAGGAGTCACGGCGAGGAGCCGTCACAGTCGCTGCGCAAGGAAAACAAGCTGGAGAAGTCGCCGAACACGGCTGAGCCCGATCCCGTACCGGATGTGATCGAAGGCGAGACGCCGATAGGAGATGCGCTTGGTGAAGGGTCATCGGCATTGCCCGAAGTGGAGGGGCTCTCGATAGACGACGAATTTGGAGATGAGCTCGTCGGTGGCTCGGGTGAAGGCGGCGAAGAGCAGGAGGACTCCGAGTCGAGGGATCCTTCTCAGCAGAGCGGGGAAAGTAATCCCGATGCGGAAGCGGGATCGACCGGGCAAGGCGCGGAGAACGAAACATCGAACGATTTGCTCTCGCGCCTCGAAGATGCTTTTCGCAATATGCTTTCGAGTTTGAGTATGGACCCGCCGTCGGGTTCGGACCCGGGTGACTCTTCCGAGCAGCAATCAGGGCAGCCTTCACCCGCTGAAGGTGCGAAGTCAGGTCAGAAAACGGCGGCGGAGGCGCCCGATTCCGGACAAAGCGGCACGGATGCCGAAAGTGCCAGCGGAGCAGCCCCCGAGGCGCCTCAGGAACTGACCCAAGGTGACTCGGGCAGCGAAAGCTCGGCAGCTTCGCCGGAAGGGTCCAATGTGTCCTCGGCGGGGAGCAAGGACGGCAGCAAGGAACTGAGCGCCGCCGAGCAAATGCAGGCCATGGGCGAACTCAGTGAACTCTTTCAGCAGAGGGCCGAAGACATGTCCGGTGAAGTGCTGATCGAGACCGAGGCTGTTCCGCAGCAGCTTCGAACACCCTATTCTCCGACCGCTGCGGGACATCGCGACCCTGGTGGTCGCGTGAGTCGAGACGAAATACCCTATGCCTATCGCCGCTACGTACAGAAGTACTTCGAAACGTTGCGGCAGAAGAGCAGGAATTAATGGTTGCCAGCGAGCAGTTCCTTCAAACCGTCACCGATCAGATGAAGCTCGTGCGTGACGAGATCGGCAAGGTGATCGTCGGACACGACGACGTGGTCGAGGGCGTGATCATTGCTCTGGTGGCGGGCGGACACGTGCTGCTGGAAGGCGTACCCGGACTTGGTAAGACGACTCTACTCCGCACGCTCGGCAGCGCCATGCACCTGGACGATTCGCGCATACAGTTCACGCCCGACTTGATGCCAGCCGACATCGTCGGAAGCATGGTGCTGGAGGCCGACTCGCTGGGGTCAAAGGAATTGCGGTTCCAACCCGGGCCGATCTTCGCGCATCTGGTGCTGGCGGACGAGATCAACCGCGCGACGCCGCGCACGCAATCCGCGCTGCTCGAGGCGATGCAGGAGCGGACGGTGACGACGGGTACGACTACCCACCAGCTCGAAGATCCGTTTCTCGTGATGGCCACGCAGAATCCGTTGGAGATGGAAGGAACCTATCCGCTGCCGGAAGCACAGTTGGATCGATTTCTTCTCAAGCTGGTCGTGCGGTATCCGACAAAGCAGGAGATGGAAGAGATTGTGGACCGGACCATGGCGCCACAGTCGCCGGTGGTCCACCAAGTCATGGATCGGGAACAGGTTCTCGATGCCCGGCGCGGAGCGCATGAGGTATTGATCGCGCCTCATGTTCGCGACTTCGCCATTCGGCTGATTCTCTCCACTCAACCCGAGCGGGAGGAAGCTCACGCCTCGGCCAAGAAGTACATCCGCTATGGAAGTTCACCTCGCGGAGCACAGGCGCTGATTCAGGCTGGCCGCGTGCGATCACTGATGCGCGGGCGGCTCAACGTAAGCCTTGCTGATCTGCGTGAGCTGGCGTTGCCCGCGTTGCGGCATCGCATCATCCTCAACTTCGACGCGCACGCCGAGGGCAAGACGGCGGATCAGGTATTGAACGGGATCATCGAGTCGCTTCCGGAAGGGACTCGGTAGCCCGAGCGGGACATGCTGCCGGATTGTGCTCTGAAGTCTTCCTTTGATGCATAATGAACGCCTATGACAAGCCGACGACTTGATTCCGTTGTTGTTCTTGCAAGCTGTCTTCTCCTGCTCGGGTCGGTCGGATGCGCTCCGGAGCCGGTGGCGGAGGAAAGCGGGGAGATGGTCATGTTCGAGAACCGTAACGCTTGGCGTCTTGAGAATGACCGTCTGCGTGTCACCATTCTCGAAGGCGGAGGGCAGCTTGCGGAGATTGTTTTGATGACGGACAGCGGCAACTCCATCAATCCGCTTTGGATTCCGCCCTGGCCTTCGCTCGACCCTTGGTCATTCGACGTCGACAAGCACGGCAAGATCTATGGAACCGATTCAGAGGCGGCTCTGTTGGCCGGGATCATGGGTCACAATTTGTGCTTTGACTTCTGGGGTACGCCGTCGGAAACCGAGTACCGGCAAGGCATGGCCTATCACGGCGAGGTGTCGCTGCTCGCGGCCGAGATGATTTCGCATGATGAGCGTTCCTTGGTCCACGAGCTCGACTTGAAGAACTCGGCTACGGCCATAACAAGAACGATGCGGCTCGCTGACGGTCAGCCGGTCCTGTATGTCGAAGAGACGGCGTTGAACAAGTTGGGGCTCGACCGGCCCTTTGGCTGGGTTCAGCATCCGACGTTCGGTCCGCCGTTTCTCGATCCTGAACACACCTTCTTCGACGCCTCGGCCACCAAGGGCGACCTGGGAGGCGACAAGAACTACGAGCCTCTTGGAAACTGGCCGGTGGGTCCGCCCGGTCATCCTGAGCGGGACTACCGGCGTTTCGCTCCGGAACCTCCCAGCCAGAAGATGGCGTTTTTCCTGTTGGACGAGGGTCGCGATGTGCAATTCGTCTCGGCGATCAATGCTGAACACCGCCTTCTGATCGCGTACGTGTTCCTGCGCAAGGATTCCCCGTGGATGATGGTGTGGGAAGAAAATCGGCACATCCAGCTCCCGCCGTGGAATGGCAAGGCGATGACCCGCGGCATGGAATTCGGTAATACACGGATCCCGGGGACAGCGAAAGCCTACTTTGCGAACCCCGAAATGTATGGGACTCGCACGTTCGGCTGGCTCGACTCGAAGGCCGAGATGACGGCGCGCTATATGGTCGTCATGGCGTCAGTGCCGGAAGGGTTCGAGGCAGTGCGCGACATTCGCCTGATCGGCTCAGAGATTGAAATTACGGGCTTGGAGGGCTTTGAGCCGATTCGTGTGCCCTTCACTCCGGATTGGTTCCCGGTCGAATAAGACGCGCTCTGGTCGCCCCGGCTCCGTCGGTCAAGTCTATTCACGGTTGTCCCGTATTGCTACTTGGTTCTTCAAACCGCTGGCCTGAAACATCCTCTTGATCAAGCGGCGTTGATACCGGCCCGGATGTTTTCAGCTTGAATGATCCGCCCACGGTCAGAGGATTCGGAAGCTCACTTCCAGACTGACTCGAAACGCAACCGGTGCATTGCCCATTCGGGCTGGATCGAATCGCCAACTTCGCACCGCCTCCACGGCTTTTTCGTCGAGTCCCAAGCCGAGACTGCGCACGAGCCTGAGGCCTGCAACACCCCCGTCGGGTGTGATGACCGCCTGCATGACCACGGTGCCTTCATGGCGCGCGATACGGGCTTCTTCCGTGTACTCGGGCTCGGTTCTCTCGTTGAGTCGAGCTGGAATCACTCCTGGGCCGAGGCGAAAAACCTCGCCCGAAACAGCCTCGGTTGCTTGCGCCACGTGACGCGCTCGTACGGCCTCGGCTCGCTCCAACAGAGGCTGGGCTTGTTCGCTGTGATTCATTTTGACCAATAACCGTGCATAGTGCTCCATCGTGACGACGGTATCGGTGTGTTCGGGTCCAAGCACCGTTTCGCGAATCCTCAGGGCATGCTGATAGTAGACCTCCGACTTGCTGTAGCGGACCTCGTTCTCATAAAGGACTGCGAGGTTGTTGATGCTCTCGGCAACGTCAGCGTGCTCCCTGCCGAGATGCTTGACGCGGTTCGCGAAAGCGCTTCTATAGAGTTCCTCCGCCCGTCGATATTTACGCCTCGAGTGGAAATAGCGTCCGGCCTCGTTGAGATACTCGGCGAACTCGAGGCTCGAAGGGTCATAGGCCTTCTCGGCAATATCAATCGCAGCTTCGTACAACTCCTCCGGCTTGGCCAGATCTCCCAGAGAGCGATACGATCGGGCTAGGCGGACCAGAGTTACGGCTCGCCTCGGGTCGGCGACCCCAAACCCGGCGGAGACTCGCCGCGCAACTGCGAATTGTTCGATGGCCTCTTGGTGCTGGTTCGTGGCCCGCGCCCGGTCGCCCGCATCGATGGCATCTTGCCAGGCATCTTGCGCTCGTAACGGTGTCAGCAGGCACAGCAACACGCACACTCCGCTCAAGACGGATGTGGCGAGACTTGCCTGCCTTCTGCCGTCGGACATCAGACCCCTGTCTTCGACGTGCCAGACCCCGAAACGATTTCAGTCTAACAAGGGGCCGTCACAGCGGCGGATTGGTGTTTCTTTGCCTGATTCCGCAAGGTAGGCAATCTTGAGGTCGGTGCTTGGTTTCCTGGGCGATACTGCTATCCATCGCCGAGCACCAGGAACTCCCTGACAGTGGGGCGCATCACGAACTCTGAGAAGCGGAACTGATTGAGATGCTGCCTCTCGATCATCTTCACTCCCACGCTATCCGTCGATTCTTCAGAGTACCTGATGTACTTCACATCTCTTCACGACTCATTTCAGCAAAGGGGCGGCATCCGTCGGCGTCACACATAGCTGATGCAGCGCTGCCGGGGTTGCTGCGGCGCTAAGCTTGGAGAAGGGTTTTCCCGCGTTCCGGAGGCGGTTGACGAATTGCTTGTGGGCAGGTATCGACTGCCCTGACCAGCCGGATCGAGGCAGCGTGTGGAACTTCTTTCCAACCTCGAAGTGCTGTCAAGGAAATGTCGGACGCCCCGGGATGGCTGCCAGGAACTGTCCGGCACGGTCTCCGAACACCGCGAAGCTGATCACCGGCCGGTCACTGCTGACTTGCAAGTGTCCGCCCACTTGCCGGAATGCCGGGCCGAACAACAAGGGATCTTCCAGTTCGCCACCATTGCGGACGCCGGGCGCTATCGCCAAGATCCGCTCCGAGGCGCTGGGTCGCCCTGTCTGATCGAACACCCGCACCCTCACCATCGCCGTCTCCGGACCGGGATTGAGAATCCACAGTGCGGTGTACATGTTGCTGCCGGGTAACTCGCTGTGAGCGACCTGCAAAAAAGAGCTGTTCTGGCTGCCTGAAGCTGCGGATAACGGTAGGACGGTTCGAGCGCCGCCGCGCGCCACCGCCACGGCTCCCAACACCCGAGGCCTGGCAAAAAGCAGTGCCGGTCCGCGGGTCACCGAGAAATCCAGTTGCAAGTAGCCCTCCAGCAGGCCGTCCTGCCGAGCCGTTGGGTTCAGTGATAGCAACTCGCCCACGTCGTCGGCCAGCAGCAAGCCGTCGGCATCAACGGCCAGCTCCCGCTCAGCTTCTCCCAGAGGGTTGCCGTCGTTGTCGAATGCTCGTATCCGCACCCGCGTCGCGTACCTGGCTAATCCCGACAGCAGATAGAGTTTCGCGGCACTGTCCTGCCCCACCGCGAAGTGCGGCGCATACAGGCTGCTGCTCCTGGCGGAGTTCCGGTGAAACGGCCCACCGGCCAGCGCCGCATAGCTGTCGTCATCGTGGAGAAAAGCGAATCCCGCCACAGGATTCTCGGCCCTTGCTTCCACATAGCCGTGCCCGCTGTCGTCGGCGTCGGCAAACAGCGTCGTGGCGGTCTCGCTCACGAAGCCGCCGGCGGCCACCGTGCGGCTCGCAGTGGCGGCCAACCCGCCATCCTGTCGGTAGAGCGTGAAGGTCACTTCTGTCTCTTGCAGGGTCGGGCTGAAGACGAACAACCGGGTCGCGCCGTGACGGCCCGGATCGACGATGGGAAAGTAGAGTTGCTTGTCTGCCTCGAACTCTCCTGACAGGCCGTCCAGCTTCCGCCCGGCATGATCGCCCACCATGAACATGCTCTGCACCGGACCCTGCTGGCCGCGTACGATCAGGGCGGTGTCGCCGAGGGCCGGCTGGCAATCGATCAGTTCGCAGGCCGGCTGGGCCAGTTGTGCCTTCGCCATCAGAGCCTCCTCCAGCTCCACCTGTTGGAGAGTCGCTCCTACGGCGTCCACGAGTGCCAACCCCACGGCATTCGGGGCGGATGTCGGATTGTGGATGGCCACTCCCACGGAATGATCCTCGCCGGGGACATCGAGCGTGACCGGCACAAGCGCGCGCCGAGTCAGGGCAGGCCCGCCCACACCCGTAATCTCACCGTTACTTCGCAGATCGTCGTCGCCACGCTTGCCGTCCTTGAAGTGCACGACGATTTTACCCTCCCCCGGGAATTGCGCTCCGGTTTCGCCGTCGTAGACAAATTCATACCAGTGCGGCTCGATATCGTCGGTCGTGGGGCCGTATTTCCAATAGCTGTTGACCTCCATGTCTGCGGGAAGAAACAGTGTCACTGAGGCCGCCAGTCCCCGAGCCGGCCCGCCAAGGCGGAAATAGAGAAATCCCATCGGAAATTCGATCTCGGCCGGAGGTGGGGCCGCTGGTGGCCTCGACAAGGCCCTCGTGTTGGTGATGCGGATAGGATCCGGTGCCTGAAGCGTGACGTAGCGTGCGTCTAGTGCGTTGGGAAGAGAGACGACATAGGGCTGCTCGGCATCCGGGATGCCATCGCCATTACCGTCCCCGTTATTGGGAGCGCCCGACTCCACTGCGTCCGAAATACCGTCGTCGTCGAGCGACATCGGCATCAGCAGGCGGATGCGGTGGTTGTTGGTATCGGCGATGTGGAGGTTGCTCGAGCCGTCCAGCGTCACTCCGTGGGGGTTTCTGAGTTGAGCTTCGGTTGCCGGCCCGCCGTCCCCGCCGAAGCCTTGCGTCCTCGTGCCCGCCAACGTCGTAATCGTCCCGTCGGCATCGACCTTGCGGATGCGGTGGTTGCCGTTATCGGCGATGTAGAGGTTGCCGGAGCCATCCACCGACACGTCATAGGGACCGTTGAGTTGAGCTTCGGTTGCCGGATCGCCGTCCCCGTTGAATCCGGCGGTCCCCGTACCGGCCACCGTGGTAATCGTTCCCTCGGCATCGACCTTGCGGATGTGGTGGTTGTTGGAATCGGCGATGTAGAGGTTGCCGGAGCCGTCCACCGCCATGCCGGAGGGGCCGTTGAACTGTGCCGCTGTTGCCGGATCGCCGTCCCCGTTGAATCCGGCGGTCCCATACCGGCCACCGTGGTAATCGTTCCCTCGGCATCGACCTTGCGGATACGGTTGTTGCGTGTATCGGCGATGTAGAGGTTGCCGGAGCCATCCAGCACAACGCCATAGGGGCCGTTGAGTTGTGCCGCTGTCGCCGGATCGCCGTCCCCGTTGAAGCCGCGTCTCCCGGTGCCCGCCACCGTGGTGATCGTCCCGCCGGCATCGACCTTGCGGATACGGTTGTTACTGGTATCGGCGATGTAGAGGTTGCCGGAGCCGTCCACGGCCACGCCATGGGGGAAGCTGAGCCGTGCTTCGGTTGCCGGCCCGCCATCCTCGTTGAAGCCGCGTCTCCCCGTGCCCACTGCCGTAGTGATCATCCCGCCGGCATCGACCATGCGGATGCGGTGATTGTTGGAATCGGCGATGTAGAGGTTGCCGGAGCCGTTGTCCGCCGCCACGTCAATGGGGGAGTCGAGTTGCGCGTCGGTTGCCGGCCCACCGTCCCCGCTGAATCCGTCGCTCCATGTGCCCGCCGCCGTGGTGATCGTCCCGTCGGCATCGACCTCGCGGATGCGGTCGTTGCGGGTATCGGCGATGTAGAGGTTGCCGGAGCTATCCACCGCCACGCCAATGGGATTGTTGAGCTGCGCGCTGGTTGCCCGGCCGGAGTCCCCGCTGAATCCGTCGGTCCCCGTGCCCGCCACTGTGGTGATCATCCCGCCGGCATCGACCATGCGGATGCGGTGGTTGTTGGAATCGGCGATGTAGAGGTTGCCCGAGCCGTCCAGCGCCGCGCCAGTGGGGGAGTCGAGCTGCGCGTCGGTTGGCCGGCCCGGAATCGCCGCTGAAGCCGTCAATTCCCGTGCCCGCCACGGTTGTGATCGTCCCATCGGCATCGACTTTGCGGATGCGGTCGTTATTGGTATCGGCGATGTAGAGGTTGCCCGAGGCGTCCACCGCCACGCCATAGGGAGAGTTGAGAACGGCCTCGACGTCCGTCCGTCCGTCTCTCATCCCCTGCAGGCCGGCGAACGTATCGATTCTATAGCCGGCCTGCTGTTGCGCCCAGGCCGTCGCGGTGAGCAGCGTCAGGCAAGCTACAAGCCGGCGAAAAACAGAGTCAAGGCGAAACGGCATGATGGAGGACTCTCCTGCGGTGATTCACAATCTGCTCGGGACAACTGCCTGCCGCCGCTTGTGCTTGCTTGAACTCTTGCCCGAAAGGTTTTTTCCACCCGACGCTCATGACGACACATCCCTTGCGGCGATTCCGTGCCCCAGGGCACCCTGCTCGTCCGAAACCTGTACTTCGCATAGTATCGCGAAGCGTTCCTCAATCCCATCCGCCAACAAAGCGGTGCTATTCATACGCCTGGGGCTCCAATGTGTTGGACGATGGTAAGCCTTGAAAGCGTTCCGGGTTTAGATTCGCTGTCTTCGAGGTGTTTTATCAGATCCGAGTACTGGCGAGTGTTTGTGTCGTCGCCGGCTCCCTTCTCGATCAACCGCTACCCGAGAGGGTTCGAGTCTCGGCCGGTCGTTTTCGGATGGGCTCGGCAGAGGAGCAACCTGGAAGACACCCCTTCATGAGGTGCTTGCCTCCGAATTCAGCAGCGGCAAGCGGCCGGTGACCTTCGCCGAGTTTCGAGCGTTCCGCCCGGCGCACCCGAATCCGCCCCATGTGCCGCAAGACGTGGACGTAAGCGCCCAACCCGTAACCGCTGTGAGTGGGAGCGATGCGCGGCCTTGCTGCCGTTGGCTGAGCGAGCAGACCGGGAGACGGTACCGGCCGCCAACCGAAGCCGAATGGAAAAAAGCGATCTTCGGCGCGCGGTTCAGACTCGGCGATAAGTGGTTGGGAATCAAGGCTTCCGGAGCATTGTCGGCGCAATGGGAGGCGTTCCCTTGGTGAGCCAGGCGGACGGCGAAGGAAAAAATTCCCCTTCGGCAAATGGTACTGAAGCCCTTCAGTCTTTTTTTTCCGCGCCGGCAACACGGCCTTCAGGGTTGTTACGAGTCACGGGACACGAGACACGAATCACGGCTTTTCTGTTTTTCACGAATCACGGACTTTATGGCCGTTCCGTGCGCAGTGGGAGTGAAAGGGGCGCATCACGAAAAACCGTCGCCCGGTCACTGTTTCCCGGAGCCCGTTTGCGTGGCATTGTCCGGCATCGCGCGGCAACGGGGCGCCCCGAGCCGCTGTCCGCGCACCGTCCGCAGCAGCAACACGGCCTTTAGGGTTTTCACGAAACACGAATCACGAGACACGAAACACTGCCTTTTGGTACTGAAGCCCTTCAGTCTTTTTTTTCCGCTTCGGCCTGCTTAGCATGAGAAAAGCGAGGCGGGAATCCTGGCCCTCGCGAAGAAAAAAGCGGAGAAAAAAGATCGAGGAGGTGAGATCAAGCCCATGCGTCCCCAGCGAAGTTTGTTCTTCGAAGCGCCGGCAACCCCGCCCGGCAGGCCCTCTACCGCAACCCCGGCGAGACCGTCCAGGCCCTCCCCGGCCGGGCCGGCCGCGCTCAGTTCGGCGCCCCCAAGTTGCCCTGGCCTGCCTGTCTCGCCACCTGGGGAGGCGAAAGTGCGTGAGAGGGCCGGCAGGACAAGGTGCGAGTTGCCCGCGCCCGCAACACGGCATTCAGGGTTTTCATGAGTCACGGGACACGAGACACGAATCACGGACTTTATGGCCGTTCCATGTGCAGTGGGAGCGAAAGGGGCGCATCACGAAAAACCGCCGCCCGGTCACTGTTTCCCTGCGCCCGTTCGCGTGGCATGGCGCGGCGTCGCGCGGCAAGGGGCGACCCGAGCAACTGTCCGCGCACCGTCCGCAACGGCAACACGGCCTTTAGGTTTTTCACGAATCACGGCTTTTCTGTTTTTCACGGGTCACGGCTTCCATTCCCACCATTTCCCGGCATTACTCGGGAGGGTGGGGGGGCTGAGCAAGTGTCCGCGCACCGTCTGCCGTTCTTGGTGGGCCTCACGTCAAGCGCCGTCATCTGGGGGATCCTGCGAAAGCGCGCAGAATCCCGTGTCTGCGGGAGGTTGCACGAGGTGTACCGTTGGCCGCAGTTCCCGTCGCCATGCGGGCTCGTCCGCTGCGGTGAACACACAATGAACCCATGCTGAGAAAGGAGAACGTTCTGGATTGCGCCAACAGGCGCGCTTTCTATATTGCGTCGACCGGGCTCCCGGAGCATGTTTCGGAACTGCAAACCGGTCTTTTTACCTTGATTTAACATCACTTCCGCTGCTTGCCGGTAACGTAAGGAAAGATAAGTCCGCCTTGGTCGGAAAAGCCGATGACCTTACTATCGCGATTCCTTGTTGTGCTCTGTATGTCTGCGGGCAGCGTTTCGGCTGCCGAGCATGTCGGCCTCGTTCGATCGAACGAGCTGCCGGTCCCCGGCACGTCGGTCATTGCCACGCAGGGCGAGACAAAACGGGTGACTTCGACCGATCAGACCGGGCGGTACCGCTTTGCCCGCATGCAGCCGGGTGTCTGGACGCTGGAAGTGAGCATGTTCGGCTTCGAGTCGGTCAGGCGGGAGATTGAAGTCACCGACGGCGCGAGTCCCACGGTATGGGAGTTGGCGCTGACGGCTCGGGTACAGCAAGAAGCCCCTGGGGGCGGAGAACGGCTCTCGCGGGCGGAACGGCGCGAGCGCTTTCAGCGGTTGCTTGTGAACGAAACGCAGCAGAACAGCATCATGAACGAATTGGCGGCGATGCCCGATCCGACGGTCTCGATGGCGGCGGAGCAGGACGCCAATGAATCGTTCCTCGTGACCGGCAGCTTGAGCCGTGGTTTGCAGGCGCCGGGGGGCAACGGTCAGTTCGACATGCGGGGACTGGGTTTTGGCGGCCCCTCGCAACAAGGGAATCCTTTTGCCGATCGCAGCAGCGGCAACGACACAGATGGCGGACCGGGATTTGGTCGTGGCGGTCGCGGGCCCGGCGGTGCGCGCGGCCGCCGCGGCGGCCGTGGCGGGCTCGGCGGCCGACGAGCGGGAGGCCGCGGATCGGGTGGCCCCGGAGGCCGCGGACCCGGTGGTTCTGGCGGCCCGGCCAGAGGTGAGATGACGCCCGAGCGGCTGGCGCGCATGCGTGAATGGATGCGGCGTCGCGGGACGATGCAGTTCGGCAACCGGATTGGGGCCGGAAGAAACTCGATGCGCGCCTCGCTCAACTTCTCGTTCCGCAATTCGGCGTTGGATGCCCGGCCTTATTCACTTACTGGCCAGACGGTGGACAAACCTTCCTACGCGCAGAATCAGTTCGGGGCGATGCTCGGTGGGCCACTGAAGATCCCCAGGATCGTGGACGACGAAAAGACGTTCTTCTTCTTCCGCTACAACGGAGCACGCAGCCGGAACCCCTTTAACCGCACATCGACGTTGCCCTCGGCATTGGAGCGGTTGGGCGACTTTTCACAATCCGTGGCTTCGGGGCCGGTGACGGTGTTCGATGCGGGTGAGGCCTTTCCCAACAATGTGATTCCGGCGTCGCGGTTGGATTCGGCTGCACTGGGTTTGACTCCGTTGATCCCGCTTCCGAATCAGCCGGGCCAAGTGCAGAACTACCAGTTCGTTACCTCCGTACCACAAGACACCGACAACTTCAGCGTGCGGATGGGACGGAGCCTTTCCGAAGCGGACCGGCTGTCTGTCTCCTACAACCTGCGGATGCGGGATTCCGAGACGGCGCAATTGTTCGGGTTCCGTGACACGGCAGGCAGCCGCGCGCAGAGCGCGAGCGTCGGTTGGACGCGCAATGTGAAGACGAATGTGATCAACAACGTGCGGCTGCGCTTTTCACGGAATCGTATCGAGACGCTTCCATTCTTCGCGTTCGGTGCGGATGTGGCCGGAGACCTTGGGATTGGGGGCACGTCCGATGCGCCGATCAACTTTGGCCCGCCAAACCTGACATTCACGAACTTCGGCAATCTCACCGATGGCAGCCCGATGCTGCGCCGCGATCAAACGTTGGAAATGAGCGAGGGCGTCACTTGGGTGCACGGTAATCACAACTTGTCGATAGGCGGCAACTACCGCTGGGTCCAGCTCAACACGATCAGTGAGCAAAACGCTCGAGGCAGCCTGAGTTTCAGCGGTTTGAGGACCAGCGCGTTCGACAGCCGGGGCTTGCCGCTGGCGAACACCGGGTTCGACTTCGCGGACTTCGTCCTGGGCCTGCCGCAGTCAAGCTCGATTCGGTTCGGCAACCCCGATACGTATTTCCGTGCTCCGGCATTCAGCTTGTACGCCCAGGACGATTGGCGAGTGAGCGCGAACTTCACCGTGAACTTCGGACTGCGGTATGAGTTCCTCCGGCCGTTCCAGGAAAAGTTCAATCGGATCGTGAACCTCGACGTCGCGCCGGGGTTCACCGGCGTCGCGCCGGTGTTGCCGGGCATGGACGGCGCTTTCAGCGGGCCGTTCCCGGCGGCATTGATCGAGTCGGACCGCAACAACCTCGCGCCTCGATTCGGCATTGCCTGGAAGCCTTTTCCCAAACGCTCGACGCTGGTGCGGGCCGGCTACGGCTGGTACTACAACGGCTCGGTGTACAACAACGCCGCGAGCCGCTTGGGGCAACAGCCGCCGTTTGCGACGACGGGTACATTGACGACGACGCTGGACCGGATTCTGACGATCCGGAACGGCTTTGCGACACGGCCCGATCAGGACATTACGAACACCTTCGCGGTCGATCGGAACTATCTCGTCGGCTACGCGCAGACCTGGAACCTGGCGGTGCAGCAGGAGCTGCCGGGGGCGATGGTGTTGGAGGTGGGTTATCTCGGGACGAAGGGTACGCGGCTCGACATTCAGCGTTCGCCGAATCGCGCCCCGGCGGGTTCGCCGCTCACGGCGGAGGAACGCCGTCGCATCAGCAATGCGGTGGGATTCACGTTCGACAGTTCCGAAGGCAACTCGATCTACCACGCGGGACAGGTTCGCCTGAATCGGCGATTCCGGCGAGGCGTTTCGGTCAATGCGCTGTACACGTATTCGAAGTCCCTCGACAACGTTTCGACTTTCGGAGGCGGGGCGGCGGTGGTGGCGCTCTATGATCGGAACTTGAACCTGGAGCGAGGGCTATCGAGCTTCGACCAGCGGCATGCGTTCAGCCTCTCGTATGTGCTCGAGTCACCGGTGGGTGGACCGCAGGGATCTCCCTCCAGGAACTTGTTGGAAACGATCTTTCGCGATTGGAACTTCACCGGCGGTGTGACGGCTAACTCGGGCACTCCGTTTACGGCGGTCGTGCTTGGCAATCAGGCGAATGCCGGCGGCAGCGGCGTAGTGGGATCGGGGCGCGCGGACGCAACCGGACTTCCGGTGGACAGCGGCGGCAGGTTCTTCAATCCTTTGGCGTTTACGACTCCGCCCCCCGAGCGCTTCGGTAATGCAGCGCGCAATACGATTCCGGGCCCGGGTTTGGTCACGCTGAATTTTGGAGTCGGGCGCACGTTTCGCCTCGGCCAAGACCGGCGAACGGTGCAGTTTCGTGTGGACAGCGCCAATGTCACGAACAAAGTCAACTTTTCGGGCTTGGCCACAACCGTGAACGCGTCGAACTTCGCTTTGGCGACCAATACGGCGGCGATGAGAACGATGCGCGCCAGTCTGCGGTTCAGGTTTTGACAATGCGGGTTTTCATACTTTGCTTGATCTCTGCAATCGTCCTGTCGGCACAGGAGCCGGACGGGTCTTTCAAGTTCTCCGTGTCGACCAACCTTGTCATCGTCAATGTGGGAGTGCGCGACGGCGATGGCCGGGCCGTGGCGGACCTCGAGCTCGAGGATTTCGAGATTCTGGAAGACGGCAAGAAGCAGGAGATCTCGGTCTTCGAGTTCCAGCAACTTGACGCCGTGGCGGATCCGCAAACGTTTGCCGAAAGGGAGACGGCCCAGCCGCAGGAGACGGCGGAGCGGCAGCGAGAAATCACGCCATCCGCACCAGGGAAAGTGCGCTATCGCGATAAGCGGCTCATGGTGCTTTATTTCGATTTCTCGTCGATGCCTCCGGCAGACCAGATTCGCGCCCAGAAGTCGGCGGACCGGTTCCTCGACGAACAGATGTCGTCGGTGGACCTGGTCGCGATTATGGCCTTTTCAAGCCGCTTGCAGGTGTTGCAGGACTTTACGGACAACCGCGAGTTGTTGCGTGAGGTCATCGCGGGTTTCCGGCTGGGCGAGGCGAGCGAGTTGGCCGTCGATGCAGAGACGGATGAAGCCGCGGCGGTCGATGACGGGGCGGCCTTCGTGGCGGATGAGACCGAGTTCAACATCTTCAATACGGACCGCAAGCTGAGTGCGCTGGAATCGGCGACGAAGATGCTGGCCTCGCTACCCGAGAAGAAGGCGCTTGTGTATTTCTCGAGCGGCGTGAGCCGGACGGGTGTCGAGAACAACTCGCAGTTGCGCTCGACGGTCAACGCGGCAGTGCGGGCTAACGTGTCGTTCTATCCGATCGATACGCGCGGTCTGGTGGCGGAGGCCCCGTTAGGTGACGCTACAGTGGGCTCGCAACGCGGTACGAGAGCCTATTCCGGTGAAGGTCAGCGGCAGCGGCGAGGACGATTCAACGACTCGCAGGACACCCTGTTCACCCTTGCCGGCGACACCGGTGGCAAGGTGTTCCTCAACAATAACGATTTGACCCTGGGCATCAGGCGTGCCCAGCAAGAGATTGCTAGCTACTACATCCTCGGTTACTACAGCACGAACGAGAAGACGGACGGGCGGTTCCGGCGAGTGAAGGTACGTGTGCAGTCGATGCCGAGGGCCAAGCTGGACTACCGCTCCGGGTACTTCGGCTCGAAGGACTTCCGCCGATTCTCACGAGCCGACAAGGAACGGCAGCTTGAAGAGGCGTTGTTGTTGGGCGATCCGGTGACCGACCTGAGGCTGGCGCTGGAAGTGAACTATTTCCGGCTGGGCCGCGACCGCTACTTCGTCCCGGTGGCGGTAAAGATTCCCGATTCCGAGTTGGAGTTTGTCCAAAAAGGCGACCGGGAGCAGCAGCGCTTGGATTTCATCGGGCAAGTGCGCGACAGCCGAGGGAAGATGGTGGCTAATCTGCGGGACCACATCGAGGTGAAGTTGCGGGGCGCGAACGCCGAAAGGCTGAACTCCCGGAACCTGCAATACGACACGGGCTTCACTCTGCCGCCAGGCGAATACACTCTGAAGTTTCTCACGCGCGAGAACCAGACAGGGAAGATGGGGACGTTCGAGACGCGCTTCGAAATCCCCGATCTCGGCGAGCAGAAGTCGTATGCGCGCATCAGCTCAGTGGTGTGGTCGAATCAGCGGGAATCGCTTGAAGATGCCATCGGTGCGGCGGAGCGCGACAAGAAGGTTCTTGCCTCCCATCCGCTCGTGCAGGACGGTCAAAAACTGATTCCGAGCATCACACGCGTGTTCCGCAAGAGACAGCCGATGTTTGTGTACTTCGAGGTGTATGATCCGGGCTCGGAAGGCCGCAGGGAAGCGGTGTCCCTGTCTTCGATCGTCGCGCTCTACCGGGACGGCGTGAAAATGTTCGAGTCTGAGCCGCTGAAGGTTTCCATCAAGTCCGAAGCGAAACGTCAAGCGGCGCCAGTTGAGTTTCAGATTTCGCTGGACGATCTCGCCCCCGGGGAATACGTCTGCCAAGTCAACGTGATCGACGAGATTGACCGCAAGTTCGCCTTCCACCGAGCGCCAATCGTGCTGCTTCCTTGAGCCGGGTCGAACCCCTATCTGCAGAGCTCCATGAGACAGCGATCGGGCATTGCTGCTCAAGGCAGATTGATAGAATCGTTGGCAGGTTCTCGCATCGCTTGAGCGTCTTCCCCCATCTCGATGCGTTAAGAGAGAAGGCTGCGGCCCTCCCCGCTTTTCCTGGCGTCTATCTCTACAAGGACGGACGCGGGAGGGTGATCTACGTTGGAAAAGCGAAGAGTCTGAGGGATCGTGTTCGCAGCTACTTTCTTGAGGACAAGCTCGCCGATGCCAAGACGGGCACATTGCTCTCTGAAGCCCGCGACATCGACTACATCGCCGTAGCCAACGAAAAAGAGGCGCTCGCTCTCGAAAACAACCTCATCAAGCAACGACAACCGCGGTACAACGTCCTGCTGCGGGATGACAAGACCTATCCCTACATCAAGCTGACTAGGGAGCGTTTCCCGCGCGTCTATGTGACGCGTCGCCTTCGCAAGGACGGTTCGACTTACTACGGCCCCTATTTCCCCGGCAATCTCGCCCATCGCATCGTGCGGTTCATTCACCGCTATTTCCGCATTCCTTCCTGCCGCGTAGACCTGACGCGCTACCACCCTCGACCGTGCCTCGAATACCACATTCAGCGCTGTTGGGGACCTTGCGTCGCTGGACTGACGACCGACGCCGTCTACGGCCGGGCCGTAGCCGACGTCCACGCTTTCCTGGAAGGCCGCCATACGGAGCTAATCCGCGATCTGCGCCATAGAATGGAGGCGGCCGCCGAGGAGATGGAGTTCGAACAAGCCGCAGCACTGCGGGATCTGATTGCGACGGTCGATGAACTCAAGCAGCGGCAGCGTGTGGCTGCCGTGGAAGGCCGGGACATCGATATTTTCGGGGTCCATGCCGAACCTCCATTGGTGGCCGTAAATCTCTTCCACGTTCGGAACGGACGCGTCGTGGACCGCCGCGAGTTCTATTGGGAAAACGTTGATCAGTTCGAGAAACGGGAGTTCCTCTCGAGCCTGCTGATGCAGATCTACTTGGATGCGCAGTATGTTCCTTCACTGATTCATGTGCCGGTCGACTTTGACGGCCGCGATGTCATGGAAGAGCTTCTGAGCGAGAGGCGGAAACGCAAAGTTGTCATTGCGACGCCGCAGCGCGGTTCGAAACGGGCCATGCTTGATCTGGTCGAGACCAACGCTCGTCACGGATTCGAGCAACGCTTCCGGGTGATGAAACCTTCGTCCAAAGCCATCATGGACGCACTGGTCGATGCGCTGAATCTCTCCGCTCCCCCGGAACGCATCGAATGCTTCGATATTTCGCATATCCAGGGTAGCGATACGGTCGCCTCGATGGTCGTTTGGGAAAAAGGCCGCATGAAGAAAGGCGACTACCGCAAGTTTATTATCAAGACCGTTGACGGCATCGATGATTTCTCATCCATGAGGGAGGCCGTGACGCGCAGGTACAGGCGTCTTCAGGACGAACAGAAGCCGTTTCCGGGCTTGATTTTGATCGACGGCGGGATTGGGCAACTGCATGCTGCCGTCGAGGCCCTCGAAGCGCTGGGCATCATCAACCAGTCCGTCGCCGCCATCGCCAAGCGTGAAGAAATCATCTACGTTGTCGGCCAAGAGGACGAGCCGGTCTACTTGGACCGCTTCTCTCCGGTGCTCCACCTGATGCAGAAGGTGCGCGACGAGGCCCACCGCTTTGCTGTTGCTTTCCATCGCAAGCGTCGAGATTCACGAAGACTCAGTAGCGTGCTGCTTGAGATCCCCGGTGTCGGAGAGAAAACGGCTCGCAAGCTTCTGCGCACTCTTGGAAGCCTGCACAGGATCGAAACCAGTTCACTCGATGACCTTCAGAAGGTTGTCGGACAAGTACAGGCCGAGCGTATTCATCGCTTCTTCGCCGGCCACAACGGGGCTGCAGGGACATAGAGGAGGCTCCTTCCAGCAACTGGGATTCCTCCCAGGAGTATGTTTCAAGGATGTCCGTTTTTTTATATCGTGCGAGAAAGGAAAAAAACGGTTCAATCGCTTGTCAGTAGCCGAGGTAACAACTTACAATCGGCCCGATTGGAGTTGAGGAAGGGGCCAAGTGCATCCGGTGGCTTCGGAGGATCCTTCAACGGGAGAATATGATGAGTCGCACTCTGGTGGTGACCCTTTTTCTGGTATGCGCACTGCCTCTATGGGCGGAGAGTGAAGCTGCGCGTCATGCGGCCGAACTGGAGCAAGCGGGCGAACCCCTCCAGGCTCGGCAGGTCTTGGCCGACGCAACGGCAGCGCCGCAGTCAAGCCGCGAGGACTTGCTTGAGTACGCTGAGTTCCTTGACCGCTATGGGGACGCAGACCGCTTGCAAGCATACGAGAAAGTTCTGAACAACACGCCTGTTTCTGACGTGGACGGTCGCCGGAGCCTCATGCGCCGACTGGTCTTCATCGCTCTGGCGGACGGTCGCGACGAAGAAGTGGCCCGACTTTTGCAAATGTACCGTGACGCCGGCGGGCAGGGGTTGCGTCTTGCCGAACAGATTGTCGACCCCGCTCCGACCAATGAGGGCGCCAATACTTGGGCTAGCATTCCCGGGCCTCTCTTCTCGTTTCGACGGATGGCGGCACTTTCCTCCGACCAGAGCCCCGAGGAACTGTTCCCTGCGCTTGCGCGCAACATTGTGACAAGCGGCTATCGGGCCACCTCGGGTTTGGACTCGATGGTTCCGACGGAGTACCTCAAGCTCATCCAGCAATATCTGTCGCAGGCTCGCGAGTTGGAGCAACTCGCCGGAGCTGACGAGACGATCCGCATTCCCACCTGCGAGTCGAGAGAGACAGCGCAGATCCTCAAGATCCTGGGCTTCCGGCTGCGGAACGAGTGCGGCCCGGAAGCGGTGCTGGAAACCGTCAATCCGTCGCGGGCGTTTCTTTCGATCGATTCGGGGTTCCCGTTAGCCGACTTGGAGCAAGCCTTCCGTCAGGAGAGGGCCTTCGAGATGCCGTACAAGTCGACCCATCTGCCCGTGCTCTTCGGCAAGGATTACTGGATGGGCATTGTGCGGCGCAAGGCCGAGGGCGATTTCGTCGATAACCTGCTGGCGAATCCCATCATGGCGCGGTTGTATGTCGCTCTTGGCAAGATACATCGGCCAACCGCTTTGGCGTTGCGGGAGAAGATAGGCAGCGAGCGCATGCTCGACTTCGCCAACGTGCTCGACTTTTTCGGCGGCATGTTCGAGTTGAAAGAAGGCAAGGCCGTGGTTCCGTTGGGTCCGAAAGCTCGTGACGTCTGGCACAAGCTTGTTGGTGTTTCTCCCGACCAAGGGGCGGAGTTCTTGCAGCGGCTGGTCGAGCTGGATGACGGCTGGATGGTCTCCTACTACGATTCGATGTGGCGGGTGGACGGCCGGGTGTCGGAGTATTTTAGTGCCCCGACGCGCCTTGAACGGTTTTACATGGCCGTCCGGGGCAAGGTGACGAGCCCCGGTCCGGCGCGGCCGATATTCAGGGCCAACTCGGACCTGATGCTGCTCATTACACGCCTTGATGTGAAGCCGAATGGTCAGATTCATCTCCCGGGCGGAATGGGTCCGTGGAAGAATCTCTTCACGGTTCACCCCCACGGCGAATACGACGGGCGTCTCGCGAAAGCGGCTCCTAATTGGACGCAGCCGGACGACGTGGTCGAGGCCATGTTCGGCATGTGCCGCAAGATGGTCGAGAACGAGCCGCTGCGGATGTTCATCTCTCTCACAAACATGGATCGCGCCCGGGAGCAGGCCTTGTCTCCAGCAGCGGTAGAGAAGTTGCTGTTGGCCTATCCCGATTTCGGTGATCAGTTCAGCATGTTCAACGAAGCGCCGAGTCTGTCGGAAGAGACGATCTTGGCGTACTTCGACTCACTGCCAAAATTTAAAAAAGGACGCAACCTCACGCGGCGGGCGGATGCGATCGGCACGCATCAAGCCTTGTTCAGTCTGTGGCAGATCTTCGTCCGACAGGGGCAGATCCCTTCCACCGGCGCCGAGCGTTCGTTTCGAGCCCTGATGGCCGTGCTGCGGGATGTCGGCAGCGAGCAAGCCATCTTTGAGGCGGGCCGAGCAGGCGTCAAAGTCTTGTTGGCGGCTACCGGTTCGTCTGAGGACGAATCCCCCCAGGATAGGCTGATCGAGTTGCTGGCCGGAAATCCGAATCCGAATGAACGCAGCATTCATGAAGAGATGGTCCGGACGCTCAACAGCCGCTTCACCTCGCAGCGGCTGGTCTCGGTCAAAGACATCTTCGACCTCGCGGATCATCTGGAACGGGTGTCGCGCGGTGAGAGCTTCAATGTCGCGATGGCGAATCGGCTGGCGTCTCGTATCTCAGAGGTGCGGCTGCCGCGTTCGAGCCTGTCATCGGAAGAGTCAAACACATTCGCGCAAGGGACTTGGATCGAGAAACACATTCAGCGTCAGCGTTCGATGAACTTGAGCCGAGCCGTCGATAAGGCTCGCGGGCAGCCGGAAAGCCTGTTGAACATCCGCGGGAACTTCGCCTCTATCCTGCGGGATTCGCTCGTGGGCCTGAACTACATCTACTACTCGCCCCCGGGAGCCGAGCTGATTCGGGCAAATCCGCTCTTTGTGCGCAGTCACGACTTCTTCGGGTCGCAGCAAACAAGGAGTTGGGCGCAGCCGCGTCTGAGTGGAACGGGCTGGCCGAACAGCGCCGGCGGCCGGATGGTGGGCTCTCTGAATGGGCTCGCATTCGCCTTGGCTGATGCCGAGCAGAATTTCCTCGTTCCGACCGAGCGGCAGGCGCTGATCTGGCAGGACCTCGAGCCGCAGATCATGATCGGAGCCGTCGTTCCTCGCTGGTGGGGAGTGACGCAGGAGGAACAACATTTCGTTGCTCTTCATCTACGGCTCGCGAATTTGCTCGTGGCCGCTTCGGCTGTCGATGAGGAACTGGCCGCCAGGATCGATCCCATCTTGCGAAAGCGATTGGGCCCGCACCGGCTCGATCTGTTGCGTCGGCTTGCGGCCGATGGGAAGGTCAGAGAAGGGATCGACGGTCTGACGCCCGCCGAACGATACCGCCTCGCAACTGTCTTCGGTGAGAAGTACGGCAATGACGCGCTGGATGTCGGAGGTCCCATCTGGCGGAAGATCGGAGCGCTCAGGGAGAGCGATCGCGAGCGGTTTGCCTACGAGAGAATCGCCGGCATCTTCGGCACCCCTCACCCGGCGCTCTCTCATACTTATCGTTCGGACCTGTTACATTTACCGCTTTTCCCGACCATGATGAAATTTTCCAGCCGCATTATGGCTGAGAGTTGGGAATCGACAAATCTGTATTGGGCGACGCTCGCCGACGAGATGCACATCGAACCCGTGCGTCTGAACTTGCTCATACCGGAGTGGACGCAAAGATCAATCGAACGTATCTTCGCCACCAACTTGGATGATTGGCCCGCGTTGCTACACTCGATGCAGGTTGTTGCAGAACGCTATCGACAGCAGATGAAGCAGCGCAAAGCCGATCCATTGCGCGCCGGACAGGAGTAGCTCCGGAGAATAAGGAGAGAATCAGAGTGAAACGGGCAAACATTCGTTGCGGGATGGGTTCACTGTTGTTTCTTGCCCTTTTGCTATCCATGGGCATCCAGTTTGAACTTCCCGCCGTGGGGCAGGAAGTGAGCTCTGAAGACCCGCTCTTCCGCGTCGAGGTCGATCTGGTCTTGCTCAACGTGGCGATCACCGACCGCCGCGGCCGCTACGTTCGCAATCTGCAGCCAAGCGATTTCCGTGTCTACGAAGACGGTATTCAGCAAACTTTGGCGACCTTTGCAGAAGGAAACGAAGCACCCCGACGTCTGTCCGCTTCTGGAGAGCGCGCCGTGGCGGCGATCACTCCTACTACACCCGCGCAGGTTGCGACGGAGGCGCCGGATACCTCTGCAGCGGCTGAACCGTCTCTGGTGGGTGCCAACGTTTTTGTTCTCTTCGACACCAGCAACTTCATGTACCGCAGCTTTGTCTATGCGGAAGACGCCATCGCCGATTTCATTCGCGGGCTCGATGGCGCTGATTCAGTGGCCGTCTACGGCTACAGCCGTAATCTGACACGCCACGCGCCGCTGACAAACAATCGTTGGGATGCGATCCGCGGACTCCGTCTTGCCGTGGCGGGCGATGAGACGGCGCTTTACAATTGCTTGCTTCTCACCCTGCGCGACGCCGCAACAGTGCCCGGCCGCAAGGTTGTGATCGTGTTCTCAAACGGGCCCGATACGGCGAGCGCCGTTGCTCCCGACGATGTCCGCGCACTTGCGGAGGACGAGGGGATCCCGATCTACGTCATCAGCACGAAAGAGGTGAATAAGGACCCGATCTCTCGGAACGTGTTCCGCCGTCTGACTCAGAGCACTGGCGGTAGGGCCTTCTTCGCAAGAAGCTGGCAGAGGCAGGCCGAGGCTTTCACCGAGATCCGAGAGGAGCTCGGCAGTTCCTATACCCTTACCTACTATCCCCAGCCCAACCCGAACCGCGGCTGGCGGAGCATCAGCATCGAACTCGTGAGTGACGCGCTGAGCAAGCACCGGATACGCACAAGAGCCGGTTACCGGCCGAGACTCTAACCTGCTTTCACCCTGCCTGACGGCTGAAGCAGACGATGACTCTGCCCTGACTTCGTGGGCAGGCTGGCAGGAATTACTCCACCCAGATTGGCGAGCTCCAGGCGATCTGCTCGTTGTTCTGAAGCACCCGCACGTAATAGTAATTTGCTCCCGGTTCGAAATTGCGGTCTTGGAACTCGAGGTAGACCTCTTTGCTGTTGGGCCGTCCGGTGTACACGAATGTCTGGTTTTTCACAATGACGAGCTGCTTGATCTTGTCGGTGCCGATGGCCCGAATCTTGAGCTTGGGAACCTCGTTGGATGAGATGATGTCGCCCATGATGTACGATTTGCCTGCCGCCTCGGCCTGAAAATCGAGAATGATGTTGTCGGTGGCTGCGTAGACGTGGCGCTTCTTGATCGCCTCGAACATCGCCTCGCGAGTGAACTCCGGACTCAGGATGCAGGCGTAAGAGATATGCGTTGACCAATGGTCCGAGCTGGCCTGAACGCCAAGCTTAAGCCCTTTGGCCAACGCATTCCACCAGTAGCCGTTGGGGTTGTAACCGCTTCGCTGTGTAATGAGTTTTTCGTCGCTGGCAGCCTTCGGAGCACCCTTGTATTCGTAGCTGGCACGGTAGCCCTGATAGATCTCGATGAGCGGCTCGACCTCGGGGTCATTGTCGCGGAAGTCGGTCCCCTGGGCGGTTCCAGAGGAATGCGGCATCGAAATGCCATCATTTTGCCGAAGGTACTCGTACAGTTTGGCCGCTCCTGCTTCGCCACGCCGCTCATCATCCGGAATCGGTAAGGTGCGCGTCCCGCGTTTCGCGAAAATCACGTTCCGGTGCCCGTTTGGGAACGGCAGACTGCGCTCGTAACCGAACAATGGCGTGAACGTACCCGCGATGTGGAACAGGTCGGTCAGCTTTTCGTCCTGCCACCAGGTGAACTCATGATCGAACCCCAACTGGTGATCGGTCGGGACGATGTAGTCCAAACCGGCTGCGTCGAGCGCATAACGATAGACCTCGATGAGAGATCCGTCATACTTGAAGTCCTGCGAGACATCGGTATGCCGGTGCATGTCGCCGCGGTAGATCTTGTACTTCGCGCCGCCGGACTCGATCGTGTATGCTCGGATCTTGGCGAGGTCCTCCTTCTCCGTGGGATGGATGGGCACCTCTTCGGCGAACGGGTCCTCGAAATCGCCCAGAGCTCCGCTGTCGAATCTCGGAGGCAGTCTTGAGCGTCCCAGATTCGCCGCGTAAATCTCAGCGTTGCGAGGGATCATGTCCTCGAACGACCGGTTGTCGGTCATCCAGGCCGCCCAGACACTACCAGCGTTGTCTACCGTCAACGCCGGGCGTTTCTCGATCGATCCCCGGCTATGCGCGGGGGGGACGGGTCGCGTCCACGACTCGCCGTCATAGCGAGTGAGGTAGTTCTCCCAACCGAGTTTGCTGCCGATGGCGCGGGCGCGCTGGCGTGTCCAGTGGCGGAAGACCATGTTCAAAGCGCCGTGGCCGTCAAAGATGATCTGAGGATTCTCGAAGTTCGGATGTAACCGGTATACGTAGAACGGCTCGATCTTCCTTTTTGGCTCGCGCCAGGCCTTGCCGTCCCGCATGGCCACTCGTATCGACCTCTCCTGATGCAGCGGCGCCGACATCGGCGGGTTGATGAGGAAGCCCTGGTCCTTGCCCCAGTTCGCGCCGGACTCGTCCCAGGCGAGCCAGGGCCGGCCTTCGGCGTCCACGGCTACGGAAGCGTGCGCCTGAAAGCGAGTGCTGGAGGTCACCTGCTGCAGCGAACCCAGCTTGCCGCTCTCGAAGGAGCGGAAGAAGATGTCGTAGTTGCCTCTGTGGTAACTGTCCCAGACGACAAAGGCCGAGCCGCTCGCGCCTCCTGCGACCTGTGGTTCCCAGTCGTTGGCCATCGATTCGCTGACGCGTATCTCGTCGGACCACTCGCCCCCCGCGAAGCGCCGCAGGTAGACATCGCTTTGCGCCTGACCGGGATCTCCTCGAAAGCTTTGCCAGACGACGAACACGTGTCCGTCCTTGGACGCCGACGCGCGGTGGAAGGTGTTTGTGCCGTCGCCGCTCAACTTTACCGGCGCCTGCCAGGAGCCGTTGTGCTTGCGGCGGCCCCAGATTTGCCAACTCGTCCCGTCGCGACGGCTCCAAAACACCCAAAGTCCACCCTGAGCGTCAACTGCAAGAGAGCATCGAAACAGGTCGGCCGGCTCGGGAGTGACCTCCTCCGGCGCCGACCAGCGCCCTGCTCGGCCGGTTCGGATCATGACGTGGTCGCCACGGTCCCGATAGGCCACCCAGGCGGTGGCGAGCGACCCGTCGGGCAACCGTCTGATGGCGGCCTCGTCCTCTTCGTATTCATCCGTTGTGAGTTTCTCGACAGTCGGGCTCCAAGCGACGGAGGCGCGTCCCCCCAGAAACGAGCTCGGATCAAGGCCGACATCGGAGAGTGAAAAAGCGAAGCTGCCCTGAGTCGTCTGCACCGAAACGGTTGCGCCGCCGCTGTGCCTGATCGTGACGAAGACTCCCACGGGAAAATGCAAAACCCGCGGGCGTTGAGCCGGGCTCATCTCGGTGTAGTTGATGCGGGCGAAACCCGCCACCTCGTCCCGGCGATTGGTCAGGCGCCAGGACTTCGGCCCGGTCACGCTGTCCTCTTTCGAGAACTGCCACCCTTCGACCAGAACAACCTCTCCACCCAACACGTCGACCGAGCCGTCCCACCGTTGATCCTCTTCCACGCCGATCCCGAACCGAAGAAACAACGTGTCCATCCGCGTTGATGTCTGCGCTGCCGCAAGTGATGCAAACCAGCTCGACACCACGACAACCCACAACACCCACTGCCTTCTCGGTCTCATGCTCAGAGTCTTCTTCCTTCGATCAGAGTGCGGCTCGGGGCTTCCCGAGCAGGGCGATTATAGCAATGGAGTTGCCATGCTACTTCTTTCGCGGCAGGCATCTGAGAGCACTGCGACGGGTTGGTGCTTACACGGGTTATTATCCCCGAGAGTCATTGTGAAGCGGCGGCATTCGGCCTGCCGGCGCGTGCTATGCTCGTTGGTCTACATCAGGAATCCCATCATGTCCATCAAAAGAATCTCTCCCGAAGAAGCCAAGGAGCTTCTCGACTCTGACGAAAGCTGTATCTACCTCGACGTGCGCACGGCGGCCGAGTTCGAGGCCGGACATGTACCGGGAGCCAAGAACATCCCAGTCCTCGATCGCGATCCTTACGGCAGGATGCAGCCCAACAACCGCTTCGTCGAAGTCGTCGAGGCGAACTTCGGCAGGGATGCCAAGTGCATCACCGGCTGCCAAAAGGGCGGCCGCTCCATGCAGGCCGCCTCACAGCTTCTCAACGCCGGTTTCACCAGCGTGGTCGATATGCGTGGCGGCATGGGCGGCGAGACCGACCCGATGGGACAACCGACCTATCCCGGTTGGGCCGCGCGCGGTCTGCCTGTGACGACCGAGAGCGCCCCTGAAGACGAATACGGCCACCTGCTCGACAAAGCCGGTTCCTGAGATCCGGCAGGACACGCTCCCGCCTTCGCACGTTCCGCAACAACCTGCCGTAGCTCCTTGTCACCGGGTGACGCGATCATCCCGGAAGTCGCCGGCAAGGCGGTCAAGATCATCATCGGGATCAGGACGTTTGTCCAGCAACGCTCTTGTCAGCCGACGGCCTCTTCATGCAGTCCGTCGAACGGTTCGTTGGTTTTGCCGCCCAGGCGTTCGACTTGCAAGAGTACCTTGATTTCGCGATGCGCGAGAAGAACGCACAGCGCGGCGTTACTGCCCGGTCGGAGCGACGAACCAGGGAAACTCGCGCACGAACTGGTAACCCAACTCCGTATGCAGGTAGTAGATGATGACGGCAATGATGGCAAGTACGAACAGGATGGCCAGCATGATCTTGCCCCAAGGCAGGCTCTTGCCCTCGCGCCGCAGCAGGAACACATAGCTCACGCCGATGCCCACGTAGAACAGCAGGATCATCGGCGTCGCGAACGTGATCATGTTGAAGATGTCCGGCGTCGGCGTGATCACGGCCGCCAAGGCGAAGATCGCCAGAATGGCGTAACGGACGTTGCCCATCAGGAATCTGGGGCTCGCGATACGCAGCGTCGTCAAGACAAAGATGACGATGGGCATCTGGAATACGACGCCCAAACCGAGCATGATGCTGACGAACATGCTGTAGTACGCATTGATGCTGATCAGCGGTTGGACCCCTTCCTCTCCACCGACATCGAGAAGGAAGGCCAGGGCGAACTTCAGCGCCACGAAATACCCGAAAACGCCACCGAGGATAAACAGGGCGCTGCCGAACAGAATGAACGGCGAGGCCCATCGGCGCTCCTTGCGATAGAGGCCCGGCGCCACGAACCCCCAGACCTGGTACATCCACCAGGGCGCCGCCATGAAGACGGCCGCTACGATCGGAATCTTGAGCCAGATCAAGTGAAACTGCTCGATCGGCGTCAGCGCCACGAGTTGAATATTGACGTCCGGCGAGTTGAGTCGGATGGCCTCGACCGCGGCGTCGAAGGGTGCCCGCATCAACCGGAAGAGGTAGTTCTTCGCAGTCAGCGCTATCGCATATGCGACGACCAGTCCGACCAGTGCTCGAATGATTCGCGTTCGAAGTTCCTCGAGGTGCTCGAGGAACGACATCCGCGCCATGCCGTCCTCCTCGTCGTCCTCTTCCTCTTCGGGGTCGACGGGGGGTGGTGGGGGAGGGGGTGATTTGGGCGGCTCAGGCTGGGTGGTCGTGACCTCGGTCGAGGCCGCCTTTGACGGCTCCTGGTAGTCGTGCTCGTACTCTTCGTACGGGTCGTCGTAGTAGGCTGCGGGTGTTTCACCCTTGGTAGTGGAGGGCTCGCCTTCAGCCTCGGGCGCTTTGTCGCTTTCGGCCGCAGGCTTCTCTTCGGCGCCAGCGGTGGACTCCTCAGGCGCATCGGACGCATCCGATGCTACGCCTTCGGTTTCGTGATCCGGTTCGTCGGCGGACGGAGTTGTCCCCTCGCGGCTCTCCCGCGAGTCTTGATCGTCAGAACTCATTAGCCCTTGCTAACTGGCTTTGGTATTGGAGCTGTCGGCGTCGGGCGCTCGATTCCGCCGGCTTCCGTTCACTGCTTGGCAACGGCCGGGGCGCCTTGGCCATTGCCGGATCCGACGCTCGAACCGCCGTCGATGGTGGGGCTTTTGCTGGTCTCGGTCGTGGATGCGGTTTTGGATTTCGCGGCCGAGGCCCCGCTATCGTAGGGCGTGTCGTCGTACTCGTAATAGTCGTCTTCGCTGTCGTCGTAGTTATTCGAACTGATCTGCTTGTTGACTTCGTCCTTGATTTCGTTGGCTGTTTCCTTGAGCTTGGTCTCCCGCTCGATGTTGTCCATCTCCGTCTGGAACGTGGTCTTCAACTCGTTGGAAGCCCTCCGAAACTCGGCCATCCCTTTGCCGAACGTCTTGCCGAGTTCGGGTAGCTTCTTGGGTCCAAAAACAAGCAGGGCCAACACGAAGATGAAAATCATCTCCGGTACGCCAAGGGGTCCCATTCGATTCTTCCTGTTTCTCAAGGGCCTGCAACAAGGCCAACTTGATGATAGCGGCGGTTGAAACAGCGCGTCAACCGGCTTGGCGCGAAGGTGCAGAGCCAGGGATCGTGTGATCTCATCAGCGCCGCGCGGCCCTCCCTGCCGCTTGCGGCCGCTCCCCAGTTCGTTCAATGCCTTTGCATCGCCAAGCGGGCCGCCGACAAAATTTTCTTGACATATTAAATCTTTACTAGTAAAGTATTCGTACATGAAGGATGAGCCGCCAAAACCCACTGAAGCCGAACTCGAAATCCTGACCGTGCTCTGGAGCATCGGACCAGCCACCGTGCGCGAGGTTTGCGACGTGCTCATCCGGCGGCGTCCCGTGCAGTACAGCACCGTCTTGAAGTTCATGCAGATCATGGCCGGGAAAGGCTTGGCGCAACGAGATCAGAGTCAACGTGCGCATATTTACAAACCCTCTCGATCGCGCGAGTGGACCCAGCGGCAACTGGCCGGCGACCTGCTGGAACGCGCATTCGGCGGTTCGGCGAAGGCGCTCATGATAGGTGCGCTGTCATCACGCAAGACTACGAAAAAGGAACTCGCCGCCCTGCGCAATCTGCTGGACGAATATCCGGGAGGTAAGCGATGAACCTCCTCGAGGCATTTGTGGAGACGTCCGTGGCCGGAATGGTTGGCTTGACGATCCTGCATTCACTGTGGCAAGGAGCGATCGTCGCCGCGGCGCTCGGCGTGATGCTTTTGACAGCGCAGTCCCCTCGCATTCGATACGCTGCGTCTTGTGTGGCGATGGTCTTGATCGTCGTCGTCTGCGGTCTCACTTTGGTTCGCCTACTACCGGACGTTGCGGAGGGACGGCAGGCCGTGCAAGCACCTTTTTTCCTCGCGTGGGGTCTGCAGCCTGCGATCGAAGCCGTGAACGCTCCGAATCGGGGTCTCGCCGCCATCGCGCCCTGGCTGGCGCCGTTTTGGGCGGCAGGCGTCGGGGCCTCCTGCTTGTGGCATGTATTCGGCTGGCTATCGGCACGGCGGCTTCGCAGGCGAGGCGTCTGTTGTGCTCCTGAACGCTGGCGGAATGCACTGGCTCAACTAGGCGCTCGATTGCAGCTTTCGAGGCCGGTCCTGCTGCTGGAGTCCTGCTTGGTGGACACACCTATGGTCCTGGGTCACTTCCGCCCATTGATCCTGATGCCGATCGGTCTGCTCGCCCGCCTCCCTGTGGGGCAGGTCGAAGCGATTTTATTGCATGAGCTAGCCCATATCCGCCGCTACGATTACTTGGCGAATCACTTGCAGCGAGTGGTAGAAGGCCTGCTTTTCTATCACCCGGTGGTGTGGTGGATCTCTGGCGTGATGCGTGCCGAGCGCGAAAAATGCTGTGACGACATGGTCGTTGCCATGAATGGTGATGCGCACGAGTACGCCATTGCGCTTGCCACGCTCGAACAAAACCGCTGGTCAGGCGGCGAGCCGGCCGTGGCTGCTTCAGGGGGAAGTCTCGTGAAACGCATTCATCGATTGCTGTATCCCACAAAGTCGAACGTGCAAGGGATGCCTTTGCCGGCTGCTCTGGTCTTAGCGGCGCTCACCGCATTGGCTCTGGCTGCATGTTCGGCAGCCGTGCCTCCGGGCGAGACCGAGGGCGCAGAAAACAAGCCCCACCTGAGATGGCTCAATCAGGACGTGGTTTATATCATCGCTGACGAAGAGCGCGCCGCGTTCCAGCGGCTTACCACCGACGAGGAGCGGGAGAAGTTCGTGGAGCAGTTCTGGCTTCGCCGTGATCCGACCCCGCGAACTCCCAAGAACGAGTACAGAGAAGAACATTACCGCCGCATCGCCTTTGCGAACGAGCGCTTCGAGACGGTGTCCGACAGGCTTGGTTGGCAGTCCGACCGCGGTCGCATCTGCATCGTCTACGGGCCGCCGGACGAGATCGAAGTTCACCCCGTGGGCTCGTCGGAGATACCGTACCCATTCGAAGTCTGGCGGTATCGACATGTGGAAAGCCTCGGCAAAGAGCTTTTCATCACGTTCATCGACCGGACCAAGAGGGGTGACTACCGTATCGCCCCCGGAAGTGAGAGCTGATGGCGGCCTCGACGCTATGCCCCTGAGACGGGACCCACCCACATGACGCTGTGGTCGCCCGAAACTGCCATGGTTTCCGGCGGCGAGTCGATCTTGAAGATCGACCAAGGTCCCGGCTGGTAGGGATACCGCTCTATGACGCTCTCGTCGACCGTAATGCCGAGACCCGGCTCGTTGGGCACGACGAGATCGCCGTTCTCGATGGGCAACGGGTCTTTCAGGACGTCATCCGCCACGAGGAACGGGTACATGCCGGGCTTGCCGCGGTTGGCGTGACAAGGGTATTCCAGCCACTCGATGACATCCTCGTCCCAGCAAATCCCGAGCTGTCCGGCTGCGATCACCTCCAGCAGCGTGCCCCAGCAGTGGAAGGCGAAACGCAAACCGTGTCGAGCCGTCGCTTCGAAGACGCGCCGGCCCATCTCGAATCCGCCCTGGCAGCAAACGTCCATTTGCACGTAGTCAACGGAACCGGTTTCGATCAGATCCATGAATGACGACTCGTCCGGTTCGTGCTCGCCCGAGGCCACCGGCACCAGACCGGTATCCCGGAGCTTCTTCAAGGCAGCGTGGTCGTCGGGAGGAACCGCTTCCTCGAACCAAGTCGGTTTGTAGGCTTGACTGTCTCTGGCCAACTGTTCGACGGTCTCTTGGGAGTAGCTCTTGTCACCCATGCGCCACCAGGCGTGGGCGTCGATCATCAGACCCACGTCGGGCCCGACGGCTTCACGCATCCGGGCAATGGTTTCAAGGTCCTTTCCCGGGCCGCGGGCGGGTCGCATCTTGTAGGCCGTGAATCCGAGATCAGCAATGGCCTTGGCCTCATCGGCATACTCTTCAGGGCTCATGTACATGCCGGCGCTGCCATAGAGCTTGATACGGTCCCGTTTGCGGCCGCCGACCAGCTCCGACACCGGAGCTCCTTCGAAACGGGCCGCCAGATCGATCACCGCCACTTCGACGGCGCGGTAGGTCTTCTGCAGCGCCAGCTCGCCGGGGAATTCGAACGTGCGCCATTGAGCCGGGTCGCGGCCCTCGAGGAAGGGCGCGATCGTCTCGTTGATCTCGCGTTCGGCGCGTTCGTACGCGGGTCCGGGCCCATAGCCTTTCAGCCCGTTGTCCGCCGTAACACGGATCAACATCGCATCGCGCTTGAGGATGGTTCGTTCGCCGCCATAGAAGGGCAGCAGCAACGGCTCATCGAGCGGCGACGAAAGGAGAAAGGCTTCAACTTTTGCGATTTTCATTGTGAGGAACCAGATGGCGGGAGATCAAGAGGAATGCGCCGGACTAAGAGCGGCGTCGGACGGCGAGCACGCGATCGATGCCCGCCAAGTCGGTCCGGACGATCGGCAGATGCCAATCGGCATCCGAGAGCAGCGCCTCGACCGAGGACCGGCCATTATAGCCTAACTCCAGCAACAGTCGGCCTTCGGGCTTCAGTGCGGCCGCCGCGGACTTGATAAGGCGGCGATAGACCTCCAAGCCATCCTGTCCACCGAACAGGGCGACTCCGGGTTCGTATCGCAGTTCGTGCTGCAGGCCGGGAAGATCCTTCAGGGGAACATAAGGAGGATTGCAAACGATCATTCCCAAGCTCTCACGTCGGAACGCGTCCACCAGATCACCATGAACAAAGTCGACCTGGACGCCGTGTTCGACCGCATTGCGGCGGGCCACTCGTAGCGCAGGCCCGGAAATATCCGCAGCGATCACGCGGCTCCGCGGCGCGTTCGACTTGATTGCCACCGCGATACATCCCGAGCCTGTTCCCAGATCCAGGATCTGCCTTGTCTCCGAGGTGTGCGACAGAGCTTCCTCCACCAATAGTTCCGTCTCCGGACGCGGAATCAGAACATCAGGATCAACGCGAAATGAGATGCCGTAGAACTCCTGCGTGCCCGTGATGTATTGCGTGGGCTTGCCTTCCAGACGTTGTTGCACGTACTCCTCGAAGCACGCGGACTGTTTCGGCGAAAGAATCTGTCCGGGATGCCCGTAGAGATGTGGTTTTTCGACTCCGAGACAGTGACTCAGCAGCACTTCCGCCGTCAGCCGCGGGACGCCGGTCCCGTAATTCTCGAAGAGTTGCGCCGCTTTCCGAAGGGCTTGCGAAATCGAGGCCTTCGTCAAGGAGGTGCGGGGCTCAGGCGGCATCCCGGACACTCTTCAGACGCTCGGCCTGGAAGTGAGCGGTTACGGGCTCAACCAACTTGTTCAGGGCTCCCTGGAGAATCTGATCGAGTTCGTAAACCGTAAGGCCGGGCACCCGATGATCCGTCACTCGATTCTGCGGGAAGTTGTATGTGCGAATCTTCTCGCTGCGGTCGCCCGTGCGGACCATGCTGCGGCGCTGCTCCGCCTGCTCGGCTTGTTGCTTTTCGGCCTCGATCTCGTAAAGCCGCGAGCGCAGCACCTGCAAGGCTTTCGCTTTGTTCTTGATCTGCGACTTTTCGTCCTGGCACGTGACAACCAGGTTCGTGGGCAGGTGCGTGATGCGTACTGCCGAGTAGGTCGTGTTGACCGACTGGCCGCCGGGTCCGGATGAACAGTAGGTATCGATCCGCAGATCTTTCGGCTCGATCGCCACTTCCACCTCGTCAACCTGCGGCATCACCGCGATGGTCACCGCAGAAGTATGCACTCGGCCTTGCGTTTCGGTTTGCGGCACCCGCTGCACACGGTGCACACCGCTCTCGAACTTCATCTTGCTGTAGACTCGGTCGCCGGTGATCATGGCGATGATTTCCTTGTATCCCCCGATGCCGGTCTCGTTCGAGGAGATGATTTCGACCTTCCAACGCTGCGACTCTGCGTAGCGGACATACATCCTGAAAACTTCGGCGGCAAAAAGCGTGGCCTCGCCGCCACCGGTTCCGGCGCGCACTTCAAGAATCACACCCTTGTCGTCATTGGGATCCTTGGGCAACAGCAGGACCTTGATCTCCGCGTCGAGGTCGGCAAGCCTGGCTTCCGCCTGGTCAAGCTCCTGACGCGCGAACGCAGCCATTTCCGGGTCCGGCTCATCCAACATCGAGCGCGCTGACTCGGCATCATTTTTAAGCCTTTTCCAGAGGTTGAACATTTCGACAACCGGGGCCAGGTCCGCGGTCTGCTTGGCGATCCGCTGGTAGCGAGACGGATCCGCAATCACAGACGACTCGGCCATCTGCTCGGACAGCTCCTGATAGCGAGCCTCTACCTGTTCCAGCTTGTTCAGCCACTCCATGGGGAAACTCCGGGCTACGCGACGATCAATTCGCCGCCCTGCCGCCGTTCGAGATCCATTGCGCCGTTGAGGGCGTGAATCGCGATCTCGACCTGATCGTCGGATGGATTTTTCGTGGTGATGCGCTGCAGCCACAACCCCGGCGCCACCAGCCAGCCCATCATGAGGTTGCCGTGCCGGGAGGCGAAACGAATGACTTCGTAGCTCACCCCCGCGATCACCGGCAGCATGACGATCCGCGAAAGGAACTGCAATGCGAAGCCCTCGAACGGCAATAGTGCATATGCCGCTATGCTGACGATCATCACCACCATCAGGAAGCTCGTGCCGCAGCGTGGATGGAACCTGCTGCAGCCCTGAGCATTGCTCACTTCGACCGGCTTGCCCGACTCGTAATTGAAGACGACCTTGTGTTCCGCGCCGTGGTATTCGAAGACGCGGCGGATGTCGTTCATCCGAGAGATCAGCGTGAGGAAGGTCAGAAAGATCGCCAGTCGAATTACGCCGTCGATCAGGCTGAAGCCGAAGTTCCCCTGCAGCCAACCCGTGACTTCCTGGATCTGCGTCGTCGCTACGAGCGGCACAAACTTGTACAAGAAGATGAAGAAGCCGATTGAGAACGCGATGTTCAGCGCCATCATCCAACCCGGGATCTCGGCGGTCTTCCCGTCCGCTTTCTCCGTCGGTCCCTTTCCGGCCTTTTCGTCCTCCACGTCAATGGCGTTCACGGCCGAGAACTGCAGCGCCTTGAACCCCAGCTTCAGAGCTTGACCCAGCGTGGCCAAACCACGAACGCCGAACCAACCCCAGATCTTTCGACGCTCCGACGGTCGGCTGATCGGAGATTCATCCGTAACCACCTCGCCGTTCGGTCGCCGCACCGCCGTGCAGTAGCTGTGTGGCGTGCGCATCATGACACCTTCGATCACGGCCTGACCGCCGATCAATGGGGCATCGCCGCTCGACAGCACGGGCATGAGTTGCAGCTGCGTTGCCGCTTTCACGAACTGGCAGAGTCTGGTCTGGAGAACGGTCATCGTCCCAGGGAACAGTCACTTACGGCTGCGGACGCATCTCATTCTACGATAAACTGACGACATGCTTCGCAAGCTGTGGAGTGGCCTGCGGCCTGTGCTGTTCTGGAATTATCGGCGCGGTTCCTGGCAGTACGATCTGATCGTTGCAGCGATTCTGGCATTCATTTTTTTTACGCCGCGCAGCCTGTTCAACGATCAGCCCCGCTTGCCCCGCGTCCGTGAAGTGCAGATGCTCAGCGACGAACAGCGCACCCGAGTGTTCCTGGTGGAATCCTCGGCGATGGAGGAGAAAACAGGCGAAGACTTCACCGCCGCGATGCAAGATCTTCTGCGGCGCCAGACAGGCCGGAATCTGGAAGTCGTCGAAACGCGACCCTCCAGCGGAGCCGACGGCGAACGAACCGCCTATCTGGTCTACGTCCGTCCGTAACTGCTCCCGACTTTGCGTAACCGGATTCGACCGTATTGCGTACATCTGTACAGGCCTTCGTATGCACTTGAAGGAACGACTTCTCTGTCTTGTCCTGGCGGCCTTGACGCCGGCAATGGCCGCGAGCCTTGATCTGGAACAGTTGCTGGCCAACATGGATCGCACGGCCGCCGGTTTCGAGAGCATGCAAGCCGGCATCACGCGAGTGAAGTACATGGCGCTTCTCGAAGAGAAGACCACCGAGTCCGGCGAGATGTTCGTGCGCAAGGATAAGAACGGCAAGGTCCGGCTGCTCATCAATTTTCGCGAGCCCTACAACTATCACTTGGCCGTCAGCGGCGATAAAGCCGAGATCTACCGCCCGCGCATCGCAACCGTCGAGGAGTACAGTATCGCCAAGCATCGGGATACGTTCCAGCAGGCCTTTCTGCTGGGATTCGGCACCTCAGCCGACTATCTTCGCGAGAACTACGAGCTTCAATTGCTCGGAGAAGATCATGCCGCTGGTCAAGCAACCGTCAGGCTTGAACTGATCCCGAAGTCGGAAGGAATGCGCAAGCAGGTTCCCAAACTGGAAATGTGGGTCTCGACAGAGACTTGGCAGGCCGTCCGACAAAAACTGCACCAGCCGGGTGGCGAAGACTACCGCGTATTCACGTACAACGACGTCAAGTTGAACCCGAAGATTCCCGACAAGATTTTCAAACTCGATATCCCCAAGAACACCAAGCGGGTTTTTCCGCAGCGATAACTGCGGGGCTTGGCAAGCGGTTTCGCAGCCAGGATCCTTCGCTTACCCATATCCCTTGACTCTATAGCCTGCTATAGGCTTTATACTAAAGGCATGACCCCTGCGGAACGTGATGCCCTAGTCTCCCTCCGCAAGATCGGAGAGGTCGCCAAACGCAGCGGCATCGCAGTCGAGACCTTGCGTTTCTACGAAAGCCGAGGACTGATTGAACCCGCCGGACGGACAGCTTCCGGTTACCGCCTCTACGACGATTCCGTCTTTGAGCGATTGGCTTTTGTGAAGAAGTCACAGGCTGTCGGTTTCACTCTGGATCAGATTGCGTGGATCATCGCCGAAGCGAGGGAAGGCCGGCGACCGTGTGTGGAAGTCCGGCAGATGGCGCGGCAGAGGCTCGACGAACTTGATGAGAAGTTGACGGAACTCCGGCGCTACCGCCGTGATCTGAAACGGACTCTCGACGCTTGGGACCGGGAAGGCGTGAAAGAAGGCATGATCTGCGGGTTCATCGAGGGGTTGGATGCCGCTGTGGTTCGGCCCGTGTTGGGGAGAGCGGGTCGGTGGAGGACTTCAGAGAGGAGGAAGCCATGACATCCGGCGGCGCAGTTCCGTCCGGTACGGCGGAGACCGTCGAATTGCAAATCAGCGGCATGACGTGCGCGGGCTGTGTCCGCTCGATCGAGCGGGCTGTCGCTGCGGTCCCCGGTGTCGCTCGAGCCGAAGTAAATCTAGCCACAGGCACGGCCTCAGTGGAGTACGAGGCTCCTCTGGCTGATGTCTCCGACATCCGCGAGGCGGTCGAGCGCGCCGGATACGGAGCTCGCGAAACATCGCCTGTGATCACGGAAGCAAAGGGTGAAGAGCAGCAACGCGAAGCCGCCATCTGGAAACGCAAGTTCATTCTCGCGGCGGTGTTTACGTTGCCCTTGCTCGTCATCGCGATGTCCCACGGCGCACTGGTGTTCCCTGGCGGGCATTGGATGCAGTTGGCTCTCACGCTGCCGGTAGTGCTCTATTCGGGACGACTGTTCTTTGTTTCGGCATGGAAAGGCTTGCGGCGGCGGTCGGCTGACATGAACACCCTGATCGCGGTAGGTACAGGATCGGCGTTTCTCTATTCGCTGGTTGCGACCATCGCCCCCGGTTGGATCGATCCGCGGACAGCGGCCCCCGGCGACGTTCCCGTCTATTTCGAAACGGCCGCGGCCATCATCACCCTGATCCTGCTCGGCCGGTTCTTGGAGGCGAAGGCGCGCCGCCGAACGTCGTCCGCCATTCGCGGTCTGCTGGAGCTGCAAGCATCGAGCGCTCGTGTGGTGCGCGCGGGTGTCGAAGTCGACATCGCGGTCGAAGACGTACGGATTGGGGATGTGATCGTGATCCGGCCAGGCGAGCGCATTCCCGTCGACGGTGAAGTGGTGAGCGGCGAGTCCGCGATCGACGAAGCCGCGTTGACCGGCGAGAGCATACCGGTTGACAAAGCGGCCGGGGACTTCGTTCTCAGCGGAACCGTCAACACAACGGGAAGTTTTCTCTTTCGAGCGCGTAACGTGGGCAGCGCGACGATGCTGGCGCGCGTTGTCGAGTTGGTCAAGAAAGCCCAAGGCTCCAGGGCGCCCATCGCGAGGCTGGCCGATGTTATCAGCGGCTATTTCACCCCTGCCGTGATCGGAATCGCGACGATCACCTTCGCGGCGTGGTATCTGCTCGCGCCTCCGGAGGACGCCTTGCGGCTGGCCGTGCTGAACGCCGTCGCGGTGCTCATCATCGCCTGCCCCTGCGCCATGGGCCTGGCAACCCCGACCGCCGTGATGGTGGGAATGGGCCGCGGTGCGGAGAACGGCATTCTCATCAAGAATGCCGAGACCCTGGAAACACTGCACAAGGTCAGAGCCGTCGTATTCGACAAAACCGGTACGCTGACAACCGGTAAGCCGAAGGTGACCGATGTGACGCCTCTAAGTTCGCTCGGTGAAAATGACCTGCTGTCCGCAGTGGCTTCCGTTGAACGAGGATCGGAGCATCCACTGGCCAAAGCGATCGTGGCCGAGGCTGAAAACCGGAGACTCCCCTGGAGCCCCGCAGAAGAGTTTCGCGCTTGGCCGGGCGTCGGTGTGCGAGCGCGTCTGGACTCGCGTCCTTGGCTGGTGGGCCGGCAATCGTTGCTTGAACAGCACGGCGTCGATTTCGGAGCGGCTGGGATGATCAGAGATCGGTTGGAACGCGACGGCAAAACGGTGATCTTCGCGTCGGCTGACGGCGGGCTTGCCGGCGCCATTGCACTCGCGGACGAGATCAAACCGGAGGCCGCCGGCGCGGTCCGCAAGCTGAAAGAGGCGGACCTGAAGATCGCGTTGATTACAGGCGATAACCGCCGGACGGCGCATGCGATAGCCGCTGAGATCGGAGTCGATGCCGTGCGGGCCGCGGTTCTACCCGACCGCAAATCGCAGGAAGTGGAACGACTCCAGTCGGAACACGGCGCCGTCGCGATGGTCGGAGACGGCATCAACGACGCCCCGGCTCTCGTTCAGGCTGATGTCGGCATCGCCATCGGGGCTGGCGCCGATGTGGCGATCGAGAGCGCTGACGCCGTTCTGGTCCAGGATGATCTGCACACGGTTGCGGCGGCCATCAAGCTGTCGCGGAAGACGATGAAGACCATTCGGCAGAACTTGTTCTGGGCCTTTGTCTACAACGTGGTCGGCATTCCGGTGGCGGCGGGTCTGTTTTACCCCTGGACGGGCTGGCTGCTGTCCCCCATCATCGCTTCTGCCGCGATGGCTCTTTCGAGTGTTTCCGTGATCACAAACAGCCTCCTCCTCAAGAGATTTCAGCCGGACTCCCGGAAGTGATCTTTGAATGGGTTGTTCAACCGGTCCCCACCGAAAACAAAGCACACTGTTTCCCGGAAGGAGGACCGGAAGCCGTGCGGCATGGGTGCTACTGGCGCCTTTGGAGCAGCCGTCACAGCCGCTTTCCACCGAGCGCCCCGCCGTCCCGCTGGTTCAGACGCTCACTGTGAAACCATCCCTCGCGGGAAGACCAACACCGCCATCGAATAGGTAAGATAAGCTTGATGAGCCTGGGGCAGGAAACGTATCGTGTGCGCCTCCCGCAGCCGGATGAACGCGGGAGGCTCCAAACGGGGTATCTCGTCTTTGTCATCTCACTCGTGTTGCTGAGTGTGTCCGCGGCAGCGGCACAAGATCGCGGCGCTGGACCGGACTCCCCATCGCCGATGTCCGCGGGCCCGCCGGCAGCCACCGAGGAGCAAGAGAACCTGTTTTGGCAGTCGATCATGAACAGCACGAACCCGGCGGAGTACGAGGCATACCTCGAACAGTTCCCGAACGGGGTTTTTCGCGTGCTCGCGCAGATTCGGCTGGCCGCGCTGCGCGGCACAGTGGATGATCCACACGCAGCCGAGGCGCGGGTGTCCGTATCTCCTGCTCCGGATTCCCGGATTTCGGCCGACGGCGATGAGCAGCCACAACCGGGCGAGATGTTCCGGGACTGTGACGAGTGCCCGGAGATGGTGGTCATGCCGGGCGGACGGCTGGCGCTGGGCCGCTACGAGGTGACGGTCGGCGAGTATCGGGCGTTCGCGTCGGCGACCGACGGGGGTGCGGGCGGAGGATGTTTCAGCATTGTTCAAGGCGACTCGTGGAGGAATCCCGGTTTTCGACAGACGGATCGCCATCCGGTGACATGCGTGAGCTGGAACGATGTGCAGGAGTATGTGTCATGGCTGAGCCGGACCACGGGCGGTACGTATCGGTTGCCGACCGAGGAGGAGTGGGGACGTGCGGCCGCCGGGTCGCCTACAGGTTGCCGTAACCGGGGAATTCATGGAGGAACCTGTCCTGTCGGCTCCTACGGCGCCAACGGAGTCGCTCTTTCGGACATGGTCGGGAACCTGTGGGAGTGGACGGAGGACTGCTGGGAAGGCAATTGCGGCCGCCGTGTGTTGCGCGGCGGTTCCTGGACCAGCTATGTGGGTTTCCTCCGTCCCGGCGCGCGCATCTGGGACCGCGCCGCCCTTCGGATCAGCAGCTTCGGCTTTCGAGTAGCAAAGACGTTGGATTAGCTCTTGAATCTTGGTCTCTGAAGGTCCCGGCGGGGCCTGATGGAGCAAAGCCCCACAGTGATCGCTGTGATGGGGTCGGGACAGGAGCCGGGCAGGAGCAGCCGATATCAGCGATGCGGCGGGCCTTTCACCAAGTTGTTCGTGCGGCGCGGCAACGGGCGAGCGACTGTCCCCTGCATGACAGCTAACGGCTGAACGCGTGTTGACGTCGCGTGCACGACAGCCGATCCCGCAACTTCAACTCGATGCTCTTTCCACAATCGCGGGCATGTCTATCTGCGTTCTCGAATACTTTTCCGGCTAGCCTGCATGTCTCACCACGTGGCGAGCTGAAGTGCGTGAGAGGGCCGTCAGGACGAGGCGCGCGCCGCTTGGTGCGAGCAGGCGTACTTGACAGTACGTCGAGCACGGCAAGCAAGCGTTGCGAAGGAAAAGCGAAGTCATGGCGGTCGTATTGCGTGCTTCGGCCGTCGGGTGGTGAGAAATGCAGGTCAGTTGCCAATTTCGAACAACGCGCGGATCTTGCGTTTCACACCGCGATAGAAGATTCCGTAGAAAGGACTCGCCAGGTTTCCTTGCACGTCCTGCGGGTTGAAATTGTTCAAGATGTTGAAAAGCCGTATGCCGGCGCGGACACGCCGCTCTTTGCCCATCAGCTTGATCGTGAACTGCTTCGACGCCTGGAAATCGAGCGCATTGAAAACCGGGAAGCGCCCTGCCCGATTGCGGGAGCCCACAAAGTCACGATGCTCGTCGATATCCGAGTACGGAAACCCGCTTCTCACTTCCCATACGGGGATGCCCTTCAAGCCGAACGGCAACGGGAATTCGGTCCAAGCGAGAAAGCGGTGGGGGACATCGAATCGCAATGGAGCCCGCTCGTTCGGACGAATCAACGCAAGAGGCGCCGGACCGTAGATCGAGCCCAGGTCGTTCAGGTCGCCGACGGACGAGGACCGAACGTATGACGCAGTGATATGACCAGTGCCCTTGAGGCGGTATCTCGCCGTGGCCTGGTATTCCCGATAATGATCTCGCCCGTTGTTGCTGAGAATCAGGGCGCTTGCCTCGTCGCTCGATTCGACGGGGAAGCTTGGTTCGATCAAGAAATTGCGTGTTGTTCGCCTTTGCTGGTAGCCGACCCGCAGGAACAGATCGTTAATCAACTCGTGATCGAGTTGCAGGTTCCAACCGATGCTTCGGGCATTTCGAATCTTTCCGTCAATGTGTGGATTGAATCGCCGCAACGAGGTGATATTGCCAATGGGGTCGAAGCGCGTGTCGATGCGCACCGGAAGTTGCATGAACGTCGGCACGAGCAGACTAACCCGGTCGATGAACAGCCCGCTGCCGCCGCGGAGCACGGTGCGCGAGCCGCCGCCGAAGGCGTAGGCGAAGCCGGCGCGGTAGGAAGGGTTCCACTCCCCGGCGACCGAGTCACGTTCGAGCCTTGCGCCCAGGTCGAGTGTCAGCGCTTCCGACACGGACCACTTGTCCTGCACGAACGTGGCAAGGTCGTTCTTGTTCGCGCGAACGGTCGTTGGGTTCGTGAAGTCCAGCTTTGAGACGACCCGGTTGTTTATGCCCAGCCAGGTAATGGGATTGAAGATCTGGTCACCGCTGTAGGACTCGAGGCCCCACTGGACGCCGGTCACGATCTGGTGATTTCCCAGTGGGGCGAAATGGAATTGCTCGGACAGATTGCGGCGTATCGTCTGCCGGGCTTGCCGGTTGAAGAATGCTCCTCTGGCGCGCTCGAGACCGATGAAAGAAGGATCGTACGTACGCGGCTTCACATCGTTGTCGAGGTCCTGATAGGAGAGATTCGAGATCAGCAGCGCGCCGGACCGGAATTCGTGAGTATCCCTCAAAGTCACCATGCGGCCGCGCCGACGCAAGTCGGGAGTCGAAAGTTGCGTGTTAAAGGCGTTCAGGCCGAAGTAGCTGAGCTTCTCGGGGTAAACGAGAACGCTCAGTGACATCCGATTGCGGTTGGAGATGCGGGCGTCGAACTGGTTGAACACGGTCAGCGTCTCACGCTCGACATCCCGTTCCAGCAGCGGGAGATTGGCGTCTTCCTGATCCGCGCGCACAAACTGGTATTCCGTGGAATGGAGAAGAGCGAGCCGGCCGTCCTTGATCGGAACGTTGACGGTGAGTCTTGGAGTGAACGACTCGATCCCCATGATCGCGCCGTCTCTGCGGCGGATGCGGGGACCGAAATTCTGGAGGTCGACTTTGAGCTTCGACAAGTCCGCCGGCTTGGTCTCGACCGTGGACACGGCTCCCGCGAAGCCGCCGAACTGCGCGTCGTAAGGGGTCGAAAGGACTTGCACGTTTGAGATCACGCTGAGTGGCAGACTGAACTGCGAAGTCCGTGCGACCGGGTCCGTCATGTCGACGCTGTTCAATTGCGAACCACTCTGGCTTGCGCGAACGCCATTCAGGTTGATCTCGCCTTCGTTGCCGCGCAGCACGCCGGGAATGAGCGGCATAACGTCTTCGTACCTCTTGTTCGCCTTGGGCGCGTTATCTATGGTCGAAAAACCGACAGATCCGGAGGAGGACGTTTCGCTGGGGTCGATCGTAATGGCGGAGGCGGTCACTTCGACGGACTCCACGACGGCCTCGACCTGCATTTCGATGGCGAGCCGAAAAGGCTGCTCCTCGGCGGGCAAGCAAAAAAAGTCGCTCTGACCGATCATGCCCGGCGCTGTCGCGACAATCACGTAACAGCCGGCGGGAATGCCGGAGAAGCGGAAGATGCCGAGTTCGTCCGTTTCGGCAGTCGGCTCTGCGGCGGGCGCCTCTCCCTGTTGCGATTCGGAATCCGGCTCCACCTCGGAAACCGACTGCAGGCGGATGTGCGCTCCGGCGGCGCCGAAGCGTTCCGAGTTCGGCCCCACGACCACGGCCTGTCCGACGATCGCGAAACCGCCTACCTGGCCGGACGCCGCCCCGGGCAACAGCAGCAAGACAGCTATCAGGCCTGTTACGAAAGTAACGCCCACTGACAATACCCTAATCAGTCAGATTAGCAATCGCCCCCGAGGGTTACATGAAGTTTTGTGAGCACCCCGCTTGGTAGGCAGGAGCGGCGGGCTCCCGAAACGAACGTGGGAGAAACCATCTAAGCAAGATCGATGCGCTTGATGCGGATCTGCTCGTCGTCGAACACGCCGAGACCGAAGTTGCCGGCGATTTCGATGTGCTCTACATGGCAATTCAGCCAACGGCTGTCTTCGTCCGGTTTAAGGAGGGCGATCGGAGCGACCCCGACCTCCTCACGCTTATTGTCGATGGCCTTCCAACCGGTCTTGTCGAGCGCAACCGGGTCAGTCGCGAAGTACATCGTCTTGTGATTCCAGGCGTACTTGCTGACCGTCGTGCCGGGACCGCCATGGTAGGCGGCCTTGACCCCATCAAGAATGTTCAAGACGACCTTTTCTCGAACGATCGGCAAGTCGACCACGGCCGGAATGAACAGACCGCAGGCATTTGCCGTAGTTGTGACGTGGCTGCGATTGACGTTGTTGACGAGACCGTGCGAGAGGTTCTTCAGCGCCAGGGTCACGCCCGCTGACTGATGGTGCTTCAGCAGGCACAGGTTGACCATCTTGTTGATCTCTTTGCTGAAAAAGTTCGAGACGTACGAGCGCCGGATGTGCGGATCGTTCAGGCTGAATTCCTCTTTGTAGTCCGGGTGAACCAGCGGCATCTCCATGTACGTATCGCGGTCGTATCCCTCCATATCCATCTGAAAGTTGCGGAACTTCTGTGACGCCGACATCCAGCGGACTCCTTCCGGAAGCCATTTGTCGAACCCGGCGTTGAGGAATTGGTCGTGATAGCGGTCGTAGGCGATGATGTCTTTGCGCTTGACTCCGGCCTGCTCCAGGCCGTCAATGATTGGGTACAGCACCTCGGGCGCCGATATCACGGCAGGCTGGCCAACCGGATTGAGCTTGACACCGACGACGTCGCCCGGCTCGAAAAATACGCGCCAGGCATCGGCCCAGCTCTCGGCATGTGTCAGTTCGAGCATGCCGCGCTCCATCATCCGGCGGACCGGCTCGGCCTGATACTGGTCAGAGATGATGCTGCCGGGATGGCTGACGGCTACAACGCGTCCCGGATAGGGACCCGGAATACCGAGTTTTGCGCCCGCCGAAGCACCGGAAGCGGCCGCTTGGCTATCGGTGGCTTTCCGGTTGCAAGCAGCGGCGGCGGCGGCACCGGCGGCCAGGAATTCGCGTCGATCAAAGTGCATGTACGCCTCCTTTGAATTCGGACCCATTCTAGCAGCACGAACTTCAAACGGTGGATGGCTGCCCTTGCTGGTTTCAGGCTACGCCCCGCGTTTTAGAGCGAGTCGAGAAAAGCAAGCAGAGCAGAGTTGTCTTCCTCCGAAAGCCTGAGGTAGCTGTCTGCCGACCGTTGCGCTTCGTTGCCGTGGCGTAAGACAGCCTGCTCGGGGTTGGCGGCGCTGCCGTCGTGCAGCAGCGGGCGGCGGTGGCGCAGACCCCACAGCGCGGGTGTTCGTATTTCATGGGCAAGGGCCGACGCTTGGGGGATGCCGTCTCCCGTGGCGACATCGTGCAGCAGCAGGTCCGAGAACAGGAAGACCTCACGACGATCGAAGACGGGATTCGGGCTTTCGCCGGTGACCATCATAGGAACATGGCAGTGTACACAGCCGATCGCCGAAAAGAGAGTTTCTCCCCGTATGACGGTCTCGTTGATCGGGCCGCGTTCCAGAGGCGCGAGGAACTTCATGAAGGCTTCGAAGGAATCGATGCCGCGCAAACCGGTAAGGAGCTCCGGGACGTCTTCGGGATCGGCAGCCGGATCGCAGAGATCGAGCCGCTCGGGATCGATACCGGCGCCGACTTCCGTGCGGAAAAGGTCGTTGGTAATACCCATCTCGTTGCGGTAGGCGTCCGCCCCGAAGGTAAGCAGGGTGGCGTGCTGGGCCTTCCAACCGAATCGGCCGACCCGTTCCCGTCCGCTGGCGACGTCGACCACGACGGCCGCTCGGCCGCTGATACCGTCGGCGTTCTGATCGTCGGGGTCTTCACGAGCACGGATGGTCTCATCGGCGATGGCTTCGACGAGACCTGCTCCAAAAAGCGGGATCGGAACTCGCCGGGCGAAGACATTCGCTTCCTGCGGAACGCGCGGTTGGCATTCCTGGCCAGGGAGCGAGAAGAGGTGGAACATGGTATCGCCCCCCAGAACGGTGAAGCTGCCGTTCTGATCGACGTGGCCTGCATGCACTTCCGAGACCGGGCTGATCCCGCCGATCGCGGGGGTTGCATGGCATTGCGCGCAACTGAGTCCGTTGAAGGCCGGGCCGAGCCCCTCGGCGGCGTCCTCGACTTCGAGGAAATCGTCGAGACCGATGCGAAAGAATTCAAACTCCTGTTCGGTGATGCCGGGGAGCGGGTTGCCGGGTTGCGAGGGACGTCCTGCGGGTGCTCCGTTGAGATTCCGGGCGGAAGATTGCAACAGGCGCGTGGTCGGCGAGAGTCGGCGCTGTGTGTCGGCCGCCCTCGCTGTTGGGCCGGGCGCCGTTGCGGTCACCGATAGCAGCGCGGCGAATAACGCGGCCCATACGAGTGAACGGGTCTTCATCGCACAACAATCCGACCGCGCATGATGGTGTGGCCCGCGCCGCAGGCTTTCGAGCACTCGAACGGGAAGACCCCCTTCTTCTGTGCGCGGAAGAGAATACGGGTATCGCCGCGCCCACGCTTGGGAACGATCACATTGACACCGGCTTCCCGGATGCGGAAGCCGTGGTTGGTATCGAGGCTGCGGATCCTCAATTCGACCACCTCGCCCTGCTTCAGGCGAATGACGGAAGGCACGAAGCTGAAGCGCTCGGCCACTATGCTGATAACGCGGTCGGGCTGTTCGCGCTCGGACTCGGCCTCGGATGACGCGATCGCGAACAGGCCCAGAGAGATCAGGAGCAACAGCGGAACCGTTCGGGGGGCGTGACGTCTCATTCGTGGGTCTCGCCTGCTTTTTCCCCTAGTGGAGAGACGAAGTGCCTGAGAAGGGTCTCAGGACAAGGCGCGGGCTTCTTGGCGAGCGATGGCGTACTTGACCCCAGGTGGTGAGAAATGCAGGTCAAGAACATCAGAACCACCATCCTATGCCAAGATTTACGCCATTACGGGCCTTGATGAGCCGACTCTGGTTGTGCAGAACGGTGTAATCGAACTTGAGCGCGACATCCGGCTCGGGAAAGAACGTCAACCCCGTGACGAGTGCATCGCGGTCGAACTCCTTGAGAGGGAGAAAGCCTTGGGCCATGCGGTTTTGGGTATCGAAGTTCTCGTAACGGGAAAACGCGACCAGGTCGTATCGCTGCCTCAGCGGGAGCAAGTGGTACGCCCCCTCGAGATAAAATCCGCGCATTCTTTCGGCGATGTTCGGGTTGACGCCTGTTGTGCGCTGAAGCAACGAATTCAGCCGCTCGGTTTGATCGAGGGTCAGGTTTGCCCATTCCCCCCGGAAATCGAATCGTGAAACGCTGAATCGTCCATCGAACTCAAAAACGTTGACCCGAGGGTTGATGCCGGGAGTGGCGAAACCGCTTTTGCCGGTCCAGAAACTGCCGCCCAGCGACAGGCCCGGCAGGCCGTGATACTCGAGACGTCCCGTAATCGCGGGGTTCTGCATGATCGACCCGAAGGCTTTCTGCCGGCCTTCACGGATACCCTCTTCTGCGTTGAAGAGTGAAGCGTTCAGCGGAGCCATAACGTACGACTTGTATACGAAGCCGCCGCCCAAGTCACCGAAGATGCCGGCGCCGGGTTCGAACCAGGTGCTGGGCAGGATGACGGTGTCGACAAAGGGCCGCTCGACTCCGTTGAATGACGGAGGCTCGTGACGTTCGTTCACGAGGCCGACGGGAGCGAGCATGATGCCCGAACGGAAGTTCAACCAGGGTTTGACGAGGAAGTCGAGATAGGCTTGCTCGAGTTCCAGTTCGCCGCTCGGCCTTCCTCCCTCGACCAAGGCGTGTTCCAGTTCGAGTTCTGACCAGAATTGGATACGGTTGCTGAAGCTGTGTCCGAAGAGCAGGACGAAGCGGTGAAAGTCGCCGATCGCGGGCGCGCCTTCGGCCTTGTTGACGTGGGACTCCATATAGCCCGAGATAGGCATGCGAATCTCGAAAGAGTCCTCGCGGGACGACCGATCGGCGTCGCTCGGGATCACCTCGGCCATGGGCAGGGGCCGCTCGACAAGAGGTTCGGGCTCGTGAGCCGGAACCACAGACGCTGCTTGCCGGGAGGAGGTTTCGGACTCCTCGGTGGGCTCTTCGCCGGCGCCTTTGAGTGCGACGATCTCAGCTTCGAGTTGACGGATGCGCGCCTCCAGCATTTCGAGGCGGGCCTGAACAGGATCCTTTGCAACCGGTTCGGGCGATTGGCCGATCAGTGTCGAAGCCAAAATGAAGCAGCCCATCACACGGAAGCTTGTGAAGCATCTTGAATTAGGTTTACCTAAATAAATCACAAGGCATCCAGAAAATTAATTCTAGGGTACCCAACGAAATAGTGTCAAGCAACGCTTATCCGAGAGATGGGAGAGGCGAAAAGACGCTGGGCCGCCTCTATGCGGCAGCGGATCGAGAGTGCCGGCCGAGCATCGCGATAGCTGTCTGTCGGGTCTCTTCGATCGATGCGAGCTTGATTTGCTCATAGCCGCGGATACGGTCCGGAAGCCGGGCGATCTCGACGGCTGTCTCCAGGTTCGCGGCGGTCAAGGTCGGCAACAAACCACGAATCATCTCTTCGTACCAGCCGATCAACGCCCTCTCTTGACGGCGCAAATGGGCGTAGCCAAAAAGGTCCAGCACGCTGCCGCGGAGGAACTTCATCGCGGCCAGCGTCTTGAGGAAGGGACGAGCCCACGGTCCCAGCGAGAGTTTCCGCTTGAGCCCCATCGCACGGAGCAAGGGTGGATGAAGATGATAGACCTGTTTGACGGGCGCCTCGAACATTGCTTTGACCTGCTCGCCGAGGTCAGGCAGCGTAAGAAGCCGCGCGACCTCGTACTCGTCCTTGTAGGCCATCAACTTGTGGCTGTACCGCGCAACGGCTTCCGTCAGAACGGTGCTGCCGGGGGCAACCGCTTGCTCGGCTCGGCGGGCTTCAGCAACGAGCTGTTCGTACCGTCTGGCGTAGGCCGTGTTCTGGAACGAGACGAGCTCATCGGTGAAAAGCCGGATGCGGCCTTCAAGAGTTCGTGGAGCTTTCGCGGGCCGCTCGGGCGCGGCGAGGCTTTCGACCTTCGACGGATCGGCGACGTATTGGCGGCCGTGGCGAAAGGCGGCCACGTTACGGTCGACCTGGACGCCGTTCAGGCGAATCGACTCCTCGATGGATGACGCTCGAAGAGGAAGCAAGCCCGCTTGGTAGGCTGCGCCGAGCAGGAACACATTGGTCTGGAGATGCCCGCCGAACAGCGATTCGGCAAGCCGGGATGCATCCAGGAAGATGCTCTGCTCGCCGCGCGTGTGCTCGCGGACGGCGCGAGCGAAGGAGCCGTCAGCCGAAAGAACGGTGAGCCCCTTACGGATCGACTCGTGGGTCGGGATTTCATGCGAGTTGACCACCGCCGCGGTGCGTTCGGCACTCGGGCGGCAGAGGTTGGCCGCGGCTGCAGCGCCCATCGCATCGAAGCCCAGCAGCAGGTCAGCGGCGCCGTAACTGATGCGGTTGGATTCTTCGATCGGTTCCTCTCCGATCACAAGATGGGAGACGACGGCCCCGCCTTTCTGCGCCAGACCGGTCTGATCGAGAGTCGTGGTGCATTTGCCGTCGAGCAAGGCGGCCGTCGCGAGCACAGCGTTGATGGTGACGACGCCGGTCCCGCCGATTCCCGGCATCAGAATGCGATAGGACCGCCCGGCCGTGACTTTCTCCACGGGCTCGGCCACCGTCGCCGCGGGCAGATCGGGCAGTGGACGCTTCCTGAGGCCGGTCCCTTCCTCGACCATGACGCTGACAAATGACGGACAGTCCCCTAGAGCGCAGGTATAGTCCGCGTTGCAGGATGACTGGTGGATGCGTGTCTTCGGGCCAAACTCCGTTTCCACCGGGTGCAGCGACACGCAGTTCGATTTCGCGACGCAGTCGCCGCAGCCTTCGCAAACGCGCTCGTTGACCATCAGCCGCCGGACCGGTTGCGCCATGAGGCCTCGATTGCGGCGGCGGCGTTTCTCGGCGGCGCACATCTGGTCATAGATCATCACCGTGACGCCGGGTGTCCGTTCGAGATCTCTCAGGACAAGATCCAGATCCTCACGAGGGCGCACCTCTGTGATCTCCGCTAAACCGTTGCGGTTCTCATAACGGGTGAGGTCGTCGGTCAGCAGAGCGATTCGCTTGACTCCATCGGCTTCCAACTCGCGCGTCAGGGCCGGAATCGGCAAGCTGCCGGCGATGTCCTGACCGCCCGTCATCGCGACGGTGCCGTTGTAGAGGATTTTGTAGGTGATGTTGACGTTCGCCGAAACTGCGGCGTTGACCGCCATGCGCCCGGAGTGAAAATACGTTCCGTCGCCGAGGTTCTGAAAGATATGATCCATGCCGCTGAACGGGGACGCGCCGATCCAAGCGGCTCCCTCACCGCCCATCTGAGCGATGTACTCGATGCCCCGGTTGGCCTCCCCGAGCGACGCCGCCATGCCATGACAGCCGATGCCTCCGCCGGCGATCTGACCCTCGAGTAGATAGGTCGAGCGGTTGTGAGGACACCCTGAGCAGTAGCTCGGAATGCGCGGCGGTGCGGACTTGCTTTGGACAAAGCGCTTTTCGATTTCGGCCAACTCGGCCAAGCGGCGATCGATGCCTTCACCACGGCCCAACCAGCGGCCCAGAGCTCTGGTGATGATCTCGGCGTCCAACTCCCCGCTGGCGGGCAGCAACTCATCCCCTGCGGGATCAAGCTTGCCCCAAATCGCCGGCCGCCGCCCGAAGTGATACAGCAACTCCCGCAATTGCAGCTCGATGAAACTGCGCTTCTCTTCGATCACCAGGACGCGGTCGAGCCCCCCGGCGAACTCATTGATGATCGTCGGCTCCAAAGGAAAGACCATCCCCAACTTGAGAATCCGGATACCGGACGCCTCGAGTTCGGCCGGCCCGATACCGATGTTGCGGAAGGCCGACATCAAGTCGTAATAGCTCTTTCCGGCAGTGATGATGCCCAGGCGGTCATCGTTGTGCCTCGGTCTGATCTGGTTAATGTGGTTGCAACGCGCGAATTCTTTCGCGGCCGCCATGCGCTGGTAATGCAATTCCCGTTCGAGCCGCAGCGAGATGGGGATGATCAGCAGCGGGTTCATCACCTTTTCGTAGCGCTCACCGTCGATCAGGAGATCCGGCTCGACGATGGGGACTCGATCCGGCGACACCTCGACGGTGCCCCCGCCGTCGCAAATGTCCGTGGAAACCTTGATGCCCGTCCAGGCGCCCGTGTAGCGAGAGAGCGCGATGCCCCACAGGCCGTAGTCGAGCACTTCTTGCGTGTTGCCGGGAGTCAGTGTCGGCAGGGCGTGGTTGTAGAACGAGATTTCGCTCTGATGGGGGATCGTCGAGCTCTTCGAGACGTGATCGTCGCCCGCGAGCGCCAGTGCGCCGCAGTTGCTGCCGGTTCCTGCGAGATTGGCGTGTCGAAAGACGTCACCGCTGCGGTCGACACCGGGTCCCTTGCCGTACCAGATGCCGACCACGCCATCGACTTGCGGGTCGGGAAGGGCTTGAAAGATCTGGCTCCCCATGACCGACGTGGCGGCCAAGTCCTCGTTGACCCCGGGCAGGAAGCGGATGTTGTGGTCAGAGAGATGTTTGCCGACACGAGCGAGAGCGAGATCGTATCCTCCGAGGGGCGAGCCCTCATAGCCGGAGATCCACGTCGCCGTCTTCAGACCCGCGCGGCGGTCACGGCGCATCTGCTCGATCGGCAGGCGCACGAGGGCCTGGATTCCGGTCATGTAAACGCTGCCGGATTCCAGTGTGTACTTGTCGTCCAGAGAGAAATCGCGCGGCATGCGGGAAGCGACTCTCACTCTACAACACAAAAGACGCGACTCAAGCTTTCCTGCTTGCAGCACGACGATCGGCGGCGCAGCCGAGCCAGCCGGTGCTGGATGCGGCGGGCAGTCTCGTACAAGAGGTTACAATCGAACGATATCCCGAAGCTCTCTCCGCTCCAAAGGCTATGAAGGCTCTCCAACTTGTCGCTCCGCGTACGCTTGAAGTGTCCACGATGCCAGACCCGCCCGAGCCGGGCCGCGGGGAAGTTCTGGTCCGCATCCGAGCCTGCGGCGTTTGCGGCAGTGATATGCACTACTACCTGGAAGACGTTTGCGCCGGCACGAAGGCGGTCTACCCATCGGTTCTCGGCCACGAACCGGCGGGCTCGATCGAGCAGATCGGACCGGGAGTCGAACATCTCGCAGCAGGAACGCCCGTCGCCGTTGAGCCGGCGCTCACGTGCGGACAATGCGAACCTTGCAGGATCGGTCGTCCAAACCTCTGCCTGAACTCGCGATTCCTGGGCGGAGTACAGGGTCCCGGCCTGTTGCGGGAGTACGCCGTCGTGCCCGCGCACAACGTCGTCCCTCTTCCCGAAGGCATGAGCTTCAGCGAAGCTACCGTGATCGAGCCGTTGGCCATACTTGTTCATAGCGTCGAGTTGGCGGGTCTCCAGATGGGTGAGACGGTGCTCGTGATGGGCGCGGGACCGATTGGCGTGCTGGGCGTAGCCACGGCGAAGATCGCCGGTGCTTCGCGTATCATCGCCGCGGACCGGATCGAGCATCGTCTGGCAACCGCCCGGGAAGCCGGAGCTGACGCTGCGGTCCATGTCGACCGTGAGTCGGTGCGGGATGCCGTGATGGACCTGACCCACGGCTTGGGCGTCCATGTCGCCATCGACGCCGCCGGCAAGCCCGACTCCATCAACGCGGCTCTGCACTGCCTGCGGTTCGGCGGTCGCTTGGTGATTATCGGGATTCCCTCACAGCAGTTCGTCGGAGTGGACCTCTGGCGGGCCATGCATCAGGAAATCAGCATCCATGTCCAGAAGCGCTCGAATGCCAACGATCACGAAGCGCTTGGCATGCTGGTTCGCGGTCAGATCGACACCGGCCGATTCATAACGCACCATGTTCCACTGCGGGAAGGAGTGAAGGCGTTCGAAGCGGTGGCCAACTATTCGGACGGCGTGTTGAAGGCGGTGGTTGAACTGTAGGCGCAGCCTATGCGGCCTTCTTGGCCGGTTCTTCCTCGGAGGTCTTCAGGATCTCGATCGCCTTCTTGAGATAGGGGTCCTTGTCAGGATCACCTTCGAGAGCTTCCGGTGCAGTGTCGGATTGCACTTCGATCAGCTCCATCTCCGACAGCCGGTAGCGGCGAAGTTCGGAGGCGGAAACCGGATCGGACGGCTCGACGCCGCCATCCTGGAAGGCATCCCCCGTAGACCGGTGGTATTTGGCAACGGAGAGGATTAACGCCGACCCGTCTTCGAGGGAGATCGTCTTTTGATAGGCAGCCAAACCGTAGGTTCGCTCACCGGCGACCTTACCCCGGCCCGTGTCGAGAATCGCGGCCGCCGCGATTTCGGCGCCGCCGGCGGTTGCGCGGTCGGTGATAAACACAACCGGGAGATTCGTCAAAGTGTTGTCCGCTTTGGCGATGAAGATTTCTTCAGGATGCCTTTGCCCCTTGAGCGAGGCAAGCTTTCCTTTCCGGATGAAGTAGTCGGCCAATAATAGACCTTGCTCGGGGTTTCCCAGAGCATTGCCCCTCAGGTCGAGGATGAGCTTGCCGATTTCTGCCGACTCCAGAGACTTGATGGCGGCCGCAACCTGATGTACACGTTCGGAATCCAACACGTCCAGATCGATATATCCGATTCCATCGCCCAGTTTCTTGCTGGTAACCGAAGGCAATGTGACCTTCACGCGGACCACTGCATATTCCTCGGGCTCATCGGGTTGACGCGCGGGGCGAACGAGCAGACGCACTCGCGAGCCTGGTATCCCGCTCAGAACGCTCTGCATGTAGGCGGGCGCCATCGAACGAGTGCTCACGCCGTCAATCGCCTCAATCAGGTCCCCTTTCCGGATACCGGCTTTGTCGGCCGGCGAGTCCGGCACGACATACAAGATCTGGGTGTAGGAAAGTCGTTGTTTGAAGACAACGAGTCCGGTCGAAAGCCCGGTGCCGAGGTCCTCGTTTCCACGGCTCTTCTCGAAAACCTGATACTGCTCGGCCGTCAGGTAGCTGGAAAGCGGATCGAGGTATTCGACCAGGCCTTGGATCGCGCCGCGCGTCACCTTGTCCATGTTCGGTTCCTCGACATAGTCTCCTTTGATCCGCGCCAGAACTTCCGTATAAACCTGCAGCGGACGATACGCGCCTTCTCCCTCCTTGCTCTTACCCATCAAGGCGCCGATGACGAGCATGACCGTCAACAGCGTGGACGCGAACACGACCACAAACTTTGCTCGAGCATTCATCAGGGATGATCTCCCCACATCAGGGTCGGGGCGGCCCGGCTGATGTTCTCCAGTTTCCATGATACTACGTACCGGCCGAGAGGTCGGTTCACAGAAGAAGGAAAGGAGCCGAAAGGAACCGGCCTATCGACGCGTTCGGGCTTGTAATCTGGCGACGTATTCGGGGTAGTTCCGGTAGACCATGATATGGAAGTTCGGCTGCTTGAACTCCTCCACTGCAAAGAGAAACCCCTTCTGCTTGATCGAAACCAGGACTCGTCTCATCCAACTGATCTGGCTCCCCGTCATGCCCTTCTTCGAGATGTCCAGACAGGCGCCCGTGAGATGAACGGACCGTTTCGGACCACGGACGGCGGCGGCGTTCCGATTCCGCCTGCGCAGAGATTGCTGGTATTCGGCTGAGCGTGTCAGGCCCGTGATCCGCAAAGGTTGTCCGAAGCGAGAGCGGAACTGACTGCTGAGGCGGTCCAGAAACAACTTGGCCCAGGGGCGCAAGTAGCGATACTCGGCCGGAATTCTGTGGATGTAGTAATTCCGCGTCTTGAGAGGAACCTGCTCCAGCAACTGCAACCGCGCAAAGCGCTTGACCATATCGGAGCCTTCGAAGCGTGACAGCCCGTCCAGATCGGCTCGTTCGTTCTGGATCACCTGTGATCGGAAGTCGGCGCGAAGAGAGGAGCGCGTGGCCCCTGCCGCCTGAGAGGCGAGCCCTGCTAGTACAACAAAGGTCAGAAATGTTCGGAACATCCTCAACAGATTAACATGATTGCAGGTGTTCGCACACCTCAAGGAGATGTGAGTATCTCCGGATTGCTCCAAACCTTTCCGGACTTCTTGCAGAGCCTGCCGAGCCCATGGAAGGCAACGCCTTTCAAACCGCTTTCAGGCCTCTGCTAGACTGTGGAATCTTACTCGCCATCGGCGTCTTGATGAGCAAGCGAGCCGTCTATCTCCTCCTGATTGCACTTGCCCTCCTGCACCAGGACTTTTGGCTTTGGGACGATCCGACGCTCGTCCTCGGCTTCCTGCCCGTTGGGCTTGCATATCATGCCGTTTATTCACTCGTTGTCGCTGGAGCCTGGTATCTCACCCTGAGATACGCCTGGCCATCCGATACGGAAGCCTTCGCCGAAGAGCGCGACGAGGACCTGCCTCGCCCATGACATCTCTCGTCATCATGGCGGGCTATCTCAGTCTGCTCGTTGGCCTGGGCATTGCCGCGAACCGTGTCTTTCGGGGCACTGCCGCCGACTACTTCCTGGCCAGCCATTCGATCGGCCCGGTGCTGCTGATGATGTCGCTGTTCGGAACCACGATGACCGCCTTCGCACTCGTGGGCAGCACGGGCGAAGCCTATCGTGTCGGCATCGGCGTTTACGGGATGCTGGCTTCCTGGTCGGGACTCGTCCACGTGGGAGTGTTCTTCTTCATCGGCATCCGGCTGTGGGCGATCGGCAAGCGCTACGGCTACCTGACCCAGGTGCAGTACTTCCGGGCTCGTTTCGACAGCGATCTGCTGGGCTTGATTCTCTTCCCGATCCTCGTGACGCTTGTCATTCCCTACCTGCTGATCGGGCTGCTCGGTGCGGGCGGGGTCGTGCAGTCGTTGACGCAAGGTGCCTTTCCAGGCACCTTCGCGGCTACCAATGGTGGTCTGCCCCCCTGGCTGACAGGACTGATCGTCTCTTGCGCCGTCCTTTCCTACGTATTCTTTGGCGGACTCCGGGGTGCGGCATGGGCCAACACCTTTCAGACGGCAGTGTTCATGCTCACCGGACTGCTGGCTTTCTGGCTGATCTCCTCGAAACTGGGAGGACTGGCCGCCGCGAGCCGCCAGGTTTTCGAATCCCATCCCGAAAGGCTGATGCGGGCCGACAGCGTCACACAGCTCCAATTCTTCACCTATTTCTTCATCCCTCTGTCGGTCGGCATGTTCCCTCATGTTTTTCAGCACTGGCTCACCGCCCGATCGGCCAAGACGTTTCGGTTGAGCATTGTGATGCATCCGATTTTTATTCTGATCGTCTGGGCCCCCTGTGTCCTGATTGGTGTGTGGGCAACGTCCGCTGCGCTACCGGACGGCTCGCTCATTGTGCCCCCAGGTTCCCCCAGGAACACCGAACTTGCGACCATGGTCCACACCCTGACCACCCCCGTGATTGGTGGACTACTCGGCGCCGGCATCCTGGCCGCCATCATGTCGTCGCTCGACTCACAGTTCTTCTGCCTCGGGACCATGTTCACGACCGACATCGTCGCGCACTACTTCGGCGAAGGCCGCTTCGGTGACCGCCGGCGTGTTCTTCTGGGGAGAAGCTTCATCGTGGCCATCGTCGCGATCACCTACTTGCTGTCGCTCACCGAGCCGCGGCAGGTCTTCCCTGTCGGCGTCTGGTGCTTTACCGGCTTTGCGGGCCTGTTCCCGCTGGTGTGCGCCGCGCTGTATTGGAGGCGTTGCACGAAGGCAGGGGCAATCGTATGTGTTGCGGCCACGGCGGTCGCATGGGCGCTGCTCTTTCGCGCATCGGGGTATGGTGTTGACGGGTCGTATTTGTTTTTGGGGATGTTGCCTGTCGCCACGGTCCTCACAATCTCGCTCCTCACGCTGGTCGGCGTTTCGTTGGTTACCGCTACGCCCTCAGAGGCAACGCTCCACAAATTCTTCCCGCCTGCCAACATAGCGGCTCACCCTCCCATCGAGACCGCAGCCCCAGCGACGGACCAAGGTGAGCGCCCGTGAAGATCGCCTACATTACCGCGGGAGCCGGCGGTACGATCTGCGGCAACTGCCTGCGGGACAACACGTTGGCGCGGGCCCTGATCGATCTGGGCCACGAGGTCCAATTGATTCCTACTTACACCCCGATCCGCACGGACGAGCAGGACGTGAGTTCGACGCGGGTGTTCCTTGGGGGTTTGAAGATCTACCTGCAACAGGTATTGCCGGCACTCCGTTTTGTTCCGCGGCCGCTCAGCGGCTTGTTGGACCGGCCCGAGCTGCTGCAGTGGATCTCCCGCTTCGCCGTTAGCACTCGGCCGGAAGAGCTCGGTGCGATGACGGTTGGCGTGTTGGAAGGAGAAACCGGGCCGTACCGGCGGGAGTTCGATCCGCTCGTGGACTGGCTGGCGGCCTGGCAGCCGGACGTGGTTCACATCACGAACTCGATGCTCGCCGGGGTCGCTCCGATGCTCAAGAAGCGCTTGCGCTCGGCGGTCGTTTGTTCTCTGCAAGGCGAAGACTTGTTCCTGTCGAGCATGCCGTCTCCCTACCGCGAGCGGGCCTTTGCCCTGTTGCCCGAGCTGGCAGGATCGATGGATGTGTTTGTCTCGCCCAGCCGCGCTCACGCCGAAGAGATGGCGGGGCACCTCGCGGTTCATCCCGACAAGGTTCCGGTTGTCCACTCCGGCATTGATTTGGTGGGTTATGCCGGTCGGCAACGGCGTGCCGTCGACGAGTTCGTGGTGGGGTATCTTGCGCGGGTCGCCCCTGAGAAGGGCCTGCGGACACTGGCGAATGCGGTGGCCAACCTGCGAGCCATGAACACCTTCGGAAGGCCGCGCATCCGGCTCCGAGTGGCGGGTTGGCTCAGTCCCGAGCATCGATCCTTTCTCGCCGACGTTGAACGACAGGTGCAAGACGCCGGTTTCGCTGAAGACTTCGAGTATGTCGGCGAAGTTGACCGCGAGCAGAAAATCGCTTTTCTCAACGGACTTGATGTACTGTCCGTGCCCACTTCCTACGGAGCTCCCAAGGGCCTCTACGTGCTGGAAGCGTGGGCTTGCGGCGTGCCGGTGGTACAGCCGCGGATCGGGGTCTTCCCCGAATTGATCGACGCCACCGGAGGCGGACTGCTGTGCGAGCCGGGAGACGCCGCCGACTTGGCGAAGAACCTCGAGATGCTCATGACCTACCCGGAGATGGCCGAGGAGATGGGCACTCTTGGCCGGCGCAAGGTTCAAGATTATTTCCACAGCAAACGTATGGCCGGGCAAATGCTGACCCTGTACGAAAACCTGACGCCGTATCGAGAGAGGAGACTCTAGCCCGTCATGGCGTACGAATACCACTATCGACGCAAGGTCTATTGGCAGGACACCGACATGGCCGGGATCATCCACTTCACGAACTACTTCCGCTACATGGAAGAAGTGGAGATCGAGTTCCTTTCCTCTCTCGGTCTCGATCCGCTCGAGATCGCCCACAAGCACAATGTCTGGAGGCCGCGCGTTTCCGCGCAGTGCGACTTCAAAAAGACCGTCAGCTTTGGAGATGAGATCGACATTCACATTTGGGTTGTTAAAAAGGGACGGTCCTCGATCCACTACGAACTTGCTTTCAACCACGACGGGGAAGAAGTCGCTCACGGGCGTCTTGTCATCGCCTGTGTCAGCAAGGCCCCCGACGGCGTCATGCAGTCAACGCCGATCCCGCCGGTGATAGACGAGGCGTTGCAGGTTGCCCCGTTAGCGGAAGTATCAGAATGACCCGGCCAGGCTTGTCGTGTGTGTGAACGCCTTGTTAGGTTGTCAGAGGGAGCGGCGATCATGGCGACCCGGCTGCTCATCTGGAGTACGGACGCTCTTCGAGAGCAACCCGGCGCCGCTGAGAAGACACTCGGAAAGCCCTGAGGCACGGCATTGATCCTGTCCCCGGAACTGATCGGTCGATGACAGCAGCGCACTTGGTCGTAAGAGATTTCCGCAAGGAGTATCCCACTCCCGGCGAGCCACTCGTCGTCATTGGCGGCGTCTCGTTCGAGTTGAAGCGCGGTGATGCCCTTGCGATCATGGGGCCCTCGGGCTCGGGCAAGAGCACTCTACTCTACATGCTCGGGACACTCGAGACTCCCACGGCCGGCTCCCTGTCGGTCGGATCCCAGGACCCTTTCGCGCTCGACGAAACGGACTTGGCGTCGTTCCGCAATGAACAAGTCGGTTTCATCTTCCAGGAGCATCACCTGTTACCGCAGTGCACGGCTCTCGAGAACGTGCTGATCCCGACGATGGCGCCCAGTTCGGTGCAAAGTCCGGCTGAGTCCAAGCAGCGGGCGCTCAAGCTGCTGGATCGCGTTGGGTTGAGCGGTCGCATGGAGCACCGCCCTGCGGAGTTGTCCGGCGGCGAGCGTCAACGCGTCGCTATCGCTCGGGCGCTGGTCAACAAGGCCCCGCTGATTCTTGCCGACGAGCCGACAGGCAATCTCGATCGCCACACGGCCGAAGCCGTCGCGGACTTGCTGCTCGAGCTCCACGGGGAGGAGAACACCATCCTCATTACCGTGACCCACAGTCTCGACCTGGCGCGGCAGTTTCCCCAACGCGCCGAACTTTCCGACGGCAAGCTGGTGTTCGCGGTGAACTGAGACCGCACCTGCTGCCACCGACTGCCCCGGCGTCCCGTCGCATCACCGTCAACTCTGTCTGTCCCTGCTGGACCGGCACCGAGATGACGCGGTCGCCTCACTTATGAGAGCCGGCGGTCTGGACGGACACCTTTTCTTGGGCTTGCCGCCACTTTTTCGTGCAGGCACGAGCCGTCTCGAACATGAATTCAACGTCCGATCCGATGATCGGCAGCGTTACGCCTTTAGAAACCAGAGAGTCAACGTTGTCCCAGGTCACGCAGGCCCCGACGACCAGATCTCCGGAGCGGGCCGCGTCGATCACCTGATCTACGGTTGCATCCAGCCTCGGATTGGCTTGGCCGGGCAGAATCCCCATCGATTGGGAGAGGTCGAATGCGCCGACAAAGATGCCGTCCAGTCCGGGTGTGCTCAGGAGGTGGGGAAGGTTGTCGACCGCCTGCCTGTCCTCGATTTGCACGATCGTCAGGATCTGTTCGTTCGCTTGACTCAGGTACTCGTCCCAGCGAGTTCCGTAGGACGTTGCGCGCAAGGCCCCGATGCCCCGCTTGCCCAGCGGCGCGTACTTGGTGTGCGTGACGGCCCACTGCGCTTCCTCGGGAGTGTTGATTTGGGGGATGATCACGCCCATCGCACCCGCATCGAGCGATACTTTGATCGAGTCGATATCACCCACCTTGGTGCGCACGATCGGGGCGCATTCGTAACGATCGACGGCCATGATGATGTTGCGCAATGACTCCGGGCCGATGTGACTGTGCTCCACGTCGATCAGCAGCCAATCGAACCCGGCCTGCGCCATCATTTCGGCCGAGCAAGGATCGGTGAACCAGATCCAGGTCCCGAGAACAGGCTCACCGGCCGCGAGTCTTTCTTTCAAGGGATTTACGAAGTCAGGCATGTCGTGTCAGCTCCCGCGAGCGCAAAAACGGCTTGTGGTTCGACCAACTGTGTCGACACCTCGCCGCCGGGAAGGCACGGTGCGTTGCGCCGAAAGACCTTGGCGGATCGAGCTCGCACCGGCCGCGGCATGAGATTCCTGGTCACTGCATCGTCAGAAAACGTCTGGGATTCTCGACCAGGATCTTGTCGAGATCATCGTCGGGGACGTCTTGCGCCTTCAGACGAGGGACGATGTTTTCGAGAACATGACCGTAACCATACCCGCCGTACGCGGCCAGGTCCGATTTGAAGCTGCAGTCTTGTGCGACGTAGATCTGGCCGACGTACCCCTGCTGCACCAGCTCGGAGATGACGTTCACTCGAATGTCATCCGAAGGGTGATGGCGGCCCGCGTATGCGAAGTAGATGTCCCGGCCGAAAGAATCGAAGCTGAGGTTGCATCCGCGGTCGGCCAGCCTGCGATAGAGGTCGATCTCGTCACGGTTCCTGTTTTCGATGTGGCTCATCATGACGCGGCTGGGGTCGACTCCCTCCGCCTCGAGAATGTCCAGTATCGTTGGCGGTGAGTCGACACTGTGACCGGGGTGAATCGAGATGGGCGCCCCGGTTTCCCGATGCGCCTGCGCTGATGCTCGGATGCACTTCTCTTCATTCGGATGAAGCGGCCAACACGCCCCGATCTCGCCGATCAGGCCGGACTGAATGCCGCTGCCGTCGATGCCCTCGGTCACGTTGCGGATGATTTCGGCACGGATATCCTCAATGGTCTTGTCGTCCATATCCGGAGGGTGCGAAGGATGAATGTAATAGCCGTTGCCGGCAACGATCCGGACGCCGGTGCGAGCGGAGACCCGCGCCAGCCCTTGCGGGTTTGGAGCGATGCCTCGAATGGTCTGGTCCACCAGGGCTGAGCCGCCGAGGTTCTGAAACTTCCCCACTTCGGCTTCCACGACGCCGGCATCGTCCATCACCAGGTTGGGCCGTGAGCTCATGATGTTCTGCCGTACCCAGCCCAGATTCGACAACTGCAGCGGCTTGTCGGCAAGACTCTTGCCGCGCTCATCTTCCGGCGGACGGAAGTAGCAGCTCAGGTCGAAGAAAAGGTGCTCGTGAATGAGGGTCTTGCCCAGATCTCCCGGTTCGATCGGACCGGTTACGGTCAGGATCTTGCCTTGTGTATCCGTCGCCATGGGTTGTTCAGCTAAAGCGTATCAAAGTAAAAACCGGGCTGCGCTCCGGCCGCGCGCAGGCCGCGCAGTCTGGGAGCCATGGGCGTTCTTCAGTACGCGCCAGAGAGCGCGCCGCGCCGCTCAACCTATACTGGTGACTCAACCCGTATGTCCTCTTACCCTCGCGTTGCCACTTTCAAGACGGTCGAATCGTTTCGTGTGCATTTGGCGAAGCTCGGACTCAAGATCCAGTGCGAAGACATCATCGAGACGGCGCCAGGGTCTCCGTTGGCCGCACCGATGACGGTGGACGGATTTCGGGTCGGCAATCGTTTCACGATCCATCCGATGGAGGGGTGGGACGGGGAAACCGACGGGCGTCCGAGCGAACTGGTTCGCCGGCGCTGGCGCAACTTCGGGCGCAGCGGCGCTAAGTGGATTTGGGGTGGCGAAGCGATGGCGGTTCTGCCCGATTCGCGCGCCAACCCTAACCAGTTGATCATCAGTGGAGAGACGCAGGACGGCTTGGCGAAACTTCTCGAGGAGCTTCTCGAGACGCACCGTATCGAGTTCGGGTCGACGGATGATCTGCTCGTCGGCTTTCAACTCACGCATTCGGGCCGCTTCTCGAAACCTTTCCGCAAGGACAAGCCCGAGCCGAAAATCCTGTACCGCCACAAGGTGCTTGACCGCAAGTTTGGCCTGGGAGACGACTATCCGGTGCTCACCGACGACGATATCCGGCGTATCATCGATCGCTTCATCGCGGCGGGCAAGATCGCCGAGGAGTGCGGAGCGATGTTTGTCGACGTGAAGCACTGCCACGGTTATCTCGGGCATGAGTTCCTCAGCAGCCACACCCGGCCGGGACCCTACGGCGGGTCGTTCGAGAATCGAACTCGTTTCCTGCGCGAAGTCGTTCAGGGCATCCGATCAAGTACGAAGAAGATCAAGATCGCGGTCCGTATGAGCGCCTTTGATTTGATCCCGTTTCATCCCGACGCGAGCCGGCGCGAGGGAACGAAGCTCGGACCGGGCATCCCGGACCAGTTCTCGGGAGTCTACCGCTATGGGTTCGGGGTCGACGCGGATGATCCGACGGACTACGACCTGAGCGAGACGGAGCAGTTCGTCACGCTGCTGCAGGAACTCGGGATTCGGATGCTGAACGTGAGCGGCGGCAGCCCCTACTACAACCCGCACATTCAGCGCCCGGCGCTGTTTCCACCGTCCGACGGCTATCAGCCGCCCGAAGACCCGCTTGTAGGTTGCGCCCGCCAAATCGAGGTGGCCGCAGCAATCAAGAAGCGCTTCCCCGGCATGACGGTCGTGGGCACAGCGTACTCTTATCTGCAGGAGTATCTGCCGCACGTGGCGCAATGGACAGTGCGGACGGGACGGACGGATTCGGTGGGATTGGGTCGCGTGGTGTTGTCGTATCCGACGCTGCCGCGGGACGTTCTCGTCAGCGGCTCGCTGGAAACGAAACGGGTCTGCCGTACGTTCAGCGACTGCACGACGGGACCGCGCAACGGGATGATCTCGGGATGCTTTCCGCTTGATCCCTATTACCGCAAGTTGCCGGCGGCGGCGGAGCTCAAGCGGGTCAAGGCGGAGTTTCGCTAGCGACGGCGAGTCTCGATACACGGATTCCCTCTTGATATGAGCCAAAACGCGGCGATACAATAACTACGCTTCAAAACGGGAAGTCTCCCTGCGGAGAAGCCTCAAAGGAGGAACGTCATGCTGTCCTTTTGGCAAGAAGACCGTCCCAAGGTGACGGTGGCTTTGGCGGTATTGGTTGCGGCGCTCGGATTCGTGGGCTGCGACGTCCCAACATCCGAAGAGCCCGAACCGGAAGAGGCCGCCTTCCCGCAGCTTGAAGGTTACGCCGAGATGGAGATTCCTGAGGACAATCCAATGACCGCGGAAAAGGTTGCGCTCGGCAAGCAGCTTTACTACGACCAGCGGTTGAGCGGTGATGGTAATCGCTCCTGCTATGGCTGCCACCTCAAGGAACACGGCCTGACCGACGGCAAGCCGGTCGCCATCGGGGCGTTCGACAAGACGTTGACGCGATCGAGCCCGACGCTCTGGAATATCGGCTACCATTCGGAGCTTTATTGGGACGGCCGTTCGGGCGCACTTGAAAAACAGGTGCAAGGCGCCTGGAGCGGGGGCAACATGGGCGCATCCGGCAATGACGGCGCGCCTGGTATGGATGACATCTGCGCCAAGTTGAACGAGATCGAGGGCTACAAGGAGCAGTTCAACGCGATCTTTGGCGAGGACGCCACACCGGATAACGTAGCGAAGGCCGTCGCTTCGTTCATGCGCACGATCGTGGCTGCCGATTCGGCCTGGGTAAAATTCCGTGCTGGGGACGACTCGGCCATCAGCGAAGAGGCGAAACGCGGTTGGACTGTGTTCAGCGAGAAGGCCAAGTGCACCAACTGCCACGACGGCCTTCTGCTGACGGATCTGCAGTACCACAATGTCGGCATCGGCATGGACGCGGAGACACCCGATGTGGGCCGCGCCAAGGTCTCTGGAGACGAAAAGGACACGGGCGCGTTCAAGACGCCGACCTTGCTCGACATCAGCAAGTCCGCGCCCTATATGCACGATGGCAGCGTGGCTACGCTCGAGGATGCCGTCGAGTTGATGTCTACCGGAGGCAAGGCCAACGAGTGGTTGGACGAGACAAATCTGGCCGACGCCAAGAACGCGAACCTCACCGACGAGGACAAGGCGGACCTGGTGGCGTTCTTGAAGTCGCTTGACGTTGAGTACACGATTACGGAACCGATGTTGCCGTAACCGGCGCCTCCTTGTGGGCCGCGCCTTCGAGGGTTTGGCCCATCATCCATCCCATCAAACCCGCGGCTTCCGAAACCAGGCCGCGGCGGCTCTTCTTTGTCTGCCATGGGGGAACCGATGCCCGTGTCTCTGGACGAATGGAAGCTTGAGGCGCCATATCGTTACTCGGTGAGACTTCGGCCTCAGGGCACGATGTTGGTAACCTGGAGCGCCGTCACGGCGATCTTGCCACCGAAGCAGACATCCACGTCGTGGTCCTCTCGCCTAGGGCGCAAGGAGTACCGTCCGTTGTAGTGCAGCAGTTCGTTTTCTTCACGAAAGCTGAGGGGCAGGGGTGAGGGGTCGAGCGCACAATAGACGACCTCGGGAGGCATTTCGGTGTCGCCCGGCATCGGCAAGTTCACGTTCCAGAACTGGCCGGGAAGGGAAGGCTGCGCCATCAGATCCTCGATGAGGGGCTTGGTCCACAGAACCGCCCTTCGCCAGTCCGCTTGTTCCAAGGGCCGGTTGTGATAGTGGGAAACGGCGATCGCTTTCAGACCGTGAATTGCGGCTTCCCTTACGGCGGCGACAGTACCGGAATGGTAGACATCGACACCGAGGTTGGCTCCATCGTTGATGCCCGCCAGGACGCAGTCGAAGCCGGATTCATGGCGATGGAGAGCCACACGCACGCAGTCGGCAGGCGTCCCCTCGACGGAATAGCGCTTGAGGTGATGTGCATTGATGCGAATCGGACTGTCGGTGGTCGTGGCGTGGCTGATGCCGGAAGCCGGCTCGAGGGGCGCCGCCACCAGGATCTCGCCAAGACCGTCCGCAACCTGCCGGAGAGCTTCCAGACCGGGCGCTTCGATGCCGTCGTCGTTGGTGAGCAGCAGTTTCATGACACGATACTACGAGCATAGCCTTCGTAGCGGATCGGAGCCCGACATCGGGTGCGAGCCGAACTGAGATTGGTTGTAGAATAGGCATCCGCATTATGAACCTGGAGCCCTCGCCACCGATCATTGCACTCCGGACGAAGCTGGAAGCGTTCATGGCCGAGAACGTCTATCCGAACGAGGAAACGTTCGATCGACAACTCGATGAGGTCGGTCGTTGGCGGCTTCCACCCGTGATGGAGGATCTGAAGGCGAAGGCGCGCGCGGCGGAGCTGTGGAACCTGTTCTGCTCCGATCCGGCCTACGGTCCCGGGCTGAGCAACCTCGAGTACGCACCTCTCTGCGAAGTGATGGGCCGGTCACTGATCGCACCGGAAGTCTTCAACTGCAACGCCCCGGACGTCGGGAACATGGAGACGCTGATTCTCTATGGCACCCGGCAGCAGAAGAAGCAATGGCTTGAACCGCTTCTAAGCGGGGAGATGCGGTCGTGCTTCTTGATGACGGAACCGGACGTGGCTTCGTCCGATGCAACGAACATCCGGTCGAGCATCGTGCGTGATGGTGACGGGTACGTGCTGAACGGCCGCAAGTGGTGGACGACGGGAGCAGGGGACCCGAGGTGCATGATCGGGATCTTCATGGGCAAGACGGACCCCGACGGCCCGAAACACAAGCAGCAGTCGATGATCCTGGCGCAGATGGACATGTCGGGAATCACGATCAAACGGCTGTTGTCGGTCTACGGTTACGACGAAGCGCCCCACGGACATGGTGAGGTGCTCTTCGAGGATGTGCGTGTTCCGGCCGCGAATCTGTTGCTGGGAGAGGGCCGTGGATTCCAGATCGCCCAGGGCCGCTTGGGGCCGGGACGGATTCATCACTGCATGCGGCTGATCGGCATGGCCGAGCGCGCGCTGGAGATGATGTGCAAGCGCGTCAGGGAGCGGGTGGCCTTCGGCAAGCCGCTCGCCGAGCAGGGGACGATCCGGGCGGACATCGCGAACTCTCGGATCGAGATCGACCAGGCGCGGTTGTTGACACTCAAGGCGGCGCACATGATGGACACGGTGGGCGGCAAGGCGGCCCGCGCGGAGATTGCCATGATCAAGGTGGTGGCGCCCAACATGGCGTTGCGCGTTCTCGACCGGGCGATACAGGCGCACGGCGGCGGAGGCGTTTCGGCCGACTTCCCGTTGGCGGCGCTGTGGGCTCACGCCCGCACCCTGCGCTTGGCGGACGGACCGGATGAAGTTCACCGCGAAGCGGTCGCCAAACTCGAGTTGCGAAGGCAGGGCTCTTGACCACGCACCAGGAGCCTTTCAACCCCTACGAACTGCGCGCGGAGAGCGTCGAAGAGCCGCCGCTGATGCTCTCGGCGATCGCCTTGCGGGTCGGTCCCGGCATTATCCTTGCCAGCACGATCGTGGGTTCCGGAGAGCTGATCGCGACGACAGTGCTGGGCGCGGAACACGGCTACAGCCTGCTGTGGTTGATCATCGTGAGTTGCGTCATCAAGATCGTCGTTCAGAACGAGTTGGGGCGCTATACGATCGGTACGGGCGAGACCTCGCTGGAAGCGTTCGATCGGGTACCGGGCTCGAGGCTGGGTGCTTCGTGGGTGGTTTGGGCCTGGTTTCTCTCGCTGGCGCTGGCGTTGGTCGCCGTGGGTGGGATGTTAGGCGGCATTGCCCAGGTGGTGCATCAGATCGTCCCTTCAGTCCCGATCGTGGCGTGGGTGTGGGTGATCAATATCGTGACGCTGATCGTCCTCAGCGTCGGACGCTACGAGCTGATCGAGCGGGTTTCCATGGCGATGGTCGCGGGGTTCACGTTGATGACAGTCGGCGCGGCATTCGTGTTGCTCGACAGTCCGCAATATTTCTCTTGGGGCGCGATCGTGGAGGGGCTGTCGTTTCGGATGCCCGAGGACGGGTTCTTGAGCGCGGTCGCCGTGATGGGCCTGACGGGGGTGGGAGCGTCCGAGTTGGGCATCTACCCCTACTGGTGCCTGGAGAAGGGCTACGCGCGGTTCACCGGGCCGCGCGATGACACGCCCTCCTGGACCAGGCGCGCCCACGGGTGGATTCGTGTGCTCGGTTTCGACGTTGTGAACTCGATGGTCATTTACACATTCGCCACCATCGCGTTCTACCTGCTCGGCGCGGGCATCCTGAACGGCATGGGGATCGTGCCGCGAGGAACGGAGATGATCGAGACCCTGTCGAACATGTATACGGCCACGCTCGGCGAATGGTCGGGCTACGTGTTTCTGATCGGCGCAGTGGCGGTGCTCTATTCGACGGTGTTCGCGGGGACGGCGGCCCGGTCGCGGATGCTGGCCGATTGGCTGGGAATCATGAAGGCGTATGACAAGGGCAACTATGGCCTGCGTCTGCGGTTCCAGCGGCTCTTTGTCGTGGTGCTGCTGGTGGTGCCTTCGCTCTATTACATGTTTTTCCAGGAACCGGTGATGATGGTCAAGATGGCCGGCGCGGTGGAAGCCATGATGCTGCCGATCATCGGGTTTTCGACGGTGTATCTGCGGTATCGGCATCTTCCGTCATCGATCGCACCGAAGGGCTGGATAACGCTGGCGCTTTGGGTGACCTCGGCTTTGATGGCTGTAATGATGGGGTATTCGGTGCTTCTGCGATTGGCGCCATAGTTTGGGAGAACCGGTTCATGAACGACGCGTTGAAAAAAACATCGCTTGGCGTGCTGCTTTTCGTCAGCGCCATAGGAATCGCCGGCTGTGTTTCGAAGCCCACGCTTGAGATGTTCCAGAGCGATGATCCGCCGTGTTACGACCGCTCGGTCCAACCCCAAACCGCCCTCGTGGATTCCCACCTGCACTTCCGTCCGTTTGGCGGCCCCGCGGTCCGTTTCGAGGAGATCGTCTCGTACCTCGAGGATACGGGAGTATTGTTCGCCAACATCTACGGCATTGGTCAGATGCTTCCGATCGAGTCGTCGTGCACCTATTACCTGGATTGTCCCGGCACGCCGGTGATACCGACGCTGAAGAACGATTTCGTCAATGCCGCCAACTACACCACGAAAGCACCGAAAGGCCTCCATCTGTCTCTCTCGATGACCTTCCCGGACTTGTCGCGGCCGGAGTCGATCCTGCCGAATATGCAAATCCTGGAGCAGGAATACCCCGGTGCTTTCACATGGATGGGTGAGGTCAATCTGGTGAAACAGGCGCTGTTCCAAAATGGGCGTGAGGCCGTTCCCATGGCCGCGCTCGCGGAGTGGGCGGCCTTCATGCAGGTGCTGCGGGAACGGGGCATCCCGATCGCGATTCACTCGGATTTGGGAAACGACGAGACCCCGACAAAATACCTGCCCCTGATGAATGAAGTGTTGCGCTTGTACCCTGACAACAACATCGTGTGGATGCATATGGGCCTGTCCCGGGAACTAGTTGCAATGGAGGCCGCCGATCACATCCGAACGTTGACGTCGATGTTGGATAAGTATCCGAATCTGATGTTGGATCTTTCCTGGCGGGTCATCGACGATTCCTACTTCTCAAAGCCGGACAAACGGGCGCTTTATGTCTCGTTCCTGAATGACTACTCGGAACGGTTCCTGTCTGGAACGGACTTCCTGGCCTCGAGTGACAAGGACGTCGAGGTCTATCGAGCCGAGTTGCAGATAACCAGTCGGATCCTCCGTGACCTGAACGACCAGGCCTTCCGGAACATCTCCTTGGGGCAGAACTATTTCCGACTGCTCGGCCTGGATTACACCGCGCCGCCGGTGTGTGCAAGTCAAGGGCCTTGATGCGGCATGTTGTGAGAAGCAGTTATTCAATGAGCCTCCCATCAAGCCCGCGCGTCATGCCGGTTTCAGGCGAGAAGGGCGGGCTCGGAGAGCTTTGCTCCATCGCCTGCTGTTGAACTCACCCAGGTAGACACGTAAGCCTCAGCCATGAACCAAGCCCCTTGCCGAGCATCCCTGTCCTTGCCGTGCACCCTTTCCCGGGACTAGTCTTGCTGCATGGTGACTGAGCAGGCACTCCACGGAGTGCTGGTGTGGGCCGTGTTCGCGATTGCGGTCCTCACCTTCGCGAGCCTGCTGCGTCTCGATGCGCCGTACGGACGGCACTATTCGGGCCGCGGCTGGGGTCCGGAGATGTCGAACCAGGCAGGGTGGGTGGTCATGGAACTCCCGGCGACGGTCCTATTCGCGGGCTTCTACTTCATGGGAAGGACGGCAAGCGAGCCGGTCCCCCTGGTCCTTTTCGGGATCTGGCAGTGCCACTACCTGAACCGGACCTTCGTCTATCCTCTTCGCGCGCGAACCTCAGGCAAGAAAATGCCGATTGCGGTCGTGGGCAGCGGGTTCTTCTTCAACGTGGTCAATGCGTACGTCAATGCGCGTTTCATCTCGGAGTTTGGCGAGTATGGCGCGGAGTGGCTGGGAGATCTGTGCTTCCTGAGTGGGTTAGCCATCTTCGCGGCCGGCTTGGTCCTGAATGTCCACTCCGACAACATTCTGCTCAGTCTTCGCAAGCCTGGCCGAACCGGATACTCCATCCCGCAGGGTGGGGCATTCCGTTACGTCTCCTGTCCCAACTATCTGGGAGAGTTGCTGGAATGGTTCGGATGGGCGGTGGCGACGTGGTCGCTGGGCGGACTCGCATTCTTCACTTACACCGGGGCCAACCTCGTCCCGAGAGCTCTCAGCCATCACCGGTGGTACCGGGAACGGTTCGCAGACTATCCGGCCGAACGGAAGGCGGTGATCCCGGGAGTACTCTAGCCTGCATTTCTCACAACGCGACGAGGCGAAGTGCGTGAGAGGGCCGTCAGGACGAGGCGCGAGCCGCTTGGCGCGCGCAGGCGTACTTGACGGTACGTCGAGCACGGCAAGCAAGCGCAACGAAGTCATGGTGGTCGTATCGCGTGCTTCGACCGTCGGGTGGTGAGAAATGCAGGTCAGGCCCATCGCCGCGTTCGCGCCTGCGGGTCGGCGGAGGCTGACGGGGTTCAGGGCCGCAACTGTGGGAATGTTGGCGGCCATGTAAGAGTACAGGGAAACGCATGACTGCTCTCAAGCACTGGCTATTTCGGAATGCGATCAAAGCGGCTAACTGCCGTTCGAGCGCGACCGCACCCGTCGGGCCGCCTGTCCGCGAACATCTTCTGGGAGTAAAGGGGTTCTACTTCGGAAAGAAGGATGTGATGAGGGGGTCAGGGCAGCATGATCAATGGTAAGTCTATTACGAGAAACAACTCGCGGTGATGTTGGCGCCGCCGATGCAGGGAGTGAGACTCTCATCGTGCTCACCGCTTCATGCCGCTTGCGGTACCGGAAAGGCCGGCGTCGTCGGCGTTGGTATTCTCAACGGCGGTAGAATCGGATCGTCGTGATCGTCTTCACGTCTGAGGAGGAGTTGTGAGCTTTACTCGTCGAAGGTTCGTACAGGGTCTCGCGGGCGCTTCCGCTTCCACCGCCACGGCGTCGGCCGCAACACCTCAGTTGCGGCCCTCACCGGAGAAGCGCGAGAAGCGAACCATCTACTTCAACGACGCGCGTCACTACTATCTCTTTGTTTTCGAGCCCCCCATGACCATGGAAGACGCCTGGCGGCCGGTGGATGAGGTGGCGGGCACGCCGGTCGATACGTTCATCTACGGCGTCGAGCGAGGCGATGGACTTTTTTATCCCTCGAAGGTCGGCATGCAATTCGGGGCTGACAAGCAGCCCTTCACGATGGCCGCCTACTGGCGGACCTGGGAGAACATGCAGAGTCTCTCGGCTCGCGGGCTTGATCCGCTGCAAGTGTTGATCGACCGCGCGCACGAGAAGGGGATGGACTTTTTCGCCAGTGTGCGCATGTCGAGCTATGGCGGGATGGATGCGAAGTTTCGTGTCCCGGAAGGCCGAGGCATGGCGCATCAGCAAGTGCGGGATCATCAGTTCGCCGTCCTGGAAGAATTGGCGGCGCAGTACGACACCGAGGGCGTCGAGCTGGATTTCGCGGCGGCCCCTGGTGGCATGCCGTTTTGCCTCCGGCCGGAAGATGTAGCGGAGTACACGCCGGTGCTGACCGACTACGTGCGGGAGATCTCGAAGATGGTCCGCGCCGTATCCGGAAAAGACAAGCAGATCGGTGCGCGCGTCTATCCGACCCAGCAGATGTGCCGCGACCAGGGCCTCGAGGTCGGCGCGTGGATCGCGGAAGGATTGGTGGACTACGTCGCCCCGCTGTTGTATATCGATTTCACACAAGATCCGAATATGCCCATCGAATGGCTGGTCGACAGGGCTCACGAGCATGACGTTGCCGTTTACGGAATCCTGCAGCCCTACGTCCAGGATGAATCGACGGGTTCAGCGGTGCGAATCTATCCGACCCCGGAAGTTGCGCGGGGCGTCGTGGCGAACCATTGGGCTCGGGGAGTCGATGGGATCTATGCGTGGTTCATGCAATGGCCTCTTGGTGACGCCGAGCGCCGGATTTTGACCGAGTTGGGAGATCCCGATTTGATCAGCGAAGGGAGCAAGCGTTACATTCAGCGTCGCCGCTCGGAGAGCGCATTCGAGCTCGGCTACGGCGCAACGCTTCCCCTCGAAATTGCGGAAGCCGCTCCGGGCAGACGTTACCCCATTCCTCTTATGATCGCGGACGACATCGCAGCTTCACCGAAGCGGGTTCGGCAGGTCGTGCTGCAACTCGAGATCAGGAACCTTGTCAGCGCCGACCGCTTGGGCGTGTTTCTGAACGGCGAGTCGTTGAGCGAAGAGACCTGTCTGCGTGACTTCTCATGGCGCGTCGCTCCTTATCAAGGGCAAAAGCTCGAGTACCATCTGGAGCAAGTTCGGCCGGTCAAGGGACAGAACTTGCTCGAAGTCTCGCTCGACGGGCGGCCCGGCGGCCTGAACGGGGGAATTACGATTGAGCAGTGCGAAGTCCGCGTGGAGTACGGCTCGTATCCCTCGGGGCAGGTCGTTTCGTGAGACGGTGCATCATCGAGGTGAAGGTTTGAACAAAGCCGCCATAGCTGTCTTGATGGCCGTCTCGGTCTGTGTCGCTTGCGCGCCGCCTTCCAGAGACGATGCTCGCGTAGATTTCCCTGCCGATGTCGAAAGGTTGACTGTCTTCTCGGCCGGGGAAGAAGACTATCATTGCTTTCGAATCCCGGCATTGCTGGCGGCTGCGGATGGCACGATTCTGGCGTTTTCCGAAGCGCGTCGGGATAGTTGCCGTGACGATGCCGACATCGATCTGGTTCTCAAGCGCAGCCGGGATGGGGGACGGACCTGGGGACCTCTCGAAGTGCTTTTCGACGATGGTGACCTGTCGGTCAATCAGCCGGCTCCGGTTTTGGACCGCGAAACCGGTGATGTGGTCCTTGTGTTTTGCAAGAACAATCAGCGAGTGTTTGTCACTAAGAGCCCGGATAACGGCTCGACGTGGAGCGAGCCCCGCGAAATCACCGATCAGGTTGTCGATCCGGATTGGAGCTATATTGGGGCTGGTCCCGGACATGGGATTCAACTCTCGTCGGGAAGGCTGCTGATTTCAAGCTGGGGTGACACCTCTCCCGGACCGCGCACGTGGCGGCCGGCAAGTTGGGGCAAAGTCCAGTTCTCATACGCCATGTACAGCGACGATCGTGGGGCAACCTGGCAACGGAGCGCTCCGCTCGACAGCGATCTCTCCGACGAATCGATGTCAGTAGAAACCGCCGACGGCAGAATCTATATGAACATGCGCAGCCGGCAGGAAAGGCGCAGGCGCGCCTATGCCTGGAGCGAGGACGGAGGAAAAACCTGGTCTGACGTCCGGTTCCATCAGGACATGCCGGAACCATCGGTGCAGGGAAGCGTAGTTCGATTTACAAGAGTGGAGCTCCACGGGAGAAACCGTGTACTGCTGGCTCACCCTGCGAGCCCCGTCGAGCGGGCGCAGCTTACCGTGCGCATGAGCTATGACGAATGCGAAACGTTCCCCGTTGCGAAAGTGCTTCACTCGGGCTCTGCGGCCTATTCGGATCTGGCGATCGCACCCGATATGACGATCCTGTGCCTGTACGAGGCTGACCGCTATTCACAGATCATGCTGGCCCGCTTCAGTTTGGAGTGGCTGACCGACGGAAAGGACGACCTTTAGCCCGATGATGGACCGAGAGCAAGCGCGACGGCGGCTCTGCGGCTGTTATGTCACTATTCCGACGTTGTTCCGGGACGGCGGCTTGACGGTCGACCTGCCGGCAATGAGGAAACATGTCGATTTCGTAATCGACGGCGGGATTCGAACCGGGACGGGTGTATTGCTCGTGGCGGGCGCGGCCGGCGACTTCTCGACGATGAGCTTCGACGAGCGGGTAGCAGCGACGGAGGCGGTGGTCGAACAGGCCGCCGGAATGGTCCCCGTCGTCATGGGCGCGATGACCACCAGCACCAGAGAACTGGTTCAGCTCGCCAAGGCCGCCGAGCGCTGCGGGGCGGAGTACATCCAGGTCTCGCCGCCTTTTTACTTCAATCACACCGAAGATGACTTTTTCGAGTATGCGAGGGCTGCCTCCGGCGCGGCCGAAGTCGGAATCATCGTCTACAACACCTATTGGACGAGCACCGGCGTGTCGGCTTCGTTGGCGGAGCGTTTGGTCGAGCTGCCCAATGTTGTCGGTCTCAAGTGGGCGACTCCCGACAGCGGCTTCATGGAGTTCGAGCAGGTGGTGGCGTCATTTTCTGATCGGCTGAGTATCATCGACAATCAGTTGCGTTTTGTGACGAGCCACATGCTCGGTGCGCGAGCCATCGAGGTCCATATCTGCAACCACTGGCCCGAGTGGGGAGTGCAACTTTGGGAGATGTTGCAAGATCGCCGATATGAGGAGGCGCAACGGCAGTTGATGCGCGTGGCCATGCCTTTCTATCGGCTCTGGAACGAGATGGAACAGTACACGAGCGGCGACGGCTACCTCGACAAGCTCTGCATGGAACTGGTCGGCCTTGCTTCCAGCCGCTGCCGGCCCCCGACCCGCGATGTCCGCGATGAGTTCCGTGAGCGAGCGCGGCGGATGTTGATCGATTGCGGCACGCCCCGAGTCATTCAGGGAAGGTCCGCACCTGAACCGATCCAGGCTGGGCAGGCCGAGCCTCTGTATTCAACCTGAGTCGCGGCATCGGCAGCGAGCCGCGGAAGGCTTCACGCTGCGGGCATGCGGAGGGCCGAACTCAGCCGCACAGACATGCCGTGAACCGTCGCAGACCGATCCCGGTCTGCCTCAGAGTCTTTGACGATGCGGCAGCGTGGCTATTGGTTCCAGGGAGGCACGACGCCGTTGCTGCGAGCATAGGCGATGGACTGGCCCAGATGCTCGCTGAGGTGGCCGTTGAAGGTAATCAGCGCGCCCGCGTTCGTGCTGTCGCGTCCGAAGACCTTCACGGCGTTTTCGAGATCGGCTTCGGCGATGCTTTCGGCCGCTTTCCGGTAGTGGGCGAAGGAAGCCTTCATGGCTGCGATCACTTCGGCCTTGTCAGTGGTCGACTTGTCGTAATCCGTGAAGTCCATGCCCTCCGGGGGAGGGGTGCCGATCATGTTCGGCAGCCGATAGTTGGCGCTGGCCACGTGAAGGAACGCCTCGCTGACGGAGCGCACTCCTTCGCCGGGGCGCCAGGTGTACTTGTCTTCCGGGATCGCCTCCGCGAGACCGACGATTTTCTCCTCCAACATTGACAGGCGCGCCAGAGCGCCGTCTCGGACGGCGGCGATCGAAGCGGACGATTCCTCTCCGGCGGATTCCTCCGCGGTCGGCTGCGGACCGCAGGCCCAGGCCAGCGCGGCGATGATCAATAAACGTAATAGCAGGGTTTTCGTCATGGGGGCTCCTCGTAGCATTCCGTGAGTGGTGGGTGGGGCCGTGTTCGTGTCCGTAGGATGACGGAAGAGACCGATCATTGCAAGCGAAAACCGATCCTCGTACTACACTAAGGTGCTTGTCCTGAACGCGTGCCTGACACCGCCATCCAAGACCTTTCCGCGCCCTACGATCGTCCGCTGCAACAGGATCTCGACCGCTGTGTCCACTGCGGTCTGTGCTTGAACGCCTGTCCGACGTATCGCGAGTTGGGTCTGGAGATGGACTCGCCGCGCGGGCGCATTTTCCAAATGGTGCAGGTCGCCGAGGGGAATCTGGCGATCAATGAAGAGTATGTCGAGCACATTGATCTCTGCCTGGCCTGCCGGGCGTGCGAAACGGCGTGTCCTTCCGGCGTGCAGTACGGCAAGCTGGTCGAGGCGGCGCGGGCGCAGATCGACGCCAATCGACGGCTGCCGTGGTGGCAGCGGCTGCTGCGTTGGTTCGTTTTCGACCGCTTGCTGACGAGCCCGTTCCTGCTCAAGGTCACGGGCTACAAGCTGTGGGTCCTTCAGAAGAGCGGTTTGCAGCGGCTGGTTCGGCGGCTGGGCATTCTGAAGCTGTTCGGACGTTTGGAGGAGATCGAGGCGCTGAGTCCCAAGGTCGAGACGCCATTCTTCTTCGACAAGGTCGGCAAGGTCTTCCCGGCGGAAGGAGAGACGCGCCGCCGGGTCGCGTTTCTGGCGGGATGCATCGCGAATATCTCCTTCGCTCGGATGAATGAAGCGACGGTTCGGGTTCTCCGGAAAAACGGCTGTGAGGTGACGCTTCCACCAGACCAGGGTTGTTGCGGGGCGCTGCAGGTGCACGCCGGGCTGCGCGAGATCGGACGCCGCCAGGCGAAGCGGAATATCGAAGCGTTCGAGAGTGGAAACTTCGATGCCGTTATCACCAACGCGGCGGGTTGCGGCTCGGTGGTCAAGGAATACCCGGAGTTGTTCGAGCACGACCCCGAGTGGCATCAGCGGGCGCAGGCATTTTCGAGCAACGTCAAGGATGTGACGGAGTTCCTGGCCGGGATCGATCTCAATCGCAGCCTTGCGCCCATCCCCGCGCGAGTGACCTATCAGGATTCGTGCCATCTGCTGCACGGACAGAAGGTTCGGACGCCCCCGCGGACCATGCTGGCCGCTATCCCCGCGCTGGAGTTTCGCGAGCTGCCGCTATCGGAAATCTGCTGCGGCAGCGCCGGTGTCTACAACGTCGAGCACACCGAAATGTCGATGGCGCTGCTCGAGAAGAAAATGCAGATGGCAGGCGCAACCGGCGCCGACACGATCGTGACGGCCAATCCCGGATGCATGCTGCAGCTTCGCGTCGGCGCGGAACGCTTCGGCAGCGGTCAGCGCGTGATGCATGTGGTCGAGCTGCTGGACGAGTCGTACCGCAAGGCGGAGGGCCAGCAACCTGCGCGGAAGGAACGCCCCCGCGAGCGCTTCTCGCTTGCGCGGCTTTGGCTGCTGCTGGCAGGTCTCGAGACGGGAGTGCTTGCGGGCGCCGCTGTTCTCCTCTGCTGGATACTCGCGACCACGCTCAGTGGAGAAGGGCCGTGGGCAATTCTCAACCTGATCGGATCCGCGTTCTTCCCGGCGCGCGCCCTCAGCGCCGGCTTTTCGCACGCTTCCGTGAGCGGCGCTGCGCTGCACGTCCTGTTGTCGGGCGTCGTGGGTGTCGTCGCTTCGCCGCTTCTGATCCTGTACGTTGCAAGGCCTGTCCGGTCATTGTGGGTGGGCATGCTGATCGGCGTGATCTGGTATCTGGCGGCGTTCCTCTGGATTTGGCCTTTGCTGAGCAGTGCGGTGGTGACCTACGCACCGCGTCCGACGATGCTCGTGGGCCACGTGCTGTTTGGTCTCGGGTTGGGGCTGTATCCGTTCTTTGTCCGCCGGCTTGGGATGAGTTGAGCGCCTGAGCCGCCCTTTTCATAACCCTTTGGCTGCGAGGAACTCGGCAGCGACCTGGGCCACAGGCAGGTGGTTGCCGTCGATGTCGAGATTGGCCTTCTGCATGTCCGGTTCCCTGAACAGGCCGCCGAGTTCGTTCACCGCTGCCTGCAGCTTGGGAAACCGGTCGAGCGTTGCCTGCCGCACGACGGCGGCCGCGTCATAGGGGGGAAAGTAGCGGCGGTCGTCTTCGAGGATGATCAGATTCAACGACTGGATCATTCCATCCGTCGAGTTGCCGACTCCGAGATCGATCTCGCCATCGCGAAGAGCCCGGTAGATGAGGGCCAGGTCGACAGTCTTCGGCTCCCTGTTGAACTTCATCTCATAGGTTTCGATAAACCCTTGATAGCCGTCTTGCCGCTCGGCGAATTCGAAGCTGAATCCGATCGTGCGGCCGGTGCTGACCCGGGCGAAGTCGGAGATGGTGCGCAGACCGTCGCGCTCGGCGTCTTCAGCGCGAACGACCATCGCGTAGGTGTTGTTGAAACCCAAAGGCTTCATCCATCGAAGACCGAACTTGCTGCGATACGTCGAGGCGACTTCCTGAAATACGGCGTCACGGTCTTGCATGACCGGCTTCTCGAGGATCGCGGCCAAAGCGGTCCCGGTGTATTCGGGATAGATGTCCAGGTCGCCGGAAAGCATGGCCTGATGGCAGATGAAGGTGCCGCCGAGACTCAGCCGTCGGCCGACCGTAAGACCGGTCCGTGCCTCGATGTGCTGCGCAAGCATCTCGCCAAGCAGGACGCTTTCACTGAAGTTCTTCGAGCCGACGACGACATCGGGGCGGTTGCCGCCGCAGGCGGCGAGAAGGTTCCCGAGCAAGCAGGCACTGAGGAAACAGGTTCTCATGCGGTGTCGTAGTGGGGCGGGCAACTTCACGCGGCGTGGTTGGATACGCACCCAGGTGGGCGAATGGCCAGCTTTTCTACTCTGACCTGAAACATCCCTCTGATCAAGTGGCGTTGACACCGGTTCGGATGTTTCCTGCTTGTATGATCCGCACACTGGCGGAGGAAAAACTAGCCTGCCTGTCTCACCACGTGGCGAGGCAAAGCGCGTGAGAGGGCCGTCAGGACGAGGCGTGAGCCGCTGGGCGCGCGCAACATGGCCTGTAAGGTTTTTCACGAATCACGAGTAACGAAACACGAATCACGGCTTTGTATCGTGTGCTTCAGCCGTCGAGTGGTGAGACATGCAGGCTGGTGCAACGCGATGAGTCCGGATCTCATCGAGCTACGGACCCATCAACTGTGTCCACTTCTGATGGAACGCAATCGACGAAATGCCCATGAAGAAAAAGAACGCCGCCACCAGACCGGCCTGCAAGTACCAGGGCGGCCGCAGATCGCGCGGCAACAGGTGGTGGTTGATATAGAGCGAATGGAGCGAAGTGATGCCCAGACCGATGTTACGCAGCGTTCCTGTCACGACCGCGAGAACCAGTGGGTTCGGCGTCAACCGCAAAGCGATCAATCCCCAGGCCACGTAGCACAACAGGATCGAGTAGTAGACGTTCCGCACCTGGTGGCCTTTCATCTTGCGGGCCCGTTGACTGCCGGTCCAGATCACGTCCGTCCAGCGCCGCACGATCCCGTCTATGTCCGACATCTGCCCCGGCGCGAGCACGATGAAGCCCATCAACAGCGTCAGGTACCAGAAAACCTCTCCGTAGCTGTCCGCGATGCCGCGCGCCGTCATCGCCGCCGCGGCGTGGCCCTCCACCTTCGCTCCGGGGATGAACTCCAGTGAGAGCAATGACGGCAGCGCCATCCCCAAAACGCAGCCCACCGACCAGATCGCAACCTGATCGCGCACGATATGCAGGATCCAGCCCTTCCAGCGCCGGACGTTCTCCTTGCTCAGCGGAAACACTTTGCCCACGTGCGAGAGCCGGATCGTCTTGCCCCCGACCATGCTGGGAATCGCGCCGACCAGCGAGCCCATCCCCCAGCCCTTCTCGCGCGTATAGTTCGAGAAGTTCATGTTTGACAAGCCGCCCGCGCCCGCGATCGCCGCGAACGCCGCCAGCGTTGCCCAATCGATGTCGCCCTCCGGCAGCGACCCGAACTTGAAGAAGCCCGTGAAGATGTCGAACCACGTCTCCCGGCTGACCATCATCACGCCGACGAACGTCAGATACCCCAACACGACCACCAGCTTCGTCACCATCATGCGCTCGATGGCGTTGTAGATCTTGCCGCCGAAAATCAGCGGCGTGAGAACGCTGAGGAAAATGACATAGCTCAGGTTTCGAACCAGAGCGTCGTCTTCGGCTCCGGGCAGATGTCCCAGGATCACCGCCGCCAATGGGACCGCCGCATTCGATGCCAGGTAAGGCCAGATCCCTCCCAGATCCAGCAGGAGATAGAGCCCGCACCAGAACTTCGGCCCCGGCTTCGTTCGGAAGAAGCCCACGAAAATCGGCTCGCCCGTATAGAGCGTGTACCGCATGATCGAAAGGTTGTAGAACACTTGGCAGGCGATGCTGATCGTCGCGATCCACATCAGCGACCCGCCGTAGCGGGCCGTCACGATCGGACCGAACAACCATTCCCCGCCGCCGATGTTGCTGCCCACCATCAGCACGCCGGGTCCGATCAGCGCGGTCCAGCTCTTCAAAGTGATCGCCGGCGGATGCGGCAGGTCGGCCTGTTCCCAACGCGGAAAAAAACGGGAGGCTTTCTCTCGAACTTCCTGGTCCTGGTCCGTGGGCATCCCGAAGATGGTATCAGACGCCCTGCTCCGGAAAGTTCCTGAGGTTTACTCTGCGGCGCGGCGGAAATGACTTCAGTCTTTCATCTGCCGGGAATGCGGTTCGCCGCGTCGGGTGGCGCCAAGGCTTTACAGCGTGCTGACGCGATCCCGATGACTCGCTTCATACATCGAAACGGCTGCGTCCTGATTCAGCAAATAGTCGAGTTGGTCCATACCTGCGAGCAAGCACTTTTTCGAAAACGCATCGATCGGGAACGACGTCGTTCGTCCGTCCGGTAATCGCACGGCCTGGTTCGGCAAGTCCACTTCCAGCTCGATCGGTTCATCGCCGCCCGCCGATGCGAGCAGATCCACGTGCGTCGCTTCGTCCACGATGATTGGCAGCAATCCGTTCTTGAGACAGTTGATCTGGAAAATGTCGGCGAAGGAAGTGCTGATCACGGCCCGGAATCCGAACCCCATCAGCGCCCACGGCGCATGCTCACGCGAGCTGCCGCATCCGAAGTTGTCTCCGGCAACGAGAATCACGGCACCCTCGGCGCGCGGCTGGTTCAAGAGGAATGTCGGCTTCGGGCTGCCGTCCTCCAAGTATCGCCAATCGTTGAACAGGTTCTTGCCCAGACCTTGCTTGTCGACGGTCTTGAGGAAACGCGCTGGAATGATCTGATCCGTATCGATATCTTTGACGGGCAGCGCGATGGCCTTGCCGGAAAAGGTGTTGATGGCCTGCATCTTGAAAACCCCTATTGCATCAATGTCCGAGCGTCGGTAATCGCTCCGCTCACGGCGGCGGCGGCGGCCGTCAGCGGGCTTGCCAGGAAAGTGCGGCCGCCCTTGCCCTGGCGCCCTTCGAAGTTCCGATTGCTCGTGCTGACGCAATACTGTCCGGGGCTGAGCTGATCGCCGTTCATCGCGATGCACATGCTGCACCCTGCTTCGCGCCACTCCGCGCCGGCCGACCGGAAGATCTCCGGCAGGTTTTCCGCTTCGGCTTGTCTTTTGGTCTTCTCCGAACCCGGTACGACAAGCATGCGCACATGGGGGCTGATCTTGCGGCCCTTGATCAGCGAAGCCGCTTCCCGCAGGTCGGAGATCCGCGAGTTTGTGCAGCTTCCGATGAACACCACGTCCACGGGATGCCCCAACAGCGGCTTGCCCGGCTCGAGAGCCATGTAGTCGAGAGCTTTCCGAATGGACTCGCCGTTCGCGGCGGTTGATGGGTCCGGTACGGGCTGCGAGATCGGCACGCCCATTCCGGGATTGGTCCCGTAGGTGATCATCGGCTCGAGAGCGGACGCGTCGATCGAAACCTGCTTGTCGTAGCCTGCGCCCTCATCGGTCGGAAGCTGCCGCCAGCGAGCCAGCGCGTCGTTCCAACCCTGACCATGAGGTGCCTTCGGGCGGCCCGCGAGGTATTCGAATGTCTTGTCATCCGGTGCGATCATGCCCGCCCGCGCACCGCCTTCGATCGACATGTTGCAGACCGTCATGCGGCCTTCCATCGAAAGTGAGCGAATCGCCTCGCCGGCGTATTCGAGAACATGCCCGGTTCCGCCGCCGACTCCGATCTTCGCGATCAGGGCCAGGATGAGGTCCTTCGCGCCGACGCCTTTCGGCAGCACACCCTCGAATCGCACTTCACAGGTCTGAGGCTTGTTCTGGAGCAGGCACTGCGTTGCGAGAACGTGCTCGACTTCCGTCGTCCCGATCCCGAACGCCAACGCCCCGAAGGCCCCGTGTGTCGCAGTATGGCTGTCGCCGCACACAACCGTCATGCCCGGCTGTGTCAATCCCAGTTCCGGGCCGATCACGTGGACGATGCCCTGACCCTCGCTGCCCAGGTCTTCGAGCGGCACGCCGAACTCCTTGCAGTTGATCCGCAATTGCTCGACCTGCCTGGCGGCGAACGGGTCGACGATCGGCAATGTACGGTCCGTCGTCGGAATGCTGTGGTCCAAGGTAGCCTGCGTGTGATCCGGCCTCCGCACCTTCAACCCCTTGTCGCGCAACCCCTGGAAAGCCTGCGGCGAGGTCACTTCATGAACGAGGTGGAGATCGATATACAGCACTGCCGGGCTGCCGGCCTCGTGGACGACGACATGTTCGTCCCAGATTTTTTCGAACAACGTTCTCGGTTGCGTCACGATAGTGTCAGTGTATCGGAACGCGATATTGCTGGAACACCGGCGCGTCCGCCGCGGCCGGCAGTATCATACGTTCTCGACGGTCATGAACTCCGTTCGGCCGTTTTCCTCCGATGTCATCCGTTGACAGCCCGGCCTGCTCTGAATCCGGGTCCGAAGACTATCGGAAGAAGCTCGAAAAAGAACAAGACCACTTTCGCGACCTGCATGACGTGCATGATCTGCCGCCCATCTTCCACTATTGGGCGCATACCTACATCCGGCCCATGGCCGGGGAATACGGGTTCACGATCGCCGAGGAACTCTACGCCAGGTACCTCGCGAAAGCCGCTGACAACGGCGGCGATCCGTCGCCCGTATTCTTGAGCATCGGCTCGGGCAACTGCGACGCCGAGATCCGTGTGGCGCGCATGCTCCGCGAGTACGGAGTCAAGCGGTTCACGATCGAATGCCTCGACGTGAACCCGGCGATGCTGCTCCGCGGGCACGCTCAAGCCACAGAAGCCGGGTTTGCCGGCTTTTTCAGATTCACCGAAGCCGACTTCAACCACTGGCAGGCAGACAGGCAGTACACGGCGGTCGTCGCCAACCAGGCGCTCCATCACGTCGTCGCTCTCGAGACGTTGTTCGACGAGGTCAAGCGCTCCTTGCGGCCGGGAGGATACTTCGTGACAAGCGACATGATCGGCCGCAATGGACACCAACGTTGGCCCGAAGCGCTCGATGCGGCGCAATGGTTCTGGCGCGAACTGCCGATCGAGTACCGACACAATCGCGTTTTCGATCGTTACGAGGAGGCCTACATCGACTACGATTGTTCGGTGGAGGGCTTCGAAGGAATTCGCGCACAAGACATTCTTCCCCTGTTGCTCGAACGTTTTGACTTTCACCTCTTCGTTGCTTTCGGAAACGTCGTCAATGTCTTCCTGGACCGCCGCTTCGGGGTGAACTTCGATGCGAAGGCCGACTGGGACCGCGGCTTCATCGACCGTGTGCACGACTTTGACGAACAGGCGATTCTCAGAGGTGAAATGACTCCCACGCAGATGTTCGCGGTGATGACTGCGGAGTCCTGCTCGGAGCATCATTTCTCGCGCGGGCTGACCCCGCAAAGCTGTGTCCGAAAGGCCGGCTCGAATCCGACTGCCCAGTACCGGGGCATCTCGATCGCAACCTCTTCGCTTCGCCCCACTACCGAAAGCGGAACGAGGTATCGGCAGCAATTGGAAGCCGTGCGAGGCCTGTCGCCGTATCGCTGGTCCGCCAGGGATCTGCCTCCCGGCTTCACGTTGTCGCCCTCGGGCCTGCTTAGTGGGGAATTGCGCGCTTCCGGTGTCTTCACTCTGGAGATTGCGGTGTCCGATAGTTCTTCGCCCATCCGCTCGGGGACGCAGCGGTACACGGTTCTCGTCCCGGACGAGCGCATCCCGTTGCGGTTTGAGATCACGTCGCATGAGCGTCTGCCGAGTGGAACGGTGGGGCGTCCTCACTCGCAGTTGCTCGCAGCTCGTGGAGGCAAGCCGCCGTATGCCTGGCGTGTGGCTGATGGGATGCTGCCGCCCGGCTTGCAACTCGATTCGCGCGGCCTCCTCTCGGGCGCCCCGGCGGCTGCCGGCGTATTCCCGTTCACCTTGAGCGTTGAGGATAGCGATTCGAAAACGGCCGCCTCGGAGATCATGCTCACCATCGAGCCTGAAGGAGGGCCGCGGCGCCTTGTCCTTCCTCAGATCGCCTCCGGCGGAAGCTGGAAGACCCAACTGAATCTGATCAACCCGTCACCGTCTGAGGCCAGCGTGAGGATCGTGTTCCGGTCCCATGCGGGGGAACCGCTGACCGTGCCAGTCAACTTGACCGTCCGTGGGGGAAGTCCCATGGCAGGCGCGCAAGGCTCCGGCAGCCGTTCGGAAAAGTTGACCGCTGCCGAAATCAGCGAAACGATCCCGCCCTGGTCGTCGCTTCATGTGGGAACTCCCGATGAACACGCCGCAGCAGTCGTGGGCTGGGCCGAGATCATCCATCCAGGCCAGGTGACGGGCTATGCGGCATTCGAGCATTTCAAGTCACCCGGTGTCCCTACGGACCTCCTTCCGGCGCTGGCGCCCTCCTTCCTGCTGCCGTTCGACAATGCGAACGGTTCCCAAGTCGGCGTAGCGCTGATGAATGGCGACACTTCCGCTCCGGCGGCGATCACCCTGACGATCTGGGATTCGGCTTGGGTCCGGATAGGGAGCGAGGCCTTCGACCTTCTGCCCGGCGGCCACCTGTCGTTCATGCTGGCGGAGCGCCATCCCGCCACTGCGGCGAAGCGCGGCGTCCTTGAATTCCGCACCGCCCCGGACGGCAGGATCGGCGGCCTCGGGCTTCAGTTTGACGCCAGTGGGCGCTTCGTCTCGATCCCCAAGCTGACGACTTCCCGGTCGTAGTGGACAATCCGGCGCCCGCGGTCTGCATCGAGCCAAGAGCCCCCTTGCTGGCTGGTTCGTTGACGCCCTTCCACTTGCTGGATACGATGAGAGATCTCCCCCGCAGTCTGCTTTCCTTCAGGACGTTGTGATGCGTGCGGCCGCAATGACGGTGCTGGACCAGATCATGGCGCGCAAACGAGCTGAACTGCTCCTCGAACAGGCTCGGACACCTCTCCACGAAATCGAAGCATTGCCGCGCCCGGAACATCGGCCCTTTCGGGAAGCTCTGGAAATGGCCCGGCCTGCCATCATCTCCGAGATCAAGAAAGCCTCGCCGTCCGCGGGTGTGATCGCCGGCGAGTTCGACCCGGCCGCCATCGCAGCCGGCTATGAAGCCGGCGGTGCGGCGGCGCTCTCGGTCCTCACGGATCCCCAATTCTTCCAAGGTTCGCTAGCGGACCTGCAAGCCGCCCGAGCGGCGACAAGCCTTCCCGTGCTACGCAAGGACTTCGCGTTCGACCGCTACCATTTGTTCCAGGCGGCGGCCGCCGGCGCTGACGCCATCCTTCTCATCGTCGCTGCTTTGACCGACTACGAGCTCGTTGACCTGATGCGAGAAGCGAGCCTGCTCGAGTTGGACGCGCTCGTCGAGGTCCACAACGAAGCGGAGTTGGATCGCGCCTTGGCCGCGGGCGCCGACCTGATCGGTGTCAACAACCGCAATCTGAAAACTCTCGAAGTCTCGCTCGGCACGTCGTTCGAGCTGGCGGAAAAAATTCCCGGTGACGTGCTCGGTATCAGTGAGAGCGGCATCCGCTCCGCCGATGATATTCGCCGGCTGATGGAAGCGGGCTATCGAGGATTTCTCATCGGCGAGAGCCTGATGAAGCGCGCCGCGCCGGGCGCGGCGCTCGCTGAGTTGATCCAGGGAGTGCGCACAAGTGCCGCTTGAAATCGTCAAGGTGTGCGGCATCACCAACGCCGGCGACGCTCGATTCGCGGCCAAGCAGGGTGCGAACGCGGTCGGCTTGATCTTTTATCCGGGCAGCCCGCGCTGTGTTACGCCGCAAAAAGCCGCGATGATCGCTGCGGTATTGCCGAAGACCGTGCTGCGCGTCGGCGTGTTCGTTGACGAACAGCCGGCTCGGATTCGAAAGATCGCGGCGCGCGTCGGGCTCGATGTCGTGCAGCTTCACGGCAATGAGACCCTGGCGGTCTGTCGGGAGCTGAGCGGCCTTCGTGTCTGGAAGGCCTTCCGCGTTGCCCCCGGATTCAATGTGGACAGCCTGAAGGTCTACCCCTGCGAGGCTTATTTCCTCGACGCCGCTTCCAACGGCGCGTACGGGGGTACGGGCCGCACGTTTCCATGGCCCATCGCGGTGGAGGCGAAGCGGCACGGCCGCGTCATCCTGGCAGGCGGCTTGGACCGTGACAATGTCGGCGAGGCTCTGCGGCAAGTCGCGCCTCATGGGGTCGACGCAAGTTCCAGGCTTGAACGCGAACCCGGGTTGAAAGATCGCGGCAAGGTGAAAGCATACTTGGAAGCCGCGCTTTCCGGGAAAGTTGGGTAATATTGCGGTACTGGTGAAATCCGGCTTGAAGTGGAAACCCTCAATGGCAATATGGGAGTACGGAATGTTGTGCCGGTTCCCCGGCGGAGTGATGCAACCGGCGTGCACGAGACTTCCGAACGGAGACGCTAGCGGATAGGTCATGGCGGCTACGACAACAACCACAACCACAACCACAACCCTGCCCGACGCCCTGGGTCACTTCGGTCCCTACGGCGGGCGCTACGTCCCGGAAATCTTGGTGGCTCCGCTCGATCAACTCGAAATCGCGTACGATCAGGCCCGTGCCGACAACAGCTTTCGGGACGAGCTCGAAACCCTCTCCCGCCGCTTTGCCGGCCGTCCTACGCCTCTCTACCACGCCAAGAGGCTGAGCCGGCATCTCGGCGGCGCGGAAATCTACCTCAAGCGTGAGGACTTGCTCCACACGGGAGCTCACAAAATCAACAACTGCCTCGGCCAGGGACTGCTCGTGCAACGCATGGGCAAGAAGCGAGTCATTGCCGAGACCGGTGCGGGCCAACACGGTGTCGCGACGGCTGCCGCCTGTGCCCTGTTCGGCTTCGAGTGCATCGTCTATATGGGCGAAGAGGACATGCGCCGTCAAAGCCCCAATGTTTTCCGCATGCGCCTGATGGGTGCTGAGGTCATCGGCGTCAATACCGGCAGCCGCACTCTGAAAGATGCCATTAGCGAAGCCATGCGCGACTGGGTCGCCCATTTCGAAACAACGCACTATCTATTGGGCTCCGCTCTTGGACCTCACCCCTATCCGCGCATGGTCCGTGATTTTAATTCCGTGATCGGCCGGGAAGCGAGGCGTCAGTTCCTCGACCTGACCGGCGGACTCCCCGACGTTCTCATGGCCTGCGTCGGAGGCGGAAGCAATTCGATCGGCCTCTTCCATCCGTTCCTCGAAGACGAATGCGTCAAGATGGTGGGCATCGAAGCCGGAGGTCGCGGACACCGGCTTGGCGAGCACGCCGCGCGGTTCTCCGGCGGTAGTCCGGGTGTGCTCCACGGCACCTACAGTTATCTCCTGCAGGACGAAGACGGCCAGATCGCGCTGACCCACTCGGTCTCCGCCGGCCTCGACTACGCCACCGTCGGCCCCGAACACTCCTGGCTGCACGATCAAGGACGCGTCGAATATGTCTCCTGCTCCGACGAAGACGCTTTGGAAGCCGTGAAACTCCTCTCCCGCCTCGAAGGCGTCATCCCCGCCCTCGAATCCGCCCACGCCGTTGCCGAAGCGATTCGCCGCGCGCCGGATGCGAAAGGGCAGTCGTTCCTCATCAACCTCTCCGGCCGCGGCGACAAGGACATCGGCATCTTCCGGGAGAACATGCCCGGCCTCGGCTGATCCGCCGGCCTGACAGGCTGCCGCAACAGTACAATACTTTTCTTCGGCGCCCGGCGCCTGTATCCGTCCCGTCGCGGGTTCGATGGACGAGGCGGACTGTACTCAGGGCGCAGGCCGTGCATATCGCCGGACCGATATCTGGATGAGCCGCATCACTTCCGCTTTCAAGCGCCTCCGCCGCGAGAACAACCGAGGCCTCCTCGCCTATATCACCGCGGGTGACCCGTCGCCCGGCCACACCGTCAAGCTCATCCTTGCGCTCGAGCAGGGCGGCGCGGACTTCATCGAGTTGGGCGTTCCCTTTTCCGATCCTATCGCCGACGGCCCGGTCATCCAGAAGGCCGGCGAGCGCGCGCTTCGCGCCGGCACGACATTCCCGAAGGTTCTCGATATCCTCCGCAATCTCCGCGCACGCTCGGAGATTCCGGTCATCATCTTCACCTACCTCAATCCGATCATGAGGTACGGCTTCGCGCGCTTCGCCTCCGACTCCGCGGCCGCCGGCGCCGACGGCGCTTTGTTGACGGACCTGAACATCGAAGAAGCCGGCCTCTACCTGGCCGAAATGCAAAAGCACGGCCTCGACCCCGTCTTCCTCGTTTCACAAACGACCCCCGACGATCGACTCCGGGTGTTGTCGCGTTCGAGTGCGGGTTTCGTTTATCTTGTGTCAAGGGCGGGAGTGACCGGGGAACGGGATCGGGTTTCCGATCAAGCCCGTCGGTTGATCGAGCGAACCCGCCGCATGACGGACTTGCCGCTTGCGGTCGGCTTCGGCCTGTCGAAGCCCGAACACATGCGGGCGCTCGCGCCGTACGCGGACGCCGCCGTCGTGGGTAGTGCTTTCATGCGGATCATCGAAGAGCACCAGGATGCGCCTGACCTCGCCGCCCGCATGTGCGGCCTCGCCGCCCGGCTCAAGGATGGCCTGCGGATTCCGGCGGAAGCCACGGCCGGGAGATAGTTGATGGAAGTTTCCGACTGGCGCGAGCGCATCGATACCATCGATCGCCGCCTTCTCGAACTGCTCAACGAGCGAGTCGAGTGCGTCCTCCGACTCTCCCCTCTCAAGCGTCAGGCCGGTCTCCCGGTTTTTTCGCCCGAGCGCGAGAAAGCGGTGATCGAAGAACTCAAGAAACTCAACAAGGGAGAGCTCAGCGACGAAGCCGTCGAGCGCATCTTCGAGTTGATTATGGCCGAGATGCGATTCCTGCAGGAGCGAGAACGAAAACGAAACCCGGTCTCTTCCCACACCGAGTGAGTCGGCGCCGTGGGGTTCCGGGGTATGTATCGCTCCCCTGTCGCCTCTGTCGCCAAACCGCTTCGGCATGCCCATTGAAACCGTCAGCATCGTAGGCGTCGGCCTCATCGGAGGTTCCTTCGGACTCGCCCTCCGCGCCGCCGGCTTCACCGGACGCATTCTCGGCGTCAGCTCGCCCCGCACCATCGAGGCCGCGCTGGCGCGGGGCGCCATCGACGAAGGCCGGCCGCTCGACCAGGCTGCCGGCCAATCGGACCTCATCTACCTTTCACAACCGATCGAACGCATCCTCGAAGTCATCCCCGTTGTCAGCAGGCTTGCCCCATCTCGAGCCCTCGTCACCGACGCCGGTAGCACCAAGCGGCGGATTGTCGAGCAAGCTCGCGGCTCCTTCACAAGCGGCGCTCTCTTCCTCGGTGGTCATCCCATGGCCGGCAAGGAGCAGCGCGGCACCGAGCGCGCCGAAGCGCATCTCTTTCAGGATGCAACCTACGTCCTGACCCCGCTCGAAGGTCAGCTTCCGACAGCTCCCATCGTCGACGAATTTGTCTCCTGGATTCGCAAGATCGGCGCCCGTCCCGTCGTCCTGCCGTCCGCCGCGCACGACCGCATCGTAGGCTGGACGTCCCATCTTCCCCAGCTTGTCGCCACGGCCCTCGCCTCGTCCGTCGCCGAGAACGTAACTGACGAGAACTCGCTGCAAGTCGCCGGCCCCGGCCTGCGCGATATGACCCGCCTCGCCGAGAGCCCCTACGACGTCTGGAAAGACATTCTTGCCACCAACAGCGCCAACATTACCCAGGCCCTCGACCGCTACATCGAAAAACTCACCGAGCTGCGAAACGAACTCCCCGGCCCCCGGATCTCCGAGGAATTCGAAGCCGCCCGGCAACTGCGCCGTAAGCTCCATCCCGACTAACCCGCTTTTCTCACCACGTGGCGAGGCGAAGTGCGTGAGAGGGCCGTCAGGGCAAGGCGCGAGCCGCTTGGCGCACAGGTGGAGCGAACCAGGCCGCCGCCCACGGTTTTCACGAATCACGAATCACGAGACACGAATCACGGCCTTTGTATTTTTCACGCTCCCAGGAACACTCGCGTAGCCTCAAAGTACTGAAGGGCTTCAGTCTTTTTTTTCACGACTGGCCTGCATAGCATGAGGACGGAAGAGCGGTGACTCGTGATGCCTGATCCGTGGCGAAAACAAATGGAGGATGCACCGCCTGTCAGGCGTTTCCTTCATGAGCGGCGCCAAGCCGCTTCCAACGGTTTTTCAGGAATCACGAGACACGAGACACGGCTTTACCGCCTTGGTTCCCTGGCCACGATTTCCCAGGTACCCCCCCGCAAATCAAGTGCCCCGGCGCACAGCTGCAGCCGGGTCATCGGCTTCATGGATGCATCGAGTCGCTGCGCAAGCGCCCTGGCCTGCATGTCCTGCCAGGTGGCGAGGCGAAGGAGGTCCGGGTCGCGAATCACGGCCTTTACGGTTCCCCGGCCGTCACAGATGTCCCCCCTGGAGCGAACCAAGCCTCCGCCAATGGTTTTCACGAGACACGAGACACGGCCTTTCCAGTTCATCGGCCGTCAGACATTTCTTCTGGAGCGGACCAAGCCCCCGCCAATGGTTTTTCACTAATAACTAACTACTAACCACGGCTTTTCTCCTGTCCTCCGGCCGTCATGTGGTGAGAAATGCAGGCTAATCCCAGCTACAATCGTGAGAGCCGCCTGAGCATGAACAAGCTTCGAGAAAACGGCAACGCGCTTATCACCCGCCGCGCCTTCGTCGAATCCCTCTGCGGCGGATTCGGCGCCATCGGACTCGCGGGCATGCTCGGCGCGGACACGGCCGCCGCCGCGCCCATCGGCCCTCACTTCGCGCCCAAAGCCAGGCACGTCATCTTCCTTTTCCTCACCGGCGGACCGTCGCACATCGACATGTTCGACCCCAAGCCGGCCCTGCATCAATACGCCGGCCAGCGCCCCGATTCGGTCGACCTGCGTACCGAACGCATGACCGGCGGCTTGCTGCCCTCGCCCTTCGCGTTCCATCGCCACGGCCAAAGCGGAGCCGAAATCAGCGAACTGCTCCCGAAACTCGCCGCCGTCGCCGACGATTTGTGCATCATCCGCTCGATGTACACCTTCAACCCGACGCACACGCCGGCCCGCAACCTCATCCACTCCGGCAACATCGCCTCGACGCACCCGACGCTCGGAGCATGGATCTCCTACGGCCTCGGTACCGAGAACCGGAACCTGCCCGGCTTCGTGGCCCTCAGCCCCTCGCCCCGCTACAGCAAACTCTGGCGCTCCGGCTTCCTCCCCTCCGAACACCAGGGCACTCACTTCAACCACTCCCAGACCGACCCGGAAAAGATGATCCGCTATCTGCGGAACGCCAAGCTCGGCCCCGACGCGCAGCGCCGGCAGCTCGACCTGCTCACGGCGCTCAACCGCCGGCACCGTGAAGCTGCCGGTCCCGACGCCTTCCTCGACGCCCGCATCCAGGCGATGGAAACGGCCTACCGCATGCAGTTCGAGGCGCTCGATGTCTTCGACGTCCGCAAGGAACCTGCCGCCGTTCGTCAGGAGTACGGCTCCACGCCCTTCGCCAATGGCTGCCTGCTCGCTCGGCGCCTCGTCGAACGCGGCGTCCGCTACGTCCACCTCTACTACGGCCCGGGCCAGCCTTGGGACGACCACAAGGAAATCAACGAGAATCTCCGCAAGCGCTGCCCCGACATGGACCAGGGAGCCGCCGCGCTCATCACAGACCTCAAGCGCCGCGGCCTGTTCGACGAGACCCTCATCATCTGGGGCGGCGAATTCGGCCGCACGCCCGTCTCCGAAGCCGGCGACGGACGCGACCACAACCCCTACGGCTTCACCATGTGGATGGCCGGCGGAGGTGTCCGAGGCGGCGTCACCCATGGCGCCACCGACGAGTTCGGTTTCCAAGCCGTTGAAGACCGCGTCTCGATCCACGACCTGCATGCCACCATCCTCAACCAACTCGGCTTCGACCACGAACGTCTCACCTACCGCTACTCCGGCCGCGACTTCCGTCTGACCGATGTCCACGGCCGCGTATTGAAGGAATTGCTGTCGTGATCTCGACCGTAGGGGTGCGGCGTGCCCCCCTCTTGCTTCTCCCGGCCTTGCTCGCTGTTTCCTCCGCCCAAACACCCCGGCTCGACCACTTCGAGCGCAAGATTCGCCCCGTCATTGTCGAGCAGTGCGAGGCCTGTCACTCCTCCGCTGTAGACGAACCCATGGGCGGTCTCCGCCTCGACTCCCGCGACGCCCTCCGCCAAGGCGGACAATCCGGCCCCGCTGTCGTCCCCGGTCAACCCGAGCACAGCCTCCTGCTCAAGGCGCTGACCTACAAGGACGCCAACCTCAAAATGCCGCCCGCCGGCAAGCTCCCCGAGAAGGTCATTGCCGACTTCAGGCAATGGATCGCCGACGGCGCGGTAGACCCCAGAACCACCCCGCCCGCGGAGGCCGCAAGCAGCGAAACCAAGGAAGACGGCCCCGGCACTCCCATCGAAGAGGGCCGTAAATGGTGGGCCTTCCAACCCCTGAGGCGGCGCCCCGCGCTCCCGGCCTCCAACCCCGATTGGACCGAGCGCAAGATCGACGGCTTTATCCTCGCAAAGCTCGACGAGAACAACCTCCAACCCTCACCCCCCGCGGACCCCCGCACGCTCATTCGCCGCGCCTTTTTCGACCTCACCGGACTCCCGCCCACCTGCGCCCAGGTCGAGGCCTTCGCCGCCGATCCGTCGCCCGACGCCTATGCCGGCCTCATCGACGCCCTGCTCGACTCGCCCCGCTACGGCGAGCGCTGGGGACGGCACTGGCTCGATGTCGCTCGCTGGGCCGAAGACCACCCCACCAGTGAATCGACCAACCGCCCCCACCCCTACGCCTGGCGCTATCGCGACTGGGTCATCGAGGCCTTCAACCGTGACATTCCCTACGACCGTTTTATCCGAATGCAGTTTGCCGCCGACCTGTTGCCCGGCTTCGAGCCCGCCGACATGCGTGCCCTCGGCTACATCGGAAACTCGCCCATGTACCACAAGGATCCGCGCCTCTCCCGCGATGTCATCGAGACTCTTGCTTCCGATGACTGGGATGAGCGCGTCGATGCCGTCTCGCGTGGCCTGATGGGACTCACGGTGGCCTGCGCCCGCTGCCACGACCACAAATTCGACCCCATCACCAACAACGACTACTACGCCCTCGCCGGTGTCTTCGCCAGCACCTGGCTCGTCAAGCGCCCCATCGTCGCAATGGACCCCGCCGAAGCCGACAAGCTCGTTTGGGATCACGAACGCCTCTACCGCATCAAAGGCATGGTGGGCAACCTCAAGGAACTCGACACCATCGCGCCCGAGCTCCATCCAAGAGTCGGGGCAATGACGGAAGAGGTCGAAAAACTGGAAACCGAGCTTGCCAAGGACGCGACTCCGCTTACCCACGCGGTCGTCGATTGCGGCGTCTGGATCGACGGTTCGACGCCCACGGTCACTTGGATCGACCTGCGTCCCGGCCAACCGCGTGACCTGCCCATCTTCATTCGCGGCAACGTCGCCAACACGGGTGACATCGTTCCGCGCCGTTTTTTAACAGTGTTGTCGAAGGGCGCGCCCGAGCCCTTCCGCCAAGGTTCGGGCCGTCTGGAACTCGCCGACAAGATCGTCAACGACGCAGCGCCGCTCACCGCTCGCGTCTGGGTCAACCGCGTCTGGGGATGGCATTTCGGCCAGCACCTCGTCCGCACGCCGTCCGACTTCGGCACTCAGGGGCAGCGGCCCACCCACCCCGTGCTTCTCGACGACCTCGCCGCGCGCTTCGTTCAAAACGGATGGTCGCTCAAGTGGCTCCACCGCGAGATCATGCTCTCGGCCGCCTACCGCCAGGCGAGCCGCCAGATCGAAACCGCCGCTAAAGCCGACCCCGACAACCGCTGGCTCTGGCGTTATGCCCCGCGCCGCCTCGACATCGAATCCTGGCGGGACGCGGTTTTGCAAGTTTCCGGCGAACTGAACCTCGACATGGGCGGTCCGTCCGAACCCGTCGACACCGAATGCGAAGCACGCCGCACGGTCTATTCTGAGATCAGCCGTGGACGCCCCCACGCCATCTTTCAACTCTACGACTACCCCGACGCCACCCAGCACACCCCGCAGCGCCAAATCACGACTACGCCGCTACAGCAGCTTTTTGTCCTGAACAGCGCATGGTTCAACTACCAGTCCAACAGCCTCGCCCAACGCGTCCGCCACATCAAAAGCGCCCGAGAGAAAGTTCGGGCCCTCTACCAATACACTCTGCTCCGCAACCCCACGACCCGGGAACTCGGCCAAGCCATTACCTTCCTCCAATCCCGTGAAGCCGACCTGGGCTACCCCCCATGGCCGGAATACACTCAGGCGCTCCTGAGCACCAATGAGTTCATCTACCTCCGTTGACAGTCCGTGGCTAACCCCCGCTTGGCGCCGAGAGCGGAGAGGCGCCCGGCTCACAAGGCGCGGCGAGGGAGCATATTGGTCATATGTGACCGAGGAGCAACGAGATGATGATGACTCATGCACCGGGCAGTGACAGGACTCGGATTCTTCATTCTTGCCGATCACCTCGCGGCAAAAGGCAGACGGGAAGCATGAGGCCGAAGGCGAGGACCCGACTCTGGTTACGGACGGTAGTGGCTTTGGTGCTGGCTGAAGTGGGGCTGCTCAGCGCACAGGAGATCGTTACCCCGGCCCCCTTGGTCGAGCTATCCGGTCATCGTGACGTAGTGCGTTTTCTTCGGTATTTGCCGCCGGATGGCCGCAATATCCTCTCGCTGTCGGGTGAGTTGTTGACCATCTGGGACTCGAGGACCGGTGAGGAAATCATCCGGCTTGTCGACGGAGAGAGGATTTACACCCTCGCCGTTAGCGACGCCGGAGATCGCGCATACGTTGAGACATTATCCGCTAACCGCATCCTCGATATCTCGACAACCGAGGTCCTGCTCGAGTTCGATCTGAGTCAGAGGTTTCGGCTTCGTGGGCCCGTCTGGTCTCCCATGGGGACCCGTATTGCGACACAGGAACGAGGAGCTGTGCATGTTTGGGATGCATCAAGCGGAGGGTTATTGCGCAGCTTTGAAGGACTTCCCACCACCGTTTATCCTTATGGCGTCCGTTGGTCCCCTGAGGGAACGCGCTTGGCCGTTCTTCAGTTGGACGGGGCGCTCAAGGTGTGGCGGGTCGATGACGGCGAGGAGATTTCCGCCTTCCAGGCTCACGATCCGGTGCCGGGATTGGGGGCAAGGCCGTTAGCCTGGTCTCCTGACGGAAGCCGTCTTGCCACGGCCGCCAACGATAGCTTGGTGAAACTGTGGGATACGCGGGAATGGAAGTTGGTGCATGCGCTGACGAACGAATCGAATCTCCGGTTCGGTTCCGGAAGCCCGATTGATCGAATCGCTTTCTCGCCTGACGGCAACCGCATCGCGGTGGCGCAACCGTCGACGTTGCGCGTTTGGGATGTCGAGTCCGGCCAACAAGTGGTCGAATGGTATCCCGCTCCGGAGAACACTGCTTTCGTACCTCATAACGGATCAATCACCGACATGGTCTTTTCACCGGACGGACGCTACCTCGCCAGTGCGGGACTGGACCGCACCGCCAAGGTCTGGGATGTCGAAACGGGGACGCAGTTGCTGGATCTCGACATCTTTCTCAACAGCGTTGAGGCCGTTGAGTGGTCCCCGAATGGGAGCCAGTTCGCGGTGGCCGGCGATGACGGCAGAGTAATCGTCTGGGACCGCGCCACAGACCGCGAAGTGGCCCGCTTCGAGGGCCACCGACAGGGAGCCGTGTTGTCGCTGGACTTCGCGCCCGATGGAACCCACGTCGTCACATCGGGTCGAGACGGCTCGGTCAGGGTCTGGGATGCGGGGTCGGGCATGCAACTCTACGAGTTGCCGGAACGAGTTGAGCCGCTTTCTCGCTTGAGGCCGCCCAGACGCCCCGTTGGACGAGTGTCGTATTCACCCCGCGGAGAGCGTTTTCTCACGATCTCCGATTCGCTGTCCTTCAACGTGGTCGAACTCTGGGATCATGCGGCACAGGGTGGAGCCGGGATTACGCTCGACTTCCAAGTCAATTCCGCGGCTTGGTCTCCGGATGGCCGGCGTATCGCCTCGGCGAGATACTCATTCATCACAGTCTGGGACCTTGACGATATCCAATCACGGCCGCTGGAATTCTATCCGGACAGCGGGGCCTCGGACACGGAGTACAAGTATGTGGCCTGGTCGCACGACGGGGAACACTTGCTGATTGCTTCGAACAACGGAGCAACAGTCTTGGATTGGGCTTCCAATGAGACCCTGCTCTCCCTGACTCCCGAAAGGGGCGCCGCCTACCTGGAAGAATCCTCAGATGGATCGCTATTGCTCACTATCGACGGACAGTTCCGCGGACCTCGGGTCCAGGTATGGAACGCGGAAACCGGTCTGGAGCTTGTCAGCTTGGCGACTGTCGGCAGTCAAGTCGGCGCCGAATTCTCCCCGGACGGCAAACGGCTGCTGACCTATGGCCGTCAGGACCTCGCTGTGCGAGTGTGGGATGCCCTGACTGGTGAGGAATCGCTCACCTTGACAGGGCAAAGAGCACCTTTCTCACATGCCGCCTTCTCCCAGGACGGGCTGCGCTTGGCGGGCGCGAGTCGGGACGGGACCATCTGGATGTGGGATGCCTTGACCGGCGATTTGCTGACCATGATCCCCGGCGGGGGGCTCGGTATTGTCTTCTCGCCTGATGAGACCCGCATCGCTGGTTTCGGATCGGCTGGAGCCGCACTCTGGTCGGTGGGGCCCCGTTTCAGCACCGACGGTGTAGTCAATGCTGCCAGTTTCGCCTCGGGGCCAGTCGCCCCCGGGGAAATCATAGGCATCTTCGGCGCCGGACTGGGTCCTGAAACACCCGCCCGGGGAGCCGTTGACCCCGAGACGGGCCGCCTGCCGGTTGCCCTCGAGAAGGTAAGTGTGTTGTTGGACGGGGAGCCGGTTCCGCTGTTATTTGTGCAAGGGGAACAAATCTACGCACAGGTTCCCTACGAGATTGCCGGTCGCTCGGAAGTGCAGCTTGCAATCTCTTATGGCGGCATTGTCAGCCCTCGTACGACACTTGCCGTCTCGCCTGCTCGGCCGGCATTGTTCTTGATGGCGAGCAGCAGGTCCGCCTTTGTCCTCAACGAGGGTGGCCAGTTTAACAGTGCGTCGCAGCCAGCTCGCTTGGGAGAATCGGTCATCCTGTTCGGCACCGGGCAGGGAGAGACGTCGCCGCCCATTGGCACCGGTCAAACGACTCCGGAAATAGGCGCGCATCGGATCGAAGACGTGTCGGTCACGGTTGGAGGCAGTGCTGCGGAAGTGATCTCTGCCGGCATGGTTCCATCTCTTGTCGGGGTCTTTCTGATCCAGGTTCGGATCCCGGACACCGCCGCAACCGGAACGAGGACCCCCGTCTCGGTCACCATCCAGGGAGAATCCAGCCCAAAGGATGTGGTAATGTCCGTAGCTTCTCCGTAGCGACGGATGCCCATCTGCTCGCCCACTTCCCTTTTCAAGCCTGTTGGCCAAATCAGTCGTGCCAGGGCCTGTGACTTTGAAGCCGGGAAGGGTTGGAAAGAGGGTTGTGAGAGGGTATTCGGGCTCGATCTTCGCCGTCAACTTCAACAACCTTCAAGCAATACGAGGGTTCATCTGGATCTCGAACCTTTTGTTGAACTTGACACATGCAACGGATAGCCGAGGCCTGCTTGGGGCGGCCTGTAGGTTGCCTCAGGGGCCGCCGAGCGATTACACTGACACCGTCGAAAGGCGCGGCTCGGGAGGCCCCGTCGAGGGCGTCCGCGTGCCGGCCCGAGGCGGGGAGGGAAATCCGGTTCATGCCTAAACCTCTGGTATTCCACATAGCCGGCCGCA
>JAPOOG010000074.1 GCA_026713545.1 Bryobacterales bacterium
CGCGAGAGCCTGGCCATCCGGGTCCGGCGCAAGCTCTCCTCAGCTGACGTCATCGACGTACTGACCTACCTGTTCATCTTGCGTGGCATCCCGGCCTGGATCCGCTCCGACAACGGCCCGGAGTTTGTCGCTGAAGCCGTTCGGCGATGGATCGCTGCTGTTGGGGCCCGGACCGCCTTCATCGAGCCGGGCTCACCCTGGGAGAATGGCTACATCGAGAGTTTCAATGCCCGATTGCGCGACGAGAGCCTGAATGGGGAGATATTTTACACTCTGAAGGAAGCCCAAGTTCTCATCGAATCGTGGCGGTGCCATTACAACGCCGCACGCCCACACAGCAGCCTGGGATACCGGCCGCCGGCCCCGGGAGACGATCGTCTTGCCAAGCTGGCCGCCCGGCTCCGCTACGCTCCGCCGGCCATCCAGCTTGGCCGAGAAACCGTCAATGCACTAACATTCGAAGTGGACCAGTTGCCGGGGGCAGGTCATTCAACTACTCGCTCTATTGTGGTAAGTTTAGAAAAAAACTTCCATGAATCCCGAAACGTCAGTGTTCGAGTAATAACAGCCGCATGAAGGCACTCGTCTGCTGGTTTTGCACCACTTATAAGCGCTGCCCGCAATCGAAGCTCAGGAGCTGCCGTACTCTCTACTACCCTCCTAAGTTCGTCTTTTTTTTGGTTGTCCTTGACTCGGGCCAGTGGTTTCCCGAGATCTCCGAGCAAAGTGTTGATTTCAGCATTCATAAAATCTTTTGGAGCGGCCCAAGGCGATGTTAGTGTCTCCTGCTGTAGCTAGCGACCGCTAGATCGTAAATCGGTATCGGGTTGAACATTCTGAGGCGACAGGACGGTTAAAGACATAGTCCCTCCTGTCATGGCTAGCTAGCACTTCTGCTGATTGACCCACAATAAGGTTATATCAAATGTCACCGTTGAACGATGTGGGTGCCAGCGCCTCGGCGTGGCAGAGAGCGGTGCACTGGCCCTTGTAGCAGGGCTCCGCAGGGGCGGATTGCATCGGCGGCGCGTCGAGCGCTTCTCTTTGACACACCTTTCCGCCCCGTACGAGAGAGACGGCATCTCCTTTCCTTTCCGGCATCCTTGGAGCCGTGCCATGCTTTAGTGCATTCTTGGATCGGTATTTGGTCGAGCCGGTTCGAAGGGGCCGAAACACGTCCGAAACTTCGTCTGAGAATCGCGGAATGGCTTGCGGCGGTGGAAGGGAGTGTTCTCTGCTGTCCGATTATCGGGGAGCATGAGGGTCAGATCATGCTCCGCACGAGACCGAAGTTGGGGTCGCGGAACCGTCCGGTCATCGCTAACGGCTACGGCGTGGCGTCATTCGTCTCCATCTCGGATTCCCAGGCGTGGAGATCCGATAGCAGCCGCCCGGCCAGCTCCGGTCGTAAGGTAGAGAGATCGGAACGCTCACCGATATCGTCCGCCAAGTTGTAGAGCCCCGGGGCGGCCTCACCTATCACAACCAGCTTCCACGGTCCCTGCCGGACCGCTCTGCGATCTCTCATTCGCCAGAAAAGCGTTCGATCCGGAACCGATTCACCCTCAAGTAATAACCGCGTCAAGCTCACGCCATCCAGCTTCAGATCGGACTGCTCTCGCAGTCCCGCCAATTCCAGGAACGTGGGGAACAGGTCGAATGACGCGGTGAGATCGTCCACGACTCCGGGCTTGATCCGGCCCGGCCACCACGCAATCGCCGGCACGCGTATGCCGCCTTCGTAAACCTCGGTCTTCTGGCCTCGCAGCGGCCCGTTGCTCGAAATGTTGTGATACCCGCCCTCGTAAGTGAGATATCCGCCGTTGTCCGACGTAAATATGATCAGCGTATTGTCCGCCAACCCGTTGGTCCTGACGGCTTCGACGATCCGTCCGACGCTGCCGTCGATGGCTTCGACCATCTCCTTGACCTTGCCGCCAGGGTCCTTGTCTTCCTGAAAATAGCCGAGCTTGGTCAGGTTGTGATAGTCTTCGCCCTCAATCCGATACCCGTCGTCACCAGGACCTTGCCAGGGAAAGTGGATTGCCAAGTGCGGCACGTAAAGGAAAAACGGCCGGTCTTTGTTGTGCTCGATGAACGCGACGCTGTGATCCGTAATCAGATCGACGCTATAGCCCTTCTCCATCTCGATCCGGTCGTTGCGCCACCAATCCTTGCGTCCCGAGCGATCGATGTGCGAGTGATGATCACCGTCTCCGCTCCCGAGTCCCCAAAACTCCTTGAAGCCGTGAGAGGTCGGAAGGTGCGGTGGGAAGCGTCCGAGATGCCATTTCCCGAAGGCCCCGGAAACGTAACCGGCCTCGCTCAGCGCTTCAGCGATGGTCACCTCGTCCGGAGGCAGCCCCTTATCGTCCGCACCGAGCGGAGTCTCGAAGTCTCGCCCGAGCCGGTTCTGGTAGCGCCCCGTCAACAGTGCCGCCCGCGTCGGAGTACACATCGGCCCATTCGAATGAAAATCGGTGAACCGCAACCCTTCGCGGGCGAGCTGATCGATATGCGGCGTCAGGTTGCGCGTGCTGCCGTAGGCGCCGGTGTCGCCGTAGCCCAGATCGTCGATGAGAATGACGATGAAGTTCGGGGGGCGCTCCGCATCGGGCTTGGTAAAGCAGCCGGCCAGCGTAAGAGCGGCGCATGCCGCAAGGAGGATGACAGAACTGATCCTGTTCATTGCCGAGACACCATAGCATCCCAGCCTCGGTGAAGCCGTGCGACCCGGGATGCCGTCCTGCCCAGCCGAGCACACAAGAGCCCGGCCGCCGGGATCGTCAGTGACCGGGCTTACAAGTCGAAAGACTGAACTGCCGACTGGAACGACCAGCTTTCTTCGCTCGCCAAGGTTCACCTTCGAGTCACGTTCACTCGGCGATCCGTTGTCCTGCTTGCCGGTGTGAGGCGGAGCCTCGCTAGATGTCGAAGTAGAGCGCGAACTCATACGGGTGAGGCCGCTGGCGCATCTCGTCGACCTCCGCCGTCCGCTTGTAGTCGATATAGGTCTCGATCAACTCTTCCGTGAAGACATCGTTCTGCGTGAGGTAATCATGGTCATTCTCGAGCGCTTCGAGGGCGCCCTCGAGAGAGGCCGGGAGCGACGGCACGGCGGACAGTTCCTCCGGCGTCAGATCGTAGATATCCTTGTCGAGCGATTCGCCAGGATCAATCTTGTTCTTCAAGCCGTCCAGGCCGGCCATCAGCATGGCGGCGAAGGAGAGATACGGGTTGCAGGATGGATCGGGGGAACGGAATTCGACGCGTTTTGCCTTCGGGTTAGCGGAGTACATCGGAATTCGCACCGCGGCCGATCGGTTGCGCCGCGAGTAGGCCAGGTTGACCGGCGCCTCGAAACCCGGCGCGAGCCGCTTGTAGCTGTTCGTCGTCGGATTGGTGATCGCAACCAGGGACGGCGCGTGCTTCAGGATGCCGCCGATGTAGTGCAGGGCAGTCTCGCTGAGGCCCGCATACTGGTCTCCAGCGAAGAGAGGCACGCCGCCTTTCCAGATGCTCTGGTGGACGTGCATGCCGCTTCCGTTGTCATTCCAGAGCGGCTTCGGCATGAAGGTCACTGTGTGGCCATGCTGGAACGCCACGTTCCGCGTGACCCACTTGTAGATCATCATGTTGTCGGCGGAGACAACGAGCGGAGCAAACTTCTGGTCGATCTCGGCCTGGCCGCCGGTCGCGACTTCGTGGTGATGACACTCGATCACCAGCCCGCAGCGTTCCATGACCTGGGTCATCTCGGTGCGAATGTCCTGATTGTGATCCGTCGGAGGAACGGGGAAATAACCCTCTTTGTAGCGCGGACGGTAGCCGAGGTTGTTGTCCTCGCGGCCCGAGTTCCAGCGCCCTTCCTCCGCGTCGATGTGATAGAAGCCGTAGTTATAGGATTGATCGAACCGAACGTTGTCGAAAATGAAAAACTCCGCTTCGGCGCCGAAATAGGCAACGTCCCCTACACCCAGGAACTGCAAGTAGTTCTCGGCTTTCTTGGCAATCCAGCGCGGGTCGCGTTCGTAATGCTGTTTCGTGATGGGATCGACAATGTCGGCGATCAGTACGAGCGTTGACACTTCGGTGAACGGGTCCATCAGGGCCGTGTTGGGGTCCGGCACGATCAGCATGTCGCTTTCGCTAATGGCCTGCCAGCCGCGGATACTCGATCCGTCAAAGCCGAAACCGTCTTCGAATGTGGACTCTTCGAGTTGCTCGATCGGGTACGTGACGTGCTGCCACAATCCCGGTAAATCCGCAAAGCGGACATCAACCATCTTCGCGTCATGTTCCTGCGCGAAACGCAGAACTTCCGCTGGGGTTCGATTCGTGCTCATCACTCCTCCAGGATGCTAATTCAGGTGGGAAACTACGAAGTCCAACATCGTAGCACAGGCTCAGCGCTCAAGCCGCCTCGAATCAACTGAATAAGAAGTTTTGATCGAGACGATTCCCAGGGGAACCAAACCGCCCCCGGGCGGACTCCCACAGGCATGCGGAATCTGTCAACCGTGCGACGCCAAAGCTGGCCTGCATTTCTCACCACGTAGTGAGAAATGCAGGCTATAAATCGCCTCCGCAGGCGCCCGCCCGCACAGGCCCTGATCCGGGGCGGAAACGAGAACAGCCCGCTTCAGCTTGGGACAGTCGTCAACCGCTGTTGCTGATTCGGCGCCAGCCACGAGAGCGGCGAAGGCACGACAATCAAAGCAACTCTGTTCGGCCAGGAGGATCGGAGTTAGCGGGCAGCCTGCTTTTGGGGCAGGAAGTCGGTCATAACCCAGATTTCGGATTGCTGCTGGCCTGATGCAAAGGCGATGCGGCGGCCTTGGGGGTCAAGCCGGAAACGGCCGTTGTGATCGATCCGGATCGGCAATTGTTGGGGATCTCCTCCCGTTGCGGCTATCTTCCAGATCGAAGGAGTTGGTTTGCCGGGCGTCCCAACGAGCAAAGCAGAGCCGTCCGGCAGCCATTCGACAGCATGGAGCGTGGTATTCCGGGCGGTCAGAAGATTGCGAGGCGCGCCGCCATCGACGGTTAGCACTTGCAGTACTTCCGCATGTTCGATCAACGGGTCTTTGGTTGCGAAGGCGAGCCGGCTGCCGTCCGGGGAAAGCGCCAGGTCGTGCATTGGGAAGTTGGGTGGAGTGTCGTGAAGAGTTGATTCCTCGTAGGTTTCCACGACGAGCCGACGGATGCTGAAGCCTTGCTCCGGCTCGTCGTAGATGTAGAAGACGGTCCTGCCGTCACGTGACCAGACGCCTTCAAAACCGCGGAAGTTCGTGCTGCGCTGGCGCACGATGGGCGTTGTCTCTCCGGTCTTGGCATTGACCTGAAACAGTCCGGCACGGCTCTTGCCATCGCTTCCGCCAACGAGCAGCGATCCGCCGTCGGGGGCCCAGCGTAGACGCTCCATGTAAGCGAGCTTCGGACTGACGATGCGCTCCTTGCCCGCATCGAGATCGCGGATCGTAACGACCCTCGATTCCTGCGCGTAATTCTCCGTTCCCCAGCGAGAGAGATAGGCGAGATAACGTCCGTCCGGCGACCAGGCCGGGGCGGTGTTGGTTCCGGTCAGGCGGCCACGCACCATGGTGGGCTTGCCCTTCATGCTTGCCGCGCCCTGTTCCAGTTCGACCGTGTAGATGTCGGAATGCCCAGTCCGCAAGCCGTAATAGAAGTCACGCTGACGTGTGATGCCCATCGGCAGAAAGCGGCCGAGTTTCTTCTTGAGCAATCTTGGCGGGCCTGCCGGTTTACCGTCGGCGACCGGTATCATCCAGGCATCCATCGTGTCCCCCCGGTCGCTGGCGAAGACAACGGCTTTGCCGTCCGGGGTCCAGACGGGAAAGATATCGTTCGAGGGCTCTTCGATGAGCTTCACTTCGCTGCTGCCGTCTGCGGAAAGCAGAAAGATGTCGCGTGCGTCGGATTCCTCCGTGACCGTCGAGTCGTAGACGATGAAGCGGCCGTCGGGAGAGAACTCCATCTTTTTCGGATAAACCCAGTTCAACGACTTGAGGATTCGCGTGGAGCCGTCGCGGGCGGAAACGAGTGCGATCTGGCTGATGTTGTCTTTGCGGAAGAGCAGGGTCAGGATCTGTTCACCGTCAGGGGACCAGGAGCACGGCTGGACGAAACCAGCTTCCGGGTTGCGAAAGACAACACGCGGCTCGCCTGGCCGGATACGGCTTTCAGAGTCCGTCAACGAGACAAGGCGAAGCTCGTAAAACTCCTCGTCGTTGAACCAGGCATAGGCGACGCGGCTGCTGTCGGGCGAGATGGCCGAGAAGTAGGCGAACTCCTTGGATTCTGGCGGATTGCTGGTGAGACGGATCTTCTCTTTCGTCGAGAGATCGAGGACGGCGAGGTCGCCTGTCTCGACATCGACCAGAGAAAGGTAGCGCCCGTCGAGGGAAGGAGCGCCGAGAAGGTTCGTATGGGCATCCACCCAGACGGAGCGGATGGTTGGCTCGGGGTCGGTGATCGCATCCGTGGCAAGTAAAGGCACAGCGAAAAGGAAGAAGAACGGAGTGAGCCGTTTCAGTTGTTTCGCCATGTCCATTCGCCCGGCGCCGCCAGGATTCGAACCGTATCGCAACCCAGCCTGCATGTCTCACCACCCGACGGCCGAGCCACGCGATACGACCGCCATGACTTCGCTTTTCCTTCGCAACGCTTGCTTGCCGTGCTCGACGTACTGTCAAGTACGCCTGCGCGCGCGTTTTTCCTCCGCCCGGCTCGCGCCTCGTCCTGACGGCCCTCTCACGCACCTCTCCTCGCCACTTGGTGAGAAATGCGGGCTTGTCTTTAGGATAATCCAGCGCCGTCACCGGCGAATGGACATGACCGTTGGCCTGCTCCTGATCCTGGTGAATCGGCCGAAGTTCAACCAATCGCGCTATGATTGCCCAACGACCAGCGTATCCCCATGCTCAGCTTCTACCGAAAATACCTACTCCCCGGCTTTGTCTTTCAATCCATCGTCATTGGCGGAGGATACGGCACGGGCCGCGAACTCGTCGAGTTCTTTCTGACCGAGGGCCCTGTGGGCGGCTACCTCGGCATGCTCATTTCCACGATGATTTGGGGCATCATTCTTGCGCTCAGCTTCGAGCTCGCCCGTGCAGGGCGCTTTTTTGACTACCGCACGTTCCTCAACTCCCTGCTTGGCCGGGGCTGGGTCGCCTTCGAAGTGCTGTACGTGCTGCAGGTCATCCTTACCGTCGCGGTCGTTGGTTCCGCTTCCGGCGAGCTTCTCCACGAAACACTTGGTTGGCCGCGCATTGCCGGAACGCTCATCATGGTCGCCGTCGTCGGTGTTTTCACCTACCGGGGCAGCGACTTGATCGAACGCTTCTTCTCGATCTGGTCGTTGGGCCTCTACTTGCTCTATTTTCTGCTGATCGTCTTCGTGCTCAGCGACTCCGGCGATACCATCTTCAGCAACATGAAGTTATCGACGCCGGACTCCGCCGGGTTCCTGGCCGGCATCAGGTACGCCGCCTACAATCTTGCGGCGCTGCCGGCGATGTTATTCGCCTTACGGCACGTCGAACATCGCCGTGAGGCTTTCAGCGCGGGGCTGCTGGCTGGCGTAATTGCGATGTTCCCCGGCGTGCTCATCTACACCACTTTCCTCGGTCACTACCCATCCATCGTCTCCGAAGCCATCCCCGCCAACTTCGTCCTCGGACAACTCGGCATGCCCTTGTTCCAAACCTTCTTTCAGATCATCCTGTTCGGTACGTTCATCGAAACCGGCACCGGGATGATCCACGGATTCAACGAGCGCATCGCCAGCATGTTGTCTGAACGCGGCCGCACCATGTCTCGCTCGCTTCGGCTTGCGGTAGCCGCCAGCCTGTTGATCGGCGCGATCTTCCTGGCTGAGCAATTCGGTCTCATCACACTGATCAGCAAGGGCTATGGCCTCACTACCTGGGCTTTTTGGATTCTGTTTCTCCTGCCGATCATGGTCGTCGGATCCTATCGCATCTTGCCCACGCTCTTCGACAAGTCCGCCTAACTGACTCGGCGCGCATGTGCTAGAGGGAGGCATGGGGTGTTTTCGCGTTTGGCGCCAGTGCTGGTTGACACACGCTCCCGTAGAGTTCGGGCGAGTCGATTCCATTCCGGTAGAGGCAGAGTGTTGCTCTGAGAGACCAAAAGCCGCGAATCTCAGAACCTGGATGCGCGCTATTTGTTTTTGCGAAAAACGCGCCTCAAGTGGCCAGGTCCTTGCGTTCCTTGCGCATGACCAGCAGCTTCGGCGAGGTCTTCGGCTGGGGGGTGGGCGGCTGCTCGATACGATTCCAGAAACTGCGGAAGTAATCAATCATCGAGGCCGCCGCGAACAGAACAACCAGCCAGAGCGAGATGTGGGCCAACTCGGCGAAGATCGTCCCGGGCGGTGAGATCAACAGCAGCGATACCGAGATCACCTGAGCGACCATCTTCGTCTTGCCGAGATCACTGGCGGCGATCTGAAATCCTTTCGCGGACGCGATGCTGCGCAGGCCGTTGACGGCAAATTCACGGCCGACGATGATCACCACCATCCACGCCGGGACGCGATCGAGCTCGACCAGTGAAATGAACGCCGCGGAGATCAGCAGCTTGTCCGCGACCGGGTCGAGCAGCTTGCCAAAGGTCGTGACCTGGCGTCGTCGTCGGGCAATATAGCCGTCCAGCAGGTCGGTGATGGCGGCGAACAGAAAAATCACGAACGCAAGCCATTCCTTCGTCAAGACGAACGCACCGGTATCCCATTCGATGTCACGCCTCAGCATGACTGCGAGAAGAAGAGGGACGAAGAAAATCCGCAACACCGTCAGAGCATTGGGGAGATTCATAAGGCGTTGTTTTGGCTGCGTGCCCGCCTTCTGCGACGGATCCGACTAGCGCCTAGCGTATTATAAGTCCACTTTGCTTGCCGGAACCGTGTTTCGGTTCGGAACAGTTGTTTTCCCGCACACGCCAACTTTTATCACAACATTTGATTTTCGACAATCGTGAACGGCCGTTTGAGGCGGGTTTCAGGGGAATAGGCTGTTCAGGCGTTGCCTGGCGATTGGATGTCTCGGAGTCAATATGCATGAAATAGCTGCCCCTGCCGATCTCGCGGATAACGCTGGCGGCGATCCGGTTGCCGTCGACACCTGACCTGCATTTCTCACCACCCGACGGCCGAAGCACGCGATAAAAGGCCGTGATTCGTGTCTCGTGATTCGTGAAAACCATGGGCGGAGGACTGGTTCGCTCCAGAAGAAACGTATGAGTTTCGTGACCCGAGGGGTGAAGGAGGCGATTTGGCAAGTACGCCTGCGCGCGCCTTTTTCCTCCGCCCGGCTCGCGCCTCGTCCTGGCGGGTCCTCTCACGCACTTCGCCTCGCCGCGTGGTGAGACATGCAGGCTAGCGCCTCCCCCGCCCCGCTACGGGGGCGGATCATTCGAGCAAGAAACATCCGGATCGGCGTCAAGGCCGCTTGATCCGGACGATGTTTCAGGTCAGTTTTTCCTCTTTCAGTTTTTCGTTTTTCACCGCCCGTGCGCGGATCGTTCAAGCGGGAAACATCCGAACAGATGTCTACCTCGCCTGGACAGGAGGATGTTTCAGGTCAGCGGGGAGCGGAAGACAACCGACACAGCTTTGATGGACTTCATCGAGGCGATCCGGCATTGCCGCACGGCAACAGCCAGCATGTACACTGGGAGTCCCGCAAGGGCTCCACATCAAACCAAGATGATTGAAACTTATGCTTACGCTCGAGCAGGGTTGCTCGGCAACCCGAGCGACGGCTATTACGGAAAAACCATTTCATTCATCCTGAGAAATTTTTGGGCGCGGGTTCTGCTGTACCCCAGCGCCCCGCTCGAGATCAAGCCGTCAAAGTCCGACATTCCATTGTGGGAGAACCTTGAAGACCTGCGTCGAACGACGCGTTGGAGAGGTTATTACGGCGGCATCCGAATCATCAAGGCGTTGCTGATGCGCTTCAGCGACTACTGCCTGGAGCAGGGCATCCATCTGCCCAACCGAAATTTCACCATCGAGTATGAGTCGACCATCCCGCAACGCCTCGGCTTGGGCGGTTCGAGCGCCATCATTACCGCCGCTCTGCGCGCACTCCTGCGGTATTTCGAGATCCAGATTCCCCAACCCGTTCAGGCCAACTTGATTCTCGAGACCGAGACGCGGGAACTTGGCGTCGCCGCCGGTCTGCAGGACCGCGTGATTCAGGTCTACAACGGGCTCGTCTACATGGACTTCGGCGAAAGCATCATGAAGACGCGCGGCTATGGTCACTACGAACAACTCGATGCCGGGCTTCTTCCGAATGTCTACGTCGCCTACCGAACCAGCCTGAGCGAAGGCACGGAGGTGTTCCACAACGACGTTCGCTCACGCTTCCTCCGCAAAGAGAAGAAAGTCGTGCAGGCTATGCATCGCTGGGCCGAGATTGCCGAAGAAGGCCGCGAGGCCCTTCTCACGGGAGACCGCAATCGACTCGACCGGCTTATCGATGAGAACTACGACCTGCGCGCAGAGATCTACCGCATCAGCGACGGCAATCAGGAAATGATACGCACGGCGCGCCGAGTCGGTGCGACAGCGAAATTCACCGGTTCCGGCGGCGCCATCGTCGGCACATATCGCGACGGGCGGCACTTCCAGCAACTCGTCGAGACTTTCCGCGACATCAACGTCAACGTGATTCGGCCGCAAGTTACGGCCTGACCAAGATCACAAGCTGGGGTCACGAAGTTTGAAATGACCCGCCAAAAAATCGTGCCATCAGGAAAGGTTTTGTCAACAAATGGCAAAAAGTTGTCGATGGTCTCGGATTCGTGTCTGGAAAAAGCTCGATCTTGTTCGGTCGTTTCGAGGTGTCCACGCCGACAGCGGGAAGGGTTTGTTGATCTTCCGTGACCTCTCGCTAGTTCGCGCGGCGGATTGACTTGATGACGATGGGTTCTCCGGGCACATCGCCGTGCCCTTTGTGGAAACCGGTGGACACGGCGGCGATGGCGTCGACGACAGCAAGTCCTTCGGTCACCTTGCCGAAGACGGCGTATCCCCATCCTCTCGGATCCTGGTCCTTGTCGAGGAAGCGATTCGTTTTGTCGTTGATATAAAACTGTGATGTCGCGCTGTTGGGGTCACTGGTGCGAGCCATCGCGATTGCGCCGCGAAGATTCGCGAGTCCGTTGCCCGACTCGATCTTGATCGGCGGACGGGTGGGCTTCTCTCGCATGTCCGGCGTGAAACCGCCTCCCTGAATCATGAACCGCTGCTTCACTCGGTGGAAGATCGTGCCGTCATAGAACCCGTCGTCCACGTATTGCAGGAAGTTCTTCACGGTGATCGGAGCACGGTCCGGTCTGAGTTCCACCTTGATGTTCCCCTTGGTGGTCTCGATCACGACAACAGGCTTTGCAGGGGGCTTGGGCGGCTCCGGTTTGGTCTCGGGCTTCTCGGCAGGCTTGATTTCGGGTTTGGGCATGGTAGGCTCCAGCTTGGCGGTCTCGACGGGCTCCGGCTCGGTAACGGACTCTTCGGCCTCGGGTTCCGGCGTTTTCCCACCCGTTTCCTTCTCGGGCGGCGCTGATGGGCATGCGAGAAGTCCGAGAATGAGAACTACCAAGACGAGAAACACCTCTAAACGTTTGGTGCGGACCATTTGGAACTCTCCACGGAAACCCAGTTGGGTCGATTACAACCTACCACTTATTATCATATGCAAGCGTTTTACGACGGAAGGGGGAGTGACAAAGGGGTCTCGCGGCAGACAGGTCGTACGGAGCCCACACGAGCAGCGCAAGGTGCACCTTTGGAGGCGCCCACACCGTGAATAGAAACGCGCTGTTATCCCTCGCGCTCGTTGCCTTCAGCACCGTCGGCAATGGATGTTCCAACCCGGGAACCGGGCAGGCGGCCCTGAGCCTGACTTCCGATTCGCAACTGTTTGTCGACACCTTTTTGATCGAGATCTCCGACGGCGTCGTGAAGTCGTTGAACCGCCCCGACAAACACCCGGCCAACCCACTGGTACGAGCGGACAGGCCGTGGGAAGGCTATCTGGTCTTGCAGCCGGGTTCAGTCATTTTCGACGAGAAAGAGGGGCTGTTCAAGATGTGGTACAACAGCCTGCCCTCGACGAAACGGCCCGATGTCGAGGACTTCCTGTGTTACGCCACCTCGAAGGACGGCGTGCACTGGGAGAAGCCTGACCTCGGCTTGGTCGCGTACCGGGGCTCTACGGCGAACAATATTTTTCTCAAAGAGTCGGCGTGGACGCACAGCGTTATCAAAGATCCTGACGATAAAGACCCGAATCGCCGCTACAAGTTGGCATACTGGCGCACTCACGACCGCAGCGAGTGTGGCGTGTGGGTGGCGTTCTCTTCGGACGGGGTCCGCTGGACCAACCATCCCGATAATCCCGTCGTGCCCTGTTCGGCGACGGGCGATACCTTCAGCGTGATGCAAGATTCGGCATCGAAGCAATATTGGCTTTACCACAAGTCGAAGATCCGACCGATACGCAAGGTGGCCCGTCTGGTCAGCGATGACTTCGTCCACTGGAGGGATTCTCAGCTCGTGCTGGAACCAGACGAGCACGATCAGCCCGACACCGAGTTCTACGGCCTGTCGGCTTTCTCCTACGGCGGGCAGTATCTCGGCTTGCTGTGGGTGTTTCATACGTACTCGCAGCTCATGGATACGCAGCTCGTATCGAGCCGCGACGGTCTGGTGTGGGACCGAGGCGGGTATCGCCGCATCTTCCTTTCCCTTGGCTACATGAGGAACGAGTACGGCGGATCGAGCTTCGACAGCGGGATGGTGTTTCCCGCCAGCGCTCCCGCAGTGAAAGACGACAAGCTTTGGATCTACTACTCCGGATTCTCGAATCTTCACAACGCGCTCGCGGAAGAACATACGGGCGAGATCGGGCTGGCGACGTTGCGGTTGGACGGATTCGTCTCGCTTGAAGCCACCAGCGAAGCGTCTGTGGTGACGCGTCCAGTCACGTTCCAGGGATCCTCCATGACGCTGAATGCGCGAACGCGGGCCATGGAGCAGCAAGGCGGCGCGTTCAATCCTGTGTGGAAGGAGCTTTTCACCGATGTGCCCGACGGCAAAGGGTCGATCCGGGTCGAAGTCCAAGATCCGGATGGACAGCCGATCAGCGGGTATCGAGCCGAGGAGTGCATCCCTGTCCAGGGTGACGGCGTGGGACTCGGTATCTCTTGGGACGGCGACAAGGACCTGAGTGCGCTCAAGGGCCGCGCTGTCCGATTCAAGTTCGTAATGAGCAACGCGAGCCTCTATTCCTTCAGGATCCGGTAACGCGCTTGCGTCTGCCGTCTTGAGAACGGACAGGGCGAAGCCCATGGCGACCAAAGCCGGGCGAGGGATAGACGATGCGAAATGCTCGCAGCGAGTTATATCTATCCTGGTTACACCGAAAACGCCGGCGCTCCCGCAGTATTTCCGACTCTGTCCGGCGCTGCAAGATGGCCTGCTGGAACATTTTGCCGTTCACCCTTGCCCTGTCCCGGCCTGTTGCAAGGAAGTGATCGAGAGCGATCACCACTGCGTATCGTGGCCGTGTCGTAACGTATTCCTCTTTCAGCCCCAGGCGGGAGTTCGCATACCGGGTCGAGAGTGAATCGACTTGATTGATGGCGCCGTCTGGAGAGCGCCTCTTGCGTTTTCAACACGCCTCAAGGGATGCCATCAGGCGGCGCATGATGATCCAGCGGGCCGGAGCCTCGCCCCAACCCCGGCGCCGTCAGAATGGCGCTCGTGATGAAACTTTTGGCGGCGCGGACGGCCGTGCGAAGCGGCTGCCCCTTCGACAGACCCGCCGCGATCGCCGCCGACAGCGTACAGCCGGTTCCGTGCGTATGCCTGGTATCGATCCGGAGCGTGGGCAGCATTTCGACTTCGCCTTCCGAGAGCAGGAGATCGGTGGGGTCGCCTTCCAGATGTCCGCCTTTGACCAGCACGGCTGCGCATCCCATGCCGGCGATCCTGCGGGCGGCTTGTTCCATCTGAGCCGTATCGCTGACTTCCATTGCTGCCAGCGCGGCCGCCTCGGCAAGGTTCGGTGTGATCAGCGTGGCGCACGGCAGCAGACGTTCCCGCATCAAGGCCTGTGCGCCTGTGTCGAGCAGAACTGCGCCGTGCTTGCTGATCATCACCGGGTCGACCACCAGCGGGAAGGAGATCTGCTCCGCCCAGGACGCAACCACTTCCATGATCGAAACCGTCCCCAGCGCGCCGGTCTTGGCAGCGTTGGGTGGAATGTCTTCCGTCACTGACCGCAACTGCCTTTCCACATATGCGGGATCGAGCGGATCGACTGACTCGACGCGCTCGGTGTTCTGCACGGTCAGCAGCGTGACGGCGCTCATCCCGTAGACGCCGAATTGATGGAACGTCTTGAGATCCGCTTGCAGGCCTGCGCCCCCGGAAGGGTCCGAGCCCGCGATCGTGAGCGCAACCTGGATCACAGCGATTCATGCGGGGCAGGGGAGGCCCCGGCCCGATTCCGTACCCAAGGATGTGATCTGCAATCGCAGGCGTCGGGCCGCAAGGGCGCGCTACGTAATGCGCCTGTCGCTCGCAGGGACCATGAATCTGTCATCCGCCGCTTTGGACCCGCGTGGTCCACACCCGCCTTCGAACGGTCTTTCCGTACCTGCCGCAACGGGCTTTCTTCAACAATCTCCCGAGCAGGAACGGGTCCCGGCCCCGGCATCGCCGAATGCCTCACCAGCCGATGTTATACTAATCAGTACCATTTCGGACCCAGCGGGTCCACTGCAGATCATTTCCCTGATCGTCGGAACCGTAAGCAGGCGTGTTGACGGCTGCCTTGCGCCTCCAAGGGTAAGTGGTATCGGAAAGACCCGTGCTGAGCGGGCGCCGAGGTGACATCGTGCCAAAGCAGAAATCACATCGGGGGGCGAGTAAGCGCTTCAAAACCACCGCAAGCGGCCGAGTCGTGCGCCGCCACTCGATGAAGAGCCATATCCTCACCAAGAAGACGAGGAAGCGCAAACGGAAGCTGCGGCAGAGTACGCTCATGAGTTCCGCGATGGAAAAAGCGGTCAAAGGGATGATCGCTTCGTAGCAAGTTTCTCCGGCGAGCGAGCAGCGCCCAAGGCACGTGCCTGCTTCGCCGCCCATCCACACGGCACGCCGATCTTGACGGGCGATTGGCCGAAGGAGGAAAACCGTGCCCCGAGTCAAACGCGGCTCCAAACGCCGCGATCGACGCAAGAAGATCCTTGCCCAAGCCAAGGGCTACTATCAACGCAAGAGCAAACTCTTCCGTTACGCCAAGGAGGCCGTCGAACGCGGACAGAAATTCGCTTACATCGGCCGCCGCCTCAAGAAGCGCGATTTCCGCTCTCTCTGGATCATCCGCATCGGCGCCGCGGCGCGCGGCCATGGGCTCTCCTACAGCCGGTTCCTGCATGGACTGAAGCTTGCGGGCATCGATCTGAATCGCAAGATGCTTGCCGATATGGCGATTCATGACGAGTCCGGCTTCGAACAACTTGCCGCCGCCGCCAAGAGCGCGCTCGAAGCCCGGCCCGCCTCAGAGGTTCCCGCCGCCGACTAGGTTGTCGGCGGAACTTTTTCGGTTATTGCAGCCGAAGGCAGGGCAAGGCTTGTAGCATGACGATCGACGAGAAAACCGGCCGGGACCTTGACGACTTGTTGGCCGGCGGCGGCTCCATCGACGGCCTCTACGAAGAGTTGCGCTCCTCGTTTGACGCCGAGAAAACCGCGATTACTTCCGAGGAGCAGCACAAGGCTTTTCGCGACCGCTGGGCCGGCCGCAAGAACGGCTTGCTGACCCACGCCAACGACCATTGGCTCAAGAAAGCTCCGCGAGAGCTCAAGCCGCAAGTCGGACGCCTGCAGAACGAGGCCAAGAAGCACGTCGAGGCCGGTCTTGCCGGCGTGAAAAAAAAGCTCGGCCCATCACAAGAGGCCAAGAGCAGCATCGACGTCACCCTCCCCGGGCCGCCGCGTCTGCTCGGCGCGCGCCACCCGCTGCAACTTGTCTTCGATGAAATCGAGCACATTTTCCACGGGCTCGGCTACTCGGTCGCCGAGGGTCCTGAAATCGAAAGCTACTACTACAACTTCGAGGCCCTCAACTTTCCCGCGGACCACCCCGCTGTCGACGAGATGGATACGCTGTTCCTCGAAGACGGCTCGCTGCTCCGCACGCATACGTCGCCGAACCAGATCCGCATCATGGAGGCCAGCGAGCCGCCGCTGCGCTATCTCGTCCCCGGCAAGGTTTACCGCAACGACACGGCGGATTCGACGCACAGCCCGATGTTCCACCAGATCGAGGGCTTCGCGGTCGACCGCGACATCACTTTCAGCGACTTGAAAGGAACGCTCGACTACTTCCTCCGCCGCTTCTTCGGGCAGGACACGCGTATCCGTTTCCGCCCCAGTTTCTTCCCGTTCACCGAGCCCAGTGCGGAAGTCGATATCTACTGGGAAGGGCGAGGTTTCATCGAGGTCCTCGGCTGCGGAATGATCGACCCGAGTGTGTTCCACTACGTCGGCTACGACCCCGAGGAGTACTCCGGCTTCGCCTTCGGACTGGGCATCGACCGCTTCGCGATGCTCAAGTACGACATCACTGATATCCAGCTTCTCTTCCAGGGGGACATCCGCTTCCTGAGGCAGTTCCGCTGATGCGCATTCTCTACAGTTGGCTGAAGGACTACGTTGATATTCCGGAAACCCCGGAAGAGCTTGCCGACAAGCTCACGATGGCCGGCTTGACCGTCGACGAAATCCTTGAAGAGGCTGCGGAGACCGTCTACGAAATCGAAATCACCGCCAACCGCCCCGACGAGATGAACCATCTCGGCGTAGCGCGCGAGATTTCCGCGATTTGCGATCGTCCGCTCAAGGCGCCTGCGGTCGAAATCCCCGAGCAGGAGCCCGACGCCTCTAGCCGCGCCGCCATCGAAATCGCCGATGCGGGCCTCTGCTCTCGCTATGCCGGACGCGTCATCGTTGATGTCGAGGTCAAACCGTCCCCGGCGTGGATGTCGCAGCGGCTCGAATTATGCGGCATTCGCACCATAAATAATGTCGCTGACATCACCAACTACGTCCTGCTCGAAACCGGTCAGCCGACGCACGCCTTCGATCTCGACCTGCTCGGAGAGAATCGCATCATCGTCCGCAGCGCCCGGCCGGGCGAAAGCCTGCAAACTCTCGACGGGATCGACCGCGAACTCAGCGGCGAGCATCTCGTGATCGCCGACGCCGCAAAGCCGGTGGCCTTGGCCGGAGTGATGGGAGGACTCGACACCGAAATCTCCGAGGAAACGCGAAACGTCTTGATCGAAAGCGCTTGGTTCCAACCGAGTTCCGTTCGCAAGACGGCCCGCCGGTTCGGCATGCACACCGAAGCCTCGCATCGGTTCGAACGCGGCGCCGATGTGGAAGCAACGGTCCCCGCGGCCGATCGCATCGCGGCGCTGCTCGCCGAGTTCGCCGGCGGCAAGGTTCTCAGGGGCGTCATCGACGTCTACCCGTCATTCTCCGATCGTGCGGCGATCCGCTTGCGCCGCGGGCGCCTGAAGCAAATCCTCGGCGCATCGATTCCCGGCGCCGAGGTCGAACGCATTCTCGCCGCTCTCGGTTTTGGCGTCACTGTCGTCGGCGATGGCTGGAACGTCATCCCACCCGCAGGGCGCCTTGACGTCGAGCGTGAGATCGACCTTATCGAGGAAGTCGTGCGTATCTTCGGTTACGACCGCATCGCGAACACCTTGCCGCAAGCGAGTGTCCCGCCCGAGGACCCGCCCGAGCGGCGCGCCGCCAACAAGCTTCGATCCGTTGCGCGCTCACTCGGCTACAGCGAAACCATCTCCCTTTCCTTCATGGACTCACGGGATGCGGCCCGGTTCGGCCGCTGGCAAGTCGTGCCTTTGAAAAACCCGCTAACCGAGTTGCAGGACTGCCTGCGCAATTCGTCCGTTCCCGCCATGCTCCGTTCCTTGATGTGGAACCTCAACCGCGGCGAGAACGACGTGCGGCTTTTTGAGATGGGCAGGCTGTACCGCGCAACCAACGGCGGCCACGAGGAACCGGCCATCCTGACGATAGGGGCCACCGGCTCAGCGCGTCCTGCATCGCTGGGCGACCCCGGACAGCCGCTGGACTTTTTTCAATTGAAGGCCGATGTCGGAGCGCTGCTTGGCGCTTTTTCCGTCGAGCTCGGCTTCGACACGGAAGACATCCCCGCGTACTACCGGCAGGACGCGGCCGCCCGCATCACCCGCGGGGATGAGACTCTCGGCTTCCTGGGCAGCATCGATCCCCGCTGCCTGCCGGAAGAAAAACTTCGCCGTTCCCTGTGGGTTGCCGAAGTCCTGATCGACCCGCTGTTTGCCGCCTCGCTGCGCCAAACTCGATTCGAACCGATCTCCAGGGTTCCTGCCGTCCACCGCGATCTCTCAGTGCTCGTCCCCGAGGGCACGTCGTTCGCCCAGATCGCCGCCGCCGCCGGCAAGCCCGAGCATCTTGTCTCGATCGAGCCGCAAGAGGTCTTCCGGGGCAAGCAAGTCCCTGCCGGTCGCTATGGCTTGCTGCTGAGAACGGTCTGGCAAAAGCCCGCGGAAAGCCTGACTGACGAGGAAGTCAACGCCCGCACCGAAACGGTGCTCAAGAAGCTTGCCGCGCTGGGCATTCAGCAACGCAAGTAGGGCCTTCGAGACGCCGGCCGCGCCTCACCGTTTTTGCGCGTCTTTCTTCCACCCTTGCCGAGAGTCCCTGAAAAGGGAAAAGGGACCGCCCGAGGAATGGAACCCTCGGGACGCGCCCCTTGATACCCGGTGTGTGAAATACAGCCTATCGGGCCGCTGAGAAGTGTGCGCGGCGATTCCGCTGCCAACAACTCTCATCGGATTCCGAGCACTGCGGCCGCTCTTCGCCGTAGCTGATGGTCGTCAGCTTGCCGGCGGGCACCCCCTGGTTCATCAGGAAGTCGCGCGCGGCGGTAGCACGGCGGTCTCCGAGAGCCAGGTTGTACTCATTGGTCCCGCGCTCGTCGCAGTGGCCTTCGATGACGACACGGTCGTTCGGATAGTCGCCGAACAGCCGTTGGAGCGCACCCGCGTTCGACCGCAGCACCGACTCCGCATCGGGGCGGATATCGCTCTTGTCGTAGTCGAAATAGGCGTCCCTGACCGCGCTTTCCAGCGCCTCGGAGAAGTCCGGCTTCGGCGGCGGCGGCGGCGGCGGCGGCGGCGGCTGCCGCACCGTCACGGTCGCCGAGTCGCTGGCTTCGCCGCCCTGACCCTTGACCGTTATCGAGTAGCTCGTGGTTTGGGTCGGGAAGACTTCGCGGCTGCCGCTTGTCCGCACGGCCCCAATGCCCTGATTGATCGAGGCAGAGGTTGCGTTCGTCGAGGACCATTTCAGGGTTGCTGACTTGCCGCGTTCGATGGAACTCGGTTCGGCCGAAATGGTGACCGTCGGTTTCGGTGGCGGCTCCGGCTCCTGCGCCGGTGGCGGTGGTGGTGGCGGCGGTGGTGGCTCTTTCTTACAGCCTGCCGCAAAGACTGCCAAGAATACGCTGAGTATGATCAGCGCGACTTTACGCTTCCGTAGCATGAGAACTCCTTACGCCTCCTCCAAGGTGTTTGGACACAAACTGGTGCTAACCGGTGAAAAGGAAATAATAGCAGGTTCGCAAGGGATTGCAAGTCAACAAGGGATTGCAAGTCCAAATTGCAAGTCCGTACGATCAGATTCTTCTGCCGGATCGCCCGGCTATCGAATGCCCCAGACCGGCATCTCGTTGCGCCCTCTCGACGTGAGCCGTTTGAGGTCGGAGCCGTCGGCGCGCATGGTCCAGATCTGGTTATCCCCAAGACGGTTGGAAGAGAACACGATGTGCGTGCCGCTCGGCGAGAAGTAGGGGTTCTCGTTGCGGCCTGCCCCGTACGTCAGTTGAACCAGCTTCTGCGTGGCCACATTCATTACGAAGATGTTGTAGTTGCCGGGTTCGAAACCGCGGGTCCAGGCAAACGCCACGTTCTCGCCCTGCGGGTCCCAGACGGCTTGCACCGCATCGCCGCCGCCCAGCGACAACATGCGGACATTCGCCCCGTCGATATCCATGACGTAGACCTGCGGGAGGCCCGAGCGGCCCGAGGTGAACGCGACCTGCGTTCCGGTCTTGGGATTGATGGCCGGATCGACTTCCAGCCCGCGTGAATAGGAGACCCGCCGAAAGTTCCGTCCGTCGAGGTCGGCCATGTAAATCTGCGAGCGGCCCGTAGCCGACGACGCGAATGCGATCTGCTGGCCGTTGGGGTGGAAGTTCGGTGTAGTGTTCAATGACGCTTTCTGGTTGTAGAACGTCAGCCGGCGGTTTGTTTCGAGCGAGTGCACGTAGATCGCCGGCAGCCCATCGACGTACGTGGTGAACGCGATGCGAGAGCCGTCCGGCGAGACGGCCGGGGTGATGCTGATGTTCTCGTATCGAGTAATCTGTTGCTCGTTTCTGCCGTCGTAGTCCATTCCCCAGATCTCTTTGTGTCCGGTGCGGTCCGATACGAAGTAGATGCGCGTACCGGCCAAGCCCATTCCGAGGCCCAGGTTCTGCGAGATGTCGCGGGCGAACTCGTGTGCAAGCTGACGCGCTCCCGCGATGTCGAGACTGGAGAAATAGCGCTTTCCGAAGATGTGCGCGTTGCGCACTTCCTCGGCGGCGGCGTCGTAGAGATACCCCGAAAGGACCAGGCGCTCGCCGCTCTTGTCGAGCGAACCGAACGTCAGATAACGCGTGGTTGCCGGCGGGTCTGACCAACCGCGCAGCCAGAAGCCCTGCGCCCCCTTGTCGGCGGGCATGCGCTGGTCGGCCGACTTGAGATCCTCGGGACGCCGCGGCAGCGTTCGCGGATAGAGGCTCTTCGAGACCATTTGGAATTGCGCCGAGCTTTCCAGGTCGTTCCACAACGTGTTGTTGAAAGCGGAGATTTCCCGGGACAAATCGCCCGGTCCCGGCATGTCCGGAACCGCGATACGCGGTGCTTGCATATCTTCGGTGATGATGCCTCGAAGGTCAGGCCGCTGCCCAAGCAGTGCCCAGGCCGACAACAACGAACAAAGAAAAAATACGGTGATTTGGGAGATTTTTTGTTTCATCGCACTTGAAACCACATTTCGACTCGGATGGAACGCCTCGGTAGCCCCCGCGGTAGCGGTTGAAATGGATTCGTATTCATGACCGCTCGAAACGCTGATGTGTCCAGCGAGCGGTTTCCGCTTGTTCTGCCAACTCGGATATCGCGAATGGTGCCATTGCTCAGGATCGAGAAACTCATCACGACCGGTTTGGAACTCGTGCCCCGTGATTGCCCCAGTGATGTTCGCCACTCCTGGGCCAGGCGGCGCTGCAAGGCGTCGGCGTACCACCCGAACCGGGCGCCGAACGGACTGCCCTTGCCGAAGCCGACGCCTCCTCCTCCGCTTTGCTGTCGCCTGCCGGTGTAGATCGGAGAGCTGACCGCGGCCCCCGTCGACGACGCCAACTGGTTTTTCCGGGGCGGTTCTTGATACTTCTGCTGGTTGCCGGCCTGGTGTTTGCGCCGCTTGCGTTCCTTCTCGATCGGCACGGCATCGGGTTCCGGTTCGGCAGGCTCCGGTTCCGCCCTGGGTTGAGGCGGCTCGGGAATCGACGGCACGTTGTGCTGCACGGGATTCGCAACGGGATTTTCTCTTTGCGCTCGAGGCCGAGGCAGAGGGATGCCGTCGATCGGATTGACGACGACGGCCCCTCCGGGGTTTTCACTGGGATCGCCCAATGAAAAAGGCGCGTCGAACAGAGACCAGACCATCGTGGTTGCGAAGAGCGCCACGTGGCAGCTAGCCGAAAGCATCAGCGGCTTGCGCAACGGTTCGGTTTGCTCCAGAGGATCGATGCGGGTGCTCATCTCTTCCTTCGCGGATTCCGCTCCAGAGGCTTGGTGACCATATTGACCACGACTTTACTGGCGCCGCATTCGGCGACAACCTGGGCTACGACTTCCCAGGGGGTCTCCTTGTGGGCCCGCACATAGACGCCGGGACCTTTCTCGCCCTGCCGTTCCTTGATGCGCGGCGCGATGTCGTAGACGCTGATCGGTTCGGTGTTCAGGTACAGTTGGCCGTCGGAGGTGATGTTGACGAAATCATAGTCCTCGCTGGTGCTGGCGACCTCGCGCGTGCGCGGCACGTCGATCTCGAGGCCGAACTCCACCACTCCTGCCGTGATCATGAAAATGATCAGCAGGACCAACACCACGTCCACGAACGGCGTGATGTTGATGTCAGCTATGGACTCTTCCTGTCTGTTCCGGTTCGAAAACGCCATCTGCTTCTCCGTAGCTGCGCTCTGCGAGGTTGTAAAACTCGAGCCCGAAGTCCTCCATGTGGGCGCGCATTTCGCGGATGCGTTGCGAGAACATGTTGAAGAAGATCAGCGCCGGGATCGCCGCGAACAGCCCGAACGCCGTGGCGACCAGGGCCTCCGCGATACCGGGGGCCACCGCTCGCAACGTGGCTCCGCCCGCTTCGCCTAATCCTCGAAAGGCTTCGAGAACGCCCCACACGGTTCCGAAGAGCCCGATGAAGGGCGTCGCCGACGCCGTCGTGGCGAGCCATCCCATGTTCTTTTGGAGATGCGTTACTTCTTCGTTGATGCCGAGTTGCAGGCAGCGCTCCAGCGCGCCGCCGTTGCGAAGCCGTCCGAGGTGGTTGACCTGCCGGGCGACTTCTTCGTAGCCAAACTCGAACACCGTAACCAGTGGCGCCGGACGGTATTGTTCGCTCGCTGCGCTCAGCTCCGCGAGTCGGCCGACGCGCCGAAAGGTCTTCAGGAAATTGAGGTCATTGCGCCGCGATGCTTTCAGCAAGCTGTGCTTGGAAAAGGCGATCGCCCAGGAAGCGACCGAGAAAGCGAGCAGCACCGTCAGGACCACCATCGCGAGCGGCGATCCCGAGAGGATCAGCTCGAGAAAGCCGCTCTGCTCCAGGGCGGCCGCATCCATCGCCGCCTCGATTTCTTGGGCAGCCTCCGGCAACTCGCTCGCGCCGGACGGGTCTACAGCTTGCAGTAGGAGGGCAAGGGTTGGTCGTATCAAGACGTCTCCTCAGACGGTCCAGCCGTCCAAAAATCGTAGCGGCAGACTCTCTGCTCGCCCGTCGCCGCCGGTACAACCGGACTTATCGTCGAAAGACACAAGCCCGGCCTCCTCAATACCTGCGGCTAATCAGGGAACGCCTCGGAGTCACTTTGACGCGACTCAACATCCAAAATGTACCACATACTACACTACGTACGTTGGTCTTTGGACGCCTGACCGCCGCCCGGCGGTTACATTTTTTCTGTGCGTCCGAGCCGCCGCCGCGCGGAACCTGGATCGAATCCGTCCCGTCCACTGATGCTGCTCGAACTCAACGCCGAGAACTACGCCGTCGTAGAGAAACTGCGCGTCCGTTTTCACCGCGGTCTCAATCTGCTGACGGGTGAAACGGGCAGCGGCAAATCGATCATCGTGGACGCGCTGTCGTTGCTGCTCGGCGCTCGCGCATCCAGCGACGTCATCCGCGCCGATAGCCGGCGGGCCCGCGTCGCGGGGGTGTTCGAAGTGGATCACGGCTTGACGGGGAATGGTTCACTGTCCCAGGCAGGGATTGAGCCGGAAGACGGCGAGCTGATCGTTGAGCGCGAGATTCTCGCAAACGGCAAGTCGCGCGCTTACGTGAACGGACGCGTGGTGACTCTGGGTGTTTTGCGGGAGCTTGCCGGTGCACTGGCCGACATCCACGGACAGCACGAGCAGCAGCGGCTTTTCTCGGCAAGGGCTCAGCTCGATATGCTCGACGCTTTTGCGGAAACCGCCCCGCAGTTGGCGGAAGTCGCTGAAGTCTATCGAGAGTGGCGCGCGGCGGCGGACCGTCTGCGCGAGCTGCGCAACAACGAACAGGAGCGACTGCGCTTGCTCGATCTCTACCGCTTCCAGCACAGCGAGATCGCCGAAGCGAAATTGGATGCGAGCGAATGGCGGGCGCTGACACGCGAACGCGACGTGTTGAGTAATATCGAGCGCGTTCTGGAAAGCGCCGCGCGGGCCTATGACGCTCTCTATGATGCCGAGGACTCGGCGACGGCGCAGCTTGCCGCGGCGCAGCGTGACGTCGAAGAGCTGTCCCGGTTCGACACGGAAGCGGCTGCTTGGCGGTCGCCGCTGGAGAGCGCTCGCGCCTGTGTGGACGATGTGGCCCTTGATCTCCGCTCGTATCGGGACCGGTTTGAGCCGGACCCCCGGAGGCTGGGGGAGATCGAGGACCGGCTGGCGCTGATCGAAAGACTGTGCCGCAAGTACGGGCCGACGCTGCCCGAAGTGATCGCCTACGGACAGGAAGTCGAGCGGCGTCTCGCCGACCTGGAATCCGGCGACGAGCAGATCGAGCGGATCGAGGCGGTTCAAGCTGAGTCGGCAACCCGTTACGCGGCCCGAGCGGCCGCTCTCTCGAAGAAAAGGCAACAAGCGAGCAAGCGGCTGAGCAAGCTCGTCGAAAAAGAGCTGGTTTCGTTGGCGATGGAGAAGGCTGTTTTTCAGGTGGATTTCGGGCCGCCTGACGACGCGCCTTGGGCGCCGTCGGGCATCGACAAGGTGCGCTTCTTGATTTCCACCAATCGCGGTCACCCGCCCCGTCCGCTGGCCGATGTGGCCTCGGGCGGAGAGCTGTCACGGATCGCTTTGGCTCTCAAGACGTGTCTTGTTCCGACGCTTCCCGTGAAAGGAACCGCCATCCCCCGCACGCTGGTATTCGATGAGATCGACAGTGGGATCGGTGGACGCGTGGCGGAATCCGTCGGACGGCGTCTCCACGATCTGGCGCGCAGCCATCAGGTTCTTTGTGTGACGCACCTGCCGCAGGTCGCTGGCTTTGCCGACGCCCACTATCATGTCCAGAAGCGCGAAGGGACGACGACGGCATTCGCGACGCTCTCGGAGTTGTCGGAACCGGAACGGGTCGCTGAGTTGGCCCGGATGTTATCCGGCGAAAACGTAACGGCTTCCGCCGTCGATCACGCCCAGGAAATGTTGAAGGCCCAACGACGCAAAGCGGCGCAAGCAGGTTAGCCTGCATGTCTCACCACGTGGCGAGGCGAAGTGCGTGAGAGGGCCGTCAGGACAAGGCGCGAGCCGCTTGGCGAGCGCAGGCGTACTTGACAGTACGTCGAGCACGGCAAGCAAGTGCAACGAAGTCATGGCGGTCGTATCGCGTGCTTCGGCCGTCGGGTGGTGAGAAATGCAGGCTAGTTCTTGATCGCAGAGCCGCGCCTCATGTGAGGCCGGAAGGAAAATCCCGTAAAGGCCATGCCGGTAATGGATCTGCCCTACCTCATCGCAACCGCCCGCGAGGCGGGACGAGCCATCCTCGAAGTCTACGAGACCGATTTTCAGGTCGAGCGGAAGAGTGACGCCTCCCCGATTACCGAAGCGGACCTCCGCGCTCATCGAGTGATTACCGATCGTCTCCGCGAACGCTATCCGGACATCCCGATTCTCTCCGAGGAGAGCACCGAGCAAGTTCCCTACGACGTCCGGCGGAAATGGACTCGGTTCTGGCTCGTCGATCCGCTGGACGGCACCAAGGGGTTCGTGAAGCGCGACGGTGGGTTCACCGTGAATATTGCCCTGGTGAAGAACGAGCGGCCTACTTTGGGCGTGATCTATGTGCCGGTGTTGGACCGGCTCTATCACGGTGTTGACGGCCAGGGCGCTTGGAAGACGGAGGGTGGCGTGCGGACGGTTCTTCCCGTTCCTCGCGTTGTGGAAGGTGACGGCGTCGTGATCGCCGGAAGCCGCTTCCATCCGACGCCGGAGATGGACGCCTTCCTCGAGGAGCAGCGGTCCGAGCACGGCCGGGTCGAATTCATGGCGATGGGCAGTTCCTTGAAGTTCTGCCTCGTGGCGGAAGGCGTGGCCGACCTGTACCCTCGATTCGGTCCGACGATGGAGTGGGACACGGGCGCGGGCCACGCCATTGCCAACGCCGCCGGCCGCAAAGTGATTCGGTTGGGGTCGGAAGAGGAGCTGCGCTACAACAAGCCGGACCTGCACAATCCGGGTTTTATCGTGCGCTGACCGCCTACCTGCGGAGCGATGGACTCCTCAGGTTTGCTTTCCGCCGGGATTGTCTAAGATACAGCATATGCTCACCCGCCTCTTGCTTCTTGCTCTCTTGCATCTGTCACTCTCGTGGGGCCAAGCCATCAGTTCCTGGACTCCCCAGGACGCCATGACCGTCGACACGATCGGCGAGGTCGTGCCGTCGCCCGACGGAAGTTGGGTTGCCTTCACGCGGACGCAAGCCGTGATGGAGGAAGAGAAGAGTGAGATGTTGACGCAGATTCATCTCGCCCGCCACGACGAATCGCGGGGTTTCCCACTGACGGCGGGTAAAAAGAGCGCCGATTCTCCGGCATTCTCGCCGGACCATCGGTTCGTCTACTTTCGGTCCAGCCGCTCGGGGAGAGCGAATCTGTGGCGCATTCCCGTCGCCGGGGGCGAGGCCGTGCGGCTCACGGACTGGGACGGCTCCATCGGCGGATTCCGCGTTTCGCCTGATGGGCGCTGGCTCGCTTTCAGTGGACGCGGGAAAGACCGCGAGATCGAGAAAGCCAAGAAGCAAAAGCTTGACTTCAGGATCGTCGGCGAAAAGCCCGGCAACCTTGGGCTGTGGATGGTCAGTGCCGATCCCGAAAAGAAAGGGCAAGAGCCCCTCGAAATACTGACCGCAGACAACCACGTCGCTGCCTTCGAGTGGTCGCCCGACTCGGAGAGGATCGTCTTCGAGCATTGGCCCCGCAACGAGCCCGACTACTGGCTGCAGGCGGACATCTCCGAGGTTGAGACCGAGGGCGCCGCTGTACGGAAGCTCGCCGCCGGCGCCCTGTCGGAACGCTCTCCGAAATACTCCCCCGACGGCAAGCTGCTTGCCTTCGTTCGAAGCAGCGTGCCCAGTAACTGGGCCAGTGACGGACGCCTGGTCGTCAAGGACCTCTCATCCGGCCAAGACCGCATCCTCGCTCTGACCCAGGACGAGTTCGGGCGCGGCTCGAATCTTCTCGGGTTTGGATCGGATTCGGATCGTGTTTTCTTTACCGAGACTCGGGGAACTCGCAATGTGCTGGTTGCGCTCACCTTCGATGGCGAACCGCGGGAACTCGGATTCCCTGAGCAGGGCACGCTGTCTTTCTATGGCCGCGGCGCCCGGCTCAATGCCGCGGGCACGCACATCGGAGCTGCCGTTGAAAGCTCCGGTCGAGCTGTCGAGGCCTATGTGCTTGCACTGGGCGGGAAGGCGTTGCAAGCAAGCGATGTCCATGCCTCGTTGCGTTCACACGCTTTTGCCCGCACCGAGGTCATTCGCTGGAAGTCGAAAGACGGCCGCGAGATCGAGGGCCTGCTGACGTATCCGCTGGGTTACCGGGAAGGCAAGCGAGCGCCCCTCGTTCTGGTGATTCACGGCGGGCCTTTGGGCGTGTTCACCGAGACATTTATCGGCGCGCGCAGCCGCTACCCGCTCGCTTCTTTCGCGGCGGAAGGCTACGCCGTCCTGCGGCCGAACCCGCGTGGCTCCTCGGGCTATGGGTTGGAGTTCCGCAAGGCCAACTCCGAAGACTGGGGCGGCGGCGACTACGAAGACATCATGTCGGGCGTCGATCACGTCATCGAGATGGGCGTCGCCGACCCGGACCGTATGGCGGTCATGGGTTGGAGCTACGGCGGGTTCATGACGAGTTGGGTGATCGGCCAGACAGACCGCTTCAAGGCGGCCTGCGTCGGAGCGGCCGTAACGAACCTCTGGAGCTTCGCCGGCACCTCCGACATCCTTGACTTCCTGCCGAGCTATTTCAACGGCGAGCCTTGGGAGAACTTCGAGGCCTATCGCAAGAACTCACCGATGAGCTACGTGCAGAACGTCAGCACGCCGACTCTCGTGCTTCACGGCGAGCAGGATGTTCGGGTGCCGATCTCGCAGGGATACGAGTATTACAACGCTCTGCAACGCCTCGGCGTGAAGGCCAGGATGGTCGTCTACCCGCGCACCCCCCACGGTCCCCGCGAACCCAAATTCGTGCTGGATTTGGCCAAGCGGCACATGGGGTGGGTGGAAGAGCACTTGAGGCCCGCCCGGAAGTAGCCGCGCACGGACGGAGATCATGCTGAAGGCGGTAGCCCGTCGCCGCCCGCGAAACACCGCTGACGCATTCCGGGAGCGCTGTCGCGAAAGGATCGGGTGCGGCAGAGCGGAAACGCAGTGATCATCACCAGCTTGGACAATCCGACGGGCGGGTTCGCGCTGGCCGCGCTGAGATCCGCCCTGGGGAGAAAGGGTCTGTTCTCGCCGGTCCGCCGCCATCGGGCAGTGGCAAGGTAGCCCGTTGTGCCCCTAACTTTTTCCTTCCGAACGCGTCTAAAGGTTATTGCAGGTAGCCAGAGTGGAAACAGTCAGCGTGGCGAACCAGCCGTGGCCCGAAGCGCTCAGCGAGAAGACTCTGATCCGGGCTGCCCAGCGGCAGGACCACGATGCCTTCGAGCAGCTTGTTCGGCGCTACGACCGCAGCGTGCTGAGGGTGGCGCTGCATCTGCTGCGGTCTGAAGAAGACGCCCGCGACGCTTACCAGGAGATTTTCCTGCGGACCTATCGCAGTCTGAACAGCTTCCGGTTCCAGTGCAGCTTCCACACCTGGCTCTATCGGGTTGCCACGAATGTCTGTCTCGACTTCCTGCGCCGCAAGAGAGCGCACAGGGACCGATGGACGGCTGCAGGGACGAGCGCTGAAGGCCTCGGTCCCCTCGATACGGCGTCTGACGACAGGGCTTCAAGCAATCCGGACAGCCTCCTCGCCTGCCGCGACACCGCTGGGCGCATCGCCAAGGCGCTCGAACTGTTGACGCCGAAGGAGCGCATGGTTTTCGAGCTGAAGCACTACGAAGGTCTGCGGCTGCGGGTGATCGGCGACCGGCTCGCGATCAGTGAGGAAGCCGCGAAGAACGGTCTTTTCCGGGCGCACCGGAAACTGAGGGCGGCATTGAAGGACGTGCCACGATGAGCTGCGAATCCATCCAATCACAAATCAGCCTCTATCTCTACGATGAACTTGGCTCAGTCGAAACGGAAGCGCTCGAGGCGCACGTCGAATCGTGCGGCGCCTGTTCTCGGGCTCTCGCAGAGGAACGGGAGTTCTTCGCCGCGATGAGCGAACTGCCCTCGGCGGAGCCGTCGCACGCGTTGGTGGCCGAGTGTCGCCATGATTTGATGCGCGAGGTCTACCGGACGGCGCCGGAACCGTCTACGGCGTGGACCCGATTCACACGGTGGTTTTCCGGAGAGACTGAGAACCAATTCGCCTGGCGGCCGGCTTTGGTCGTCGCATCGCTTGCGCTGGCTTTCGTCGTTGGCCGTACCACAAGTTCTGATTTTTCGGGGCTGTTTACAGATGTTGAAGAGCCGTCGTTGGAGGGGCCGATGACTTCGTTTCCATCCGAACCTCTGCTCTCCGGCATAGAGTCGATCGCCCTCGACCCTCGTCGGAACCGGGTCGAGATTGTCGTGGAGGAGGTGAGCCGGCGCAGGTTCGCTGGACATCCGCACGACCCCCAAATCCACGACTTGCTCCTTTCGACGGCCCGTAATTCCCCGAACTCCAGCGCCCGGCTTGACTCGCTGGACATCCTGACCGGACGGGTCGACGAGCTCGATGTGCGCCGGACGTTGTTGCATTCGATGGTCAGGGACCGGAATCCGGGGGTAAGGCTGAAGGCGCTCGAGGCGTTGAGACGGCAAAAAGACGACCCGGAGGTCCGGCGGGCGCTGATCGACGTTCTCCGCCGCGACCCGAATTCCGGTATGCGCGTCTACGCCATCGATTTGCTCACTGAGCAGCCCGACCGCAAGTTGGTTGGTGTGCTGCAAGAGCTTGTCGAGACCGAAGGCCATGAATATGTCCGGTTGCGGTCGAGACGGGTGCTGCAGGATTTGAACGCCTCGGTTGACCGTTTCTAGATGATGGAAACCGACGGAGGATGAAAATGAGACTCGTCAACTGGACGGCCGGACTGCTGGTTTTTGGGCTCGTGCTGCCGGCTGTGGGCGCCATCCGGAAGGAAGGCCGCTATTGGGTCGAGGAGAAGGAAGGCGCCGTACTCGCCGGTACGAGGCTGCGGGTTGCATCGGTTGGTCCGGTGTCCATCACGGGAGACACGGGGAACGATGTCCGGTTCAAGGTCACGCGGAGAGTGCGCGCCGACAGTCAGCGGGAAGCAGAGCGATGGTTCGAGGAAGCGCCTCTGACGGCCTCGCTGCAGAACGCAACGACAGTGATTTCTCTGCAAAGCCCTCGCTGCGGGCGCTGCGGATTCTCAGCTTCGCTCGAAGTGTCAGCCCCTCGACGCACCCATCACACGACGATTGACTCGGAGGGCGGCTCGCTCACGGCGCAAGCGCTGGAGGGTCGGCTCAATGCCAGTACGCAAGGAGGGGCGATCCTCATCGAAGATATCGGCCGCTCGGTGCGTGCCGACACGGCGGGAGGCAATATCACGCTGCGCGCGATCGGGGGGGAGATTTTGTGTGACACCGCCGGCGGAGCGATCTCGCTCGATGGGGCCGGCGCGAACGCCACGCTCACCACAAGCGGCGGATCGATCACAGCTCGCAACGTTGCCGGGACCCTGCGGACGGAAACCGCCGGCGGGAGCATCACGGCGGAGAAAGTCGGCCGCAGCCTCGTTGCCGAGACCTCGGGCGGTTCGATCAACGTGACCGACGTGGCCGGCCGTGTTCGCGCCGAGACCGCCGGAGGATCGGTGAACATCCTCTCGGCGCCGCATGGAGTCCGGGCCGAGACCGCCGGCGGCAAAATCTATCTGCGTGATGTCGCGGGCGCCGTCACGGCCTCCAACGCTACCGGAAGCATCCAGGCTTATTTCCTGCGCGGCGGGCTGCTGCAGGATTCCGTTCTGGAGACGAATGTGGGCAGCATCGACGTCTGGCTGCCGCCGGATCTCAAAGTCACGATCGAAGCCATCGTCGAATTGACGAACAACGACCGCCGCATCCAGAGCGACTTCGAGGCGATCCGTATCCGGCGGGACCGGGACCGGTTCGGCCCAAGCTCGATTACAGCGGAGGGCGCTCTGAACGGAGGCGGCCCGGTCCTCCGCATTCTGAACACGGCCGGTCACATCAAGATCCACCGGCTGGAATAGAGAAACCTTCTGAAGGAGAGAAGCCATGACACAGTTGAGTCGCTTGAGTCTCGGATGCCTGGTTGCCTGGGTGGCCGCGTCCGCGCAAGTGGTGATCGACCCTGCCCGGCCGTTTCCCGGCTACGGCTCGTATGGGTCGGGGGTCGAGGTCTATGCCGCACAGTTCGGGAAGGGGGGCAGCTATCTCGGCGTCCATCTGATCGAGGTGGACGAAGACAGGGCCGGCGAGTTGAACATGTCCGCCCCGTCCGGCGTCGAGATCACCAGTGTGGCGGAGCGCAGCCCGGCCGATCAGGGCGGCATTGTCGAAGGGGATGTGATCCTGGCCTTCCGGAATGAGAAGGTGGCGGGCGTCGAGCACTTCATGCGGTTGGTTCGAGAAACGCCGGTCGGTCGTGAGGTGGCGGTCGCCGTTTGGCGAGACGGCTCCGAGCAGGCACTGGAGGTAAGAATCGGAAAGCGTCCGACCGCCATGGTGGTCAACCCGCTGCTGAAGAACTGTGAGGATGGAGAGGACTGCCAAGGTCAAGCTTTCAACTTCTCGATGCCGGACATCGATATCCATGTTCAGGTGCCTCAAATGGTCATGCGAACGAGGGTCCTGGGAGCGCAGCTCGAGCCCGTCAAGGGTCAGCTTGGCGAGTACTTCGGAGTGGAAGAGGGAGCGCTGGTCTGCTCGGTGGCCTCGAATTCGCCGGCGGAGCGTGCTGAGCTTCAAGCGGGTGATGTGATCATCGCGGTGGACGGGGAAACCGTGAGAACGCCTCGTCAGGTGCACAGTGCGATCCGGTCCGCTGATGAAGACGGCGTCCCGATCGAGGTGATGCGCGACCGGTCCAGGAAAACGCTCCGGATTGAGGCCTCGCGAGCGGGTGGCAGGTGGGGGCAGCCCGCTCGGCGGAGAGGACCGGCGGTGCAAACGCGGCGGCTCTAGCCGGCAGACGGTGAGTCACTAATAAAAGTCCGCGCAACTCATGAAGTAGCCGCAGGTCTCACACAATAATTTGCACCGGCGCTCGGTAAGGCGCTTGGAACAGCACGGGCAGTAAGAGGCAGCGTCCGGATGGTCCTGCAATGTAGGTTGATGCGTTTCCGCGGTAGTCTTCGCGTCTTCCATGGGCCGCAACACTCTCCCTCGGGTTTGTTTTTTGATCGATTGTATCAGCTTGGGGACGCTGTCACTGCTAGCGTACGGTCTGCGGATATTACCTTTCGGATACGAGCTCGCTGGACCGAGTTTCTGAGGGTGTGTGCTGTCCCACCGTAAAGTGGTGGTTGCAAACCATTTGTGGGTTCGGTAAGGTCACTTGATGGTATGAGCGCAACAGCCATCGCGTCCGTCAGCCAGGAAGTCACATCTGAACTCGCCGACAAGCTCCTCTATTACATGGTCATGATGCGGGAGTTGGAAGACCGCATCGAGTTGAAGCTCTATCGCCAGGGAAAAATCGTCGGCGGGTGCTATACCGGCCGCGGACAAGAAGCGATTCCCACCGGCAGCGCGGTTCTCTCTCGTCCGGACGACTATCTTTGCCCTTCGCACCGTGATATGGCGGCGTTCCTCATTCGGGGGATGACGCCGCGCGAAGTGCTCGCGCAGTACCTCGGACGGGCGACGGGGCCGACCGGCGGACGAGACGGCAACATGCACATGGGTTGTGCCCGGAGGCATCTGCTGCCGATTATCTCCAGTATCGGAGCCAGCGTCCCGGTGGCGAACGGTATCGCGCTTGCCATGAAGTACCGCGGCGAGCCGAACGTTGTCTTCAACTATTGGGGAGACGGAGCGACGAGCCGCGGTGACTGGCACGAGGGGCTTAATTTCGCGTCGGTCCAGAAGTTGCCGATCGTCTACCTCTGCAACAACAATCTGTATGCCTACTCGACGCCTCTGGAGAAGCAGATGGTGGTAAAAAACGTGGCTGACCGCGCTTCGGCCTACGGATTGCCGGCGGAGATCGTGGACGGCAATGACGTTTTTGCCATTTATGATGCTACCCGGCGTGCCGTCGCCCACACGCGCAATGGTCTTGGGCCCTACCTGATCGAATGCAAGACGTTTCGAGTCAGCGGACACTCGGCTCACGATGCCGCGGACTACGTGCCCCAGCATGTCCGTGAAGACTGGTCCAAAAAAGACCCGATCCTGCGATTGCAAAAGGACATGGTCGAGCGGGGCTGGGCGACGGAGCAGGATTTCAGGCAAGTTCGCCAGGGCGTTCTCGACGAGATCGACGACGCGGTCAACTGGGCTTTGGAGCAGCCGTTTCCCGACCCGGCAACCCTGCGAGAGGGCGTCTACGAAGTCATCTGAATCCCCGGTTCGGTGCGTTGCGAGCAGCAAGATTCCTATGGCTGAAACAACCTACGTCGAGGCAATCCGTGAGGGATTGCTCGAAGAGATGCGCCGCGACGAGTCGGTCTTCGTGATGGGCGAAGACATCGGGGTCTACGGGGGCGCGTTCAAGGTCACCAAGGGTTTCATCGAAGAGTTCGGGGAGCGGCGGGTCATCGATACCCCGCTCTCCGAGTCGGCGATCGTGGGCGCCGGAACGGGCGCCGCGATCAACGGGCTTCGGCCGGTGATCGAGATGCAGTTCTCCGATTTCATGGCTTGCGGCTTTGATCAGATCACGAACTTCGCCGCCAAGTGCCGTTACCGCTGGGGCGCGGCCGTCCCGATGGTGATTCGCGCTCCGGCGGGTGGCGGGATTCACGGCGGTCCGTTTCATTCGCAGAACCCGGAGATGCCTTACGTCCATACGCCGGGGCTCAAGGTTGTCCAGCCGGCTACGGCGTACGACGCCAAGGGGCTGATCAAGGCGGCCGTGCGCGACAACGATCCGGTGATCTACCTCGAGCACAAGCATCTCTATCGCAAAATCAAGGAAGAGTTGCCGCAGCACGAATATGTGGTTCCTTTAGGCCGGGCTGCGGTGCGCCGGGAAGGTTCCGATCTCAGTATCATCACCTACGGTTGGATGGTCCACGTGGCGCTCGAGGCGGCCGGTCAGCTTGCTTCCGAAGCGATCGATGTCGAGGTGGTCGATCTGCGGACCCTCGTGCCGATGGACCGCGAAACGGTCCTGACTTCCGTCAAGAAAACGAACAAGGCGATCCTGCTGCACGAGGACACTCTGACCGGCGGCCTGGCCGGTGAACTCGCGGGCATCATCAGCGAGCATGCGTTCGAATATTTGGACGGGCCGCTGGTGCGGATCGCGGCGCCCGATACGCCGGTCCCCTTCAGCCCCCCTCTGGAGGAGGCCTTCCTGCCGAACACCGAGCGGGTTGTCGAAAAGGCCCGTTGGCTGCACCGTTACTGACCTGAAACATCCTCCTGACCAAGCGGAGTTGACACGGGCCCGGATGTTTCCCGCTTGTATGATCCGCACGCGGGCGGAGGAAAAACTAGCCTGCCTTTCTCGCCACGCGGCGAGGTGAAGTGCGTGAGAGGGTCGCCAGGACGAGGCGCGAGCCGGGCGGAGGAAAAAGGCGCGCAGGCGTACTTGCCAAATCGCCTCCTTCACCCCTCGGGTCACGAAACTCATACGTTTCTTCTGGAGCGAACCAGTCCTCCGTCCATGGTTTTCACGAATCACGAGACACGAATCACGGCCTTTTATCGCGTGCTGTGGCCGTCGTGTGGTGAGACATGCAGGCTAGCCGAAGACAGGAGTTGGCAGAACCTGCCTCGGTCCGCCCCCCTGATCGGCGGAGCAGATCTTGAGGTTGCGTGTCTATGATGCCGGCAGCGGACCGTTTCGGCGAGCAGATCTCGACCCTGGCTCCCCTGTCAGTGTGAGCCGGGATCGTTAGAATAGACGATTCTCCAAGCTGTCATGCCTCATTCCCGCTACCTGCCCGAGGAAATGGGCACTGCAAAGATTGCGCCGGCCGGCTCGTTTGAAGCGGGTTCCTACCAGTCATTCACGTTGACCTACACCGCAGGCCGCTTCGGGATGGACGACACCGCCAGCCTGAAGATCGTGTTCCGCTTCGCCGCCGATATGGGCCGGCTGCAGTTTGACGATCCACAGGCCGCCAACTACGTCACGGTCGAGGCGAGCAACAACGCCGTGCTGGAAACACGCTATGACCCGAAGGGAAATATCCGCCCCTGGGATAAGACGCTCTACATCAAGGTCGTCAAGGGTTTCATGAAGCAGGGGGACCAGATTGTGGTGCGCTTCGGCGACCCTCGGGAGGGTTCGCCCGGCTTGCGGCTGCAGACGTTTTGCGAGTCGACGTTTGAGTTCCGAGTGCTCGTTGATGCCATAGCGACATACAACTACGTGCAGTTGCCGAAGTCGCCCACGATCGCCATTGTGCCGGGTCCGGCGGTGGCTTGGAAAGCGGTTCTCCCGACGATGCGGCGGGTAGGCCAATCCTTTCGCCTGGGACTCAAGGCGGAAGACCGCTGGGGGAACCCGACGGATCAAGTCAGCGCGAAGGTCCGGCTGCGTTCGACTCTCCCGGTCGCGAACCTGCCTGCCGAAGTTTCCTTCGAACCCGGCCGGTTTTCGGCTTCTGTGGACGATCTCAGAATGGATGAAACGGGCGATCTCACGATCGAGGTCCTGGATGAAACGGGCGATGTCTTGGCCGAGTCGAATCCGCTGCGCATCGTGGAATCAGCCGGGTTGCTGCCTTATTGGGGCGATCTTCACGGACAGACGGAAGAAACGATCGGCACGAACTCGGCTCGGGAATATTTCGCCTTTGCACGCGACCGGGCGTTTCTGGATATCTGCGGGCATCAGGGGAATGACTTCCAGATCACGAACTCGTTCTGGAAAGATCTCAACGACGCGACGCGAGAGTTCGATAAGCCGGGTCGCTTCGTGGCGGTGCCGGGCTACGAGTGGTCGGGAAATACGGCCCTTGGCGGGGACCGGAACGTTTTTTTTCGGCATGAGGGCGAGACGATCCGGCGATCCTCCCATGCGCTTCTCGACGACCTGTCCGACGCCGCCGACGATTGCCATACGGCCGCCGGTTTGTTCGAGGCGCTGACGGCGAGCGGTGAAGATTGCGCCGTCATCGCACACGTCGGAGGACGCTACGCCAATATCAGAATGGCCCACGACGGGCGCATCGAGCGGGCCGTGGAAATCCACTCGGCCTGGGGCACTTTCGAGTGGCTGTTGGCGGACGCCATCGAAAAAGGCTACCGGGTCGGGATTGTTTGCCACAGCGACGGTCACAAAGGTCGGCCCGGAGCCAGTTACCCGGGCGCGTCGTGGTTTGGGGCCTATGGAGGGCTGACCTGTTACTTGATGCCCGAGTTGAGCCGCCAGGCCTGGTTCGACTGCCTTCGGAAACGCCGGCACTATGGCACGACCGGCGCTCGGATGATTCTTTCTCTGCGGACGTCCTTCAGTGGGCCGGTGACGGTCTTCGATGATGATCCGAACCTTGGCTCGACAGATCGTCGACACCAGACGAGCGCCATGATGGGTGACATCGTGGAAACGTCGCTCGAGGCAGCGCGGATGCATGTGGATGTGGTCGCGTCGGCGCCGATCGAGCGGATCGAGGTCCGCAATGGAATGCGGCCGGTGGAAGTGGTGCGGCCGGCGGCTCGAGAAGCGGCCCAAGGAAGCTGCATCCGCGTAATTTGGGAAGGCGCTGAGTACCGAGGACGGTTCCGGCAGACCGTTTGGGATGGACAAGCGCGGTTTGAGGACAATCAAGTCGTCGCCGCCCGGCCCATTAACTTCTTCAACCCGGACAAGGTATTGGAGCGGGTCGGGCGGGACGGTTTGCGATGGCGGTCCGGTACTACGGGTAACTTCGCCGGCTTCGACGCCGTGGTGGCCGATCCGCAGTGCGGGAATCTGCGGTTCCGTACGGAACTCGTCGAGTTTGCCATACCGCTGCGCGAAGTCGGCGTGGAAGACCGCGCTTATGAGGCAGGTAAGCTGGGCCGGCGGGTCCGTGTCTTCCGGATGCCCGAGACCAATCCTTATCGAACGTGCCGGTTCGAGAGCACGGTCGCACTTGCAGCAGGTCGAGATAATCCGATCTACGTCGTTGTGACGCAAGACGACGGTCACCGGGCTTGGTCAAGCCCGATCTGGGTGCATCGATCAACTGGTTAGCCTGCATTTCTCCCCTCGTGGTGAGAAATGCAGGCTAGCATCGAACGGGTTTGGTGTGAGGCCTTGGGAAGCCTTTCTATTCTTGGGCTTCTTGCGCCTTGCGGCGTTCAGCCCAATACTGCTTCATTCGTTCGGAGACCTCTTGCCGCTTGGCGGCGCTCATCGGCTTCCGGCCGCGCTTCTTTGCCTCTTTGTTTTTCGTGCCCGGTGGACGGCCGGGTCCTCGTCTGGGCGTGGGTGTGGGTTCACCCTGAAGAATTTCGATCGCACGGTTCAAGCGATCTCTTTCAGCGATCAATATCGCAAGTGCATCGGACATAACATACCAATGCTAACATGAAATCCCTCCTTACAACCACAAAAAAATAAAAAAGGAGTTTTGGACTCGATGGACAAACAGAAGATCGCCCATACCGGCCTGGAAGTATCACGTGTATGTATGGGAACGATGACCTTTGGCTCCCAGGCCGACCTGGATGAGTCGGCTCGCATCGTGGACTGCTCCCTGCATGCGGGTGTCAATTTCTTCGATACGGCCAACATATATAACCAGGGGCTCTCAGAGGAGGTGCTAGGCCGCATTCTCGGTGCCCGGCGGAAGGATATCGTATTGGCAAGCAAGGTCCGGGGAGCGATGGGGAAGCAGCCGGAATACGTTGGTCTATCTCGTGAGGAGATTCGCAAAGGCATTGAGGGATCCCTGCGCAGGCTGAATACGGACTATCTCGATATCTACTACCTGCATCAGCCCGACTACGATACGCCGATAGAAGACACACTGGATGCAATGGAGGAACTTCGGCGAGAAGGCAAGATTCGTTATCCGGCTACCTCGAACTACAGTGCTTGGCAACTCTGCGAAATGCATGGGATATGCGAACAGAGGGGTTATGAGAAGCCTTGGATTGCACAACCCATGTATAACCTGGCGGCGCGGGGTATCGAGCAGGAATATCTGCCCTTTACCGAAAAAGTGGGAATCAGTAATGTCTGCTACAACCCGCTGGGTGGTGGGCTGTTGACGGGTAAGCACAGGAAAGGGGAGGCTCCGCTGCAAGGTACGCGCTTCGACGGTAATGAGATGTATTTGAAACGCTACTGGCACGATCCCTACTTCGAAGCTGTCTCTGAATTGGAGCAGATAGCGAAAGAAGGCGGAATCAGCATGGTGCAGCTTGCCTTTGCCTGGCTCTTGCAGCAAAAGCAAGCGCATTGCATTATCGTGGGGGCGTCGAGGCTGGATCAACTCGAGCAGAATCTGGCGGCGCTGGAAACCGATGCTTTGAGTCCGGAGCAGCTTGCGGCTTGTGACCGGGTGTGGCGGAAGTTGCGTGGACCGACTCCGTTCTACAACCGTTGAGGATCAGCCGTCACCTTTGCGGCGTCAAGAAGGAGCGGCAAGGCCATTGCATGGCCGGAGAGTCGAATCGCGGCAGCGCAAGACGTTCTTTTTCCGTTTTCCGCATGGGAACGTCTTGACGCAGACGCCATCGGATTCGGGAACAAGTCGTGCTCCGGCCGATCTCCCGGAAGCGGTGGCCGCAACGCTTGGCGGCTAGCGTTGCGACGGTCCCGACCGGCCCAGCACCGAATATACATCGACCACCTGGTCGCCCTTGCAGACGAACATGCGGTCGAAGCAGTTGACGCTCATGTCGAGGTTCGACATCACGATCTCGAGTTGATCGCCCAGCTTTGGCTCCCGATCGGTCTCGTCCCATTCGATACGGCCGTATTCGGCGCCGGCCCGCCGTACGCGCAACTCGGGCCGGCCCTTGACCATATCCGTCGGCTGCGTCATCGACTTGTTGCCGGCGTCAACGGCGACCTTCTTCGGATAGTGCTTGCTGATAACCGTGGTAAGCACGGTCAGCGCCAGCCCGAAGTCGTCATACGTCTCGTCGCCGTCCTTGCTGCCGATGCGGCTGTAGTTGGAATCCATCAGGGCGTACGAACCGGCCTGCAACTCCGTCAAGCCGTCTTTGCGTTGGCTGTCGATGTTGTAGCTGCCGGTGCTGCCCCCGGTTACGATGCCTACCGGAATGCCCGCTTTGCGGCACAGGTGAACTGACTCCATCAGATTGTCGACCTCATGGTTCGACACATCCCAGCGGTGCTTCCAGCCTTTGGCATGCGAGGCGGCTCCCGAATACCCCATCAGCCCGGCCAGCTTCAGATGCTTCGCCTTCATCACGCGCTGGCTCAGTTCCAGGCCTTCCTCGCCGGGCATCACCCCCTGCCGGCCGATGCCCACGTCGATGTCGACGACTACGTTGAACGTCACTTTCTCGGCGGCGGCGAGTTCTTCGAGCTGATCCACGATCATCGGATCTTCGACGACGAACATGAAGGTCGGATCTTTCTTCGTCAGCGCCACGATGCGGCTGAACTTGTTGGGGCCGACCGGCTGGCAGGTCCACAGAATTCCCGGCGCGCCGGCATCCATCATCACCTCGCACTCCGAGATCGTCGCGCAGCACAACCCCAGCGCCCCGGACTTGATCTGCAGCATGCCGATCTCCGGGCTGCGATGCACCTTCACATGCGACCGCAAATCGAAGTCGTTCTTCTTGCAGTGCTTGGCCATCGTCTTGAGATTCTTGTCGAAGACATCCTTGTCGAGGACAAGGTTCGGCGTAGGCAGATCACGCTTGGTGAGACCCGAGAAGTCGCGGCGTTTGACTTTTGCTTCCAGTTCCGCGTGGGAGTAGGACTTCGTGCGCGCCGCGCTCATCAATGGCGCAAAGGGCCGCGAGCCGGCCAGTGTGCTGCCCGCTGCCGCGGCGGCGAGAAAGGATCGTCGGGAGTGCATAGAGGAACCTCCGTAGGTTGGTTGGATTGATTGTAATCGATGGACGCAATCCAGTCACCTTTTTACGTTTCCGGCTCATCTCGTTCAAACTGCGCATCACATCCGGGCGCACGCGTGGCGCCGAGTTTCCAGAGTGACCAGGGGTTGCTCCATCGGCCCCAGGGCGCGTAACGCCGCCCGCGCGACTTCCGCCACGGGCTGCTAAACCACCCTATACTTAGGGCGCGTCCATTGCGGTACGCACCAGCATCGATCAGCAAGGATCCATCATGAGAACCAATCGCCGACGCTTCCTCACTTCCGCCGCGGCCCTCGCCGCCGCGCCCGCGGCCGCGGGTGCCGACATCGGCCCCAAGATCACCGATGGCCAGGTCGACTGGGACGCCGTTCGCAACGACTTCCCTTGGATTCAAAACTCCCTCTGGCTCAGCGCCTCGGACTACCACCCGCTCAGCATCTACTCGCAGCGCGCCCTCGAAACCTACTACAAGTGGCGCATCGGCGGGCCGCGGGGCGGCGGCTCCCGCTTCAGTGGCGGCATGCAGCGCGAGACCAAAGAGATGTTCGGCCGGATCATCAATGCCAAGCCGAACGAGATCGCCTTCACCCACAACACGACCGAAGGCGAGAACATCGTCATCGCCGGCATGGACCTCGTCCGCAAGAAGGGCAACGTCGTTGTCGATGACCTGCATTACCAGGCTTCGAAGTTCATCTACCACATGCTCGAACGTGAAGGGGATATCGAGCTGCGAGTCGTTCGCAGCCGTAAGGATGACTTTTGGCGCACGGATCCCAACGACATGATCGCGGCCATGGACGACAACACGCTGCTCGTATCCATGGCGCTGGTTTCGAACATCAACGGCTTCCTGCACGATGCCAAAGCCACCAGCGACGCCGCCCACGCCCACGGCGCTTATGTCTACGCCGACGTCATTCAGGGAGCGGGCGCGGTTCCCATCGATGTCAAGGCGCTGGGTATCGACTTCGCGTCCGCCGGAACGTACAAGTGGCTGCAAGGCGACATGGGCTTCGGCTTCCTTTACGTGAAAGAGGACTTGCAGGGCGCCGTCGTCAAGCAGACCCGTTACGGCACGCGCCAGTTCTCGAACCCCAACCGCGCGCAAGCCGACTCGAAGTTCGATCTTCGTTCCGGCGCGGTGATCTACGAATCGAGCAGCACGCTCCCTTGGGCGCAAGGGATGATCGCCCACGCCGCCCTCAAGTACATCACGACGCTCGGCATTCCCACCATCCGTAAACGAGTGAAGCCCATGACGGACCGTCTCCTCAAGGAGATGCCCGCTCTTGGCTACCCGGCGATCACGCCCCCGGGGAACCCTACCCCCATCGTCAGCTTCCTGACGCCCGATCAGGACAAGGTCCGCGCCAAGCTCGACAAGGCCTTCGGTTACTTCGTGATCGCTCTCAAGCGCTGGGAGTTCACGCATCCCTCGGGCGGCACCCGAGTCATCAAGGGCGTCCGCATCGGCCCGTCCATCTATAACAATGACGACGACCTGGATCGGCTGCTCAACGCGCTGGCCTGACTTCTTTCGTTGATTGTTTGGCCGCCCGGGTCCTACTGAGTAAGGTCGCGGTCCTTGAGTTGGATGATCAGCGATCGGAACGGTCCGCTGCCGGTGTTCACGAGCTTCGGGGCCATCTCGCCGCGGCTGTGCCAGATCACGTCGCCCGCCTTGCGGCTGCGAGAGATGGTCTCGCCGGTCCGGGAGTCGATGCGGTCATAGCTCGCATCGTTCAGGAACACGATCACCTGGTCCGTCGGCCGGATATAGGGAGTGCGCTCTCCTCCGGACGGGATGGTCCGCTCGATGACTTCCACCCGCACGTTCTCCAACACCGCTTCGCGCGTCATCGCCGGGGCGGCCCCCAATCCGTAAACCAATAGCAGCGTCAACAATGACGAAGCGCCTGCTGTGATCGCAATTCGTTTCATGGCTCCCTCCAGAGCAGAATATCTCCCCTCAATGACGGTCAGCGGAGACTCCCCCACGCGTTCCGGCGTGCGTCGAGTCTGACCGTCACCTGAGCACACTGCCGGCTCGCGTCGTTAAAACCCGAACCGCAGTGTAAACCGAAAAGTTCGGCCGTCGTTGAGAGTGTTCGTGATCGCCGCGAAGTTGTCGTTGCTGACATTCCTGCCTGGCTCGGCGAACTGCGGTGTGTTGAAAAAGTTGATCGACTCGGCCCGCAAGGTGACTTCGTTGTCGCCCCCGAATGGCCAGCGGCGCGCGAGAGCGAAGTTGATGTTCCGGATGCCGTCCTTGCGGAACGTGTTGCGGCCGATGTTGCCTCGTAGGTCCTGCGGGCCGATGAATCCGAAGGCCGAAGTCGGCAGCATCTTTCTCGAGGTGTCCGGGTGGTCGATGACGCGGCCCAGGACTGACGGATCAAGCACATGGACGCGGTCGCTGCCCGAACCGTCGACGTTGCCGAAGCCCGGGGCGTCCGAGCCGGACCTGACGGTGAACGGCGTGCCGGATTTCAGCAGCACCACGCTGAACAATTCCCACCCGCCGAACAGGTTTTTGATCCATCCCGGCTGCTTGGCCAGGCTCGGCGTTCCATAGGTCGCGCGCCATAGGGCTGCATGTGGTTGGTCAAAGCTGCTCAGGCCTTTCATGTCGCCGTGAGCGTCTACGCCCGACTGTGGGCGCGCGCGGCGTCCGTCTCGGCCGGCAGCGGTGTTCGTATAGCCGGATCCGAGATCGATCGCCTTGCTGAACCAATAGGAGGCGTCCAGGCTGAATCCTCGCCACTGCGCCACCGACAACGACACTTTCGCCGCATCGTAGTAGCCGAATGAGCCGTTGAGAGTGCGCCGGATGTCGAGCAGGCGTTGATCGGGCCGGCGATCATTGATCGTGCCCGTGATTTGCTCGATGCCTTCGACGGGCCGTGCGCGGTTGAAGTACCACAAGGTCAGCAGCTTCGGCGATCGGCTGCCCACGTAGCCGAGACGCACGGTGGCGTTTCCGAATACTTCTCGTTCCCAACTGAAGTTGTACTGGTGGGAATAAGGAGCCACAAGGTCGTCGACGAGGTCGAACAGGACACTCGGCTGGTTCGGGTCGATATCATCCGGGTCGATTGCCCCCAGTGGATTGAGAATGTCAGGTTGGGGCAGCGAAAGCCGAACCACCTGCGGGGAATTGAAGCGCGCCTGGCTGTAGGTGACAGTGTAGATGCTGCCGAAGTGCGTGCCGTAGGCGGCGCGCAGAACGCCGCCGTTGCGGCCGAGCTGATAGGCCGCTCCGAAACGCGGCGCCCAGTTGTTGCAGTCGCAGCGGTAGGGGATGTTCGTAAGTCCGTCGACTTCGTCCGGCGCCGTGACGGGCTGGAATCGGATTCCCATGTTGAGCGTCAGGTTGGAATTGACCTTCCAGTCGTCGCCGAAGTAATACTGCATCTCCCAGTTGCGAAAGCCGCGGTGGGCGTTGCCCAGGGCTCTGCTGTAGGAGCTCGGCCGTCCCTGGAGAATGTTCGTGACGTTGTCCTGGCCGAAGTCGGCTCGGAAGGAAAACAGGCCGCGGTGGCTGTTTGATTCGATCCCGTTGACCTGTCGCCGCAACAGCTCGAAGCCTGCTGTGTAGAGGTGCCGCCCGCGCGTATTCCGTAATGCTCCGGCGTAACGGAACTCGTTCTGGGCGCGGTCGATGGGAATGTCCGAGCTGGGGCCGAGGTATTCCCAGAGATTGCTCGTGAGGATCACCGGCCCGATCGATGTTTCGTCCGACACCAGCAGCGACCCGATCCGTTTGAACCCGCCCGAGAACTCGGTCACGGTCGAAGGTGACCACGAGTGAATCCAGCTCGCGCGCGCATCATGGGATTTCGTGGTCGTATCCGGGTTCTGCCCGCCGTAAAGCTGGAACGCGTCCACTTTCTGGGACGTGAGCTGGTAACGCAGAACCAGTTGGTCGTTCTCACTGAATTGCTGGTCGAGCGTGCCGCCGATGTTGTCGTTGTTGATGATCTGCTGCGCGTTCGTGTTGAGAGCGTGGGGATCGATATCCGTGCGGTTCGGCTCCTCGTTGGGATAGCCGTCGAGGATGCGTTGCACGAAAGCCCGCACGGCGGGATCGGTTGCCAGAGGTGTGCGCTCATACGCCGCGGGAACGAGGATGTTCCCGTTCACGTTGCCGCGCAGGCGTTGCTGGCTGGCATCGAGCGTGAAATGGCCGCCGCGCCAGGTGGGCGCACTGAAGTCGAGGCCGTAATCGTTGTCGCGTGCCGGCTGCACTTCGCCGACCTGAAAGAACGAACGCGCCCGAAGCAGGCTGTTGTCATGGGACCAGTACAGGCTGCCGTGGACGCCCGAGGCGCTGGTCGGCGAAAGGTGGAACGGCGCGCTGGGGACCGAGCCGAATTCAGCCCCGAAGTAGCCCCGCTCGGGCTTGAACTCTTCGATGATGGTGGCGGTCGTCCCCATCCGGATGTTCAGCTCTTTGAGAACGTTGTTGTCGATGAGATTGATCGAAACGTTCTCGTTCCGGCGGCTCTCGCCGGCATCCGAATCGACTTGACCCAGCAGGTTCAGTTCCTCGCGGCTGGCATTCCCGGAGGTGTTCCCGGTGGCGGCTTGCGTATCACCGGGAGCCGTTGCCGTTGCGGCGGCCTCGGACGCCGGGGGCGAAGGTCCGGCCGTATCCGTGCTCCCGGTTTCCTGTCCCGGACACAGAGGCAACAGCCAACTCCCGAGAGCAAGCAACTCTGCCAGGCGGCGAACCCGCCGCCGGCCTGTTTCATTGTTCAGAAAACCCTCCGGACAAGCCCGCCGCCCTCACACACAGGCCCATGCTCGCCCCAGCAGACCCGAACCCATCATAACTCACCGGCTTGGTCCTCTCGTCGAGTAAATGAGCCAACGGACGAGCTTGCTAGGAATCCGGGAATAATCGCAGGAAGATCTGATCGACGTGTCGGAGTTGCTGTTTCAGGGTGAACGCCCGATCGATCTCTTCCGATGAGAGGATGTCGGCGATATCAGCGTCGTTACCGACGGATTCACGGAAGCTGCCGCCTTCCTCCCACACCTTGAGAGCATTGCGTTGCACCCAGCGATAGGCGGTCTCGCGCAGGACCCCCTTGGCCGCCAGTTCCAGCAGCAGTTGTCCCGAATAGACAAGTCCCCCACCCATCTCGAGGTTCTGCTTCATGCGCTCGGGATAGACGAGCAGGCGGTCGACCAGGTTTGTCGTCTTGGCCAGCAGGTAGTCGACCAGGATGGTCGAATCGGGCAGGATCACGCGCTCGACCGAGGAGTGCGAGATGTCGCGTTCGTGCCACAGCGCAATATTTTCAAACGCCGCCTGGGCATTCGCCCGCACGATACGCGCCAGGCCGCTGATCTGCTCGCACGTGATCGGGTTCTTCTTGTGCGGCATCGCCGAGCTGCCCTTCTGCGACTTGGAGAAATACTCTTGCGCCTCGCGTACTTCCGTGCGCTGCAGGTGCCGTATTTCGACGGCGATTTTTTCGAGCGTCGCCGCGATGAGGGCCAGAGAGCAAACATAATTGGCGTGGCGGTCGCGCTGGATGACCTGCGACGAAATCGGGCAGGGCTCGATCCCCAGGCGGGCACAGATCAGCTCCTCGGCTCGCGGAGAGATATGGGCGAAGGTCCCGACGGCGCCCGAGATCTTCCCGACTCGCATCTGTTCGGAGGCGGCTTCGAAGCGCTCGATCTGGCGGCCGGCTTCCGCCCACCAGTTCGCCAGCTTGAGTCCGAACGTCGTCGGCTCGGCGTGTACACCGTGCGTGCGGCCGACGGTAACGGTGTCCTTGAATTCGTGAGCGCGCCGCCGCAGCACTTCGTGCAGCTCTCCGAGCGCTTGGCGAATGTGCTGCGAAGCTTCTTTGATCTGCAGCGCCTGCGCCGTGTCAACCACGTCGTTCGACGTCAATCCGAAATGCAGCCAGCGGGACGCGTCGCCGGCGCCCGCCTCGGCCAGCTTCTCCGCCACGGCCGTAGTGAAAGCGATGACGTCGTGCTTGACCTCGGCTTCGATCGCTTCGATGCGCGCCACCTCGAAGTCGGCATGCGCCCGCAACGCCGCCGCCGCTGAGGCCGGCACTTCGCCCAACTCGGCCAGCGCTTCCGAAGCGGCCAACTCGACTTCGAGCCACTGGCGGTACTTGTTCTCGATAGACCAGATGCGGCCCATCGCCTCGCGGGTGTATCTCGGAATCAAAGCTCGAAGACCTCGCTGGCGCGATGCTGCTCGGCGATCACGAGCCTCGTCCCGACAGCGCCTTTGTTTCTTAGAGCGTTGTCGGCGAATAGCCGCGCCACTTCGGGATGGTTGTTGCTTTCGCTCAGGTGGGCCAGCACCAGCCAGCGGCACGAGAGGTCGAATTCGGTGGTCAGAAACTGCGATACGGCATGATTCGACAGATGACCGACCCGGCTCATCACGCGCTGCTTGACGAACCACGGATAAGGACCGACCTTGAGCATGTCGAGGTCATGGTTCGACTCGAGCAGTAGCAGATCGCAGCCCCGTATCTTGTGCTTGACCGACTCGGTCATGTAACCGAGATCGGTCACCACGCCGGCTTGCAAGCCGCCGCAGCGCACCCGGAAGGCGACGGGATCGACCGCGTCATGGGGAATCGTGAACGAATCGATCGCGATGTCGCCGATGTCGATCGTCTGTCCCGCTTGGAAAGTCTCGAGCCGCGGCTCGATCTTTCCCCAATCGAGCGTCTGCTCAGTCAATTCCGTGATGTAGATCGGGCATTGAAGACGCTTGGCGATCTGCGGCAGGCCCTTGACGTGATCGGAATGCTCGTGCGAAACAAGCACTGCGTCGAGCCGCTCGGGGTGTTCGCCGATGCTCTCGAGCCGCTTGGTGATCACGTTGAAGCTGAAGCCGGCGTCGATCAGCAGCCGCGTTCGTTCACCGGCAACGAATGTGGCGTTGCCGCTGCTGCCGCTACCCAGAGAGCAGATCCGAAGGCTCGTGGCCGCCTCCCCTATGACGATTCCAGGTTGAGATTGGGTATCGGCGGTTGTGCGCCGCCGACAACGGAGACACTTCTTTGTAGCAGGAAGATATGGTGGCTGACAAGCTGCGAGTCCTACCGGGAGTATGCCGGCTGATCCCGGAGCCTGGGACCGGTCGTCTGCGGGATCGGTGCGATTTACCGGCCCGAGCGGAAAATCGCCTTCGGTACGGTGGCGTGAATCCCTTTTTTCCCGTCGACCAATTGCGTGATATGCAGGTCGACCGCATTGCTGGAGAGCATGTAGGCCGTGTCGCGGTCGAGCCCCTTGTCATGGACGAGTAAATCGATCATCTCCCGCAAGGCGATGCGGATGGCCGTGTCGAGATCTTCGTTGAAACCCATCGTCATCAGATGGGTCGGGGTCTCCGCCCGCGGCCAGCCAAGTCGCATGTCCTTGCGAACGGTAAACCGGAAAGTTCCGGTCAATGCCGTTTCAAGCGCCGTGACGTCGACTTCGCCGGCTCCTTGCGCGGCGTGGGCGTCTCCGACAAAGAAGAGCGCTCCCGGCTCGTGGACGGGAATGAAGAGCGTGGTGCCGGCGACGAGGTCTTTGTTGTCGATATTGCCGGTGTGCACCCAGGGCGGCGCGCTGCTGATGCGGCCCAGTTCTTTGGGCGGAGCCACGCCCATGCTGCCGAAGAATGGCCGCAATGGAATCTCGATGTTGTCGGTGAATCTCCCGACCATGCGCTCTTCGTCGAGCGGAATGATCCTGAGCTTTTTGTATGGGTAGTCGTTGGGGAGCACGCCCAATCCCGGCAAGAAGATATTGAGGGCATAGGGGAGAGCCAATCGGATCGACTCGATCTCGACCTCGAGCACATCGCGCGGCGCGGCTCCTTCGACATGGACCGGGCCGGTCAGAATGTGCGGTCCCGGGCCGCGGTCCGTGACCTGGCTGTGGATGTCCCGCAGCGACGGCTTGATCTGATCGCTCGCCAGGCCGGCCTCCTCCAGCATCTCCGGACTCGCGATCATCGAGGTCGTGATTTCGACGCGGTCGCCTGAGCGAATCCGCAGTACCGGTGCGGCGGCGGCATCGTAGTAGCCGAAGACGACCGTTTCGGGCGTGGACGTGAGACGGTGCAGCGTGGGCGACTGCGCAGAGAGAGCAATGCCCGAGAGCGCCCATAAAATAAAGCCATTCCGTAACATGCCTGAGATCATCTCACACCGCTCGCAGGACCAGCCTGCATGTCTCACCTCGTGGCGAGACGAAGTGCGTGAGAGGGCCGTCAGGGCGAGGCGCGAGCCGCTTGTCGTGCGCAGGTGTACTTGAAGGTACATCGAGCACGGCAAGCAAGCGTTGCGAAGGAAAAGCGAAGTCATGGCGGTCGTATCGCGTGCTGCGGCCGTCGGGTGGTGAGAAATGCAGGCTAAGCCCATGTCGCCGTCGAACGTTGACGGCTGCACCGGCGAATGCTCCAATGGGTCGGTGAGCGTGGATCTGGAGAGCCGGCTGCGGGCATTGCCTTCCGTCGACCAGATGCTGCAGAGGCCGCGTATCGGGCAGCGGATCAACGGAGCGGGCCGTGCCCTCGTCGTGGCCGAGACCCGCGCCGTCTTGGAGCGGCTGCGCGCGGCATTGCGCGGCGGTCTCTCCCCGCACATTGACTCGGTTGACCTGATCGAGCGGGCCGAACGGCAGGTGATCGAGCGGCTGGATGGGCTCGCTTCTCCGTCGTTGCGCCCGGTGATCAACGCCACCGGAGTCGTGCTGCACACAAACCTCGGCCGCGCCCCTCTCTCGGCCGAGGCCGTGCAGGCCATCCGCGACACTGCCCGCGGCTACACCAATCTCGAATACGACGTGGGCTCGGGACGGCGGGGCAAGCGGGATGTACACGCCGCGGCATTGCTTGAAAAACTGCTGAACGCACCGGCGATCGTTGTCAACAACAATGCAGCGGCGATTTTTCTTGTTCTTCATACCATCGCCGCCGGCGGCGAGGTCGTCGTTTCGCGCGGCGAACTCATCGAAATTGGTGACGGCTTTCGGATTCCCGACATCATGGCGGGCAGCGGGGCGCGGCTCCGTGAGGTGGGGACGACGAATCGCACAAGGATCTCCGATTACCGTGAGGCCGTCGGCGAAGCGACGCGGCTGCTGATGCGCGTTCATCCCAGCAACTTCCGCATGGTTGGCTTTACGGCGCGGCCGCATCTTGAAGAGCTCGTGCGGCTCGGCGCGGAGTTCGGGCTGCCCGTCGTGGATGACCTCGGCAGCGGCTGCCTGTACGATTTTTCGAGAGAGGGTTTCCGTGACGAGCCTCCGGTCGTTGAGAGCTTGCGAGCTGGAGTCGACCTCGTCACCTTCAGCGGCGACAAGCTGCTGGGCGGACCGCAGGCCGGCATCATCGCCGGTAAGCCCGAGTGGGTGCAGCGCGTCCGCCGCAATCCGCTTTTCCGCGCGCTGCGCGTCGACAAGCTCACCTGCGCGGCGCTCGAGGCGACGCTGCGCGATTACCTGTTCGGCCGCTACGATCGGGTTCCGGTGCTCCGAATGATCCGCCAAACCGCCGAGAGAATCCAGGCCCGCGCGGAGAAGTTCATTGCCGTCCTGCGATTCGGCGATCAAGTCTCGATCGACCTGAAGCCCGGCTCATCCGTGCTCGGCGGAGGTTCGACGCCCGAACAGTCAGTTCCTACGACGCTGGTTCGACTCCGCTCCAACGGCGGCATCAAGATCACCGATGTCGAGAAGGCGCTCCGCAAAGGGTCTCCCCCCGTCATCGCCCGCATCGAAAACGATTCCCTGCTGATCGACCTGCGCACCGTCCTGGAGGACGAAGAGGAAGCGCTCGCCGGTTGTCTGGTCCGAGCGCTCGACCAGGCTAAGCCCGGCTCTGGTAACTCCCGTCAGTGGTGTTGACCCGGATCGTCTCGCCTTCCTTGATGAAGGGCGGCACCTGCACGACAAGTCCCGTCTCGAGCTTCGCAGGTTTCGTCACATTGGTGACAGTGGCTCCCTTGATGCTCGGCTCGGTCTCGACCACTTTCAAATCCATGCTCGACGGAAGGTCGATATTGAATGGCCGGCCCTCGTAGAACCGCACCTTTAACGTGCTGTTCGGCAAGAGGTAGAGGATCTGATCGCCGAGATCCTCCCGGGTGAGATGCATCTGCTCGTAGGTCTCGGTGTTCATGAAGTAATAGAGCCCGCCGTCCTCGTACAGAAACTCCATCTCCTGATCGTCCAGGGCGACTTTTTCGACGAAGTTCTCCGAGGCGAACTTGTAGTCGATCATCGCTCCGCTGTCGAGATTGCGCATCTTGGCCTGCACGAACCCTCTTTTGTTGCCGGGAGTGCGATGCTCGGTTCGGAACACGGAGAAGAGCTTGCCCTCGAACTTGATGAGCATGCCGGGGCGAAGTTGAGTTGCCTGAACATCCACGTGAGAATCGACCTTTCTAAGCGCAACTCCGGCTCATTGTAGCAACGGCCGAATAGCACGCCGCCGTGTTCGAAAGCGCCATGGGGCCTTTCGTGGATGGCGCGGCCTCATCGCTGTGCCTCGGTATGAACGAGGCGGAGGCGTTGAACGAACGCTCCATCTGGTTGCGAAGCAGCGAGGGCGCCGTGTATCTCCCCTGTACCACGTGGTCAAGGCAACGTCGCGAAGGGGTCGATCGCCTGGATGTCGAGTGGTGTGAAGTGACGCAGGTTGCGCGTCAGGATGGTCATGCCATGGTGCCCGGCCGTGGCCGCGATGGCGACATCTGCAAAGCCGGGCGAATGACCGGCTGCGCGCGCCTTGTCTGTCAATTCTCCTGCTAAACAGGCCACAGAGACATCGAACGGCAGCACCCGCTTTCCGTAGAGATGGAGCACAAGTTCAAGACAATTCCCGAGGATCGCGGCCCTGGAGGCCGAGCCGGTCCATTTTAGCTTGGCAATCCCGTCGGAGATTTCGGCTGCGGTCACCGCCGACAGAAAAAGAACGTCCGTATGCACGTCCATCCACTCGACCAATTCCGCGGATCGCTCGGCCCGGCCGGGAGCCCCAACCGACAGTACATTGGTGTCTACCAGTCTGCATTTCTCACCACGTGGCGAGGCGAAGTGGGTGAGAGGGCCGTCAGGACGAGGCGCGCGCCGCTTGGCGCGCGCAGGGGCGGGCAAGCCTGAAGAACACGAATCCGTCTTGTCGGGATTGATGTGCGCCCGAAGATGTCCCGGGCAAACGGCATTCGCCGAACGAAGGCCCATGATAAGCTGTGCCTCAGTTTCTGACTGCAGGAGGCCGGCCTCATGGCGGAGCACAATGTTTCTCGGCGCGCGTTCGTCACTCTCGCGGGTGGTGTCGCGGCGGTTCCGGCCGCCGCCGCGGCGGGGCGCAAGGCGGTGGTCGCGCCGGCGGCGCTCAACATGGCCGCTCCGCAAGCGCAAGGCGATCCCATTCGCATTGTGACCTCGTACCGCTTTGCGGCCAACGAGATCCGGCAAATCGAGCAGGCGGCCGCCCCGACGAAAGTGGACATTATCCACTGCCGCGACCGTGACGAATTCAAGCGCCGCCTTCCCGAAGCCGAAGTGATCTACGGCGGGCTCCGCCAAGGCGAGCTCGATAGCGCCCCGAAGGTGCAGTGGATCATGAATGGCGGCGCCGGCGTCGAGCACATGCCGCAGGATTTGCGCGGCCACCCGGTCGCTTTCACGAACTACGCCCGCACCTTCGCCCCCGGTATTTCGGAAACCGCCATGGGCCTGCTACTCGCGCTGACACGTCGCATCCACACCTACATGAAGCAGTTTTACGTCGACAAGGAGTTGAAACCGCTTGGGACACCCAAGACCGGCCATCACGGCGAGTTGGCCGGTCGCGTGATGGGCGTCGTCGGCATGGGTGGCATCGGCGAAGCCATCGCCCGGCGTGCTTACTACGGTTTCGACATGCGCATCGTGGGCACCGACGCCAAACCGATCCCCAAGCCGCACTTTGTCGATGAGCTCCACGACCCGACTTGGTTCGACGAGATGGTGCCTCAAGTGGACGTGCTTGTTTCTGCGGTCCCGCACACACCCCTTACCGAGCGCATGTTCAATGCGGACGTCTTCCGCGGGATGAAGGAAACCGCCTATTTCATCTGCATGTCGCGCGGCATGGTTTTCGATGACATGGCGCTCGTCAAGGCGCTCGAGGAGGGCTGGATCGCAGGCGCCGGCCTCGATGTCTTCGCGCCCGACCCGGCGCCCAAGGGCCACCCGATCTACGAGCTCGACAACGTCGTGATGACGCCTCATACCTCCGGCTGGAGTCTCGATCGACAGGTGCGGCTCATCAACTTTTTCTCGGAGAACATCCGCCGCTACGCCCGCGGCCAGCCGCTGATCAACGTCGTCGACAAGCAGGCGGGTTACTGACTTGAAACATCTTCCTGATCAAGCGGCGTTGATACCGGCCCGGATGTTTCCCGCTTGAATGATCCGCATACGGGCTAGGCCGGGGTTGTCGGGTCTTTTTCCGCGTAGCGCGTTCCGTTGTGGCATCAGGGGAGCCCGCGGGGACGGGCGGCAGCGTTCTTGATCGACTCTGCGATCCGCCTGCCGCAGCACGATCCTGCTCGATCACGCCTCCGTCTCGGGTCTACATGCGAGCGCGCGTGCTGACATATTGCTGACCGCCGCGGGTCAATTGCTCCTGCTTTCCGGATGCGATGTTGATGCGCCAGATTTCCCACTGCCCGCTTCTGTCGGACTCGAACACGATCCAGTTGCCGTCGCGCGAGAACCAGGGATGACCGTCGTTGCCCTTCGCCTTGGTCAGATTGCGTGCGTCCGAGCCGTCGATGTTGGCGATGAAGATCTCGTCCTCGCCGGCCGCGGCGCTCTGCCACGCCAGCCGTTTCCCGTCGGGTGAGATGGCCGGCCGCCGATGCAGATGCTTCGCGTCGGTCAGGTACTGCGCCTTTGCGCCGGGGCCGTGTCCCCACATCCGGACCAAAGCGACCTCCCGCGGCTTGATGCCGCGGTTCTTCTCGTGCATGAAGATGATGCTGTCCGGCAGCGCGACGCCGTTCGTCGCCTGCATGGTCACTTCATACCCATCCTCGGGGGTGCCTACCCACATTGCCCGGCGGTTGCCGCAGTCACGGTGGTAAGCCAACAGATCGTCAATCGGCGATAACGTGGCGTGATGCAGCGCGCAGCCCGGCGCATGCAACATGACTTCCTTTTCGCCGCTTTGGATGTTGATCTTTATCAGCCTCCCTTCGGCGTGATGGTCGAGACGGTTCGTCGGGAACTCCGCGTAGAGCACGTGCTCCTGGTCCGAGTAGAACGAAGGGTGCTCGTCGTAGCCGTCACCGAACGTCAACTGCCGTAAATGCGTGCCGTCTTCCTCCATGACCCACAGCTTGCCCGCGATCACCTGTGCGCCTGTTCCCGTGTCGAGATGGGCCCGCTGGAAAACGATCGGGTGGCGATAGCGGTAGGCCGGCCCTTGCGCCTGCGCGGCCCAGGCCGTCAGGATCATCAGCACGAAAGTGAAGGCGGCGGTGCAACGAGTACGGTCCGGCATCAATGAGATGGTACCGTATGGCAATCCCGGGTCTCAGGCGGCCGGTTTGTCGGCGAGCAGGCCTTTGATGGACTGGTAAATCGCCCGCGTCGCCGTCGAGCGGTTCAGGGTGTAGAAATGAATGCCCGGTACGCCGTCGCGCAGCAGATCTTCGCACTGCCGGGTGGCGTGATAGATGCCGACCTGCCGAACTGCTTCCGCATCGTCCTCGACGGCTTCGATCTTTTGCCGCAGAGCGTTCGGTAGACTCGCTCCGCACATCCGGGTGAAGCGCTTGATCTGTTTCACGTTCAGAATCGGCATGATGCCGGCCAGGATCGGCACCCGGACCCCGGCTGCCACGGCTCGCTCGCGAAACCGCAGGTAGTCATCGTTGTCGAAGAAGAGCTGGGTAATCAGGAAGTCGACTCCGGCGTCGACCTTGCGTTTGAGGTTGTCCAGGTCGGCTTCGGCGCTGGGCGCTTCCGGATGCGTTTCCGGATAGCAGGCCCCGCCAAGGCAGAACGAATGCCTCTCGCGAATGAACGCCACCAACTCGTTGGCATAACGGAAGCCGCCGGGCGTGGGGACGAACTCCGACTCTCCCTTCGGCGGATCGCCCCGCAGCGGCAGTACGTTTTCCAGCCCTGCTGCCGCAAGATTGTCGAGCACGGAGTCGATCTCGTCGCGGTTGGCGCCGACGCAGGTCAGGTGCGCCATCGACTCGATCCCGATCTCATGTTTGATGCGCTTGACGAGTTCCACGGTCTTGCGGCGCGTGCTGCCGCCGGCGCCGTAAGTCACCGAAACGTAGCTCGGATCGAGCGCCTTCAGCGCCTCGATCGTCGCGAACAAAGATGCGAACCCCGCATCATCCTTGGGAGGGAAGAACTCGAACGAGACCGCCCGGCGGTCCGTCCTCAAGATGTCGGAGATTCTCATGCAGCCTCTGGAATCCTACCCAGTCTAATGGAATTGCATCGTGCCACAGCACACCCGCTGCGGTGGCGCGACCGCTGCATCCGGCCGCCGGCTGCCGGCTTCCGATCCCGCTCCGTGCTCAGAGATCCCGGTAACGATGCTCCTCCATCCGTACCCGCCGCCCCGCGAACCGAACGCCCTCGGTCTCCAGGCGCATCCTCTGCTCCAGGCCGGCCTCGCCCGGCAACGCAATGCGGCCTCCCGCGGCGAGGATGCGGTGCCACGGAAGCCCGAGCCCGTGCGGCGCCCGCCGCAACGCCCAGCCCACCTGCCGCGGCGAACAGCGTGGGTGAACGGCCCGTGCGATGTCGCCGTAGGTGGCCACGAATCCGGCAGGGACGCGCCGTACCGCTTCCCGGATTCGTTCCGCCAGCGCTTCAGACTGTGGCCGCGGCTCTTTCACGGAATAGGGCTGACATGCGGCCCGGCGACACGAGGATGACCCTCGACAGCAGCGCTCTTGCACGGCTTGCGGAAGACCGCGCGGTTCTGTCCGGGTATCGGTTTCTGGTTATGGATTACCATTTCATCCGGATCGGTCAGTGCGCCTCATGCACGAGTCGAGGCGTGGTCTCGATGGACAGCCGATCAATCGCTCTCGGGGCAGAGCGCAAGCACTTCTCGAGCGACCGGCGCGGCCTCGGAAATGTCGAACATGGCGGTCCAAACGATGTCGTGGTCCACTGTGCGCACGGCCAATTTGTGGTGTGCTCCCGTGGCTAGGCGTTCAAGGAACGTCCACGGTGAATATCTCTCATTTTGAATCCAAGCTGGGAGACTCACGATGTCTCGAAGCCCGCGGCCGCAGCACGTCTCCCATCGTTCAACTTCTGGTTTCTCGCTGTCAAACCGAATAATCACATCACGATCCACCGTTTCGAACAAACTAAGAATGTCATCAAAGTCGGATTCCGACCTCAACACGGGAGACTTGATATCGACATCGAGGGCAAAATCCTTTTCCAGATCTCCCTGTGGGGAACGAACGACGTAAGTGCCGATGGTGCTGCACCAGATACTTATGGTGGGGTCGCCGGTGATGGCGCCGTCACGGGTCATCGTATCTACTGTTCGACCACGCAATGAAGCAAACACTCTTTTTTCATCCGTGATCGGATCGGTCTCTCGATCCGCATACCACTTGGGCGGATCTGGCAGTTCTTCTTGCGCTAGTCCTTCGTTGGCAAACAGTAGCAGGCAGCAGGCAGCAGTCAACCATACGGTTTTCTGAATGCTCGAACCTGTGAATGGAGTTACCTGCAGCGATATGTGAATCCTCATGAAAGGAGGAGACTCGGAAGCCCGGGGCAGCTTCCATGGAATCCAGCACCTTGATTTGGGTCCGGCCACGCTAGGCTTTGGCCTTAGTTGGCGGCGACACGCCCAGTGATGGCCTCGCGCAATCCTTCCAGCAACCCTTCGAGCTTGGCTTGGCTATGCTCCAGCCGCGACACGCGCTCTGCCAGTTGCTTCATGTCTTCTCGCAGCCGCGTCTCCATCCGGGCTATCTCCTCCCGCAGTCCGCGGCCGCTGGTCAGGATCAGCCCGGCCAAGGCCACTCCCACCGCCACGACTGCGGTCAAGATGCTGATTAGTTCAACGCTCATGTTTCCTCCAACCAGTGTAATACCATTCTCCCACTCCCCGGATAAGAACGGCAGAGAAATAAGAGCAATAAGCCGACACCCGCTCGGCGAAGAACCCCGCCTGATGGACAGCGCCGCTCTACAGTGAAGAATCCCGTCGAGCAACCCTCCGTTCCTGTCGGCTCCGATCCGGGCGGATGCCATACCCGACGGTGCCTTACAACGAATGTACAGAAGGACGAGCAGGGCGGAAAATGTTCCCGGCACACTAGGCCAGGAGCTTTTGGATCACGTTTCCGCCCACGTCGGTCAGGCGAAAATCACGGCCCTGAAACTTGAAGGTCAGCTTCTCGTGATCCAGGCCGAGCAGGTGCAGCACCGTCGCCTGCACGTCATGAACCGAGACCTTGTCCTCGACCGCGTTGAAGCCGAGTTCGTCCGTCTCGCCGATCATCTGGCCCGGCCGAACCCCCCCGCCCGCGAACCACATCAGGAACGCATCGATGTGATGATTGCGTCCGATCGTCTCCCGCAGTTCGCCCATCGGAGTGCGGCCGAATTCGCCGCCCCACATTACGAGCGTCTCATCCAGTAGACCGCTGGACTTGAGGTCTCGGATCAGCGCAGCGACCGGCTGGTCGATCTGCCTCGTGACGTTGTCGAGAGCCTCGTTGAGGTTCTGGCCGCCCGTGCCGTGATGATCCCAATCGGTGTGATATAGCTGGACGAACCGCACGCCGCGCTCGACCAGCCGCCGCGCCAGCAGACAGTTGTTCGCGAACGAGTTCGCGCCGGGCTCGACGCCGTACATCTCGAGAGTCTTGGGGCTTTCCTCGGCGAAGTTGATCAATTCCGGCCCGCTGGTCTGCATGCGAAACGCCATCTCGTACGATGAAATGCGCGTCGCGATCTCGGGATCACCCGTTTCCTGAAGGTGATCGAGGTTCAGGCGCCGGATCGTCTCGATGGTCCGGCTTTGGCGCTGGCGGCTCATGCCCTCCGGGTTCGAGAGGTTCAGAATCGGGTCGCCGCCTCCCTGAAAAGGGACTCCCTGATAGGCGGTGGGGATGAATCCGCTGCCCCAGTTCAGCGCGCCGCCCCGCGGCCCGCGCGGCCCGGACTGCAGCACGACGAAGCCCGGCAATTCGTCTGACTCGCTGCCGAGCCCGTAGGTCACCCAGGCCCCCATGCTCGGATGCCCGAATCGGGGCGTCCCGGTGTTCGCGAAAATCTTTGCGGGCGCGTGGTTGAAATTCTCGCCCTGGATCGTCTTGATGAACGCCAGGTCATCGACCACCTGCGCGGTGTGAGGCAGGCACTCGGAGACCCACTGGCCCGACTGGCCGTAACGCTTGAACTCGCGGCGGGTTCCCAGCAGTTGCGGAACCTGCTTCGAGAAGCTCTCCATGAAGGCGAAGCGCTTCCCTTCGAGGAACGATTGCGGAATCTCCTTCCCGCTGTAGCGTTGTAACTCTTTCTTGTGCTCGAACAGTTCGAACTGGCTCGGTCCTCCGGCCATGAACAGGTAGATGACGCTCTTGGCCTTGGGAGCGAAATGCGGAGCCTTCGGCGCGAGCGGGTTGCTGACCTTGGGCAGGTTCGCCGCGCGTGCGCTGGCGCCCAGGTACGACCCGAGAGCCAACGGCCCGAGACCAACGAAACATTGATTGAAGAACTGCCGCCGTGTGCGGTTCAGAAGATTCCGTTGCTCGGGGCCCATGCTTTGGTTCCGTGATTGAATCGTATGATATCACCGCTCAGGGCGCGCTTCCTGCCCCACGGACCGCGTCATGTGGCGACGGCCTCGGCGTTCACGTCCTCGTCCGTAGGCTGGCGCCGGTTCGGGGAGCGGCGCGTGCATGCGCGCAGATCGGAATCTTCTTGCGCGGTCAGAGGTCTCTGCTCATCGGCAAGTGCTGCTGAGCCGTCCGCCTTCACTGTTGTTGCATGACGCTGGGAGCAATCCCCCTGTGGGAAAATGCCCACATGATCCCGCCCGTGCGCCGCCTTCGGCTTTCCACCGTGATCGCGGTGGTTGCCGGGCTTTGGCCCTGCATGGCCTTTTCGGAAGCGGCAGCCCAGCTTCCCGTCTTCACCGAAAGACGGGAAGCCGCCGGTATCGCCTTCAAGCACCGCGCCAACCCGACTGCCGACAAGTACCTCGTCGAGACGATGGGAGGCGGTGTCGCCGTATTCGATTTCAACAACGACAGCCGTCTCGACATCCTGTTCGTGAACAGCGGTTCGTTGGTCAAGACGGATCAGGGGGGCATGATCGACCGCTCGCAGGCCGCGTTCTGGAACCGCCTCTACGAGAACGAGGGCGACGGCGCGTTCAGCGACGTCACGGAGAAGTCGGGCTTGTCCGGAAGCGGTACCGCGGTCTACGGCATGGGTGTCGCAACGGGCGACTACGACAACGACGGTCTCACCGATGTTTTGCTCACCGGATTTCCCGAAGCCCGGCTTTATCGCAACCGGGGCGGCGGACGCTTCGAGGATGTCACCGGCGGCAGTGGCCTCGTTGTGCCCGGCTGGTCCGTCTCCGCCGGATTCTTCGACTACGACCGTGACGGCCTCCTCGACCTGTTTGTCACCCGCTACCTCGATTGGGACTTTTCCAAACACATCGAATGCGGCAAGGCCGTGCGCGTCTACTGCACGCCGAAGCGCCACCAGCCTGTGAGCAACATGCTGTTCCACAACGATGGCGATGGAGCTTTCAGCGATGTTTCGGCGAGGTCGGGCGTCGGGCGGGTGCTTGGAAAGGCCCTCGGCGTCGCGTTCCATGACTACGACGCGGATGGCTGGACCGATGTCGTCGTCGCCAACGACTCGGTTGCGCAGCTTCTGTTCCGAAACAATCGCGACGGCACGTTCAGCGAGCTGGCGCTCGAGTCCGGCTTGGCCTACAACGATGAGGGCGGCAGCTTCTCCGGTATGGGAGTCGCCTTTGACGACTACAACAATGACGGCCTGCCTGACGTCTTGATCACCAATCTGGCCAAGGAACTGTATGCGCTCTATCGCAACGATGGACAGGGCTTGTTCACCTACGTGACACGGTCCTCCTACATCGGCCGGATCACGAGCTTGATGTCCGGTTGGGGCACTCGCTTCTTCGACCACGATCTCGACGGCCGAAAGGACGTTTTTGTCGCGCAGAGCCATGTGATGGATAACGTCGAGGTTCTGGACTCGGCCCTCGTTTACCGCCAGCCGCCGCTCATGGTGCGCAACATCGGTGGGAAGTTCGAGGATGTTTCGGCTTCCAGCGGCGCGGCCTTCCGGCAAGACTACGCCGGACGTGGAGCGGCCTTCGGGGATCTCGACAATGACGGCGATATCGACGTTGTCATGGCGGTGCTCGACGCGGAGCCGTTGCTCCTCTACAGCGGCGCGTCTGAACGGGGCGGGCACTGGCTGATCGTCAACCCCGAGGGGAGGGCTTCGAACCGTCCAGGAGCGGGCGCGAAGATTCACATTCGCGATGCGAACGGTGGCGAGCAGTGGGGATACTCGACCACCGCGGGGAGCTATCTGTCCGCAAGCGACCACCGTGTCCATTTCGGACTGGGCGCCACCGACCGGCTCGAGTGGGTACGGATCGAGTGGCCGAGCGGGGCACAGCGGGAGCTGAAGGATGTCGGAGCGGACCAGATCCTTTCCATCGAGGAGCCTGCGCCATGAATCGCCCTCACGACGCCGTAGGCGCGCGCCGCGCCGTGCCTGTTTGCCTGTCGGTGCTGGGGTTCCTCGTGACCGCTTTCTCCCCTTTCTCTTCGGATCTGCTGCGTTCGCAGACCCCACCCGGCCCGGAAGTCGTGGCGCGCGTAAAGGCGGGACTCCGAGCTCGCCAGGAACAACGCCACGCCGACGCCCGCCGCGAATTGGAGGCGGCCGTCAAGCTGGCCCCGCAGATCGCCGAGATCCATTTGAACCTGGGTCTCGTTTACCACGAACAGGGTGAGCCGGAGTTGGCCGTGGGGGCGCTGGGGAAGGCGCTCGTGCTCAAGCCCGAAGTGAAAGACGCCCGCATGCTGATGGGCTTCAACCTGCTGACGCTCGGACGCTTCGGCTCGGCCGCGGAGCACCTCGAGAAGGCCTATCAGGAGGAACCGACTCCCCGGATCGGCTACTGGTTGGGGTTGTCCTACTTGAAGTCGGGCCGGCCGCGCCAGGCGATTCCCAGGCTCGAGGAGGCGCTTGAAGAACAACCCGAGAACGCCGACCTGCTCTATTACGCCGCCAGGGCCTATTCGGCCGTGTCGGCGCAGCTCCGGTTGACTTTGCTGCGAACGGCTCCTGACTCCGCTCGCGCCCGCCAGGCGATCGGCGATGACCATGCCCTCAACGGCCGCACGGACCAGGCCATCGTGGAGTACGAGGCGGCCTTGGAGCGGACTCCCCAGGCTGTCGGCATACACACGGCGCTGGGCGACCTTTACCGCGAAGCGTCACGCCTCGATGATGCGGCCCGGCACTACGAGCTGGAGCTGCGCCACACCCCCGGCGACTTGGAGACGAACTATCGCTACGGGTCGGTTCTGTTGCAACTCGGCCGCTCCGAAGATGCGGTCGGCTATTTGCAGACAGCCGTTGACGGCGATCCCACGCACACCGAGGCGCTCTTCAGCCTGGGTAAGGCGCTGTTCGATCAGTCGGACCTGGGTGCTGCGGAAGATGCTTTTCGCGAAGTCCTGGCGAATCGCCCCACCCTGCAGCAGGCCATGTCGTCGCACTACGAGATCGCCCAGATCCTGCGAAGGCGGGACATGCCGGAAGCCGCCGCCGAGCATCTGAATGTGTTCAGGAAGCTGCGTGGTCAGTTGATCCGCGCGGAGCAGAAGTGATAAGCCTGCATTTCTGACCAGGTGGCGAGACGAAGTGCGGAAGAGGACCGCCAGGACGAGGCGCCCGCCGCCCGCGCCTGCAACATGGCCTTGAAGGTTTTCGGGAATCAAGAGTCACGAAACACGGCTTTCCCCGAAACACGGCCTTCACGGTTCACCGGCCGTCAGACATTTCTTCTGGAGCGAACCAACCCCCGCCAAAGGTTTTCACGAGACACGAGACACGAAACACGGCTTTTGTGCTTTTCACGAATCATGGCCTTTCCTCATCGAGCCCGTCGCGCACCGGCCCGGTCAGCGTGTGCAGGAAAGACACCAGCGCTTCCTTTTCCGCGTCCGTGAGCCGTAGCGGCAACAGTTCGCGGTCGAGCCACGGGTTCCGATTGCCGCCGCGATTGTAGTAGTCCGCTACGTCGCTCAACGTGGCAAGGCTGCCGTCGTGCATGTAGGGCGCGCGGCTGGCGGCATTGCGCAGCGTCGGCGTCTTGAACGAACCGCGATCGTTCTCCCTCTTCGTGAACCGGAAACGGCCCAGGTCCGCCAACTCGCCGTTCTTCCACGCGATGCCGGTGTTGCGGAACTTCTCGTCGGTGAGGTTCGGGCCCAGGTGGCAATCGGTGCAATTGCCTTTCCCGCGAAAGATCTCGAGGCCGCGGCGCTCCAACTCGGTCAGCGCATCGCCTTCGCCGTTCAGGTACCGGTCGTAGCGGGAGTTGCCCGCGAGAATTGTCCTCACATAGCCGGCCAAGGCGTGCGATACGTCCTGCTCGGTGATGGCATGTCCGAAGACGCTGTCGAACTCCGCGGCGTACGCCTCGTCTTTCCGGAGCTTCGCCACGACTTCCTCCAGCGTCATGTCCATCTCCTTGTCGTTGATGATCGGCTGGAGAACCTGCTCCTCGAGTGTCGGGATGCGTCCGTCCCAGAAAAAAGCCGTGCCGTAGCCGCGATTGAGAATCGCCGGGACGCGGCGGGCGCCGATGCGTCCGAAGACGCCTTCGGCCAGCGGCTTGTCGTCGGTGAAGTTCCGCTTCGGGTCATGACACGTCGAGCAGGCGACCGTGCCGTCTCGGGAAAGCTGTTTCTCGTTGAAGAGCCGCCGGCCGAGCTCGACTTTCTCTCGCGTGAGCGGGTTGTCTTCCGGGACCGGCAGGTAGTTGTCGAGTCCGAGAGGGATGTCGAGACGTTCGGCGGCCGGCAAGGCAGCCAGAGTTGCGGCAAACACGCCGGCAACGAGTGCTGAAAGGCGCATCGTTTCCCATATTTTCACTCACGAGTCACTACGATGGAAATGAGACGGAGTATGAATTCGCGATCCGGAATGACACTCCTCGACGGCAGCGGCCGCGCTTGGGCGGCGGCCTGCTCGTCTTTCTTGATGGCAATGGTCGCCTTGGCTCTGCCTTTGTCGGCCTCGGATGCGGCTCCGGAGGACCGTGGCGGAGGCTACGTCGGCGCGGCCATCTGTGCGGGCTGCCACATGGATCAATTCGAGCAACAAAGCCGTAGCGGGCACGCCCGCTCGCTGCGACCGCTCTCGCAGCACGAGGATCTTCGCTCGCTCTTGGACGGCATCGAGGTGGAACGGGAACCTGGATACCGCTATCGTTTTTTCGTCGAGGAGGGAGAATTGCGGGTCACCGTCAGTGGCGGGGACACGCAGAAGACCGTGCCGGTCGAATGGGCCTTCGGCGCGATGGAGCAGGCCATTACCTTTGTCAGCCAGGTCGACGAGGACCATTACGTAGAGCACCACCTCAGCTACTATGCCGCTTCGCAAGGGCTGGCGCCCACGCCCGGCCATCAGGGGTCGCAGGCCGCGGACGCGGATGAAGCTCTGGGCGTTTACTACGAAACGTTCGATCCCCAGCCGAAGATCATGCGCTGCTTCCAGTGCCACTCGACCGGGCCGCTGGCGCTAGGTCCGAACCTTTCGTTGGAGCCGCGCGAGTTGGGCATCCGCTGCGAGGCATGTCACGGACCCGGCCGCGCCCACGTCGAGGCCATAGCCGGGCGCGAACCCGCGAAGATCCGGGCGTCGATCCGCAACCCGAAGAACATGTCGGCCCGGCAGCAGACGGAGTTCTGTGGAGCTTGCCATCGTCCGCCGGCCTCCGACGGAGCTTCCATCGACTGGCGCGATCCTTGGAACGTTCGCCATCAGCCGGTCTACCTCACGCAGAGCAAGTGCTTCGTCGAAAGCCCCGGATCGCTGAGCTGCTTCCCCTGCCACGATCCGCACAACCCGCTCCTGCAAAATGCCCCGGCTTACTACAGCGCTAAGTGCCGCTCGTGCCATGACCGGCCGGCTCACCCGGAGAGACTGCGGTTGTCCGGCAATCAAGAGGATGCCTGCATCGGATGCCACATGCCGGCGGTCGTTCCGCAAGAGCATCTTAGGTTCACGAACCACTGGATCGGAGTGTATGCCCCCGGCGCCGTGCTCCGGCCCGCGCGGGCGCGTTGATCGTCGATGAACCTGCATGTCTCACCACGCGGCGAGGTGAAGTGCGTGAGAGGGCCGTCAGGACGAGGCGCGAGCTGCTTGGCCCGCGCAGGCGTACTTGATGGTACGTCGAGCACGGCAAGCAAGCGCTGCGAAGGAAAAGCGAAGTCATGGCGGTCGTATCGCGTGCTTCGACCATCGGGTGGTGAGAAATGCAGGTTAACCGATGCGGTATTTGTCGATCGTCTCCTCGTTCACTTCGACGCCCAGACCCGGTCCTTGCGGCACCGCTACGTAGCCGTCTTCGATACGCAGCGGCTCCTTGACGAGTGAGCGGCTGAGAGGCCCCTGCGACGTGTTGAACTCGACAAATACGGCCCGGCGTTGGAAGGCGTTCAAGTGCAGCGAGGCGGCGGTCAACAAGTCCGAGCACCAGGAATGGGGGATCACCAGCCGGTTCGCCAGCTCCGCCATGTGAACGATCTTGCGGGCCGTCGTAAACCCGCCGCAACGCGTCAAGTCGGGTTGCAGGATGTCCACCTTCCCGCGGTCGATCAACTGCCGGAAGCCCCACTCGGTGGCCTCTTGTTCACCGCAAGCGATCGCGGTCTCGACGCTCTCGGCGAGCTTGCCGTAGCCGTCATAGTCCTCCGGATGCAGAATCTCTTCGATGAAGTACGGCCGGAACGGCTCGATGGACCGCACGACCGAGATGGCCTGTTTCGGCGTCCGCTCGATGAACCAGCCGGTATCGACCATCAGGTCGTTCTGATCGCCCATCTCTTCGCGGGCGGCCTCTACCAGGCGCACGTCCTGATCGGGATCCCTGCCAAAAACACCCCATCCGAACTTGACCGCCGTGAATCCCTGGTCCAGGTAGATGCGGGTCGCTTGGCGCATGGCTTCGGGCGCGCCTCGAAACAAGGTGCTCGCATAGGCGCGTACCTTGTCCCTCCAGGCCGCCCCCAACAGGATGTGGATGGGCTGCTGGTAGAACTTCCCGGCGATGTCCCACAGCGCGATGTCGATGGCGGAGATCGCCTGAATGACGGCGCCGCGGCGGCCGTAGTAGATGCTGCCGCGGTACATCTTGTACCAGAGGCGTTCCATCTCCAGCGGGTTCTGTCCGACGATCAGCGATGCCAGGCCGTCGAAGGCTTCCAGGCCGGCTTCGGCCCAGCGCGGCGCGTCGATCGCCGCCTTTGCCACCGTTGGCGCCGTCTCGATGTCCGAGTAGCCCGTGATGCCGGCATCCGTCGATACCTTGACCAGGCCGAGAAAGGTTGCCCCCTGGGGTTCCTCCGCGCTGTCAGGCGCGTTGTAGAGCCCCGGCGATTTGAGAATGATCAGTTCGATGTCGGTGATCTTCATGGCGCTGTCAGGTTGCGGGCTCGCGGGCCACGACGTAGAGCGTGGCGCCTTTGGCGACCATCGCCCGGAAGTGAAGCATGAGCACCCAGCCGGCGCGCTCGGTGCGAATCTCGAGCGCGGGGGCGGAGTGGTCGGAAAAATCGTGCAGGCGGCCCAGCAGCTCCCCGGCCTCGACCCGCTGCCCGAGATGGACCACCGGTTCCCACACGCCGTCGCGAGGCGTTGGGACGTAGTCATCGAGGTTCGCGGCGTCGACCAACCGGGTTGGCTCGCTGCCTTCTTCGCGAATCCTGACTATTGCGCCGTCGAGCAGGCCGTAGTGCCTCAGCACGTTCTTGATGCCTTCGTACGCGTGCCGCGTGCCGTCGACGTGGGTCGACTCTCCGTAGCCGAACTCCCCGCCGATCGTGATCTTGCCTTCCGCCTCGGCTTCGTCCGTAAGCAGCCCCGAGGTCATGTCACTCGAATACACCAGGATGAACGGTGTGTCGAACAGCCGCGCAACACGCTCGATTTCCGCCCGCTGCGCCGGGTCGGGAATGGGATGAAACGACGAGCAGAAGGGAAAACATCCCTCCATGCCCCCGGAGTGGATATCGAGCACCACATGAACCTGGGGAAAGAGGTAGCGCTTCACGAAGTCGGCGATACGGTACGAGATCGTCCCTCCCGGATCTCCCGGGAACGCGCGATTCATGTTCACCCCGTCAAGTGGCGACACCCGAAGGTTGGCCGTGCAGGCCCCGGGACTCAACTGGGGGACCAGGATCACCCGGCCGCGCAGCGCGGCGGTGTCGAGGTCATGACAGAGGCGCTTGACCGAAACCTGGCCTTCGTACTCGTTGCCGTGCGTGCCGCCGAAAGCTACGACGGCGGGCGGGGAACTCGGTGCCCCGCCGCCGCGGGTCCCGTTGATCACGGTCAGCGGAAGCAGCGAGTAGCCCCAGGTGCTGTCCAGATGGAACGCCGCCTGATAGTGATGCTTGCCTGGCTTTTCGAAATCGATCTGCTTTGGATCATGGATGACTTCTGGCACGGTGTCCTTTCGAGAATGTTCGGCCGTAAGCCCGAACGCGAACAGTGAACCTGCATTTCTTTCCAAGCGGCGAGACGAAGTGCGTGAGAGGGCCGTCAGGACGAGGCGCGAGCCGCTTGGCGCGCACAGGTGTACTTGAACAGTGCATCGAGCACGGCAAGCAAGCGTTGCGAAGGAAAAGCGAAGTCATGGCGGTCGTATCGCGTGTTTCGGCCGTCGGGTGGCGAGAAATGTAGGTTAATTCAAGAGCATCCCATCTGCACGGGCCTTTTGCCAACCCGTATGCTCCTGTTGTCGAAGCAACGGGAGAAGTTCCCCGCGCGAGCCAGGCGGAACGTTCCCCTCCGGCCCGAGGTGCTGAAGTACTTCCGTCTCGTTTTCCCGCCCCGCCCGGCATAGCATCAGGAGAGAAGAGCGGTTTCTCATGTCCCGTGATGCCTCATCCGTGGCGCAAACGAAAGCAAGGTCCACCAACCCTCCGGCGTTCGCTGGTAGAGCAACAGCAAGCCGCGCCAACGGTTTTCACGAATCACGAATCACGAGACACGAAACTCGGCTTTTTTCGAATCACGGCTTTTGTCGAATCAATACCTCTTGGTACTGAAGCCCTTCAGTCTTTTTTTTCCGTCCCGCCCCGCATAGCATCAGGAGAGAAGAGCTGTTTGTCATGTCCCGTGATGCCTCATCCGTGGCGCAACCGAAAGGAATGTCCACCAACCCTCCGGCGTTTCCCGGTAGAGCAACCGCAAGCCGCGGCCAACGGTTTTCACGAATCACGAGACACGAATCACGAAACACGGCCTTTTTTCGAACCCCGGCCTTTCGGGGGCTGAGTCCGAGAGGCGCGGAGCAAAGGAGATACATAATGTCACAACCCGGCAGCATCGATCGATTGCCGAGCGAAGTTCGCGAGGCGCTCCACGGATGGTTGCACGACCCCGCCATCACGCAGACCGAGGCAACGGAGCGGACCAACGCCCTGCTCGACGAGCTGGGCTTGGCCGAGCGCGTCAGCCTGTCGGCCGTCAACCGCTACGATTTGCGCTTGCGGGCGGCCTGCGAGCGGCTGCTCCAATCCCGGCAGGCCCTCGAGTCCTGGGCCGATAGGCTGGGCTCGGCGCCTGTCGGGCAGTTCGGCCGCTTCGCCGCCGAGATGATGCGGGAGGCGGTGTTCAACCTCGCCTCCCGGCTCCAGGATCTCGAGATCGACGATAAGGCGCTGCCCGGCATCGTCCAGACCGCATTGAGGATCGCCCTCACGGCGGAGAGCCTGGAGCGTTCCAGCGAGATCGCCGTCCGCTGTGATCGCGAGATCGAGCGCCGGGTCGCCAAGGCCAGGAAAGCCAAGCCCCCGCCCCTCGACCCCGAGCGGATGCGAGAGGTCGTCCGGCAAATCTATGGCGTCGAGCTTCACATCCCGGAACCC
>JAPOOG010000153.1 GCA_026713545.1 Bryobacterales bacterium
CGGATGTCCCGGCGTTTCGGCCATCTCGGCGGCGTAAAAGAGCTCCTCCTGCCGCCGCCGCTTCCCTCGCGTTCCCATCGCCATGGCGCCAGTTTACACCAAAACATCCTTAGCTCCAAATGGTTTTTAGACACAGACTGCTATGTGAACGACCAGTACGTGATGCATGACGGCACCGGCGGTGAGGTGGTTCTCCAAGAGAAGTACTTCCCGGCGACAGGCACGAGGGCCAAGATCCGAAAGATACACCTGCTACTGCCGGGGCCGGGGCTCGCCTTCAAGCTCGACAATGATCAAGTCGAATTGCAGCGGAAGAAGAGTAAGCCGCCACTGTTCCATTTCCTCGACGACACCGCGAAGCCGTGGTCGAAGCGCTGCGATTTCGTGATCTTCTACGTCAACCGTCGCACCTTCCACGCCGACTGCATCGAGTTTAAGTCGAAGAGCCTGAGTGCTGACAAGATCGTGCCGCAGCTCAAGGCAGGGACATCCTGGGTGAACTCGCTTATGCGGACCATCGAGCACTACACCGGCGACAAGCACAGTATCCGCTTGCGCAAATTCGTTTTCGCCGAGAACGAGAATCCCGGTCCGTATATTGACGGGAATCGGCAACTGAAAGCCGATCCATCCATTCGCTACTATCACTTTGACGAGGTGCAAGGGCAGTCTCTGGCCCACCTTCATAACACCTCCGTGCAGGGAATTTGATCCATGTCCGGCCATACCGAGCGCGATTTCGAGACGGCGATTGAAGCCGGGCTGACCAGCTCCGGCGGGTACGAGAAGCGGAATCCGAACACCTACGACGAAGCGCTCGCCCTCTTCCCCGCCGATGTCACTGGCTTTCTGAAGGAGAGCCAACCAGCCAAGTGGCAGGCGCTGGAGACGCTTCTCGGGCCGAAGGCAGTTGCAACCGCGCTGGACAACCTGTCGAAGGAGCTGGAACTTAAAGGCACGCTCCACGTCCTGCGCCACGGCTTCAAATGCTACGGCAAGACGTTCCGCATGGCCTACTTCCGGCCGAACACAACCATGAACCCCGAGGCGGCCGAGAACTACGCCAGGAACCGGCTGACGATCACGCGCCAGGTCGCCTTCACCTCGGTTATGAAAAGGGCGGACGGTGAGAACCGCCGCTGCATCATCGACGTGACGCTTGCCGTCAACGGCATCCCCGTCGTCACCGCCGAGCTCAAGAATCCTCTGACCGGTCAGCGCGCCGACGATGCCATGCGCCAGTACGAGAACGAGCGGGACGAGCGCGATCTGTTGTTTGCGTTCAAGAAACGCGTCCTGGTCCACTTCGCGGTGGACCCGGACCAGGTCTGGATGACGACGCGGCTCAGAGGCAGGGAAACCCGTTTCCTGCCCTTCAACCGGGGCAACAACCACGGAGCGGGCAACCCGCCGATCGAGCGGAACTGGCGGACCCACTATCTGTGGGACGAGGTGCTCAAGGCCGACAGCCTGTTGGAAATCCTGCAACGCTTCATGCACCTCGAAACGAAAGAGAAGCAGGTCAAGACCGACAAGGGCGTGCGCACCGTGCGGAAGCAGACAATGATCTTCCCGCGCTATCACCAGCTCGACTCCGTTCGGAAACTCGTCGCGCACGCCAAGGCCAACGGAGCGGGCCGGAACTACCTGATTCAGCATTCGGCCGGTTCCGGTAAGTCGAACTCGATTGCATGGCTCGCGCACCGGCTCGCCAGCCTGCATGACGAGCACGACAAGAAAGGGGTTCACTCCGTCGTTGTCGTGACCGACCGGCGTGTGCTCGATCAGCAATTGCAGTCGACGATCTACCAGTTCGAGCACAAGACCGGCGTGGTCGAGAAGATCGACGAGGACACCCAGCAACTCGCCCGAGCGCTGTCCCAAGGCACGCCCATCGTCATCACGACGATCCAGAAATTCCCCTTCATCTCGCAGGCGCTCTCGGCTCTCGAGAAGAAGGGCTCCGGTGTGAAGATCGACACATCGGAGAAACGCTTCGCTGTCATCGTCGATGAAGCGCACTCGTCGCAGAGCGGCGAGACGGCGAAGGCTCTCAAGGGCATGCTGAACAAGGAAGGGATCGAAGCGGCCATTGCCGCCCAGCTCTCCGATGAAGAGGACGACGATCTCTCCGATGAGGCCAAAGCAGCAGCGCTGCGCGCTGCGCTGCAACGCGCCCAGCAGCCGAACCTCAGCTTCTTCGCCTTCACCGCCACGCCGAAATTCAAGACCAAGGCCCTATTCGACGAGCCAGGCCCGTCTGGTGCGTCACCCTTCCATGAGTACACCATGCGGCAGGCCATCGAGGAAGGCTTCGTTATGGATGTGCTTCAGAACTACACCACGTACAAACGCTTCTTCGGCCTGATCAAACAGGTCGAGGATGACCCCGACGTGCCGCGCAGGAAGGCCGCGAAGGTCCTTACGCGCTATCTGGAGCTTCATCCGGTCAACATCGAGCAAGTCGTTTCCGTCATCGTCGAGCACTTCCGTCTCTATGTGATGTCCGAGCTCGGCGGGCGCGCCAAGGCGATGGTTGTCACCGGGTCCCGCCTCGCCGCCGTGAAATACAAACTCGCCTTCGACCGCTACGTTAGAGATCAGGGCTACTCCGGCATCCGTTCGCTGGTGGCCTTCTCGGGGTCGGTGGAAGACCCGGACGATCCTGGGGCGTCCTACACCGAAGTCGCGATGAATGATGGTCTTGGCGAACGCGAGCTCCCCGAGACCTTCGAACGCAACGATTACCGGGTTCTTCTGGTCGCTGAGAAATATCAGACCGGCTTCGATCAGCCCTTGTTGCAGACGATGTACGTGGTGAAGCGTCTCGCCGGTGTTCAGGCCGTTCAAACCCTCTCAAGGCTCAACCGCATCGCGCCCGGCAAATCGCGCACCTTCGTCCTCGATTTCGTCAACGACGAAGATGACATCTACAAGGCGTTCAAACCGTACTATGAGACGACGCCTGTTGGAAAGAATGCCGATCCGCATCGCCTGTCGGAGCTGCAGCACCGCCTGCTTGAATGGGCGATCTTCTCGCCGGACGATGTGACCGCCTTCGCCAAAGTCTGGTATCGAGCCAGGCGCGACCACTCCGCGACCGATCATCGCGTGATGAATGCCGTCCTCGATGCTGTCGTTCAACGCTTCCAGGATCGCAGGGAGGAAGAGCGGGAAGAGTTTCGCGGCCAGTTGAAAGCCTATCGAAACCTCTACGCCTTCCTGTCGCAGATTATTCCCTATCGAGACAGCGAGCTTGAGCGGCTCTACGCTTTCGCAAGGAATCTTCTGCTGAAGCTCCCGCCGCCGGGTGAGGGCCAAGTCTTCGTTCTGGACGATGAGGTGGCGCTGAGGTTCTTCCGGATTCAACAGATGTCCGAATCCTCTATCGACCTTTCGAAGGGCGAGGCAGATCCCCTGAAAGGGCCGACCGATGTCGGCACGGCGCGCGCCAAAGACGAAGAGGTGACGCTTTCGAGCTTGATCGATCGCCTTAACGAGCGTTTCGGCACCGACTTCACCGAGGCGGATCAGTTGTTCTTCGATCAGATACGGGCTTCAGCGGAGAACGACGAGAACATCGCGGAGGCGGCTCGCGCCAATAACTTCGCGAACTTTTCCTCCTATCTGGATCGTATGCTCGACGACCTGTTCATTTCGCGAATGGAGGGCAACGAAGAGATCTTTTCGAGGGTAATGACGGACACCGAGTTTCGTTCGACAGCGCACGAGCATCTGGCGCGCGAAATTTTTCACCGGGTCCGCGAGAACCAAGCTGTGGCATGATCGCGGTGTGGTGCTATTACGAAGATGTAGACTGCTCAGGGCTAGCTAGCTTGAGATGGCCTGGCGCAGCCTCGCCAACAACCCCTCGTCAAACCGAACAGGTACGCTGGCAAGCTCAAGACCCAGCCCATTAACCTGCCCCCGGCAACTGGTCCACTTCGAATGTTAGTGCATTGACGGTTTCTCGGCCAAGCTGGATGGCCGGCGGAGCGTAGCGGAGCCGGGCGGCCAGCTTGGCAAGACGACCGTCTCCGGGGCCGGCGGCCGCTCGGGATCCTGACGCAGCTGCTTGC
>JAPOOG010000039.1 GCA_026713545.1 Bryobacterales bacterium
CGCCTCGATCTTCGGGGAAGGGTTCTGGTACTACAACTTCCACAATCCCGCGACGCAGCAGGAGGAGCCCAAGGTCGCGTTCGTCAAGCTGGTGCGGGCTGAGGGAGTTCCGCTGCTGGTCGGTTCCGGCCACAGGCCGGTGCTGCGCCAGTACCGGCCCGCACAGACGGGGAACTGACCGGGAGGACTGCCGAGAGTAGCAGAAGTCACATCGAAGATCCCTGAGGGTGGGTCCAGAGGCGGCAACGGCTAAGACCACCTGGCTGCCGAGGCAATGCCTGCCGGGACGACGCCCATCGGTTCGCAACGCACGTTCGCCAAATCGCTCTCCGATCGGATGGGAAGTGGAAGCCACCTCGGCCGGTAACGATGAGATCCGGTTGAGCCTTCCGAGTCAGGAAGCGGCGTGCCGTGTCGATTTTGCAGCCGGCGAGGCGAAGGCCACTGCACCGTTCTACGCTAACGCGGCTTTTGCCACGTAACGGCAGGGGCGCGGTCCAGGAAGGCGCCGCGTCGCAGATTGGGCCAAGCCGCAGACTCTCCCAAGCGCGGGAGCCCCGGCATGGAGCCGCAGCGGCGAAAGCCATTGCGGGAACAGCGAACTCTATCCGTCCAAGCCATCCCGGCAGGCAACGATTCCTCGGGTCTGTTCCATCCTCCGAGATGGGTTCTGTCCTGAGATCCGAAAGGCTGCTAACATGACCGAGCGAAGGAGTAATTCATCATGCGCACTCTGGATTCTCACCACCTTTATTCAAAAAAATCCCTGCGGCTTTTTCTGGGACTGGCTTGCCTCCTGTTGTTTGCCACGCAATCGGTATCCGGGCAGGAGGCCTGTCCGCCGCCGCCGAACTACATCGAAAATCCGCTCTCCACACCGAGCATCACGGCTGCTGAAGTGGCGGCGAACCCTACTCCCGACAACCTGAGGATGTTCGCGTCGGCTGGCCGAGACTACTTATTGTCCATTACCACCGCGTTGGAACTCGCGCACCTCTCATGCCTCATGCGCCAGGAGGGAGGGAATTGGCGTTCCGGGGGCATCTTTCCCATCGCCATGTCATTCAACCAGGAGCTTATCGTCAACCGCCAGGCTCCCATCAACATGCGCATCCTCTTTCATGCAAGCCACATGGCATACGGGGGCAGGCTCGTCAAGCCTGAGATTGCCGGAGCGATCCTGCTAGCGGCCTCGAGCGATCTGGCCAGCGGCGGCCCTGTGCCGGGATTGGGCGGCCACGCCGTGCTGTATGGCCCGTTCGCTCTGCTCGTCGGCCTCGACCTTCAAGAACCGCACCTGGATCCGCACTTCATCGATTCCCACTACAGTCCGCAAGTAACGGCCACAGAGGTCGTGGACCGCGCAAGTTTGAAGGTCTTCGTCAACGAGGCGATCCATTACGTCGGCCAACTGATCGAGACTCACGGCTTTGACGCTGCCAATGTAGCACGGGGCGCTTTCCGTGACCGGAACGGACCTTGGATCTCAGGACCCGTCTACCTCTTCGTTTTTGATCCCGTCCACGGCTATACGATCTTTCACGGGGCGTTTCCGGACCGGTTCGAATACCGGGTCACCGGCACGGCCCGCGACGCCGTCACGGGAGAGTTGATCCTGCCGCAGATCCTTGCCGCGGCCCAGCAGGAAGGGGGCGGCTTCGTCGAGTACCACTTCGACAATCCCGATGACGACAGCGACAGCGCCGAGATTCCCAAGGTGACCTATGCCCGCAAGTTCA
>JAPOOG010000038.1 GCA_026713545.1 Bryobacterales bacterium
AGCATGGATAGACCGTACCCCAGACCCGTTGCAACCGCCAGGACCAGTCAACCCGTTTCAGAGCCCCAACGACTTCCCGACACCCTCGCCGGCCTTCTCGAATGCGCCCTCGACGACGCCTCCACTCTCGACATCGGAACCTACATTCCCTACAGCGGGAACTGGCACACCCGCCGCCGCGACTATCCCTGTGAAGTCTGCCTGGCCGGCTGCATCATCGCCGCAACGCTCAAAAATCCCCCGACGCGCACCCTGATCCCGGATATGTTCTCGGCCAATACCGAACAGAAGCTTGACATCGTCGATTCGATGCGTTGCGGGAACTGGCGCGCCGCTTTCACGTGCCTCTACCAGCAAGACCCCACCGCTGAGATCGGTCGGCAACTGTTCCATATTCCCACGCCCCGCTTGTGCCACTTCTACGGCTGGGCGGAATTTGAGACACACTTGCGATCGCTCACCAATTTGCTTCCCCGATTGCAGAAGATCGACACCCTCGCCAAAGAAGCCGGCTTCCAGAGCTTCAGCCTCAGCCGCTAAGCCTACATCCTCACTCTTGTCTCGATCTGGCGTTGCGCTATCCAGTCGAGTACCTCATTGGAGGCGATCACTCCGCCTTCGGCCGGCAGCCCCGCCACGAACCGCCACTTGAAATCCTGGTGGTTCTTCGCGGCGAAATCGCGATCGCCCGTTGCCGACAACAGGATGTTGAGCGCCAAGTCTGCCGGTCCGCTGCCTCCGTAGCCCCACTCGAATCCCGCAGGGCTGTGCCACACCCATTCCTGTGTAATTCCCTCTACGATCGCGCTGCCGGCTTCGCGTCGGCAGATCACATCGTCGAACTGCATCGTCGTCACTCCCCGATCCATCTTTCCACACGTCCTTCATGGGCCGCGGCCGCTGTCAAGCGGCTCCGTTGTCGCTGTTGTTTCTTGTCGCGCAGCGGTTCCTGTTTCGTCACGGCCGCCGTGCCGTGCCGAGTCGTTTCCCTACCGATTTTCGTTCGCTCCGGCCATCGCTCATGCGCAGTTCGGTTTCAACCCGCTGCGTCCCTTGCGGGCATCGATGAGGTGAAAAGCCCTCACTGGAGGCCGCTGACGCGGCGTTCCGCTTCGAGGTGAACCCCCAGCACTGCCGGATTCGTTGCCGGATCGTGCGCTTCTCGCCGGCGATGCGCGGATCCGGCGCAGCCAGGTCCACGAACCAGCCTTTCAGCCCGCTTTTTCCCTGACGCGCACGGCGCGAGCGAGCGTGGGACGGCTTGTCAGAATCCGGAATCCGTGCAGAATTGAAGGTATGAACGCTTGCAGTGTTGCAGTGTTGCAGGGTTGCAGCCTTGCAGGATTGCAGACTTGACATCGTAGAGGGGACGCCTATGAAGACCATCGCCATCGTCAGCCAGAAAGGCGGCTCCGGGAAAACCACCCTGGCTCTTCACCTGGCTGTTGCTTCGGCCGCCGCCGGTCACAACACCGCCGTCATCGACCTCGACCCGCAGGCTTCGGCCGCCAACTGGTCGGACCGCCGCGAA
>JAPOOG010000090.1 GCA_026713545.1 Bryobacterales bacterium
AAGCGAAGAAGCTCGAGCGCACGAATGGAGCTACCGGACCCAGCGGTGAAGGGCGATGAACCTCTCGCGGGGAGCTGTCGAGACTTCCCTGCCCTGCCCGCCATGGCGGATGGCCGCTGAAGCTGCGTGTGGATGGGACATAGTGGCTCGAACCACCGCCATAGCCATTGCCCAAGTGGAAGGAAAGGCACGATGAAACGGACGAAAAAGGCACTGAAGAGAGCGAGCGCAATGCTGCTGATGATCCTGACGGCGGCAGCGATGACAAGTTGCCAGACGGAAGAGGAACGCAAGGACGAAGAGCTGAGGGAACAACTGAGAAGCGTAATTCCCCAGGTCGGGAAGGAACAGCAAGAGAACATCGAAGCTCAGATGGAGCTCGTCAAGCTGCACGAAAAGCTCAAGCTGAAGAGGCTCAACAAGTTTCTGCCAACACCGCTGGAGAGAGCGAGAAAGAATCTCGAAAAGGCCAAGACGGAGAAAGACGAAGCCTGGCTGAAGGAGATCGCAAGGTGAATTGACGAAGCGGAAGGAATAGAGCTGCAGCGAATCGTGCTGGAGATGAGAGGGAAGAGAGAAAGGGCAACCATCGGAAAGCAATTAGCGGAAATGGAAGTTCAAACACTGAAGACTCCGAGGGAGCAACGCTGGCCGTAAGACGGAAGAAGCTGACCAGGGAACGGTATCAGCCAAGAACGCGCTGAAAGGATGAGCGAACGGAACGGAGCAAGCGCTTGACGCGGTCGCGAAAGCGGGGCTTGTGAAGCGAGGAGCAAACGGCGCGTGCTTCCGGAGAGAGATCAACGTCGAGTGCTTCCGCACAGAGGCAGCAAATCTCGTAATCGAGGCCGGCATGGTTCGAAGCGGAAAAGTAGGGAAGAACGAGCTCACGAGAGGCGCAAGTATGACAAAGGAAACAGGCGTACTCTGATTCGGAGGCAGTCAGGACTTCACGAAACCCGGTCAAGGGTTGATAGAGAACCTGTTCCTGTTCGTGATAGAGGCGCAGCACCAGGGTCAAGTTCGAACCGCGAGGATCGAAGCTCCAGTCGTGAGCGAGAACGCGTGAGAGGCCACCGGGGCCGGGATCCCAGGTGGTGAAGTCACGGATGATCAGATCAGCTTCTTTCGCGGTGAGTTTCACGAGCAGCGACGAAAGAAGGATAAGCGAGACTTCGGGGAGAGGCAAGGAGCAAGCCCAGCGCAGGGGATCAGAGAATGGTGATCCCGCGCTTGGCGAACATGAGCCGCAGGGATTCGGTGAGCAGCTCCTGCACGGTGGTTTCCTCTTCCGACGCCAGCATCCGCAAACGACGAGCGACCTCGGGTTCGAAGTAGCCTCCGATGTGCTTGCGTTTCGCTTTGGGGGAAGCGGCGGGGGGCGCGGTGACAGGCGGATCCGGCGACGGTGAGCGTTTCTTAGACAAGGCGGAAGCGAAATCGGAAGGGGTCATGGTAGTGGGTTTCCGTTGGTTGCAAAATTGAAGTCCTGCAAGCGTGCAAGAACGAAGGTGTGAAGCTCTGCAATCTCACGAGCAGCTTTACTGCGGGGCAGAAATTCCTGAGCGGTTTGGCCGGTAACGAGAGCGCGGGCGAAAGCAACGCGCCGGCCAAGCCGAATCGGACAGGTTTCGACCTGGTGGGCGGTGAGGGCTTTTTCTGCTTGCATCGTGTCTTGTCCGATGGAGGCTATCGCGTTCAGGACCACGAGGACCGGAGTTCCAGTGGTGCGAAGGAAGTTGAGCGTATTGGTGATCGCCTCCAGATCGAGAATGGCCGGACGGCAGGGGACCAGGACGAGATCGGCGCAGCGAGCGGCTTCCAAGGCCGCGCTATCGGAATGCGGTGCGGTATCGATGTAGAGCATTTCGCCGCCGATATCGCGAACCCGCGCGATCTCGTGGGGCAGCCGGCTGGCATGAGCCGACAGCACGACGGGCAGTTCGGCTTCGCGGCGGTCCGACCAGTTTGCGGCGGAAGCCTGCGGATCGAGGTCGATGACGGCGGTGTTGCGGCCGGCGGCGGCCGAAGCGACGGCCAGGTGCAAGGCGAGGGTGGTCTTTCCCGAGCCGCCTTTCTGGCTGACGAGAGAGATGGTTTTCATAGGCATCCTCTGCACGATGTCAAGTCTGCAAGCCTGCAAGAGTGCAACCCTGCATAACTTCAATTCTGCATGGATTCAGGATTCTGGCAAGTCCGGACCACGCTCGCACGCTCTGAAGAGCGTCAGGGGAAAAGCGGGAAAACGGTGCAAGAAGCGGAGGCGGTGAAGCGGATCCGCGCGATGGAGCTTACGACAAGCGCACGATGCGGCATTGGCAGCTGGGGGGTCCAACGGTAAGCGGAAGGCCGCGTCAGCGGCCTCCAGTGAGGGCTTTTTACCTCATCGATGCCCGCAAGGGACGCAGCGGGCTGAAACCGATCAGCGCATGAGCGACGGCCGGAGCGAACGAAAATTCGTAAGGAAAAGGACTCGGCACGGCACGGCGGCCGTGACGAAACAGGAACCGCTGCGCGACAAGAAAGAAGAGCGACAACGGAGCCGCCTGACAGCGGCCGCGGCCATCGAAGGACGTGTGGCAGGATGGATCGGGGAGTGATGATGATGCAGCTCGACGATGTGATCTGCCGACGCGAAGCCGGCAGCGCGACCGTAGAGGGAATCACACAGGAATGGGTGTGGGACAGCCCTGCGGGATTCGAGTGGGGCTACGGAGGCAGCGGACCGGCAGACCTGGCGCTCAACATCCTGTTGGCGGCAACAGGCGACCGCGACTTCGCCGCGAAGAATCACCAGGAGTTCAAGTGGCGGTTCGTGGCGAGCGTGTCGGCCGAAGGCGGAGTGATCGCTTCCAATGAGGTACTCGACTGGATAGCGGAACGCCAGATCGAGACAAGAGTGAGGATGTAGGCTTAGCGGCTGAGGCTGAAGCTCTGGAAGCCGGCTTCGGCGGCGAGGGCTTCGTTCTTCCGCAGTTGAGGGAGCAACGCGGTGAGCGATCTCAAGTGCTTTTCAAATTCGATCCAGCCGTAAAAGTGGCACAAGCGT
>JAPOOG010000036.1 GCA_026713545.1 Bryobacterales bacterium
ACGAAGTCCTGGCGGTTGTATCACGTGCTTCGGCCGTCGGGTGGTGAGAAATGCAGGCTAACCGGCCTTGCGGTTCACGAATCACGAGACACGAAAGATCGGTACACTCTATTTCTCGCAGTTGATCCCAATAGAGGAGGTTTCAGCAATGGAACGACGTGATTGGATGCAGGCGATGCTGGCGGGGAGCGCGGGCCTTGCCGCGGCGAGCGCCAGCGCGCAGACAGGCGTCCATATGCCTGCGACGCACGCCCGGCAGGATACGGAGGTCTACATCGAGCGCGGCGAGCCGGGCCGGCCGCACCAGGGCAAGGTGTTGGCCGCCATCCAGCCGCATAACGACGACATGCCGATTTACTATGCCGGAGCGGCCGCCAAGATGATCAACGAGGGCTATACGGCATTCCTGATTCGAACCACGAACGACGAAAAGCCTGGGCCGGGGACATTGGCCGACACCAACAAGGCGAACGAGATCGACAGTTTCGAAGTGGGCCGGGTGATGGGCTTCAAGAAGGTGTACGACCTGGGCTACCGCAACCACCGCATGGACAACGTTTCCATTGTCGAAGTGCGGGCGCGGTTGATCTTCCTTTTCCGGCTGTTGAAAGTGAACACCATCATCACCTACGACACCTGGGGCCACTATGACCGCAACCCCGACCATTGGATGACGGCCCGGGCAGTGGAAACGGCGCTCTGGATGGCGGGTGGACGCAAGGACTATCCCGAGCACTTCGATGCCGGCTTGGAGCCGTCGCGGATTCGGGAAACCTACTACTACGCACGAGGTCCGCAGTTGGTCAACCGGATCGTGGACATCTCGTCGGTGATCGATGTCAAGGCGAAATCCCTACAGGTTTGCCAGACACAGGGACCGGGCGGCTCGCGGGGGGCGCGTCTCAAGAAAGAGCTGGCCGGGAAGGGACTGCAACTGCCGCTCCTGCGGGGTGACGACGAGGCGGCCGATATCGCCTACATCAAGGAGTTTGCCCTGGAGCACAACCGAACGCTGGGCAGGAAGTACGGATTGGAATGGGCGGAGAAGTATCACTATTGGGGCCCCTCGGTTCTGGCGGGACAGGGAACGGGGCGGGTCAACCGGTATGTCGAGGAAAATGCGGTCCCGCTTTAGCCTGCATGTCTCACCACGTGGCGAGGCGAAGTGCGTGAGAGGGCCGTCAGGACGAGGCGCGAGCCGGGCGGAGGAAAAAGGCGCGAGCCGGGCGGAGGAAAAAGGCGCGCGCAGGTGTACTTGACGGTACATCGAGTACGGCAAGCAAGCGCAACGAAGTCATGGCGGTCGTATCGCGTGCTTCGGACGTCAGGTGGTGAGAAATGCAGGTTAAGGTTTTTCACGAATCACGAGTCACGAAACACGGCCTTTTTATCGCGTGTTGCGGCCGTCGGGTGGTGAGACATGCGGGTTAGCCTCAGCCATTGCATCCGGATATCACATTCAAGTCATTGATAAAAAGGTATCTTTCCACTTCGATCTGTTCATTGATGCGGAAAGAAACGCTTGGCGTCGGATCTGAAGCCTCGCTAGAACGTTACTTTCGTCATCAACTGGAAGGTTCTGGGAAACCCCCGGTTGCCATCGATGCGCCCGAACTCGCTTGTTCCGAATACGGTGGACGGGCCGCGCCAGTTGACACCGTTCAACACATTGATGAACTCGAACCGGAACGTCAGATTTGCATCCTCGAACAGCGCTGTGGTCTTCTCGAATGCTACATCCCAGTTGACGAACCGCGGCGTTCTGGCCGCTGCCGTCGTTCGCGGCGCGGCGCTCACCTGAAGGCCTTGCGTCGGCGCGACGGAACCGGCGGTAATGTACCGTGCGGTATTGCCGAATGGGTCTCCCCCTCCGGATACGTCCGCGTTCGCCGGGCGCTGGTGACTGAATCCGTAAGCGCTCAACGGGTTCGCGTTTTGCGTGATGACGAGCGGGAAGCCGCTACGCGCCGTGGACGCCAGTGAGGCCGTCCAGCCCCCCAGCAACTTGTCTTTGCCCGGTAGCCGGTACATGAGATTGACATTGATGTGCTGCGGCGTATGCAGGATCGAGGGCGAGTAATCCTGCTCCGGCACCGGGCATTGCTGGAAGGCGCACTCGTCCGGAGTGTTGTAGACGGAGCCGGTTTCGCTCTCCACCAAGGTGTTGGAATCGTAGATGTTGTCCATGTGCCGAGTGAACGTGTAGTTGAGACGTGCTCCCCAACGGTCGCTGAATCGTTTTTCGAACTCGAACCGCAGTGAATGGTAGAACGACTTGCCGCCGCTTACGTGGCGGGCGTAGACATTGCGGAAATGAGGATAGGGACGGAGCAACTGCCCGAGCGGCAGTGTCTTTTCATGGGCGAAGGAGCCGAAATTCGAGTTGCCGTGGAACGGATTCGGATAGTGTTCGTTCAACCGGTCGCCGAGCGCCAGATACGAGTCGGATAACTGGTTGATGTTGACGACCGAGTCGAGGGTTCCTCCGATGGGCAAGTCGGTCCCCTTGCTGCCGACGTACCCGGCCTTGACCACTGCGGTGTCGCCGATGTTGCGCTGAAGGTCCAGGGACCATTTCTGGATGTACGGAGAGTCGCGGTATTGCTCGTTGAAGTAGACGTCGCCGCTGATGTTCTGGAGGCGTCGGTTGGCGTTGCCGACCGGATCGAGGATTCCGTGCGGGAATGGATTGGATGCCGATGCCTCGGGAGGAGTGACGCCGTCCACGCTGGTTTCGAGATTGGTGACCGCCGAATACCCGTACGTTCCGATCTCGGACGCGCCCGTGCCGCTCGGAATCGCATACGGAGCCCAGAAGACGGCGTATCCCCCGCGCAGAACGGTTCCCGCGCTCAGGCTGTAGGCAAATCCGATCCGGGGTCCGATCTTGATCGGCGGCGGGTTCCACTGGTGGGTGGGATGGCCGTCGACCCCGGCGTACATGAGTCCGCCTCTCAGCGGGAAACCGGGAAGCGGCATGTCGATTTCAGGAGCGGGCGCCGCCTCTACGGGGAACGGCTGCGTGCGGGCCCAACCGACCGCAAAATCGTTGCTGTCTTCCTTGAGGCCCGTTTCCCTCTCGAGACGAAGGCCGAGATTGAGGACAAGCTTCGAAGTGGCTCTCCAATCGTTCTGGACGAACCCGCCGAAGTAGTCCAGAAAAAGATTCGCCCGCGCGCCGAGCGTCGCGCTGCCGGCGGACGGCACGCCCAGCAGCAGATCGGCAAGCCCGCTGCCCGAGCCGGTTTCGGGGCTTGCCGGATTCGGGCCCTGCGTGAATCTCTTTCCGAAACGCAGCGAGAACCCGTGTCCGAAATCCAGAGTGCGCAGGCCGAGCCGGCGCCACTGTGCGCCGTACTTCAACGTGTGGTTCCCGATGAATTGCGAGTACGTTCCGCTCACCTCACGGGAAAGCCACTGAATATCGTTGTTGCTGTTCGACCCATGGGTGTGCCCGTCGTCGCCGTACTCGGCAATGTGGATGAGCGGAAACTGTCCCTCGTAGCCGTCCTGGGCGTAGATCTTGTCCAGGAAACCGCCCTGGATGCCAAGCTGGCTCCGAATCTCCTCTTGGCTGTATAAGGGATTCTCCCTGGAATCGTTGAAATAAGTCTGACCGTACCTCAGGTTCAGCACCGACGTTGTCGTGACGACGAAGGTGTTGTTGACCGCCAGGGCGTGGACGTCCCGACCGAGGATGGATGAGCCAAGCGCGAAAGCCGGCGGCGATTCCGCGTTCAGAAGGTCTTGGTAGTGACCGAAACCGGGTTCTTCCGATGTGTAGTAGAGGTACGTCGCGGTGAGCTGCCATTTGTCGTTGACCGTGTGGTTCAGGTTGCCGGTGGTCTGCAGCGCCTGCACCGTCTGGATGCCCGAAGTCGAACGCAGTCCGCCGCCGGGGTCGAGGCTCGCAAGCATCCGTGTCAAGGCCGAGCCCGTTGCATCCTGCATGGTCTCTGGAATGCGATGGTTGGGAAACGGGCGCCGGTGGCCGTTCGCATCTCGGTCGAACGGGTTGTAGATGTTCGATCCGCTCTCGGAAAAATCGCCCCGGGTCTCAGCCGCTGTCGGAATCGCTATCGACGTGTTCTCGATGGCGTCGTCGGAAAAGCCCTCCGCGGAGAGCCAGAAGAACGTGCGGTTCTTCACGATGGGTCCCCCGAATGAACCTCCCGCCAGGTTGTAGGGAGCGTCGGTGAGGTCTTGCTGGTCGAGCACGCCCGAGTCGAGCTCTTGCTGCTGAAAATAGCCCAGTTTTCTCCAGAACGTGTTCAGCTTGGCGGGTCGGAATTGGTACAGGGCGCTCCCCGCCCACTGGTTCGTGCCGCTGCGGTGAATCGTGTTGAATACTCCTCCGCCCGTCCGTCCCATCTCGGCGTCGTAGGTGTTCGTCTGCACCTTCATCTCTTGGACGGCTTCGAAGATGGGAATGATCACGGAACGGTTTCGCAAGTCGGTCGTCGAAACGCCGTCGATCGTGTAATTGTTGCCGCGCAGCGGACCGCCTCCCAGTGACAGCAACGATGAATTCGTTTGATCCGACTGCTTCACCCAAACCGGGTTTCCCGTATGCACGACATTGGGCGTGGTCACCGCCATGATGAAGACGTTTCGGCCGGGAGACGGCAGGGCTTCGAGTTGCGTGCGGTCGATCATCGACGAAACCGACGCCGTCCCGTTCTCGACGAGCGGAACCGTTCCCGTGACCGTGATCGTCTCTTCCACGCCTCCGACGCTCAACGTGATGTCCACGACGAGCCAGGACGAGATCTCGACGATCAGTTCCTCTCGCACGAATGGCGCGAAACCCTCCAGCTCGGCGCTCAGCCTATACCGTCCGGGTTGCAGGTTCGGGAACGAATATTCACCGGCTGCGTTGGACGCGGTGCTTCGGATTCCGCCGATTTCCTCGTTCTCGAGCTTGATCTGCACCCCGCCGAGAATCCCGCCGTTGACGTCCGCGATCATTCCGCGCACGCCGCCCTGAAAGGTCTGGCCGTGAGCGCTGGAGGCCCATAGAGAGCCGACAATGGCGGCCCAAATGAAAAACATTCCCATCTGCACCGAAGGTCTCACCGTGAGAGCCGGGAATGGCGGCGGCCTGAACAAGACAAATCCCATCTACACCGGCCGGCGGTTCGAGTTTCGGAATCTCATGATCGGCTGCGCCGCACGCAACAGGCGTTGCGCTCGTCGCCGGAGTGCCTGAATGGAAAGAGAACAATTCGGATGCTTCCACACAGAATATTCGATCCTGTACAACATTTGCAGAGAGTCTTGTATTGAACGATGGTTGGCGTGTCTCGACGACGTGCCCTGCCGCTGCTCGGCGAAGCGGACACGGACCATGCCTGGAAGCTCATCCCCCAGCAATTTCTCTCGTGGATGAGCCTGCATTTTTCACCTGAAGTGCGTGAAAGGGCCGTCACGACGACGCGCGAGCCGGGCGGAGGAAAAAGGCGCGCGCAGGCGGTAGCGGCCTTATCGCCTCGATTGGCCCTCGGGTCGCGACAACGAATCACGCCCTTTTCCGTTCCCCGGCCGTCAAACATTTCTTCTGGAGCGAACCAGGCCCCCTACCAAAGGTTTTCACGAAACACGAGACACGAATTACGGCTTTTATGTTTTCAACTAGCAACTATCCACGGCCTTCTCAGGACGCCTCGGCCTCTACCGCCGATTCCGTCTGACTGACAGGGATGACGGTTCCTGATGTCATCGCTACGACGAGCCCGCGCTCGGCATGGGTCATGTCAAGGTAAGCGCGAACCTGGGAACAATAGTGCTCCACGTTCTCAGGCTTGAGGTTGACATCGCTCTTCCAGTCGACCACTACCTGCGGCGCACCGTCGGAATCGAATGCGATTGCGTCGGCCACTCCCGCCGTTACCTCCTCTTGCTTGTCTTTCAAGGCGGAGGCGTATACGGGAAACTCGGGTCTCAAGCGTGGTTTCAGCAAGGCGATCTCCGGAAGCGACAAAGTACGAACGACGCAGTCGGCGAGTTCGGCTGGGAACAGTCCCCGGGCAGGATCGTCCGCGATGGGGTGTCCTGATGTGCTGATCAAGGATTCTGCGCGAGCCATGAGGCTTGTGCGCGACTCTGCGGTCTCGCCGGTGAGAACCTCCTCCATGAGCTTGTGCAGGATGAGGCCGCGTTCACGCCCGCCCTGGATCATGGCTGCGTCGCTGCTGGCCGCCGCTGCGCCGTCGGTATCGGTTTCAACGATTTCTGGCAGCTTCGCCTGTAGGACCGGTGCGGTCGCGCTTTCATCTCTGCTCGGCGTCAGCCAGACGATCTCCCGCTTACGGTCCATGATCGCGGCGGCTTCCGCTGCGAAAATCTCGCGTGTCTGTCTGTTCTCCTCGCGGGGCGCCGCGTCGTCAAGCTCGAGTGGAAGATGTTCACGCGAGAGCGGCGGCAGTTCGGATAGCGGCGGATCGATCAGGGAGATCCATGTCGATGGTTTGGCTTTGACATCGAACCGTGGCAGGATCAGAAGTTCGCGTGCCCGTGTGGTGGCGACATACCAGATGCGGATACGCTCTCGGTCGAGTTCCGCCTTCTCGGCATCGCGCGCCGCCTTGTATCCGGTCGGCGGCACGCCGAACACGGGGCAGTAGAAGCGGCCGCTGGCTCGATCGGTGACGGCGCTCTCCGGTGTCTTGACGTTGGTCATGGTATTCACCGGAATGACGATCGGCCATTCCAATCCCTTGGCGGCGTGCATGCTGTAGAGTGTCACCGCCTCTTCCTGGACATCGGGGCGGCCTTCGACGGCGCGGGTAGCGTCGGACCAGGCCGCGGTCATCGCTTCGGCGAAGGCCCGCAGGCCCCGGACTGAATAGCCGCGGCTGAAACTGAGATAGAGATCGACATTCGCCAGCGCGCGTTCGGCCTGGTCGCGATGTCGCTGCAGGAGAATCGGCCGCACCCGCAGCACGTCAATGGCTCGCGACAACAGGTCGTGGGGCGTCGTGGCGTTGACTCTGCGCCGCAACGCCTGGAGTTTCTCGATGATGTCTCGGGCGTAGCGGTGAGGGATGTCTTCCGGAGAGACGCGGAGATCCAGCCGCGGCAGCCGCTCCGGCGCCTCTTCGCTGCGCGGCAACTGCCAGACGATATCGAGTAGTTCCTCCTCGGTCAGTCCGACCAGGGGTCCTCGCAACAGCGCGCCGAGTGCGAGAGTGTCGCGTTGATCGGCGAGGACGCGGGTCACGGCGATGAGGTCCTGTACCTCTTGGCGTCGGAACAGGCCCTTGCCGGCCTGAGTGGCGACAGGGATCCGGCGCCGCTCCAGCGCCTCTTCATAGCGCCACAGATCATTTCCTGTGGGGGCCAGCAAAGCGATATCGCCCGCTTTGCAGACGCGGCGCTCGCCGCTCTTTCGATCGACGATGGCTTCTTTGCCGATCAACTGCGCGCACAGCTTGGCGACGGCCTCCGCTTCTCCGTCGCGTAGTTGCTGGGCGTTGGCTTTACCCTCTTCGTCGGCCACTTCGATATCCAGGGCCGCGACGGACGGCCCTTCGTCACGGTCGGGTTGAAATGGATCGAGTGCGATGAACCCGGGCTGACCGTTTGCGGCGGAGAGCGGGTTTTCGAACAGCCGGTTCACGTAGCGCATGATGGGCGCGCATGATCGGAAGTTGGTGGAAATCGACAGGACGCTGTCCGGCTCCTGCGTGAGGAACGCTTCTCGTGCCCGGATGTAGGCGGCGATGTCGGCGCCGCGGAAGCGGTAGATCGCCTGTTTGGGGTCGCCCACCAGGAACAGCGCGCCGGGTCGGATTTGGAATTGCGTCCAGTTGTCGTTGGCCCCGCCGGGCGGAGGGTCGCCGCAGAGTCGCCAGAAGATCTCGGTCTGCAACGGATCGGTGTCCTGGAATTCGTCGACGAGGACATGGGTGAAACGTGCGGCGAGCGCGCGGCGCACTTCGTCGTGATCGCACAGCAGATCGCGCGCGGCGAAGATCAGGTCGTCGAAATCCAGTAGCGCCGCGGAACGCTTGTATTTGCGGAAGCGTTCCCTGACCGGCCGCGCGAGGCGGATCAGCTCGCTGAGGATGCGTGAGGCGGCGGACTGTAGCAGTTCCGTCCACTTTTCGCAGCACTCGTCGTAATGGGTGGCGGCTCTGTAGTTCAACCGGTCGCCATCGGCCTTGGCCAGTCCCTCGCGCTTGGCTGCCTCGGTCCACTTGCTTTTTTTGCGGTACTTCCGGAAGCCCCCGGAGGCGGTGCGAAGAACCGAAGGGGGGCGAATGATCAATAGCTGGACTAGCTCGGCGGCCGTTTCGGCCGTCTGGGCGAACGTGCTCTTCTCGGCCAATTCGGCGAAGAGATCCGCGATAGCCTTGGTCTCCTCCTCATGAACGTTCGCATCCCGTACGAAAGCTTTGAAAGCGTCGCACGCCTTCCGGAAAGAGGTCACGAGGGGTCCCAGGTCCCTCGGAGTGCCGCCGCTGATATCGCGATGGCTGCGATGGTGCCCGAGGATCATTTGCATCAGCCTGAGAGTTTCGCCGGGGTCCTGCAGCACCAGTTCCGCGAGCAGCCCGCCGGCTTCGTCCACCAACTCTTCACGCAGCCAGATCTCGACGATTTCCAAGAAGGCGAGGTCGGCCTGGTCGCTGTCCATCACGGTCGCGCCGGGATCGATGTCCGCTTCAACCGGATAGGGCTTGATCAGGCGTTGGCAGAAACCGTGGATCGTCGAGCAGGTCAGCTCGTCGATCCTCTCGCTCGCGGCAACGAGATGACCTCGCTGATCCTCTGACAGACTGTCAGGCGCGGCGATGCGCAGTTCGCGAGGGATGCGCCCTGCAGCCAGTTCGCTGGCGAATTCCCGCACTCGGATCAGAAGTTCGCTGGCGGCGAACTCGGTGAACGTCACTGCGGCGATGGACTTGGGTTCTATGCCGTCAGCCAGCATCATGGCGATCCGGCCGGCAATGATCGCGGTCTTGCCCGAGCCGGCTCCTGCCTCCACCAGGAATGAACGGTCATGGACCGCGATGGCTGCTCTCCGGGCGGCATCGTCGGCGAGCGTTTTCTGCTGGGCCGTCTTCACTTTGCTCCCCAGACGAGCGCGGCGGCCCCGAGACGCTCGGTGGCGGCGGCGATCTTGCGCTTGCAATAGACGGCTGCGGCATTGGCCGGCAACGCAAAGGCGAGGTCGTCATAGCTCCCGCCTGTGTCGATGCCGGGTACGCCGCCCCCGGAGCGAAGATTGGCCCGCGCGGCCCGCAGGTATTCCGTGATCTGGGTCAGAGTGGACTCGGGGTCATCGAGCCGCAGGTCTTTCTTCTCGCGCGGATACATCAGCGAAGCGCTGATTGAGACTTCGTCGCCCAGCATCGCCTTCACGGCGAAGGCGTAGAGGCATCGCTGCAGTTCCTTGCCGCCGTCGAGGGTGATGTCGTCCGTGGGCGCCCGCCCGGTCTTGTAATCGCGCACCAGGGCCTGAAGGCCGTCGCCCGAGATATCCAGCCGATCAAGGTAGCCCCTGATGCGAAAGCCGGAGCCGGGAATCTCGACGGCCGCGTTGGCGTCCCAGGGTCTCGCGGCTTCGTCTTGCGGTTGCGCCCCGCCAAACGGGACCTCGCTGTAGGTGAGCGCGTCGGCGAATGGCTGGTCGTGATCGGTCAGCGCGCGGCTGCATAACGTGCGCGCTTCCTCGAGGGTCAGGCGCCAGATGAGCGGCGGGGGAACGGCTCGCTCTTTCTCCCAGAGTTGAGCGATTTCAGCGGCGGCGTCACCCACGGCGGCAATGATCCGATCCTCTTGGTCGAGCGGGAGGCCGCCGTTTCCTGCGAGCTTCTGCAATGCTTGGTGCAGGGTTTGATGAACCAGGTCGCCCATGGCCAGTGCATCGAGCACCAGGGGGTCTTCACTGCTTTGGGGAGCATGCCAGTGAAGACCGTATCTCCAGACGAAACCGAGCGGATTGCGCAACAGCAGGCGCAGTGAGCTCGCCGACTGGGTGCGGTCCAGAATGGCGCGCATCACCGGATGACCGGCGCGGACCGATCCATCATGAGGCGTGATCTCCATTTGCAACCAGTTCCGCCAGCAGCCATGTGCGGCAACCGCCTGGGGCATGGCCCGGAACTCTTTCGGCCGCGCCGTCAGTCGGTCAGTCTCGCTGAAGGAGTGTCCGGGTATGTCGTTGCGCCGCGAAAAGGTCTCGTTCGGCCCCTCCTGAATGAGCAGCGCGCTGCGGCCCAGCAGCCGGCCATCGCTTTCCCGCCGCGCCCGTGAAAGGACGACCTGGTTCTCGGTAGTGGCCAGGATGGTTGTGAAGTCGCGCCGGTCGGCCTCGGCGATCGGCAGCGGATCAAGCTCGCGGGAGGGAATGATGTGATCGGAAAGAAGGCGGTCCTCCGAGATGCCGCGCGGCCAGCGTGAGGAATTGAGGCCGAGTAGACGCGCGAAGCGTCTCGGCGAAGCTGCCAGCGCGTTGGCCGGCATCCAGCAGATCGAGTTCGAGGCGTCGAGCCGGTCATCTTGCTTCAGCGTGTCCAAGGTGATGTCCAGCGAGGCGGCAGACCCCAACAGAAGCGCTTTGCGCCAGATCGTCAGAACCCGCCCATCCAGCAGCGTCTCCCCAACCTCTTCAGCGGCCTCGGTGCCCTTGGCCAGCAAGGTGATGATGTTGCCCAGTGCCGCTCCGTGATCGGTCTCGTCCGGCCAGTCTTCAGCATTCAGTCCGTCAATCAGCCGCGTCCAGGCCTCGGAAGACGCCAGTGGCGCATCGGCCGGCAGCAGGCGCGTCCAGCCTTCGGGCAATGCTTGGAACGGTCCGGGATAACTGCTGAGCAGCGCGGTCAGTCGCCGCATCCGCGTCTGCGACAAACCTCGCATCAGGATATCCGCCAGCGCGGCGGCGGCCTGTCCTTCCCGCGAAGCCATGACTTTGATCCCATGCACGAAATGCAGGTCGAGATCGGTGTCCTCCCGCAATGCCAGGAAGTGGTCGTCGTAGTCGCCGGTCGAGGCGGATGCGATGGCGATGTCGGCGGGCTCGGCTCTGCCGGATGCAATCAGCCGCCGCGCCCAGCGGAATGCCTCGATGGCCTCGTGATAGGCCGTGGAAGCGCTGACCGCAATGACCTCCGGCTGTCGCGGCTCCGACCGCACGATCTCGATGGCCGCGCCGTCGAGCCACTGTGGAACCGCTCGGGGACCGGCGATCCACCGGACGGGCGCTCGAGACGCCATGGCGTGCAGCAAGGGCCGCCAGCAGGGGGACAGTTCGGTAATGCCCACGATGTCGATCGGTCCGAAGATCGCCGCGGCATGATCCAGGCGTTGCAGCCCGGCGGTCACGAGTTCGGTGGGGCGCATCATCGCGGGCGGCAGTGCTTCGAGAACCGCCTCTTCGAGAATCGCGATCGATCGCTGACGGGGGTGGTTCGAGGCCCCTGCTTGAAGATCGATTCCGGTGCGCCAGGCCTTGCGCAGAGTTTCCGTGGCCGCGTCCGCCATTCCGGGAAGGGCCTTGATCTTGTCGAGTTCTCCAAGTGCCGTTTTGGGGAGAACGCTCTTGATCGCAATCCGCAGCGCCTCATCGTCAACAGGCCGCGACAAGCCGCCGGCCAGTCGGGCCGCCAGTTGCTCGAAGGTCATCACTTGCAGGCCGTGCCGCTGCTCGCGTGCAGCGGCGAGCCGAAGCTCGTGCATCCTGAGACGGCCGTGGGCAATTACGGTCCGGCGGTATGCAGTTCCCACAATTTCCTCACGCGGATCGGCCCCTGCCGCAGCGTTGTCTGATTGTAAGTCTCCAATAAATGCGGATCGGAGGAGCGACTTTGTCGCCTCCTTTGGCCCTCGGGCCGCGAAACACGAGACACGGCTTTCCCGAAACACGGTTTTTTTGAGCCACGGCCATAACGCAAGCCGCCTTGGAGCAACGGCCATACCACCTGCTTGGGGTTTGGGGGGTCACGAAACAAGAGACACGAAACACGAATCACGGCCTTAACGCAATCTGCCGTAGAGCAACGGCCGTGCCACCTGCCAGGGTCTTTGGGTCACGAAACACGAGACACGAGACACGAAACACGGCTTTTTGCCTACTCTTTCTCGTCGCGAGCCGGCGGGGAAGGGGAGTCTTTACCCGAATCGCTTGCGTCCGCTTGCGCGCGGGATTTGACTCTCCGGGCTCGTATCCGCCGCGCCGGGGGCCGCTCCAATGGCGCACCGAGCGGGGATTCGAGAACGTCCGAATCGCTGACGGACCACAGTGCCGCCGGGCGCCCGCGCTGCAAACGAGGCGCCTCCGCCGCGTCGGCTCGTTTCTCGAAAGCGCCGCTCTCCTTTACGTTGCGCTGAAAGTTTCCGGGATCGAGGCGCGTGTTCCAGACCGCCTCGTAGACGCGGCGAAGTTGTCCGATCGTGAATTCCGGCGGGCAGAACTTCGCCGCCAGGGCGGTGTACTCGAGCTTCGACCGCGTGCGCTCGACGGCGTCCCTTACAATCCGCTCGTGGTCGAACGCCAGCCGGACGCTCCCGCTCTCGATCTCCTTCACGGGCATCAGCAGCGCGGCCGCGGCATCCCCGCCGCCCCGCAGTCCGGGCAGTTCGGCGCAGATCGCCCAGTAGGCGACGGTGACCACTCGCATGCGCGGGTCCCGCTCCGGGCTCCCGTAGCTGGCGAGCTGCTCCAGGTGCCACGAGCCTGCTCGCAGGCCGGTTTCCTCGGCCAGTTCCCGCGCCGCGGCCTGGTCCAGGTCCTCGTCCGGACGCACGAAGCCGCCCGGCAGCGCCAGCGCTCCCAGGAACGGCTCGCCGCCCCGTTCGATCAGCAGCACCTGGAGCTCGTCGCCGCGGATGGTGAACACCGCCACGTCCACGGTGACGGCGAAGGGCGGATAGGCGTCGGGGTCGTAGTCGAATCCGATGTCGGGTGCCATAGTGAAAATATATATTGTCTTGTTGACAAAATCAAGACCACAGTGTATTATTGTCATTGTAACAATAACTTTGGAGGTGGCAATGACAATGACAATACCCAAGCTCGACACCCTTTCGATCGGCTGGCCCATCACCCGCCTGGGCGTGTCCTTTTTCCCCGTCTATCTGGCGGCCAACGACCTGCCGGCGATCACGACCGGCGAAGCCTCGGGGCTCGAAGTGGACGAGCTGGACGAACCGTCCGTGCAGGAGCTGCGCGTGCGCAACCCGGGCGACAAGCCGGTGCTCGTCGTCGAGGGTGAGCATTTCCTGGGCAACAAGCAGAACCGCTCCGTCAACGTGACGGTCCTGGTGCCCTCCCTGCGCGACCTGAAGATCCCGGTCTCCTGCCTCGAGCAGGGCCGTTGGGGGCGCCCCCAGTCCTCGCGTAGGGATGAGGCGTTCACGGCGGCCGGCGTCCGCGCCGAGAAGAACGAGGGTGTCTCCAGGTCCATGCGGAGGAGCGGTTCCCGCGAGGGCGATCAGGATGCCGTCTGGAGTGAAGTCGATGCAATGCTGGGCCGCGCGTCCGTGCAATCGCCCACCGCGGCCGCCGCGGACGTGAAGCGGGCGGCGCACCGCCGCAGGCCATCCCGCGACGCCGCCGTCAGGGATCTGGTCGACCGCGGTCCGCTTCCCGGCCAGTGTGGCATCGTGGTCGTCCACGGAAGCTGGGTGACGTCGATGGACCTGTTCGGTGCGCCGCACCTGCTGGCCGCTCACTGGGGCGCGCTCATACGCTCTCATCTCCTCGAATCGCCCGCCGCCAAGGGCGCCCCGTCCGCCTCGCGGGTTCTCGACATCGTCCGGCGCTTCGCTTCAGCGCCGGCGCGGCAGGCGCCGGGCGTCGGCCTGGGCGTCGAGCACCGGGTGTCCGAAGATCGGCTCAACGGACATGCCCTCACCCTCAACGGCGCCATGGTGCACGCCGCATTCTTCACGAAAGGCCCGCAAAAAAAATCCCGGACCCAAAGCGAACAAGTGGTTCAGTAGACCCGCGTACCGTAGCCGAAAAATCGGGAACGCGACTTGCTGGCCGGCATCGCCGCATGCAATCTGCTCAGGATCGCAAGGTCTGCGGATTTCGAAGCTCCGCTGCGTTCACGCCGCCGGGCGATCCTGAGGACCGTCGAGCCGCGCAAGACTCAGCCGAAGGCGGAACGGCCTCAGCAGCCGGTTCAACGTGTCCTGTGTAGGGTTGTGCCGCGGATGAATCGCGCGGAGGACGTTCGGGCTTGCCATCTGCACCTTCTCCGCGAACTCTTTGACGCCCATCGCTCGGATCACCTTCCCGAGTGCATGCTGGATCGGCACGCCCTCGTCCATGGCCGCCAGGAGAAATGCTCGCGCGAACTCCTCGTCCCGGAGATCCTGAGCCAGTCCTTCGTTCCAGTCTCGGCTGCGTCCCGCCATGTCACATCCCCTCCAGGTAGTCTCGCCGGTAGCTTCGAGCACGTCGCCTTCGCCGAGCTGTGGGCCGCGTGTCCGGTCTTTCTGACGGCTATAATTCACGCGGGACATCGACCCTTCAACGTTCCGGTTCGCAACTAGCCTGCATTTCTCACCACGCGGCGAGGCGAAGTGCGTGAGAGGGCCGTCAGGACGAGGCGCGAGCCGCTTGACGCGCGCAGGCGTACTTGAACAGTACGTTGAGCACGGCAAGCAAGCGCAATGAAGTCCTGGCGGTCGTATCGCGTGCTTCGACCGTCGGGTGGTGAGAAACGCAGGCTAACATGCCGATGAAGACCTCACTACCGACCATCTTCCTTGGCGTGCTCGCGTTGCTGCTGGTTTCCTGTGAGCAACCTGTGACTCAGGACTACGCCGCGGAGATCGAGGCTTGGCGCGCCGGCCGCGAGGCGAACCTCAAGGCCGACGATGGCTGGCTCACGTTGGCAGGGCTCTTCTTTCTCAACGAGGGCGATAACAGCTTCGGCTCGTCGCCGCTGAACGACATCGTGTTGCGGACGGGACCCGCGCAGGCAGGCGTCTTCACCCTGCGCGACGGCGTGGTCACGGCGCGGGCGCCGGCGGGAGAAACCCTCTCGGTCAATGGCCGCAACGTCGATGCGGCGCGGCTCTGGCCCCGTGAAGGGGACGCGCGGCCGATGGTCGCGGTCGGCCCGCTCACGCTCTATGTCCATTACAGCGGAGCGAGGCTGGCCATCCGGCTGCGGGACCGCGACAGCTCCCTTCGCCAGCGCTTCACCGGGCTGCGGTGGTTTCCCGTCGACGAGTCTTTCCGGGTGCGCGGACGCTACGTCCCGCACGACCAGCCGCGCACGGTGGAGTTGTCCAACATCCTCGGCGACGTCGAGCGTGCCCGATCCAGCGGCTCGGTCGTTCTCACGGTCGGCGGCGAGGATCTGCGCATGACCGCGCTCGACCAGGGCGGCCGGCTGTGGTTCATCTTCCGCGACTTGACCAGCGGACGCGAGACCTATTCCGCCGCGCGCTTCCTGTACGCCGACGTCCCGGACGAAGACGGCTATACGACGGTCGACTTCAACCGCGCCTACAACCCGCCGTGCGCGATCAACCTGTACACGACCTGCCCTCTGCCGCCGCGCGAGAACCGTCTGCCGGTGAGGATCGAGGCCGGCGAGCTCGACTACAAGCCCTGACAACCCGGGGCATCCGGGGCAGGTTCCCGCTAGCCTGCTTTTCTCACCACGACGCGAGGCGAAGTGCGTGAGAGGGCCGTCAGGACGAGGCGCAAATCGCTTGGCGCCAGCAACACGGCTTTTGCGGTTTTCACGAGATACGAATCACGAAACACGGCTTTTTCAAGACACGGCCTTAACGCAAGCTGGCTTGAAGCAACAGCCGTACCACCTGCTTGGGTTTTTGGGGGTCACGAATCACGAAACACGAGACACGAATCACGGCCTTTTCCTTGCCTCACCCGGCGAGGTGTTTCCGGAAGAAGCCCACGGTGCGATTCCACGCCAGCGCCGCCGCCGCCTCGTTGTAGCGGGGCGTCGAGTTGTTGTGGAAGCCGTGCAGCGTACCCTCGAAAAGCTGCATCTCGTACGTTACGCCGTTCGCTTTGAGCGCCGCCTCGTACGCGGGCCACATCGCGTTGATGCGTCGATCGGTGCCCGCGTAGATGATCAACAGGGCTGCCTTGATCTTCGGCACGTCCTCGCTCGCGGCTGCGGGGCCGTAGAACGGCACGCCGGCTTGCAGGTCGCTGCCGAGCTCGACCGCCAGGCGGTTGGTCATCCCGCCGCCCCAGCAGAAACCCGTGGCGCCGAGCCGGCCGTTCGACAGTTCATGCGCCTTGAGGTACCGGGCGCTGTTGATCATGTCCTGATCCAGCTTCGCCCGGTCGAGGCCCCGCTGCAGCCTGCGGCCGTCATCATCGTTGCCGGGGTAGCCGCCGACCGGAGACAGCCCGTCCGGGGCCAGCGCCAGGAACCCGGCCACCGCCGCGCGCCGCGCGACGTCCTCGATGTGGGGGTTCAGTCCCCGGTTCTCGTGGATGACGACGACGGAGGGAAACGGCCCGTCGCCGCTGGGTCGCGCGAGGTATCCGCGCATGCTCCCCGACGTGCCTCCGGGCGACTCGTACTCGACGTAGGTGCCCTTCATGCGCGGGTCGGTGAACGAGATCGTCTGGGCCTCGGCGTAACGCGGCAGCAGCGCCTGCGCCATCCAGATCGCGGAGACGCCGCCGATCGTGATCCCCGAGGAGCGGCTCAGAAACTCGCGCCGGTCGATGTAGCCGTGACAGTACTCGTCATACAGGTCGAAAATGCGTGGGTCGATCTTTTCGTCTCTTGCCATGGGTCGTCTTCCTTTTAGCTTTGCGGCGTGCAGCTCGCTCACGAAGGACGAGGGCCATTGATGCAGTCCCCTGACCTGAAACATCCTCCTGATCAAGCGGCTTTGACACGGGCCTGGATGTTTCCTGCTTGTATGATCCGCACGCGAGCGGCCGAGCGCTTCCGGCGAAAGAAAACCGCCGCCGGAAACCGCCTAGCCTGTATTTCTCACCACGTGGCGAGGTGAAGTGCGCGAGAGGGCCGCCAGGACGAGGCGCGCGCAGGCGTACTTGAAAGTACGTCGTGCACGGCAAGCAAGCGCTGCGAAGGAAAAGCGAAGTCAGGGCGGTCGTATCGCGTGCTTTGACCGTCGGGTGGTAAGAAATGCAGGCTAATCGGCGCATGTTCGGCTAAACAAGCTCAAACTAGCTCACAATGCGCCCCAAGGTCAACGGGAAGTTTTACTCTCACCTGAAGCGTCCCCCCGGATCAAGCGGTATTGACGCCGATCCGAATGTTTCCTGTTTGAATGATTCGCACGCGGGCGGAGGAAATCCCTGGGAGAGCGCGGGTGCCCTCTGGGCGCCTGCCCGCTTTTCCGGATGATCCGCAGGCAGGGGGAGGAAAAACTGAACGGAATGTCACTGCAGGGGAACCGATGGGTTGGACGCGAGAAATCATCTCGCAGGAGAAGACCGCATTGCGGTAGGCGGGCCGTTACTCCGGTCGGCGACGGGAATCCATCCGAACGCCGTTTGATGGTGTGGTCTCGACCTTGTAGGGCCGGCTGCGGAACATCGATTTCCAGACGAGCGTTTGAACTCTCAGGTGCTCACGGCCGAGCACAGGGTGTTTTTTCACCACCCAGGAAAACGGCCTTTTGGGGGTCAATACCTTGATATTGAAGGGATTGAACTCTCTGGATGACTTTCGAACTCGGTCCGAAAGAAATGCGGAATACGGGAGGAACAGAAAACGAGAGTCGGCGGATCTCGCCCATCTGTTCTCGGAGATTGTCAGATCGACGCCAACTTTTGCCCAGCGATCTCCTGTGCTAGGCTACCGTCATGAGGGCGGTCCATAAATTCCTCTTCCACAACAGCATCGGGGCCGCCCCGGTGCTGACCTGCTCGCTCTCGACAGAGTTCGTTTCCCTCTCCATCACCACGAAGCGCCCGCATCCCTGGTGTCCGCATCAATTACCAGCTGGAAGAGATGCATGATGCACACCGCAGCACAGGAAAAGCAGGTCCCAGACTGGAGGCGGTTGAAGTTACACTCTGGACCGTCTGACGATCTGTTTTCGCCTTCGAGTGTTTCCTGCCCCACCGGGTTGTATCAAGCCGGTATTCCAGTGCGGCATTGCTGCCCTGACGCCTCACAGGTCCCAGGTTAGTGACATGTCCGGTCGGGTAGGCGCAAATCCCCTCTCCCAGCACCTACCTCGCCAAAGGTACCGCGCCCATGTAGCATTCAAGACAACACATGGACGGTCAGTCGTCGGTAAAGCCGAGTACGTTCTTCAGCGACCAAAATACAAGAAGTACTTAGACCAGCAAGTCGACCTCATTTTCACCTCGCCCCCGTTTCCCTTGAATCGAAAGAAAAAGTACGGGAATGAGCAGGGCGAGCAGTATGTGAGATGGCTAGCATCCTTTGCGCCGCTGTTCAAGACTCTGCTTCGACCATTGGGCTCGGTCGTGCTCGAGCTAGGAAATGCTTGGGAGCCCGGACGACCCGTTATGTCCACCCTAGCAGTCTGTGTCTAAAAACCATTTGGAGCTAAGGATGTTTTGGTGTAAACTGGCGCCATGGCGATGGGAACGCGAGGGAAGCGGCGGCGGCAGGAGGAGCTCTTTTACGCCGCCGAGATGGCCGAAACGCCGGGAC
>JAPOOG010000117.1 GCA_026713545.1 Bryobacterales bacterium
CGGAATGGCCCCCAGAAGTGGCTTAACAAGCCATAGGCGTCCACGGTGGGGCAAACCCTTGCGATACGCGGACACAGCACCAACCCCGACCCAATCAGTCGGAGAATCCGCCATGGTCCCAGTTTTCACACAGTCTGGATCCTTAACGTCAAGAGTGAAGAGGCTCCCCCCATCCTTGAGAACGCCTCTCAATGTATGGAGTCTGAGATCAGCCCCCCTCGTTTCTTCAGAATCCTCTCGTAGTCATTCTTCGTGAGTTGGCAGCGAGCCAACGCAAGTGCTTGTCTCAAGTTGACGCCGATCTGTTTGGGAATATGGTTGTGACCAGTCCTCGTACCCCTTCGAATCCCGAACTCACAGATGCGAACACCTTTGATTCGCACCACAGCCCTCGCGTGATTGCGGCCCTCATAAACCTCGGCCTCCAGCTTGGCGGCGATTTTGCTCGCCAACTTGGCCGATATGGGGCTACGTCTTGGCAATGTATTTTTTGAGAATCTGCAACTGATCGAAGGCGCTTTTCCCTAAATACTTTTCCTCAGTGAGGCCGTCGAAGGTATCCAGAATCTCAGCCACCAGAGCTTGGTAAGCATCATCGCTGTCACTGCCCGGAATGGCAATGTTCGCCTCGTGGAACGAAGCCATGAAGTCACCGGGAGCGATTTCTTGAATGCTTACAGGTATTGGCTGCAAGAGAAGGTAGCCAGATTCACCCAGGCTGTTGCTGTCGATTGAGACGAGCTCAGGTAACGGCGGGTCCATATTGACCCACCAGCCGCTTTGCCTAAATTGAGGAACTCTTCGCCCAGACTCATCGACAGCAGCACTCGGTCTGAGATCAAGACAAAGTGCCAAACAGCCTAGCGAAGCCGTCGTCTGTTCAATGGTGAATGGAAGAATCTTACTTGCTGTTGCCCTTGCTGTCGCCCTTGCTGTCGCCGGCATGTTGTGACCTCGCTTGATTACTGACCGCTTGTGCGTTCTCCTGCAGCCAACGCCCGATGAAATCTGCTTGCGCCGGGGTAAGTATCATGCCTGCCAGCAAGATTCGTTGCACGTTTTCCGGAACCGTGCGAGCTACCTCCTGCCCCACTCGACCATCAGGCGATACCGCGTATTTGACATCTTGCGGTAGCGAGAATGCATCGTGGAACAGATTCACCATGATCTCGCCACCCGGGGTTGGGCCACCCCAGACCCCGCTCACCGGGATGATGCGATAGTGATCATCCTTTTCGAACTTGTAGGTGATAGTTCTGAGATTTGGTTTTTCTTCCACGAACCTGAACCTGAGCCTTTATCAGCATACGTACGTGAACATTGTAATACACCCCCACGTGCAGCAACATTTCTCTGCCCCCAGAATGCGTCGCGTCCACCAAGTGCCCCAGCAGAATGCCAAGATTCAGCCCGTAGTTCGTTTTCGAACCAATGCAGAAAGGATGCTTTCTGCAATGTTGCAGTGGGCCAACGATGTTCAGCGCCTTGGCCCTCGATTTCGCGAGCATAAACCGTTGCAGTGATGCAATCGGCTTATCGATTGTTTTGTTAGGTCATTGCGACATGCGCTATGGCGTCGCCCGGGTGCTCATCGAGACTTGATTGATCCCGCACGTCAACGCTTGACTCACCCGTCAGTACGACAAGGTTTCCCCACGAGGGGTCGTCATGGAGTGTCATGCTCCCTGATCCACTCGAGAAGCGCTTTGTTGATCCGGGCCTGCCACCCGAACCCGCCCGCCTTGAAGTGATGGATCACGTCATGGGAAAGGCGGATGGTGGTTGACACTTTTGGCTTCGCCAGCGGGGGCCGGCCGTGGCGAATGGTGGCCTTGGCGAACGTCTCGGGCCAGCCGTCCCCGGAAAGGTCGGGCGCGTCATCCCGATCGAAACCTCGGTGTGTGGAGCGCTTCTTCCCGTTCATGGGCTTTCCTCATGCTGATCATGCGATGCGTGGCGCTGCGAGGCGTCCGGACGAGGATCACCATCCTGCCCTGGGACCGTTTGGCTCAGGCGGGTTCAAGGTCGAAGATGGGAATGTCCATCGCGCGGGCGAGAGCAATCATCCGGCCGTCATAACTGGCAAGCGCAATCGACTGGCCTTGATTGCGCAAGAACTCGCATGACGCCAGATGCAGGGCATCCAGCGTACGCACGGATGTGGGGAAGGCGTCCAGAGCACGCGCCAGCACCGGAGGGGAAAGCTCCAGCAGCGCGATTCGCCCAATGAGTAAACGAGCCGCCTCGCCGTGCGATTCGGCGAGCCGGCGCCCATGCAGCCGGGTCCAGATCTCGTATTCCATCAACCGGCTGGCCACCAGGGTTTCATGCCAGAGACGGGCGGGCGGGCGACGGTCTTCGGCCAAAAGATGGGCGAGCACAACCGAGGTGTCGATATAGATCACCGTTCGCTTCTGTCACCATCCAATTCGCAGAGCAGGTCTCGGAGCGGCGCAACGGGTTCCGCTGCAGGAGGCTTCCCGGCAGCGGGCAGCAATGGCGGCGTCAACAGGCCCTTGCGCACCGCTTCGGCCAGCAGTGCATCGGCAAGAATCGGGCTCCTGGTTTCTTTGGGAGGACCGATTTCCGCCACCACCCGGTCACGATCCGTCACCAGGACGGTTTCACCTGACGCCGCCAGCCGCACGTACTCGCTCAGCCGGCTGTTGAGCACTTTCACGCCCACTGATCTCATGGACAGCAAAGTAGCAACTGGAAGCTACTTTGTCAAATCCAGTGCCTGACCCTGGCGGCGCTCTCAGGCCCGGATGAACTGTTGTTCGTGCTCGACCAGCTCGCGGGTGAGGTCGCGGGCCATTCGGTCCATGGCTTCGGCGCGCTCGGGATCGGCGGCGATGAGGTCGTTGTGCTCGCTGGGGTCGTCGGCCGTGTTGTAGATCTCGGGACCTTCCTTGAAGAGCTCGCTGCCTTCTTTCTGCTTGGCGTCGCCGTCGAGAAAGTAGTGGTAGCTCCAGTCGTCGTGGCGTAGATTGACGGACTTGCCGTAGTGGCAGCAGACCGCGAAGTCGCGCACCTCCTCTTCTTGCCCGAGGATGAGCGGCAGGAGGCTGCGTGAGGTCATCGCCGGCGGCGGGGCGATGCCGAGGTGGTCGAGGATGGTGGCGGTGACGTCGGTGAGCTGCACGTACGAATCGACGCGCTCGACGCCGCGTCCGCCGGGTTCGCGAATCATCAGAAAGGTGTGCGCCAGCTCTTCGTAGCCCCAGGGACGGGCTTTTCGGATGATGCCGTGATCGCCGAACGGCTCGCCGTGGTCGGTTCCGATCACGATCATCGTGTTGTCGTAGAGCCCCATTCGCTTGATTTCGTCGAGGAAGTTGCCGACGCAGTGGTCCACGAAAGCGACGACGGCGGCGTACAGCGACATGATGCCGGTCATCTCCTCTGCGTCGAGGTAGCCCTCGGAGTCGCCGGGCGTGGGGAGGATCAGCCTCTTGCCGCCAAAGTCGGGAGCGGCCTGTTTCAGGAAGCGGTCGGGAGGGTCCCAGGGCTCGTGCGGGCAGAAGGAATCGATCCAGAGGAACAGGTTCTCCTTGCGCTCCCGGCGTTGGAGCCAATCGAGGGCGTGCCCCATGACCCGCGGGGTGAAGTGGTCGTCCTCGCTTTGCCAGTCGTGGCGGTTGGCGAGGTACTGGCGGATCTGGTCGGCTTCTTTGGGCTCGCCGGTGCGGGATTTGTAGAACGGTTCGATGTCGACCTGGATGCTCGGATCGCGGACATAGGGGTCGCCCTCCTGTCCGCGCAGCCAGATGACATCGTCGAAGCCGCGGCTGAAACCGTACCCGGGCTTGTGCATGTGGTACGTGTCGGAGACGAGGCAGGAGCGGAAACCTTCGCTCCAGAGAATCTCGGCGAGCAGTGGGTGGTCTTCCGGGTGCAGCACCTGCCAGGGTCGGAAGGGATAGGTGAACTTGCCGCTGAACAGGCCCGTGCGCACCGGGATGGTGGGCAGGCCCTCGGGATAGCAGCGCGTGAACAGCGTCGATTCGGCTGCGAACCGGTCGAGGTTCGGGGTGGGGGCCTTGGAGTTTCCGAAGGCGCCGAGATGGTCGGCGCGGAAGCTGTCGAGCATGATGACGATGACGTTCTTGGCGTCCCAGTTCGAGCGGATGGAGGGCCCCCAGCCGGGAGGTCGGCGGTAGTTGTCGCGGCCCGGAAGATTGACGGGAGAAAACGGGTCGTCGGAGAGGCGCTCCAGACGGGGCTTGGCCGGCTCTTCCTCAGGGCCGCAGCCGGTCAGGAGTGCTCCGGAGGCGACGGTGGACGCGGCGGCTTTCTTGACGAACGTTCTCCGGGAGGGTTGACGGTCATCGCGGCGGTTCTTCATGGCCCGTACATGGTAAGCGCTCCGCAGCGGGAAATGGGGCTTGGGAACCTCCTCTGCGGATCATCTGTTCGCAGGTCGTCGCAAGGGGAGAAGTTCCTCTGGTGAGCCAGGCCGATGGCGAAGGAAAAAATTCCCCTTCGGCTCTGTCCTGCACGTCTCGTCACGTGGGGAGGCAAAGTGAGTGAGAGGGCCGTCAGGACGAGGCGCAAGCCGGGCGAGGAAAAAGGCGCGAGCAGGCGTAGCGGCTATATCGCCTCCTTCACCCCTCGGGCCACGAAACACGGCCTTTACGGTTCACCGGCCCTCAGACATTTCTTTTGGAGCGAACCAGGCCGCCCCCTCCCTGGTTTTCACGAAACACGAATCACGAAACACGTTTTTTTGATACCTCTTGGTACTGAAGCCCTTCAGTCTTTTTTTTCCGCCTCGGCATGCCTAGCATGAGAACAGCGAGGAGAAAAGCGGAAAAAATCGAGGAGGTTAGATCACGCGCATGCGTCTGAGACAAAGTTTGTTTTTCGTAGCACCGGCAACCCCGGCCGGCAGGACAAGCTGCAAGCCGCCCGCGTCGGCAACAGGACCTTTCAGGGTTTTCACGAAACACGAGACACGGCTTTTATGCCAGAACGAAAAACCGAAATCCGCCGCCCGGACCGCCGCGCCCGCCGCCCAGTCACTGCTTTCCTGCGCGCTGTGGAGCGGCTATGGCGCGGCATGGGCGGCCGCCGTCCCCGC
>JAPOOG010000034.1 GCA_026713545.1 Bryobacterales bacterium
CCCGCATAGCATCAGGAGAGAAGAGCGGTTTCTCATGTCCCGTGATGCCTCATCCGTGGCGCAAACGAAAGGAATGTCCACCAACCCTCCGGCGTTTCCCGGTAGAGCAACCGCAAGCCGCGGCCAACGGTTTTCACGAATCACGAGACACGAGACACGGCTTTTTATCGAATCACGGCTTTTTATCCGCCTGGTAAAGCCCGAGCAGGAAGGGCACGGCGGAAAGAGGAAAAAGGAGAAAAATAATGTCACAGCCCAGCAGCATTGATCGGCTTCCGAGCGAAGCCCGCGAGGCGCTCCACGGCTGGTTGTGCGACCCCGCCATCACGCAGACCGATGCGACGGGGCGGATCAACGCCCTGCTCGACGATCTGGGGTTGGCGGATCGCGTCAGCCGGCTGGCCGTCCACCGTTACGACAAGCGCATGCGCGCGGCCAGCGAGCGGCTCCTCCAATCCCGTCAGGTCTTCGAGGCTTGGGCCGACAAGCTGGGCTCGGCGTCTGCCGGGCCGGGCGGCCTCCTCGTGACCGAGATGCTGCGCACGCTGGTGTTCGACCTCGGCTCCCGGCTCCAGGACCGCGATATCGACGATGATTCCTTGCCCGGCGTCGTCGAGACCGCCGGCAAGATCAGCCTCATGGCGCAGCGCCTCGAGCGTTCCAGAGAGATCTCCGTCCGCTGCGATCGTGAGATCCAGCGCCAGGCCGCCGAGCAGGCCGCCAAGGCCAGGAAAGCCAAGCCCCCGCCCCTCGACCCCGAGCGGATGCGAGAGGTCGTCCGGCAAATCTATGGCGTCGAGCTTCACATCCCGGAACCCCCCTCAGCGATGCCGGCGCATCATGATCCGCGAAAAGAGGAATACTCGTCGAGCTGAAGGCCCCTTGCAAGAAACCATGTCCGCCCGCACCAAGCATTACGAGACACGGCTTTTTCGAGACACGGCCATTCCGCATTCCGCCTTGGAGCAACGGCCGTACCACTCGCCTGGGTTTTCGGGTCACGAAACACGAATCACGAGACACGAATCACGGCTTTTTTCGAATCACTGCCTTGATGCCCTGTTCACCATTGTTCACCATTGTTCACCATTGTTCGCTATTGTTCAGCATAAATATTGTCCCGGCAAGCGTCCGCGCGCCGTCCGGCGTTCTGGTTGGGCCTCGCGACGAGGGCTGTTTGCCACAGCTACCGTCGCCCTCCGGGCTGCTTCTGCTGCGGCGAATGAAAAATGAGCTCATGCCAAGAAAGGAGAACGTTCTCGATGGCACAAACATTGCACAAACAGGAGAACTCTCGATATTGCGTTGATTCGGGGCCGGATCACATTGACAGCTTCGGAGGCCATTGATAGATTGGCCGTAGGGAAGGCTGCCCTCTTGCGGATTCTACTGCTCGCTCTTGCTGTCGCGGCGCTGAGCCCATGCCGGGCCGGCGAGGCGGAGAAACTCGAATTTTTCGAGACGAACATAAGGCCTTTGCTCATCGAAAACTGCTATGCCTGCCATACGCAGTCGAAGATGGGTGGTTTGCGGCTGGATTCGCGCGAGACGATGGTGCGCGGTGGTAGTTCCGGTCCGGCGATTCGTCCCGGCAACGCGGCCGGCAGTCTGCTGATACAGGCAGTCGGTCATACCCATGAGCGGCTGAAGATGCCGCCGTCCGGAACCCGGCTCTCCGACAAACAAATCGAGGGGCTGGCGGCTTGGATCCAGGACGGGGCAGTCTGGCCCGACGAAGACCTGGCGCCCCAGATTTCCGAAAGCACTGCATTCGCGGTCACCCCGCGGCAGCGGGCATTCTGGTCGTTTCAGCCGGTCTCGATGCCCGTGCCGCCGGAGATACGGAATGTTTCCCGGGGCATTGCGCCGGTCGATCGCTTCATCCTCGCCAGGCTGGAGGAGAAAGGAATCGAACGGGCTCCGGCTGCGGATAAGCGGACGTTGATTCGGCGCGCCACGTACAGCTTGATCGGGCTGCCTCCGACGCCGGAGGAGATCGACGCCTTTCTCGCCGACTCGTCTCCGAACGCCTTCGAGACGGTCGTGGAGAGGCTGCTGGCTTCGCCGCGCTACGGCGAGCGATGGGGAAGGTACTGGCTGGATCTGGCGCGCTATGCCGACGGGAAAATTGGAATCAGAGTGGACGATCCGTACCCCAACGCCTTCCGCTACCGGGACTGGGTGATTCGGGCATTCAACGATGACCTGCCGTATGACCAGTTCGTTCGCGCTCAGCTTGCGGCCGACCTGCTTTCGGAACCTGAGCGCGAGAAGCACTTGGCGGGACTCGGGTTTCTGGCGCTGTCGCCCCGCGGGGATGACCGGGTCGACGTGGTGACGCGGACGTTCCTGGGCCTGACGGTCGGCTGCGCGCAATGCCACGACCACAAGTACGACCCGATACCGACGAAGGATTTCTATTCGCTGCAGGGTGTGTTCGCAAGCAGCGCATACGAAGAGTATCCGCTGGCTCCCGAGGAGCGGGTCAAGGTTTATAAAGACGCCGAGAAGGCCATCGCCGGCCAGAAGGACGTGATCAAGACGTTCATCGAACGGCAGACCGAACAGCTCATCGATGTGATGCTCGATCAGACCTCCGAGTACATGATGGCGGCCTGGGATGTGATGCAGGAAGGCGGCCCTGGCGCCGAGGCCGTAGCAAAGGAAACGGATCTGGATGCGGAGATCCTCGAGCGCTGGGTGACGTACCTGCGATCCGACAAGGAACACCAGTTCCTCGACGACTGGGACGCTCTGGTCGAGCGTGGCGGAACGCGCGAGGACGCGCTCCCGCTGGCGCAGGCCGCCGAAGATTTCATCCGGGGCGTTCACAAGGAGAAGTACGAGATCGAGGACCGTAATTACGTCAAGCTGGGCGGAGCGAAGGGCCTGCTGGACGAGAGGACGCGGCAGTACACCAACCTCGAGTTCCTCGATCTCAAGAAATGGTACCTGTGGCGGGATCTGGCCTCACCGCCGTTCTCGCAGAACGGATTCCCGTTCTCCGGCGGCGTTTACTATTTCGGGCCGCAGGAGGACCGGTCGATCGACCGCTTCCTGGGCGGTGTCTGGAAGGCCCACCTCGAGGGCTTGCGGGCCGAGTTGAAGCGCTTGGAGGAAGAGTTGCCGGAACCGTATCCCTTCATCCATGGATACAAGGACAGCGGGAAGATCAAAGATCTCCAGGTCCACGTCCGCGGTGACAAGGACAACCTCGGCGAGCTGGCGCCACGGCGGTTCCTGCACATCCTGAGCGAATCCGAGCCGGAGCGTTTCACCCAAGGAAGCGGCCGTCTGGAGTTGGCGAATCACATCGTCCATGCCGGGAATCCCTTGACGGCGCGGGTGATGGTCAACCGCATCTGGCAGCACCACTTCGGACAGGGGATCGTCGCGACGCCGAGCAACTACGGGCAGCTCGGCGAGAGGCCGTCACATCCGAAGCTGCTGGACTATCTGGCGGCGCGGTTCATCGAGAGCGGGTGGTCGATCAAGGCGATGCATCGGGAGATCATGCTGTCTTCGACATACCAACTGAGCGCCGGCCACGTCGCTGACAGCTTCGAGAAGGATGCCGCCAACAAGCTGCTCTGGAGAGCCAATCTGGTGCAGCGTCTGGATGCCGAAGCTCTGCGGGATGCGATTCTATCCGTGGCGGGCAGTCTCGATGAGGACGTGGGCGGGCCGCCCGTCGATTTCGCCGACGACAACCGCCGCCGCACGGTGTATTGCACGGTGGGCCGGACGACGACGGACCGGACCATGATGCTCTTCGACTTTCCGGATCCGAACAGCACCAGCGAGAAGCGTTCCGTGACGATCGGACCGATGCAACGGCTCTATTTCCTCAACAGCAATTTCGTAATGAAGCAGGCGAAGGCGCTGGCGGAACGGCTGGCAAGAGAGGCGGGCGATGACCATGCGGCGCGAATCCGGCGGGCCTATGAGTTGCTCTACGGGCGTCCGCCTTCGACGGATGAGGTCCGCGTCGGCCTTGACTATATCGAGGCCACGCAAGATCCCTGGCCGAAATACGCTCAGACGCTGTTGGGGGCGAGCGAGTTCAGCGCCGTGAATTGAGCCGGGGGCGGTGATCGGGAATGACAGCCGCCGTGGTCATTGGTAACATACCAGTGGGGTACCTGCTATGACACGTCGAAATGCTCTCCAGATGATCGGAGCCGGGTTTGGAACGGTCGGGTTTGCCGGTATGTTGGGCGCACGGACCTCAGGTCCTCTCGACCCCAAGGTCCCCCACTTCGCCCCGAAGGCGAAGCGCGTTATTTTTCTCTTCCTCAACGGCGGGTTGTCACAGGTCGATACCTTCGACCCCAAGCCGATGCTCGCCAAACACGAGGGCGAGCCGCTGCCGGGACCGAAGATCAAGACCGACCGGGCATCCGGCAACTTGATGAAGTCGCCGTTCACGTTCCGTCGGCGCGGCGAGAGCGGTTTGCCGGTAGCGAACATCTTTGAGCGGGTCGGTGGGCTGGTCGACGACATCTGCGTCATTCGGTCGTGCTACTCCGACAACGGCAACCATGGCCCTTCGCTGTTCCTGATGAACTGCGGCCACCAGTTGCCCGGCCGGCCGTCACTGGGGTCATGGGTTACCTACGGGCTCGGTTCGGAAAACGAGAACTTGCCGGGCTTCGTCGTGCTGTGCCCCGGCTATCCGGTCATGGGGCCGTCGTTGTGGTCATCGGCGTTCCTGCCGAACCCCTACCAGGGCGCCTACATCCGCAACGACGAGACGGATCCGGAAAAGCTCGTCCGGAACATCAGGAACAAGGTCCTCAGCGACACGGAGCAGACACGGCAGCTCGCACTGCTCGACAAGCTGAATCGTTCTTACCTGAAAAGACTCGGGCATCAGCCGGAGATGGAGTCGGCGATCGCCTCGATGGAAGTCGCCTATCGGATGCAGATGGAAGTTCCGGATGTGTTCGACATCAACAAGGAGCCGGAGCATGTTCGTGAGCGGTACGGCGACAGCGACTTCGGCAAGGGCTGCTTGATGGCTCTGCGATTGGCCGAGAACGATGTGCGGATGGTGCAGGTGTATTACGGCAATTTCCAGCCGTGGGACAGCCACGACGATATCCTGGTTCATGGCAAACTGGCGCGGCAAGCGGATGTGCCGATTTCGGCGCTGATCGAGGATCTCAAGGCGCGGGGTCTGTTCGAGGACACGCTGTTGGTCATCGGCAGCGAGTTCGGACGGACTCCCATGATTCAGAACAGCGGTTTGGAAAAGATCGGCAAGGGCCGCGATCACAATGTCCCCGGTTACACGACGCTGCTGGCCGGCGGCGGCGTGAAAGGTGGGATGGCGTACGGCGCGACCGATGACTTCGGTTTCAAGGCGGTCGAGAATCGCGTCCATCCGCATGACTTGCACGCGACGATCCTTCACCTGCTGGGGCTCGACCACACCAGGCTGACGTACCGCTACAGCGGCCGCGACTTCCGTTTGACGGATGTTGGCGGCCGGGTGATCCACGACATCATCGCCTGAGCGGACCGTGCGCGCGAAGTCACTCAGGCTTGGGGGCCTGCGGCCTTCACTGCTTCGGATACGCCGCTGAACTTCTTGAAGTTGTCTCGAAAGAGGCCAGCCAGATTGCGCGCGGTCGCGTCGTAAGCGGCGCTGTCGGCCCACATCCCTCGGGCGTCAAGAACTTCGGGCGGTACGCCAGGACAGCTTTTCGGAACCATGAGGCCGAAGATCGGGTGGTGCCCGTAGTCGACATCGTTGAGCGCGCCCGAGAGCGCCGCATCGAGCATGGCCCTGGTATGTGGCAGGTCCATTCGCCTGCCGACACCGTAGGCGCCCCCGATCCAGCCAGTGTTCACCAGCCAGCAATCGACCGGGTGCTCTCGCAGTTTCTGCCCCAGCATCTCTGCATACACCCCAGGCTTACGGGGTAGAAACGGAGCGCCGAAGCAGGCGCTGAACGTCGCCGAGGGTTCCTTGCCGAGACCCCTTTCCGTACCGGCGACCTTCGCCGTGTAGCCGCTCAGGAACTGATACATGGCCTGCTCTCGAGTGAGTTTCGAGATGGGAGGCAGGACGCCAAAGGCGTCGGCGGTCAAGAAGACGATGTTCCGCGGACGGCCTGCAACGCCGGGTATGACGGCATTGCCGATGAAGTCGACCGGATACGCCGCACGCGTGTTTTCGGTAATGCTGTCATCGTCGTAGTCCGGCGCGAGCGTGTCATCGTCCAGCACGACGTTTTCGAGCACTGCGCCGAACCGCAAAGCGTTCCAGATTTCCGGTTCCTTGGTCGGGGAGAGCCGAATGCACTTGGCGTAACAGCCGCCTTCGAAATTGAAGACGCCGTTGTCGCTCCAACCGTGCTCGTCATCGCCAATCAACCGGCGATTCGGGTCGGCCGAGAGTGTTGTCTTTCCTGTACCGGAGAGGCCGAAAAAAAGCGCGACGTCACTGTTCGGTCCCATGTTCGCGGAGCAGTGCATGGGGAACACGTTGCGGGCCGGTAAGAGGAAGTTGAGCAGGCTGAAGACGGATTTTTTCATCTCGCCGGCGTAGCGCGTCCCCCCGATGAGCACGAGCTTTTTCGTGAAGTTGAGGATGACGAAGGCTTCGCTGCGGGTTCCGTCCTCGTTGGGGTCCGCCTGGAGTCCTGGGGTATAGATGACGGTGAACTCCGGAGAATGCGATGTCTGCTCTTGCTCCGTCGGGCGAACGAAGAGCTGACGTGCAAAGAGGCTGTGCCAAGCCAGCTCGGTGACAACGCGGATCGGCACGCGGTAGGCTGCATCCGCACCGACAAAACAATCCTGTTCGAAAGCGTCTTTGCTCTGCAGATAGGTCGAGACCTTCTGATGGAGTCCTGCGAAGTTTCGGGGCGAAATCGGCAGGTTGACCTCACCCCAATCGACGCTCTCCCGCGTCGCGTCGTCCTCGACGATGTAGCGGTCCTTGGGCGATCGGCCGGTGTATGGTCCGGTGAGAGCCACGAGCGCGCCGTTGGCGGCGAGACGGCTTTCTTGACGCCGGACGGACTCCTTGACGAGTTGAGATACGCTCAGATTGCGTTGTAATGCGTTGCGGTGCGACAAGCCGAATGGATCCGGCGAACAATCGGCCCTCGTGTCTCGAATTGCCATGAAGATGGAGGTTGCTGGAATCCTGACAGTTCCCTTGTAAATCGTTGGGGAAGCGACTGGGATGAAAAAAGAAAAGGGTTAACAGTCCGTGCTGAAACCCTGCGTGGCGCCGAGAGCGGCGAGGCGCCCGGCTAACAAGGCGCGACGAGGGAGCATATTGGACATATTCGACCGAGGCGCGACGCAGTTCAGCCGGGATGCATCGTCGCTTGAATGTAGCGGGGCTTTTGCCACGGGCTGTTAGACCTTCGTACGATACTTGGTTTGCAGAAGGGCGAGCTTTTCGTCCAGAGAGAGCTTCTTCATATCCCGTTCTTGGCGAAGCTTTTCTTTTCCGGACGGTCCGAAGGAACGCCGGGTCACCTTGGCTTCTCGGCGCGGTTCTTTTTGCCTGCGCCGCCGCGGCGCATTCGAAGCTTTCCGAGCGTCGACACGCGTGCGGCCGGGTCTTTGCGCGGCCGCTGCCGCTGGATCCCTCATCGAAAGGGAAATACGCTTCCCCCCGTCTTCCAGGGCCAGCACGTAGACCTCGACCCGGTCACCGACTTTGACGGCGGCGTTGGGATCTTTGACAAACTTGTCTGACATCCGGGAGATGTGTACAAGACCGTCCTGGTCCGCGCCGATGTCCACGAAGGCGCCAAAGGCGGCGATATTCGTAACCACGCCCTCGACTTTCTTCCCGATCGCCAACTCCTCGTCCGTGCGAAGCTTCACTTCCCGGCTGGGCCGGACAAAGTCGCCGCGTGGATTGCGGACGGACGGCCTCAGTTGCTGAACAATCCCTTGCAGCACCGCGAGCGGAAACTCAGGGCTTTGGTATTCCTCCAGAACGACACTGTCGAGGACTTCCGGTTTCTCCAATGCTTCGCTCTCGGAAACGCCGGCGGCTGCCAGGATCCTTTCGGCGATCGGGTATTGATCGGGGTGAATCCCGGTGGCGTCTAGAGGGATTTCGCCTTCGAATACGCGTGTGAAACCAACAACTTGTTTATAGATCCGTTTACTCAACCCGCTTACCGCATTCAACTGTTCCCGCTTCGTGAACCTGCCCTTTTTTTGGCGGTGCTCGACCACGCGTTTGGCCAATCGATCAGTCATGCCCGGAGCAAGCGCGATCAGGTCGACGGGGGCCGTGTTGAGGTCGATACCGACAATATGGACTGTTGATTCCAAGGTCGTGCGAAGACCTTCTCGGAGTTTGTGGGCGTCGATGCTCTGGTGGAACTGCCCGAGGCCAAGAGTTCGTGGGTCGACGTGAGCAAAAGCGGCCAGAGGGTCCTGAAGTCGTTTCGCTAAACACGCCGCGCCTCTCTGGGCCATGGATGCATTCGGTATGTCGCGCCGCGCGGCCTTTGAGGTCGCGTAGATCCAACTGCCCGCTTCATTCACGGTGGTCCAGAAGATGTCCTTGCATCCTGCTTCTCGGATCGAGCTTCTGACGAACCTCTCGACATGTCGCACGCCCGGACCAGTGGCCATGACGATCGCGTTCACTTCGTTGCGTCGGAGAAGTTCCACCAGAGGAGTAACCGACTCCCGGGAACCATCTCCATTGGAGCTTGCCAACGGTTTTCCAGGAAGGCTCTTGGGCACAGGCTCTTCCGACGATCTGTCGGTTGCGGAATCTGCGGTCGATGCCGGCTGATCATCCACTGGCTCGATGCTCTCGGACCCGGCCTCGAGGCTCGCGGGTGCGGCGGCTGCGGCGGAGCCGTTCGTCGCGGCCGGCTGATCGGGCTGGTCTCCCGGCTGGGCCTCTTGTTTGGCTGCCGGATTGCCGTTTTGACTCTGTGTAGTGGATGAAGATTTTTTGGGGGGCGTGGACCGTGTTTTCTCCTCTGCCGGGCCTCCGCTGGCCGTTTCGGCATCTCCCTTTTCGGATTCCGTCGGAACTGGCGGTTTTTCGGCTGGGACTCCCTGCAAGCCGCCGTCCCGATGGATGACCGCTCCCTCGACAAATTCACCGTCAGGGTTGATCACCGCGGCGCGCCAGCCTCCGGGACGTCCGGTTTCGAGACCGACGACTCCAATCCGTCCAGCGGGAGGAGTCATTAGGATCTTGCGGAGGTTTTTTTGAAAGGCTTCGACCGCTTCTCGATCGCAGCGCTCGTTGAGTACCTGGAGTTCCTCCTTGGCGAACGAACGTGCGATATACCCTTCGAACGCCCGTGCCGCTACCGCGCCGAGCTGGAGTTGCACCTGCGGTGAACCACGGGCGCCTTTCGTTTCCAAGAGAAACGAGACGGCCTTGTTTGCAGGCAGTCTGATTTCGAAGCGCAGGCCAATTTCATGGACCGCTCGTCGGAGCGCCATCATCTGCCGCCAAGCGACCTTGTTGCATCGAGCCTGATAACCAAGCAGATTCTTGTATTTGCCTTTGGCTGCCCCCCTTACGGACTGACCGTCGTGAACAACGAGACGCGCGCGTTGGCGCAGGAGCCGTCGTAATCCCCGACGCACGGTAACGTCTTCGCTCCATGATTGCGCGATAATCTCACGTGCTCCTCGTAGCGCGTCCGCAGCGGTTTTGATACCGGCCTTCTCATTGAGATACTCGGCAGCCAGGGCTTTGACATCTTGATCCTCAGGCTTCTGAGCCTCCAATCGACTTGCAAGCCCTTCAAGACCCTGTTTTCTGGCCGTGTCTGCGGGGGATTCCTGTTTCTGCTTGAAAGGAAGATATAGGTCTTCCAGCTCCCAACGGTCCGTCGCCGACTCGCATTGTTCACGCAACTCGGGAGTAAGCCGACCTTGCCGACTCGCGGAGCTAAGAACGGCAATACGAAGGTCCTCTAGCTTGAGAAACTGTTTGAGGCGATTCTCGACGAGGCGAATCCGCTGCTCATCCAGACCGCCGGATACATCCTGACGGTAGTGTGAAATATATGCAGGTGTGGAGCCCGCCTCGAGCTCCTGTACAAGTCGTTCGAGGACTAGCAGGGGAATCTTCGCTTCCTCAGTGATCTTCAGGTAGGCCGAAGGAGGAAGGCCGGTTAGCGATTTCATTACCTCAACAAACGAAAGAGCCCTTAGTCGTTACTGTATCATAATCGGCATGTTTCCGAGCCCGCGAATCAAGGCGCTGCGGGACATCCTGTTCGTCCTTCTCTGGGCGCTCCCAGGCACATGTTCAGCGGTCTTCGGACAGGTAATCGAGTTCACCTCGAATGGGCTGAATTACATGACGTTGAGCCGCGAGGGGCTCACGCTCATGTACGCGCCATTGCCGATGACGATCCGCGATTTCGCGGTCGTCCAGGTCTCCTACAGTAACGGAAGCGGCGAGAATCAACCTGTCAGCCCGAACGATTTCGTTTATACATCGCACAGCGGACAGCGGGTTCGCGCCGCATCGGAGGAGGTCGTTGTTCGCGAGTTGTATCAGAAAGCTCGCCAAGCAGATGTCGTGAAGCTGCAGGCAGCCTACGAAAAGGCTCTGTACGGTAGCCAGCCGATTCGCTCTAGCAACGGGTACGAGTCAAGACGCCGCGCAGCGATCGCGCGGGGCCCGGAAGGCTTACGGGCGGCTGCAGCCGCCTCGGCGCTCTCGCTCGTCACGATGCAACTGAAGCCGGGTGAGTCAACGGATGGCGTGGTGTTCTTTCCTTATACCGGCGAGCCTTTGGACTCCGGAACCCTGGATGCCCGACTGGCGAATGGAAAGCGTTTTCAGTTTCCAGTTCGCTAGAAGAGAAGCTTTGTCCGGAAGTCCATGGAAAAAGTACTTCTGCTGGACAATCGATGTATGGTCATGTGTTGACGCAACCGGAGAGAGTGGCAGAAGGACCTTCGGCTGATTCCATATCACTCTCAAGTATCGTCTTGTTTCGTGACGTCAACCGTTTGTGGACTGACAGGTGTAGAATGGGGAAACTGGCGGCGAGGTGCTGGCATGGGAGTGACACGGCGGGCATTTTTTCAGGGTAGTTTGATGGCCGGTGCGGCGGCTGTGGTCAGTGCGGTCCCGGAAGTGAAGGGGCGGAGTGGCTCCGGCATTGTTTCGCGGCCTTATTTCAACGTTCACCCGTTTATTGAGGCGAATCCAAAAGCGGTGTTCATTCGCCGGACGAATGTCGTGCACAAGTTCGACAACGAGCAGAAGCTCAAAGAAGGTCTGTCGCTGGCGCGGGAGATTTTTGTGCCGTCCCACGAGTCGGGGATTCCGGTTTCCCACAAGGTGGTCCTCAAGCCGAACGTTTGCAGCGTGACGTCGAAAGACCGTCCGACCGAAGACATGTGGGGGACGGGGACGGACCCGCAGTTTTACGAAGGTATGGTGATGGGCCTCAAGGAAGTGGGGCTGAAAGACTTCACGTTTGTCGAGGCAAACAATTACCACAATTGGAATGTGCGCGGGTTCGTCGATATCAACGAGCGGCACGGCGTGAAGATGAACGAGTGCGAAAGGCGCGTGCGGAACTTCGAAGGAGGGTACCAGATGAACTGGACGAAGGTGCCCGAGCCGGTGGTCTACTCGCATATTCCGCACTACACCCCGGTGAACGACAAAGACTCGTGGATGCTCAACATCGCGAAGTGGAAGGCGCACGGAATGTGTCTGACACAGTCGGTGAAAAACGAGCAGGGGCTGGTGGTGAAGCCGTATGTGCGCTTCTGTCCGGGGTGGAGGATGGTGACGGGCGCGCCGGACTTCATGCAGCCGAATGTCCATCCGAAGGTATCAGAGCGTGTCAACAAGTTTTTCGAGAACCACCGGCGGCTGGGCTATGCGCGGTACGACTCGCCGGCGCCGCTGAGTCCGATGCATCAGGAGATCTGGGCGCACAAGACGTGCGACAACATGCAGACTCTGAACACCGGACTGGCGATGATCGAGGGAATCTACGGACGCGACGGGAACGGCTTTCAGATCGGCAACGATTACATGGCGAACCTGGTGATGTTCAGTAAAGACAAGTTTCGGCTCGACATGATCGGTCTCTGGCTGGCCGGGCACGAGCCGGGGAATGTTAACCTGTACCGGATCGCCAAGGAACGCGGATTGAGCGATACGTTCAATCCATGGGAAGTGCCGGTCTACGAGTGGGTGAACGGCGAGGCTCAGCCGCGGAAGTTGACGGATTTCAAGAGGACGCCGCTGATTACCTACTACCTGCAGAAAGAAGGAGAGCCGGAATATCACCTTGTGGATGAGCCGTTTGATTACGACAAGGTGAAAGTCTGACCTGCATGTCTCACCGCGCGGCGAGGTGAAGTGCGTGAGAGGGCCGTCAGGACGAGGCGCGCGCCGCTTGGCGCGCGCAGGCGTACTTGACAGTACGTCGAGCACGGCCAGCAAGCGCACGAGGTCATGGCGGTCGTATGGCGTGCTTCGGCCGCCGGGTGCTGAGACATGCAGGCTAACCGGATTTTCTCGCCACGAGGTAATACAAGCAGGCTAACGACCTCGTAACTCCTGTTTCGTAAGAACCGAAACCGGGATTGGTTCGGTTCTACGCTGGACGCCTCAATTGTGGCAAAGCTTGCACATGATCTCTCTGGGATAGATCAGGTGCTTTGCCGCCGTCGAGCCGTGCGCGTTGTGGCAAGTGCCGCATTCCACGAACGTATGCTCCATGTGGGCGTGGATTTCCGCGAACGTCTCCTTCTCCTTCTGATGACAGTCGAAGCAGCCGCCCTTGAAGCGAAATCTCCCTCGCCGGCTTAGACCGTGACACTGAGTGCACTGGACGCCGGGTACGGGAGGATGCTGCTGAAATGCCTTGAACTCTTCCGGGGGATTTTTGCCTACAAAGAACCGGACTTCCTGCCTGCCGTCTTCCCATAGGATCGCGATCGTATGTTCGCCGGGACCTGCTGTGACGGAAGTGTGGAAGACATCCGGGAAGGGTTCTTCCGCTTCGATGGGCTTGCCGTCAAGCTCGAGCTTACCCGCCTGTGCTTTGGCGATGATGTCGATGTCACCTGTGGCGTGAGCCGATAAATCCGCCGGTCGCATGATGCGTGCTTCATCCTGAGCGAACGAGGCCGAACAAAGCACAAGAATGCACGGAAGGAAGATCCCATGGCGAAATGGGCGAATCATCATCCGAGATGAACGCGGCAGATGTAGCCGGCATGTTTTCCGGCGTGATCACCGCCGCCGCGCACGAACCCGGAGTCGCTGTAGTAGAGCACGCCATTGTGCATCGTCATGCCGTGCGGGTCGGGGTCGATGCCCTTGTTGAGCTGGGCGACCTCACGCACGTCGCCATTCTGAGGATCGAGCCTTTGGATCAGATAGTCGTTGGAGAACATGCACCAGATCGACTCGCCGTCCCAGGCAAGGCCATGAGCGCGGTCGAGCGTGATCGGGATGTGCGAGATTTCTTTGAAGCGGATGTCGACGCGCGTGAGCCTTCCCAGCTTGAGTGTCGTCACCCAAAGCGAATCCCCCGCCCAGACCAGGCCATGCACGCCGCCGCCTCCCGGTACCTGGTAGCGCGCCACTGTATCACCTGTTCTGGCGCTCACCTTATGGATCTGGCCGGTAGCGCTATCGGTCGGCCGAGCCGGACGCCGGCTCGCCGCGCCGTTCGAGCCCAGCCATAGAAAACCACCGCCAAACGCGATGCCGCTCGTGTTCGAAGATTCCGTCTGGACTCTGCGGATCACCTTGCCGTTCTGCCAGTCGAGCAGGTAAGCCACGTCGGTGACTTGTTCGCCCACCCAGAGCCCTTCGTCCGTTGCTTCGAGCGCGTTCGGGTGCCCGTCGGGCGACTTCCAGAGCGGCTCGACTCGAGCCGATCGAGACGGGTAGTCTCCCGCGAGCAGGAGGTGGGCGCCGGCAGCACCCAGAAAAACACGCCGTGTCAACATGCCGACAGTGTAACGGGTTGGAAATCTGTGGACATCCGACGAGAGCCGAAAGGCTCTAGGTCTCACGGATTCTTCGGTTGCCCAAACGTTTCACAACCACAAACAGCACGCCGATTGCCAACAGAGTCAGCACGCCGACCCAGGCGTTCTCCGTCAGAATCGTCATCGTTTTTTCGCCGTATTGAAGGGCCAAGTAGGCGATGCCGAAGTAGCGCACGATACGCGCGAAGACCAGTACGGCGCAGAAGCGCGCGACGCTCATCTGGAAAACGCCCGCTGCAATGACGAACAGCTTCATCGGAAGAGGAAGCGGAATCATTGTGGGGAACAGCAACACCAGCGCATCCCACTTCTCGATCTGGTTGTGCATGTGCTCGAATCCCTTTTTCGAGATTCTTTTCTCGAGCATCATGCGGCCGCCCCGCCGGGCCAGTTCATAGAGAATCAATGAACCCAGCAGCGATCCGAGGACTGCGAGTGCGGCCGCGAAATAGGTGACATCCGGTGCGGCGATCGCCTGGGCAACCAGCAGCGTGTCGACGCCCTGTGGCATTGGAATGAACGCCGAATCGGACAACGAAACGAAGAAAATGCCCCAAGGACCGAAAGCCGCTGCGTATTGCGACAACCACTCGCCCGATTTTCGGAGCCATCCCATGTCGCGTTGTTCGTTGCGTGTCTTATGTCGGGTTCAGGAGAGGCGCCGGCATTCGGCGGAGTGACCGTCTATGCTCGACGATTTTCAAACTGCTTTGTCTTTGGCATAACAAAGGTCTTCGAGGCTGCATTGCAAGCAGCGCGGCTTGCGGGCAACGCAGACCTGCCTGCCGTGATGAATGATCTGATGGGAGTACAGGATCCAACGCTTCCTGGGAAGCAGCTTCATCAAGTCCTGCTCGATCTTCTTGGGATCTTTCTGCCGGGTGAAATCGAGCCGCCTCGAAATCCTCTGAACATGCGTGTCGACCACGACACCGGTCGCTTTTCCGAACCAGGTCCCCAAAACCACGTTCGCCGTCTTGCGCGCGACACCGGGGAGCTGCAAGAGGTCGTCCATTTTGTCAGGGACCTTGCCCCCATACCGAGTCATGATCATTCGAGCGGCGCCGATCAGCGATTTCGCCTTGTTGCGATAAAAGCCGGTCGACCTGATTTCCTGCTCCAGCACGTCTTGGGGAACGTTGGCCATGTCCTCGATCATCGGCAGTTTGGCAAACAGCCCCGGGGTGACCATGTTCACCCGTACATCGGTGCACTGCGCGGACAGAATCGTGGCCACCAACAATTCCCATGCCGATGTGTGATGTAGCGCACACTCCACGTTCGGATAATCCTTGTTGAGACGCCGCAACAGGGTCGACACTCGCCGCTTGCGAGCCTCAGCCGTGCGCGGTTTCAGTACTCTTCCCATACGTAGACGACTCTTGAAGGACTTGACTCTCGAAGTATGCCGCTCTGGGTGGGGCCAGGTCAATCGGGACAGTGTCTTGATTCTGCGCTGCCGGATCAAGAGGCCTCGCAGGCGTTTGACAGATCACGGGCCTGGGCTTGAAGCTGCCGAAGCAGAAATGGCAAACTGTTCTAGAGAACTTCCGAACGCCGTTATGCTCGGCTCAAGAAAAGTTCAACACTCCGGCTCTTGCCATCAAGGAGGAACCCGATGAAGAGCTATTCGCGGACAACGCTTCTGTCTGTTCTGCTCGTCCTTTCTCTTTCGCTGCCCGGATTCGCATCCGATGAGCTGTTCCCGGACCCGAATCTCGAGGCCGCCGTTCGCAAGAACGTTTTTGAAAAACGGAACAATGACGAGCCGCTAACAGCAGAAGATGTCAAGGATCTCTCGCAAGTCGTCGCGAAAGGCCGCGGCATCAAGGACCTGACAGGCCTGGAGCACTGCAAGCGACTCGCGCTGCTCGACCTGGAAGACAACGAGATCAGCGATCTGAGCTCGATTGCTGACTTGAAATATCTTCAGAGTCTGACCCTTGCGAAGAATCGCATCCGTGACATCAGCCCGCTGGCGAACTTGACCCGATTGCAGTACATCGAGCTTTCCGACAATGAAGTCTCCGACATCTCACCTCTTGCCGCCTTGGAGAACATGCGCTCGCTCTACCTCTCCAATAACAAGATCGAAAACATCGGTGTGGTCGGCAACTTCAAGAAACTGGCCAGTCTGTATCTGGCCCACAATCAAGTGCAGGACATCTTGCCCGTGTCGAGTATCGTTCGTCTGTCCTCGCTGGATGTTTCGCACAATCAACTTTCCGATATCTCTCCGCTGAAGCCGCTCAATTCGCTCTATCGGCTCAACCTCGCCGGAAACCGGTTGACTGACATCTCGATTCTGGCTGAGATGGCTTCCGAGGACGCGGATGGGCAGCAGCGATTCTCACCCTTCTGGAGCGTTGACCTGCGAGGAAACCCGCTTTCTGAGATGTCAAGTAAAGAGCATGTCGCAACTCTCAAGAAGCACTCCACCCGGATCACAGCCGATCAGTAATGGAAGTGAATGGGATACGACCTTCGCATGTGCGAGCCAGGATGAAGGGAACAGAAAGTATGACGGAATCACGGGGGATTGCCTTTTCGCAGGGGAGCTACGTACCGGTCGATGAGGCGACGATTCCCATGCTCGATCCGGCGTTTACGAAGAGCGACGTGGTCTTTGACGCTGTGTCGGTATGGGACGGTAGTTTCTTTCGGCTGGACGATCACTTCGCAAGGTTCCGTGCCTCTTGTGACTATGTCCGCATGAAACCGCCTTGCACCGAAGAGGAGATCAAGGAGATCTTGGCGCGCTGTGTGGACACCGCGGGCCTATCTCGTTCCATCGTGTACTTCATGTGTACCCGAGGGCGCTACGGCGGCGGTGCGGCATTCGGTGATCCGCGTACGAGTCGCAACGAGTTCCACGCTTATGCCGTGCCGTACTACTGGGTGGTGCCAAAGGAGCGTGTCGAGACCGGCGCTCATCTTTGGATCGTCGAGACTCGGCGCGCACCGAACGTATCGATCAATCAGCGTGTCAAGAGCTTCAATCGGATGGACCTGACTTGCGGGCAGTTCGAGGCTCTCGACAATGGAGCGGATCAACCCCTGCTGCTTTCGACCGAAGGTTATCTCACTGAAGGTCCGGGCTTTAATGTGTGGATCGTCAAGGGTGATCGGGCCCAGACGCCGGGTGACAATGTGCTCGAAGGCATCACGCGTCTGACGGTTTTCGACCTGTGCCGGGAGATCGGGATCAGTACCGAGGACGCCGATCTGAAGCCTGACGACCTGGACGACGCGGACGAAGCTTTTCTCTCAACCTCGGGCGGTGGGATCATCCCCTTTACGATGGTGAACAATCGCTCCATCGGCGGGGGTGAACCGGGGCCGGTGTCATGCCAGCTGCGTGATCTCTATTGGGCGAAAAGAGCGCAAGGCTGGCATGCTACGCCGGTAGCGAAATTGTTGGCGAAGCCCGCTCTGGAAATGGTATCGACGACCTAGAATCTCTGTCTTCCGGCTGTCCGTCTCAGAGGAACAACCCTGCTTTGGAGTTCTCTTTCATCCAGGAAATCGTCGTAGTGGTAGAAACTCGTGTTTACATGGTCAGTTTCTTCCGTCAAAAGGATTTTCAATGCCACAATAGCCGGTTGCCAACTGACGACAATGAGATTGTCACGTAACGGCCAGGATGGTTGATTCCGCGGTTACTCGACCGCAATCAGCGATTGGGCTGTCCGGAAAAAGAGAACGCCTTGTGAGATGGCGGGGGTCGCCAGAAGAGGTTCGTTGAGCGGGTTGGTTGCCAGGAGTCGGTATGCTTCGCCAGCGGCAATGACGTGCACTTCGCCTTCTTCGCTCCCAATGTAGATCTTGCCGTCGCCGCCGACCGGGGATGCCGTGAACGCACCGGGAGATAGGCGTTGGCGATAAACGATTTCACCGGTGCGGGGACGAAGGCAGGCCATGGTTCCGTTCCAGCGCGGGAGATAGAGCAGGCCGCCGTAGAGCAGCGGAGTTTGCATGTAGCTGCCGAGGCGACGGGCGATCCAGGCGAGTCCTGCAGAGCGTTCTTTTGTGATCTTCACGACACCTCGATGTTTATGGCTTACCGCGTAGAGCGGAGCGAGTCCGCCGTGGGAGTTCGTGATGTAGAAGAGGCCGTGACCGGCAATAGGCGTCGGGACCGGTATATCACCTCCTCCTTCGACTCGCCAAAGCTCTTTGCCGGTTTCGAAGTCGTATCCGCCGGCATGCTTGAAGCCGTTGACGACGACCTGCGTGCTATCGGCGGTCGAGACAACGAGCGGCGTGCCCCAGGTCGGTACATCGCTTCGTCTGACGCGCCAGACTTGCTTGCCGTCCGCGAGCCGGTAGGAAGCAAGAAAGCTGTTCTCCTGCACGTCGGCGAGGACGATCGCATGCCCGGAGTACACTACCGGAGAGTTGCCGAACTCCCACTGAGCCTCAGGGATTTTGAAATAGCCCGCGTCAAGAGCGCCGAAATTTTTTTCCCAAATCACTTCGCCCGTGAGGTCGAGGCAGTAGAGCCCTTCCGAACCGAAGAAAGCGACGAGTCTCTCGCCGTCCGTTGCGAGGGTCGAGTTGGCGTGGGAAGACTTGGTGTGACGCTTCACCTTCGGGACGCCGCGATGGACTTCACGCTCCCAAAGCAGTTCCCCGCTGCTCCTGCGATAGCAGAGTACCTTCCACACGTGCTCGGACTCGTCATCGACCGGAGCGACGTCGCCGTAAAGGCCCAGGCGTAGATCTCCCTTGTCGGCTTCGCTGACTGCCGTAGTCAGAAAAAGCCTGTCCCCCCAAACGATCGGGCTGGAGAGGCCCAAACCAGGGATGGCAACTCTCCACTTGATGTGCTCGCCGGTCTTGACGTCCCAGCGGATCGGGAGTGCATGCCCCTCCGCGATACCGTTTGCCTGGCGGCCTCGGAATTGCGGCCAGTTTGCGTCAGCGGGTTGAGCGGTGGCTGGAAGAACAGCAGTGAAAAGGCAGATGACCCATATCGCCGCCATGGTGACAGCTTAACGGTTCCTGGTGTGAGTCGCTTGCAGGCAGTTGCCCCTATAATCGTTCGCGATATGCGTATACGAGTGGTTGCGACATTGCTGTTTTTCGGAGGCGCCTCGACCGGTGCTGAGATTACACACGGTCCTATTCTTGGGCGTCTGAGTTCGTCGGGGATTGGAGTCTGGGCGCGGACGAAGCAGCCGGGTGAGTTTCATGTCCGTTATGGGACGACGCCGGCGAGCCTGGATCAGACGTCTGGAGTGGCGCATACGAACCTGGACCGTGACAACACAGGGTGGGTCCATATCACGGGACTCGAACCGTACACCACCTACTATTACGAAGTCATGGGAGAGTCGGGGTCGCGCTCACCCGAGGAACTAAGGGGTGACTTCAGGACTCTCCCCAACGCGGACACGCACCGTCACGTTCAGTTCAATCCCGACGGTCTGTTCAACTTCCGCTTTGAATACGCCTGTGGCAATCAACAACGAGTGGACCCGAGTCTGCCGACTTTTCGCACGATGCTCGAACGCATCGAAGACTCGATCGACTTTGCCATTCTCGACGGTGACTGGATGTACGAGGAACTGCGTGAGCACACAGCAGATCAGTGGCTCAAGCAAACAGCGGCGCGGACGACACCACGGATTGTGGATCTTGCTCCAACGATCGTGGGTGTCTGGGAAAACTACAAGCTGTATCTGAAACGCGGCAAAAACCTAGCGGCTTGGCATCGCGAAGTTCCGTCGTTCTTTATGTTCGATGACCACGAGATCCTCAACGACGTAAACGGAACCGGCACGCCAGGACTCCGCAATCGCCGAGCCGTCTTCCGCGATATCGGAATCGAAGCTTGGTATCACTATCTCGGTTGGTCGAACCCGGTTGATTGGAGACAGAACATTCACTTCGGGAGGGCCGAGTTGAAAGCTGGGCAAGACATCCTTGTCGACTCGTCCGCTGACTTTCGAGAGCTAAAGACGAGCGAATCCGGAACACTGACCATACATTGGGGAACGCCCGACGCTGGCGTCAACAACACGCAGCTCGATCGCATTGGCGGCGACCCCAATGCGGGCGTCTACAAGATCAGGGAGATCGTGGATCGTAACCGCTTGCGTGTTTCGCCCGCGCCCAAGCAGGATGGCGAAGCGTCGTATTCGGTCGGAAGATTCAACCACTTCCGCCAGAAAATCACGAACACAGAGTTCTTTTACGTCGACACCCGCAGCCATCGCCAGATGCACGATTTGAGCAATCCATTCAAAGAGGGGGTTTCGATTCTGGGTGAATCGCAGAAGCGGTGGCTCAAGAATGCGATGCGCTCGAGCACGGCCGACTTTCTGTTCATCATCAGTTCAGTGAACTTGATGGTGCCTCACGTTACCGGCCGGCAGACGCCCAACAACAAGGACGAAGCCTGGACGGCGGTAACGGTAGAGCGCGAAGAACTGATCGACTATTGGGACTCGCTGGGCAAGCCGGTATTCGTCCTGACCGGTGACCTCCACAACAGCTTCGCAATCAAGATTACGGATCGGGTTTGGGAATTCGCGTCGGGGCCGCACAACTCGGCGAACCATCGGTTGATTGAGGAAGCGAATCGTCCGACGAGCGGCAAGTATGAGTCTCGCGGCAGGGAATGTGAGATCCGCTGGTCGACGTTCGTTCCCAATGAGGTCCAGGGAAGGAAACGGCGGCCCGTCTACACCGTGGTTCAAGTGAACAATACTTTCCGGGTGCCGGGCGGGCTGGAGGAAGGGCAGGGGCCTTCCAGCGCTGACATCTGGGCGGCCTACGAAGTTCCACAGGTGACTTTTCAATACTACGATGGGCTCACGGGGGACTTGCTTTACGCGGAGTCGATTCCTGCTTCGCAAAAGAACTAGAGGGCGTTTCCGCGCCCTGCTGGCGCAGGCGCGCGGCTTCAAACCCAAAGCTCAGTTCGATGCCGATCTCAAGCTGACCGGTCATCGGATAACTCGAAGCGGGAAGGAATCTCCTCCTTCAACAGACATTCAATCCGGTTCGCCTCAGTGATACGGCTGAGGCCGACGGGTGGCTGTAAGAACGTTCTTATCTACTGCTCGGGCATCTTTGATTGGAACTTCATTCCGAAAGGATAAAATCATGTTTGATTCAGCCGAGAAAAAAGAGGCCGGGATACCTTGGGGCATCATCGGCGCTGGCGTAGCCCTCGCAGCACTGCTGATTGTTGGTTACCTGATGATGAACTAGCAGCGGCCCTCCACGTGGGGCGGCGCCGAGATGGTGGTTCGAAGAACAGTCGCAGGCGTATGCGCCCAAAGGGGGGGAAGGAAAATTTCGATGTGCCGCGTCAGGTAGTCCGCAGCGTGCGAATGTAGACGTTGCGGAAAGCCACTGGTCCGTGATCGCCCTGTAGCAGCAGCGGAGCTTGCGGTTTTTCCTCCCACGGCGACCACCCTCGGGTCGAGCCGGTGAGTTCAAACTCGTCGTGGATTCGACGGCCGTTGTGAACCACTCGAAGGAACGAGGCATTCTGAGTCTTCTTGCCGTTCCTGTCGTAGCGCGGTGCGCGGAACCAGACGTGAAAACTCTCCCACTCACCGGGAGAACGGCTGGCATTGAAGCGCGGCGGCTCGCCGCCAACACGCTTTTCGCCGATCATGCGGGCGTAGATACCGCCGTTGTCGCCGTACTTCAGTTCGGTACGGCCGAAGCTGTCCCGAATCTGAATCTCGTAAAGGCCCATCATGCAGATACCGGAGTTTGAACCTTGGGCGACCATGGATTCGAGAAATAGCTCGACGTCCGCGTAGTTCATCTTGGTGATCGGGCTGTCGGATTTACCTCGCTGATTGTTGACGAACGCCGGCGCGTTTGCTGAATAGGGCTCCCGTTTACGTGCAAGTTTCTTTGGATCATCGGGGTCGAGCCGGACATCGGTAGCTATCTCCCAGTCGAACGGCTTGGGCGCGCGGCCTGGATCTCGCAACGGTTTCCATAGTTCAAGGTCCCTGCCGTTGAAGAGCGATTCCCAACCTTGAGATGGGTCTTCGAGCGACAGCCGTAGCGCCTCGAACTCCGGAGTCGGGCTCTGATCGGCGCCTCGCGCCAGAGGGGCTGCTCCGGACACGAACGCAGCGGCCGTGAGCAGAAACCGCCGACGTTTCATGGACCCCATTGTAGGTGAGCCCAGGCCCTACTAGGCGTCCAGGCCATCTGCACCGTCGGTGAGCCAATCCAGCGTAAATCGCGCCAACGTCAGGGTGTCGTAGGCGGTATCGTCGCCACGCTCGTAAAGACAAGCGATCGTGTGATCCGACAGAACCGCGAGTGAAGAATAAGCAGACGGGCCTGCGTGGAGGGTCTTCGCGACGGGCCAGGACTCCGCTTCGTCATAGCTCAAGCGCACGGTCATGTTCACGCGATCGGTCGTGCTGGCCGGGTTTGAGAACAAGAGACGGTTCCTGCCGTTGTCTGCGGCGAGCGTGTAGCGCAGAAAGCTGCCCTGGCAGACCGGCTCGATCAGTGTTTCGTCGAAAGCCAATTCGCTCCAGGTCACACCGCCGTCCTTGCTCCAGGCAAGTGCGCGCTTGCCGAGGCGGTCGGCACGCTTCGCTACCTTGCCCCAGTAGCTGCGCATGTTGAGCAACAGCCTCCCGTCGGCCAGCTCCACGACCTGTGACTCGTCGGTATGCTCGGGCAACAGGCCACCCCGTTGCCAGCTCTCACCACGGTCGTCGCTGAAGAAAACGTGAGAATGCATGATGCGATGCTCACCGACCATCACACCGTGGTCGCACGGGATCACAAGCCGCCCTTTGTGAGGACCCTTTCGCATCTGAATGCTGACGCCGGGCCCGGTGGCCACCCACACCCAGTGCTTTTGGATGACGCCTTCGGAGATGTTGACCGGAGCTGACCACGTCAAGCCATCGTCGTCACTCATGGTGATCAGGATTTGCTTGTTGTCCCGGCAGAATGGCATCCAGATCGCCCCGGTGTCTTGATCCACGACAGGGCATGGGTTCCCGATGGTAATCTCCGCGCTGCCGCCTTCTTCGTAGACGATTTCATGGGGAGACCAGGTCTCTCCACCGTCAGTGCTGCGCTTGACGATTAAATCAATGTCACCGTGGTCGCGACGGTTGTTCTTCCGCCCCTCGCAGAACGCGAGCAGAGTTCCGGCCTGTGTCGTTAGAAGTGAGGGTATACGATAGCTGTGGTAGCCGTCCTGTCCGGCAGTCCAGAGGGGCCTTTGGTTCAGGCCTGCCTGCTGATCTGCCGAATCGTAGGACCCGCAGCAGATCGCGGATGCCGCGAGGGCCATCGAGGACTGCGTGAGGATGAATCGTCTGGTAAGCACAGGCATGTCGGTAGCCATGTATAGCGCGCCGCGTTCGCGGCGTCAAGGACTATCGACTGGAAAAGAAGGAGCTATGCCTTCGAGTCCTTTCTTCCAGCAAAGCGGCTTCACCGAGAGCCGATCTTACTCTTGATTTTGCTTCGCTCTCTTATCACCGCTGCGAATGTCTTGTTGGGCGAGCAAGCGGATTAGGAGGAGGCTCCAGAAATTTCCTGCTTTCTCGGAGTGATCCTTGTCCCATCACTATTAGCCTTCGTCATGGGCTGCCCCGTGCCTATAATGGTGCCCATCCGAGTAGGGAGGCACGCCCGTGTTCGACTTTGCCTGTCATCGTTTCCATGTCCTCGTCATTGGCTTGTTGATCTCTGCGCCCCTCACGGCCGATAAGCCGAACGACCGCCCTTTCTGGCGCCCCGTCCTGATGGGCACCAACGGCATGGTTGCGGCCGAGCACCCGCTGGAGTGCCGAGCGGCCATCAAGGCTCTCGAGGCCGGTGGCAATGCGATCGACGCCGCCGTGGCCTCGTTCTATATGACGACGGTCGTCGAGCAGCATCAGGCTGGAATTGGCGGCGACGGCTTCATCCTGGCGTATGTCGCTGAGGAAGATCGGGTTATCTTCATCAATGGCACAGGACCTGCGCCAAAGCTCGCGACGGCCGAGTTCTACCGCAAGCTCGGTAGGGTCCCCGATGCCGGACCGTATTCGACCGACGTTCCCGGCATGGCCGGCGGTTTTGACTTGGCGCTGAAAAAGTACGGCACGATGTCGTACAAGAAACTCCTGGAGCCCGTGATCGAAGCGGCGGGCAAGGGGCATCCCTTATCGTTCTGGGCGTCGAGCTACCATCGCAAGACGATTCCAAAGCTCTCACCGTTCCCGAGTTCCGTCAAGACGCTGCTCAAGAACGGCGGGCCTTTCGAACCCGGCGATCTTTTCGTGCAGAAGGATCTCGCGAAAACCTTGGAGACGATCGCCAATGAGGGCGCCGAGGCCTTCTATCGCGGACGCCTGGCGCGGCTGTCCGCCGATTTCTACAAGAAACAGAAGGGGCTATTGCGGTACGAAGACTTGGCATCTTATGAACCCGAGGAGGCTGAACCGATCAAGACCACCTATGCCGATCTCGAGGTTTATCAGAGCGCGCCCAATTCGCAGGGCATTGTGATGCTGATGGCGCTCAACATCCTTGAAGGCTTTGCGCTCGACAAGATGGGTCACAATTCACCCGAATACATCCATGTCGTGACCGAATCGCTGAAGCTGGCCTTCGCGGACCGCAACAAGTACATCGCGGACCCACGCTTCGCCAAGGACATGCCTGTGGAGAGTTTGCTTTCGAAGGCCTACGCCAAGCAGCGCCGATCGCTCATTCACATGGACAAGACGCTGGCCCCTCCACCACCTCCCGGCGACCCACGCAACCACAAAGCAGTGCTGGGCGACAGCGATGTCAATTACGCCAATGGCAAACAAGCCGCCCTTGAGAAGTCGTACGTGAACACTGATGGGGAGACGTCATCGTTCTCGATCGCTGACCGTTTCGGGAACCTGGTCTCGGTGACGCACAGCGTAAACGGCACCTTCGGCAGCGGCATGATTGTCGAGGGCGGCGGTTACGTTCTGAACAACCGCATGCCGTACTTCAGTCTTGCAGAGGACGACGTGAACTTCCTTGTCCCCGGCAAGCGCACACGGCACACCGTAAACCCGGCGTTGGCCCTCAAGAACGGCAGGCCGTACCTGGCTTGGAACACGCCAGGCGGTGACAATCAGCCGCAAGCGATGCTACAGGCATTCTTGAATGTCGTCGTCTTCGATATGAACATACAACAGGCCGTCGAGGCACCGACCGTTACGAGCTTTGGCTTCAAAGCATCGATGTATCCGCAACCAGTGAAGGGTACGCTCGCGATGCCCAGAGTCCTTGCAAACGAAGTGGGTGAAAGAGTTTCGAAGCTAGGACACCGCACCGAAGTGATCGAGATGCAGCAGCCCTATCAGCAGCAGCCGTCTGGCGCTGGTGCGGTCAAGATGGTCATGATCGATTCCGAACGCGGCGTGCTGATGGGCGGCGTCAGTCCGGCCAAAGACGACTATGTGATGGGCTGGTAACTACGCCGCTTGCCGCGGGCGGCTTATCCATTGGAGTGGACCATGTACGACCTGATCATCCGTAACGGAACTCTCGTAGATCCCGCTCAGGGTATCAACACGCAAAAGGACATTGCGCTCACTGGCGGGCGGGTCGCAGCCGTCATCGATCCGGCGTCCGGAGTTGCGGCAAAGCATACTCTCGATGTTCGGGGCCTCTATGTCTTGCCGGGGCTGATCGACCTCCATGTCCACGTGTTTTCCGGCGTCAGCCACTACGGCATTGACGTTGACCCCACATGCCTGGCCCGAGGCGTGACCACTGTTCTCGACGCAGGCTCATCTGGCGCGCTGACTTTTCCGGGATTCCGCAAGTTCATCATCGACGTTTCACAGACACGGCTCTACGCGCTGCTGAACATTTCTGCAATGGGGATGGTCAGCGGATCTGAGACCATTCCGCCGCTCGGTGAGTTGGAAGATCTGCGCTACTCCAACGTCGAAACTGCGGTGCGGATGATCGAGGCGAACCGTGACCGCATTCTCGGCGTCAAGGTGCGCTTATCAGATTTCCTGGCTGCGGACGGAAAGAACGAACTGCAGGCGCTGCTGCGTGCTCGCGAAGCGGCGGAGGCTGTGCGTCTGCCACTGATGGTTCATTCGCCGCTTTCGAGCATCCCGACGGAACGGATTCTTGACGAACTGCGACCCGGCGACATCCTCACACACTGTGTTCACGGCCACGGGGCGGGAGGCATCATGAGCGACGATTTGAAAGTGCTGCCTGCGGTGCGGAAGAAAGTCGAGCAGGGCCTGCGGCTCGACGTCGGTCACGGGCGCGGAAGCTTTACGTTCCGGGTGGCTCGTGCCTCCTTAGAACAAGGCGTCGTCCCCGGGACCATTAGCAGCGACCTGCATACGTACAACCTGCACGGACCGGTGTTCGACTTGGTCACGACAATGGACAAGTTCTTACACATCGGGATGGAACTCTATGAAGTGGTTCGGCGTGTGACGAGCACGCCTGCGGAAGTCCTCGACATGCCGGAGGAGATCGGTACGCTGAAGCCCGGCGCCTACGCCGACATCGTTGTGCTTGAGATGCAAGAGGGGGAGTTTGATCTGACGGATGCCTTCGGTGTCACCGAGACTGGGCATTACCACTTGGAGCCTCGCTATATCTTCCGAGGCGGTCGGCAGGTGGGAGTTCTGCCGCGCCCCGAATCCTCCGGTGACTACTTTCAACCTCCGGAGATCCCGGAACCGATCAAGCCCTGAAGCCAGCAGTCAATGTGGCTACATCTTCATGGCGAGATCGACGAGAGACCGCACTCCGAAGCCGCTCGGACCCTTTGGCAGGTCGGGAGCGTCTTTGTCCTGCCAGGCAGTGCCGGCGATATCAAGATGAACCCAGGGAAGCGGATCGGCAAACTGTTTCAGGAACATCGCCGCTGTGATCGATCCGCCCCAGCGAGAGCCGATATTTGCAAAATCGGCGATGGGACTCTTCAACTCGTCGATGTATTCGTCGTCCAACGGCATCGGCCACATCTTTTCACCGACGGCATCGGCCGAAGCCAGGAGTTTTGATTGCCATTCTTCGTTGTTCGTAAACGCACCCACGCGCAAGGCCCCAAGTGCGACGACGATCGAACCCGTCAATGTGGCGGCATCAATCAAGTGGGTGCAGCCGAGTTGTTGAGCGTAGGTCAGTGCATCCGCCAGGATCAGCCGGCCTTCGGCGTCGGTATTCAGGACCTCAACCGTTTGACCGGACATCGACGTCACGATGTCGCCGGGGCGCTGTGCTCTGGCGCTTGGCATATTTTCAACCGATGGCACTACTGCCGTAACAGCCACGTCGGGCCTCAGCGTTGAGAATGCGCGCATCGCCCCCAGCATCGCAGCTCCACCGGCCATGTCGTACTTCATCTCGTGCATGTCTTTTGAGGGCTTAAGTGAAATGCCGCCGGTATCGAACGTCACCGCCTTGCCGATGAGTCCCAAGTGGTGCTCCGAGGTAGTATTCTGCGGCCGGTAGCGCACCACCATCAGCGCCGGCGGCTGGTCGCTGCCTTGAGCTACGCCGAGCAGCGTGTTCATTTTCAACGCTTCGAGTTGCTCCTGTCGCAGCACCTCGATGTCAAGTCCGGATTCTCCTGCCATGGAGGTTGCGCGCGCGGCCAGCTCTGTCGGTGTAAGTATGTTCCCTGGTTCGTTCACAAGACCCCGAGTGAAGTTCTGGGCTCCGGCGATGGCCGCGCCTCGGAGGATCCCCGCATCGACACTCTCCTGAGTACAGAGAAGGATGCCAGCAACCCCCTTATCATCGGAATCTATGGTCTTATAAGTGTCAATTTTATGATTTGCCAGCTCTATGCCTTCGACAATAACTTGAATTTCTGACTCGGACGATTTGTGACCGGGGACATCGAAGGCAACCGTCGGCTTGGCAGTGGCTCGCAAGGCGCGGACCGCCGCTCCCGATACCCGCCGCAGGCGCGGCAAGTCGAACTCTGAAGTCTTGCCGCCACCGATGAGAAGCAGTCGTTCAGCACGGAAGCCGGCAGGCCGATGAATCAGGGCCTTGCTCAGAAACTTGCCGCCAAACTCTTTTCGTGCATAGAGTTCGGGGATCAATCCGCCTGTCAGTTCGGCGAACCGCCCACCAGGCCGGTCACCGTCCTCTTCTTCAAAAAGAATCAGAACCGCCGCATCGGCTTCCACGTACTCGATGACGGTACTCGTCGGTTCATATGTCATCGAGACCATTATGCCGTGTTTGCAAAGGCGCAGATCAGTGAACGGCGGTGGTGCGCGATAATCTATCCATGCAACGTCGCTCGTTTCTGCTCTCCGGTGTCGGACTCGGTGTTGCGGGTCGTTACGCAGTAGAGTCCTTGGCACTGGCCGCCACACCCGCTTCCCCGCCAAAAAAAATCGCTGCGGTCGTTACGGAATACCGAAACAACTCGCACGCGGACGTGATTGTTGGGAAGTATCTCGACGGTTTTCGACAAGACGGCCGATCCGCAAAGCCGCGATCCCGGATTGTTTCCATGTACACCGCGCAAGTGCCCGACAATGACATGAGCCGGGCGAAAGCGAAAGAACACAACGTACCGATCTACCGCACGATTTGGGAGGTTTTGACGCTCGGAACGGACGAGATTGCCGTGGATGGAGTTCTGCTCATCGGAGAACATGGCGACTACCCGCTGAACGACAAAGGGCAAAAGCTCTATCCGCGCTTTGAGCTTTTCCTGGAAATCGCCGACGCATTCAGCCGGACGGGTCAAGCAGTGCCCGTGTTCAACGACAAGCATCTCTCATACAGTTGGATCAAGGCGAAGCGGATGGTGGAGATCTCCAGAGAGCTGGAGTTCCCCTTCATGGCAGGCTCGTCGGTGCCTGTCACGCACCGCGTCCCGGACTGGGACCTGCAGTGGGGTACACCATTGGACAAGGCCGGCGCTGTGGCCTATGGTGGGAAGGAATCGTACGGTTACCACATGATCGAAGCGATGCAATCGGTCGTCGAACGGAGGCGCGGTGGCGAGACGGGTGTTGCCTGGACCGAATGTCTGGAAAACGAGGCTGTCTGGAACTTCCTTGACCGGACTCCTTGGGCAAAGAAGATTTTTGACGCCTGCCTGACCGTCAGCAAGAAGCGCGTACCCGGCGACCCGAAGGAACTCGTGAAGGAACCGACGGTGTACTTGTTTGGCTATCACGACGGTCTGGAGGCGGCGACGTTCTTGATGAACGGACTCGTCCGCGACTTCAACGTGGGTGTTCTACCGAAGGGAGCGAGTGAAGCGAAACCCGTACTCATGTGGCTGGAGGGCGGCAAGCCCTACGGACATTTCGCCTGTCTCGTTCAGATGATCGAGAAGATGTTCGAGAACGGCAGGCCAACCTATCCGGTGGAGCGAACTCTGCTTGTGAGCGGCATGCTCGATTTAGCGTTGGAATCGCGCTTCCAGGGTCACAAACGGCTTGAGACGCCGGAGTTGGATGTAGAGTATGAAGCGCCGCAGGAGTCAAAATACTGCAAGGGAGCTCCAGTCTGGGCCTAACCGACTTCCTTATCAAGCTCCACATACCATCGGGATTCTCGAAGGGAAAGGCACGAACGGTGAAGCGTAGAACTTTTATCTCTTCCGGCTTGGCTATGGGCGCCGCCGCGATGAGTTCCAGGTTGATGTCGGCGCAAGCCTCCGGAGTACCGAAGAAGGTTGCCGCGATCATGACGGTTTATAGACCGAACTCGCACTCGGACGTCATTGTCGGTAAGTACCTCGAAGGTTGGTTGCAAGACGGCAAGTCACCTGGGCCACGCTCAAAGCTGGTGTCGATGTATACCGCGCAGGTACCCGACAACGACATGAGCCGTGCCATGTCGGCAAAACACAACGTGCCGATCTACCGTACGATCTACGAGGCGCTTACGCTCGGCACAGGCGAACTGGCCGTTGACGGCGTGTTGCTGATCGGAGAGCATGGCGACTATCCCATGAACGACAAGGCGCAGAAGCTTTACCCGCGCTTCGAGCTATTCCTCGAGATCACCGATGTCTTTCGGCAGACGGGCCAAACGGCGCCCGTTTTCAACGACAAACATCTTTCCTATAGCTGGATTAAAGCGAAGCGCATGGTCGAAATCTCACGCGAGATGGGTTTTCCGATGATGGCCGGTTCGTCGGTGCCGGTGAGCCATCGCAAGCCCGCGATCGATTTCCCTTGGGGCAAGAAGGCGACGAAGGCCGTTGCAATCAGTTTCAGTGGGCTCGACATTTATGGTTTCCACCTGCTGGAATCGTTGCAATGCATGGTCGAGCGGCGGCGAGGCGGTGAAACCGGTGTCAAGGCAGTTCAGTGTCTTCAGAATCAGTCTGTGTGGGAGTATCTCGACAGCACTCCTTGGGCGCAGCGGCTCTTTGAGCGTGCGATCTCGCATAGCGAGACACGCGCCACTGGCGATCTGCGGCAAAACGTCAGGGAGCCGGCTGTGTTTCTCGTCGACTACCGGGACGGCTTACAAGCCGCGGCTTTTCTGCTGACAGGCGGAGTCCGTGACTTCACTGTTGCGATCGATGTAGAAGGATGGAGCCAGCCGGTCTCGACGCTGATGTGGCTCCAGAGCGGCAAGCCTCATCGCCACTTTGCCTGTCTCACAATGAACATCGAGAAGATGTTCGAGTCCGGCGTCGCCACGTATCCCGTGGAGCGGACTTTGCTGACAAGCGGCACTCTCGACTTTGCACTCGAGTCCCGCTTTCAGGGTTATATGAAGTTGGAGACTCCCGAGTTGAACATCCGCTACTGGGTGCCAAAGCACTCGTCGTTCTGCGAGGGCGCGCCGAACACCGATCCACCGGTGAGTGCTTAGGTCATTTCTCGTTAAGGGCTGTGACCGAACCAAGAAGCTTGCCGCGACCACCACCGTCCTATCGGTGCCATACATCCCATGAGGTGAAGACCACAAGCCGCTATATTGTCTGGTTCAACCTAAACGGACTCGGAATGGCCTTGGGCAAATGCCGCTTCGATCTTCACTCAGCAAATGGGCGCAAAGTGCACTCATCATCTCAATATTGTCAGAGTGCTCCGTGCCAAGCTCGTGACGGAGGCTCTTGTTCCTGACAAGTCGCTTCATTGCACAGGAGGAAAACCGCGCCAGGTTGGCTAGTATAAAGTGCGTCAGTTATTCATGGGGGCCGTTATGAAATTCCTTGCTTTTTTTGTCTTGAGCGCTACCGTGCTGGCAGCACAGACTGACAAGCCGATTGTCGCCATTGCAGGTATCAGCCACGAATCAAATTCCTTCAACGTATTCAAGACCAGGCTCGAGGATTTCAACTACAAGTCCCAGAGACCGCGTGAGGAATTCATCGATTACCACGCCAAGGCCAATACAACGATCAGCGGTTATATCGAGGGCGCCAAGCGGTTCGGTCTTGACCTTTACCCGACAACAGCGGTCCGGGCACAACCGAAGGGACCGGTTACCGACAAGGCGTTCAACTATCTCACAGCGAAGATCATTGAGCAGTTGAAAGCGGCTCCCGAACTCGACGGTATTTTTTTGGCCCTCCATGGAGCGATGGTGATTGAGAGTTATCCAAGTGGTGATCTGGAGTTGACGCGCCGCGTCCGCGATGCCATGGGGTCTGACATCCCGATCATCGTCACGCATGACTTTCACGCCAATGTCGACCCCGACATGGCCAGGTACTGCAATGCGCTGATCACTTACAAAGAGAACCCACATCTCGACACCAAAGAGCGCGGCGTTCAGGCGGCGCGCATTATGTCGGGCATGGTTCGAGGCGAAGTGAAACCGACGATGGCAATCGTCAAGCCGTCGATGATGTACAACATCGTCTACCAATACACCTCGATTGAGCCGCTGGCGCCGATTGTCCGCGAAAGCCGCAACCTGGAGGAAAACGAAAAGATCCTGGCAGTCAGCGTTTCAGGCGGCTATCAGTACGCCGATGTTCCCTGGATGGGACCAAGCGTGTCCGTCGTGACGAACAACGATCCTGAACTGGCAAAGCAGGAAGCGCAGCGTCTGAGCGACATGCTGTGGAACACGCGTGACAGATTGGAGTTGAATGTCCCTACACCTGCTGATGCCGTCAAGGCGGCGATGGAAGGCGGCAAGTACCCGGCAGTACTCATCGATATGGGGGACAACATCGGCGGTGGCACGCCTGGCGACAGCACGTATATTCTCGACGAGTTGATCAAACAGAAAGCGGAGGGTTGGGTTGTCGTGATGGCTGATCCGGAGGCAACAAAGAGGGCGTTTGAGATCGGTGTTGGCGGCACGTTCGACATGCCGATCGGAGGCAAGACGGACCATATGCACGGCAAGCCGGTGCGTGTGAGAGGCCGGGTCCGGTCGTTGCACGAGGGCCGGTACATCGAGCCGGAAGTGCGTCATGGAGGCGGGCGTTACTGGTCAATGGGTCACACGGCGGTGATTCTCGTGGAAGGTTCCGAGCTAGACATGCCGAATCTGGTGCTTCTGACAGAGAGGAGGTCGAGTCCGAACAGCCTGCATCAGCTCATCAGCAATGGCGTCTATCCGGAGCGGCAGAAGATCCTCGTCGCCAAGGGCTGCATTGCCCCAAGAGCGGCTTACGAGCCGATCGCCGGAGTCATGATTGAAGTCGACAGCCCAGGCGCTACAGCTGTGAATCCGGCTCAGTTTGAATACAAGCGAGTTCGCCGGCCGCTCTTTGGTCTCGAATAGCGTCGCGATGTCTGCCCCGGCATCTGTCAGGACGATCCAATGCGGCGGGCGCACTCTGTTGCTACATCGCACTCTGATCATGGGCGTCGTCAACGTGACGCCCGATTCGTTTTCTGACGGCGGATTGTTTCTTGCTACAGAGTGTGCCGTCGAGCATGCGAAACACCTTGTCGAAGAGGGCGCCGACATTGTCGACGTGGGCGGAGAAAGCTCGCGGCCGGGCTCGGATCCAGTGACCGAGGAAGAGGAATTGAATAGGGTAGGGCCAGTGGTCACTGCCCTGGCGAAGAAACTGAATGTCCCAATTTCAATCGATACCTACAAGCCCCGCACCGCGGACCGTTGCCTCGATCTCGGCGCAACCATGGTGAACGACATCACTGGATTGCGCTGTGCCGACATGCGACAGGTAGTGGCCCGCCATGATGTTCCCGCGGTCATCATGCACATGAAAGGTGAGCCGAAAACCATGCAGGAAAACCCTTCGTATGGCGATGTCGTTTCGGACGTGAAAGACTTTCTGTCGAGAAGGGCTCTTGCAGCGGAGCAGTCAGGGGTACGTCAGGTGGTCATCGATCCGGGAATCGGATTCGGCAAGACGGTTGCTCACAATATGACTCTGTTGCGCCGGCTCTCCGAGTTCAAGGAATTGCCGTATCCCGTGCTGATCGGCGTGTCCAGGAAGTCGTCGATCGGACAGATCACAGGCGCGCCGGTCGATGAGCGGCTACCCGGAACGCTGGCCGCTACGGCAATCGCCGTGCTAAACGGAGCAGATGTCGTCCGTGTTCACGACGTGAAGGAATGCAGGCAGGCGGTGCAGATCGCAGAAGCGATCCGGAGTGCATGATGGATCGAATCCTTATCAGCAGGGCACGTCTGCCGGCATACATCGGCGTCTCCGAAGAAGAAAGAGCACAGTCTCAGGAACTAGTGTTCGACATCACGCTGACCTGCGAACTGCGGGAGGCGGGTCAAGGCGATGACCTTTCCAAGACGATTTGCTATGCCGCGGTGGTTCAGCAGATCAAAACGATCCTGAGGCAGCCATTTCATCTGATCGAAGCCGTGGCGGAGACAGTTGCCGCGGACGTGCTTGCTGGCTTCCCTGTAGATTCGATAACCGTGCGGGTTGCCAAGCCAGGGGCCTTTTTGGACAAGTTCATCGAATACGCCGCCGTCGAAATCACCAGAAAGCGCGATGGCTGAGACCTACATCGGGCTCGGCTCCAATCTCGGTGACCGCCTTCAGCATCTGTGCCGGGCGCTTGACCGACTCGATTCATCCTGTACGGTAAAGAAGGTCTCCTCTCTCTACGAGACGGAGCCAGTAGATGATGCCGGGCCCTACGAGTTTCTGAACGCCGTGGTCCTCGTAGAAACCTCACTCCCGCCACGAGAGTTGCTGTGCTTCCTCCACGAGATTGAAGATGAACGGGAGCGGGTCCGCCGGACCAGGAACGAGCCTCGCACCCTCGATCTCGACATTCTTCTCTACGATCAGTGGATCGTCAGAGAGCAAGACCTCGTGATCCCCCACCCGCGATTGCACCAGCGAAGATTTGTGCTTGAACCCTTAGCGGAGCTTTCGCCAAGTCTCCAACATCCGATCCTCGGGGTCGCCGTCGGCAAACTTGAGGAGCTACTGCGGGTCGGAGGGACCGTCAAGCTAGTTGCTCAGCAGTGGTGGAAGCGATAGCAGCCCGTTCTGGGATCAGAACACTTTGCCACGATCTCGCCGGGGGGCAACGCCAGGCAGTTGATTGTTCAGAATGATACCAATCTTCGGTCAGGGTCCTTGGTCTCAATTCCGTCTGACGGTAATGATTTATTGGGGTATTGAACCAGCTTGACCCAGCCTATTCTGAGGCTGGCCTGTCTCTTTCAGTGCGCCAGGTAGCGGCACCTTCTTCCAGAGAGCGCATATCCCCCAAGAACGACCGCTTCGATTTGCAGCAACCAAGGTGGTTCAGAAAGATAACGACATGGTCGTAAGCACGCTGGTGACAAACTGCCAAAGCGGACGGAGCAGCGACCATGTGGGCTGCTCGGCAGGGAAACTTCGAGCCTCGATGGAACGGATTCGGACAAGCCAGACGTTGATCCCCGCGAATGCGAAGGATGAACTCCGGCAACGGTTCCCCACGTTGTACGAAGAGGTATAGCGTTACGGCCGTCGCTTCATACAAAAAGAATACCCGCTTGGTCCGACGCCACGTGTCGGTTTTCAGGCGGTGTTCGAATCGGTGCTCCCGGTCAGTTGGACACCATCGACGCCCATCTGCTCAATTTCAGAAAAGTAGACCTTTCGCTCTTCGTCCATGCAGTGGTTGGCGAGAATCACGGCAACCGAGTCCTGCAACCCCACTTCGACATCGGCCTTGGGCTTGCCGCCGTCGCGGACAGCGAGGAGGAAGCTCTCGAGTTCCTTGTACTCAGGGTCGCGATCTTCCTTCAGAGCCATGATGCCCTTGTTGTAGAGCCACCGCTTGGCAAACTCGACTTCCTTTTCGATGAAACCAACGTCGCCCGAATTGAGATCCTGCGCGCCCGGGATAATCGGCAGGCCTTCGCCCTGCTCGACCATGTCAGCTACCGTGGCTCCGGCGATCCAGGCTTCTTCGGCCTCCTTCTGTTCGCCCATTTTCTCGCGCATGGGGTCGCGGAACCACATGCCTTCTCCGCCCGGGATGAGAGTAATCTCGATCGCACCGTCTGTACCCATGATGATCTCGCGGCAGCCGTCGCCGGGAGTGCGGCGGCCCTGGATGTGACGGTTGGTCATGATCGAGCTGTACTGGAGTTTTTCGCCCTCGGGGTATGTAAAGATGAGGGAAATGTTGTCGTATATATCGCGACCATCTTTCCAATAGTCAATTCCGCCGACTCCCATCACTGACTTTGGCTTTGAGCCGATCAGCCAGTCTGCGACATCGACTTGGTGTGACATCAGTTCAGCGCAGAGTCCGCCGGAATACTTACGGTACATACGCCAGTTAATCTGTTCTTCGCGGCTCGGATCTTTTACACCGCGCCGCCAGCTCTTGTTGCGGTGCCACTGAGCCTGGACATGCGTGATCTTTCCGATCACGCCCTTGTCGATCATCTCCTTGGCCGTGCGGTAGAAGGAGCTGTAGCGCCGTTGCAGCCCGACCTGAATCACCTGATTCGGGCGCTCTTCATGAAGCTCTCGAACAGCGTGCACTTCTTCCGGTTTGAAGACAAGAGATTTCTCGCAGAAGACATGCTTGCCTGCTTCGAGCGCGTCCCTCATGACAGGGAAATGCATGAAGAGCGGGGTCGTGATGAAGACGGCTTCAAGGTCCTTCTGTTCGAGGAGCTTGCGGTAATCAGTGTAGGAATTTGGTTTGCCATCGAAGAGATCGACGGCCTTCTGCAGATTGGGCTCGTAGATGTCACATATGCCGACGCAATTTCCGATCTCGATGTGCTGCAAGTGCCGTTTCAACAGTCGGAACCCGCGGCTGCCGGGACCGATAAAACCATAGTTGACCTGCATGCCAGCGGCTTTTGCGGTGCGTACGAGTGGAGCACCCTTCGCCTCGGGAAGGATTGCTGCTGCGCTCGCTGCACCGGCCGCGTGCACAAAGTGGCGACGGTTTACACCATTGTTCTTTCCGCTGTGATCCGGGGAGTGCTGCTTTTCGAAATCGGCCATGGAAGCCCTCTAAATCGGGAGAATGCGAGCAATTAAGCCCTGGGGTCATTCTAACGTACTTTGTTCAACCACCTGTCGGTTGTCATGGTTTCATGGAGTGAACAGCATCGGGCCAGACGGCGCTAGCCCGTTCGCCGGAACAGAAGTCCTTTATTCTTCGGTGATGATGCGGGTGATGAGTTGGGGCGGCGTGAGATCGAAGATTTGTGCGGCGAACGGTTTGTCGGACTCAGGGAATGCGCCTAGTGGTCCGTCAACGCACTTCAGGCTGTGACCAGCTGCGTAGAGAGGCTTGTCGAACTGACGGCAGCACAGCGCGAGAGGCAACGTCCCTACCTTGTGATAGATGGCCCCCGAGATGTCGAACGTGTCGATACCGACGAGAGCGCAATCCACCTGCGGAACGACGTTGCCGATCATGGCGTCGGGGATCAATTGAATGCGCACACCGACATCTTTGAGCTGTTTCTCAACGGCTTGGGCCATAGACCGTCCTTCCATCCCTGGGAGCGATTCCATGACGAAGACGTTTGCCGCCCGGAGGGAAATGAGTGCGTGCCGTACGGTGGAGCTGTTGCTGAGTGTAATGATCGTTGCGGCAGGTGCGATGAGTGCCTTCAGATGTGCCGCGATGCGTTGATTTCCCCCTCGTAACGATTGCTCCAGGTCTTCGAGTCGTCTGCAGGCAGTCCGCGGATCCTGAAGCAAGAGACGGCCAACGTTGCGAACGGCAGCTATGGCGGGATGCATCCTTTGGAGTTGCGCAGCGAGGACGTGTAGATCCATGCCGGCCTGCATCCAGGCTCCCGCCAGGTCGATGGCTTCGAGCGCCAAGTCCAGTGCGCCGGAAGTGTGATTGCAGCGGAGGTGCTCGACCTGTTTATTGAGCGCGCTGCCGGACGGATGCATCCGATCTGACCCGACCGGAGCTACTGTGTCTCGACGGATTCGACACGGATCATGCCACCCTTCATCTCGCCAGTGACCTTGACTAGCAATTCATCCTGCTTACCCGTTCGCTCGAGTTCATGCAGTGCCTTGATGTTGCCTGTCTCGTCGAACTTGATGTACTTGCCTTCTTGGGTGACGAGCCCGAATCCGCTTTGCTTGCAACGCTTCATGCACTCGGTAGTGTGCGATGAAGCCTTGTCGAGACGGCTGGCAGCGCACATAGTGTCCATGAGATAGCCGGTCCATTCGCCGGCGAAGAGCGGAGTCGCCGAAAGTAGCATTGGGATTAGCAGTGATGACATTCTCATCGCAGGATGCTCCTTACGTGGAAAGTATCTCTAGCATAGACCAAGCAGATCAACGGTTCCACTGACAGGCTTGCCGGCAAGGGCAGAGAATCGCCCGGGAAGGCTGTGGGAAAAGAAGCGGCTGGTGGACAAACCGGAGTGGAGGTAAAACCACTGAAGATCGTCCTGGCCCCGAGACCAAGCACATGCTTACCGTAAAACGCCAAGAAGAAAATCAGCCAGCAAAGACCTCACTGGTTTCTCTGGTTGGTCCTACTCCGGGAGTTCGATAGTCTGGGCGTACCGGACGGCTTCGAGTCTGAGCAGCTTCTGCAGCACAGTAGTGGGCAGCGGTTCGTCGATGCGGACAACAGCCACGGCAATGGCTCGCTGGTCGGCAGATCGATGATTCTCCTCTCGGCCCAGGGAGAAGTCGGCGATGTTGATCTGGTTCTCGCCGAGCAGAGTACCCATCCGGCCGATGACACCTGGCACGTCGATGTTCTTCGTGAAGATCATGTGTCCAATCAGGCGCGTCTCAACATAGATACCGTCGACTCTGATCAACCGCGGCGAGCCATCGGCGAAAACAGCACCTTCGGCGGTATGCCGCCCCTCGTCGGTTTGCACGACAATCGTCAGCGAGTCGCTACCGTAGCTGCGTCCGTGGCGGCTTTCGCTGATGGAGAGGCCACGTTTCTCGGCGATGCGGTTGGCATTAATGAGATTGGGGGGCTGCGACAAATGGTGCTTCAGGATGCCCGCAAGAGCTGCGTTGCGAACCAGCCCGGAACTAGTTTTTCCGAGATTGCCCGAGTAGATGAGCGTGATGTGGCCGGGACGCCCTGACGCGATCTGCGCCGCGAACGAGCCCAGGCGTTCGGCAAGATCCAGGTCGGGACGGATACGCTCATACTGCTCGGCGTTGATCGACGGCATGTTGACCGCGTTGAGGACGACGCCGCTCCTGAGGTAGTCACGGACCTGCTCGGCGATGCGAATGCCGACGGTTTCCTGCGCTTCCTCCGTTGAGCCGCCGATGTGAGGCGTCGCGATCACGTTCGCTTCGGAGAATAACGGCGAGTCCGGGGGCGGAGGCTCCTGCGGGAATACGTCGAGGGCCGCCGCTGCGACTTTGCCACTCGTCATAGCTCCCTGCAATGCTTCGGCGTCGATCAGCTCGCCGCGGGCGCAGTTGATGATACGGACTCCGTTCTTCAGTTTGGCAAAAGTCTCTTGGTTGAAAAGATTGCGTGTCTTCTCGTTGAGAGAGAGATGCAGGCTGACGTAATCGCTCTTCGCATAGAGCTCATCGAGACTCACCATCTCAACCCCCCGGTCTCGTGCCAGATCTGCGCTGATGAAGGGATCATGGGCGAGCAACCTCATGCCGAACGGCCGGGCGCGCCGGGCGACCAGCAGGCCGATGTTGCCAAGCCCGATTATCCCGAGCGTCTTGCCACTCAATTCAGTGCCGAGAAACTTCTTTTTCTCCCATTTGCCGGATTTGGTGGAATCAGACGCTGCCGGGATGGAGCGAGCGGAGGCAAGCATCAATGCCAGAGTGTGTTCGGCAACGGAGATAGCGTTTCCACCAGGGGTGTTCATCACAAGTACACCAGCGGCAGTAGCGGCATCGACATCGACGTTGTCGATGCCGACGCCAGCGCGTCCGATGACCCTTAGTTTGGGCGCCCGCTGCAGCATCTCGGCGGTCACCCGCGCACCGCTGCGAATCAATAGTGCATGAGCTTCGGGCAGATGCGCGTGGAACTCATTGGGGTTTGAGGCCGTGACGTTCCATCCCGGTTCGGCGCGCAAGACTTCCAGAGCAGTAGGAGCAACGGCATCAGCGATCAGGATGTTCAAAGCGGGTTTCCGAAACGGAGTCGTGGTGATGCCCAGATCCATTCACAAGGCGTCCGAGCGTGCTCCGCGAGTTGTGTCCGCGGCTGTTGTCAGCCCTGCAAGTCCTCAGTGTAGCGGGAGCGCCACGCAGTCCCCACCCGTAGGATTCGTTAGTCTTCGTCTTCTTCAGCTCCGCCGCGTTCGGCCTTGGCGGCAGCGATGATCTTGCTGGCAAGTTGGCTGGGCACGAAATCGTAGTGACCTGTTTCCATGGTGAACGAGCCGCGGCCTTGGGTCATCGAGGTGAGGTCGTTGGCGTAGGTGAGCATCTCAGCCATAGGTACTTCGGCGCGAACGATCTGGTTTCCGCCGCGCGTCTCCATACCTTGAATGCGGCCCCGGCGTCCGTTAAGGTCTCCCATCAGGTCACCTGCGCAGTCCATCGGCGCGACGACCTCGACTTTCATAATCGGCTCGAGCAAGGCAGGTTTAGCCTTCTCCATCGCCTCACGGAATGCTTTACGGCCGGCGAGCTTGAAGGCCAACTCCGAGGAGTCGACTTCGTGATAGGAGCCGTCGTACAAGACGACCTTGAAATCGACGACCGGATATCCGGCCAGGAAACCTTTCTCGGCTGCTTCGAGGATGCCTTTCTCAACAGCAGGGATGTAGGTCTTCGGGATGGAGCCGCCGAAGATCTCGTTTGAGAACTCAAAACTCTTACCGCGTTCGAGCGGCCCCACTTTGATTTTGCAGTCGCCGAACTGCCCGTGGCCGCCAGTCTGCTTCTTGTGCCTGCCCTGGACATCGGCACTGCTGCGGATCGTCTCGCGATAAGGGATCTTCGGCGCATGAAGCTCGACCTCGACCTGATAGCGCTTCTTCAGTTTGCTGACGACGATTTCCAAGTGCTGCTGTCCATTGCCGGCGAGCAGAAACTCTTTGGTCTGAGGATCGCGGTAGAAGTTAAGCGAGGGATCTTCCTCGAGGATTCGATGTATCGATGTGCCGAGGCGGTCTTCATCGTTGCGAGTCTTCGGTTCAATCGCGTAGGCGATAGCGGGTACCGGCATCACCGCTTTCGGATAGGCAATCGGATGGGCCTTGTCGCCAAGCGTGTCACCCGTCAGGGTGTTCTTGAGCTTCGCGACGGCGGCCAGATCACCGGCGTGGACCGCAGAGACGGGCTTGAGTTCCTTGCCAAAGACGAGGCTGATGCGCGAGAAACGCTCTGAAGATCCGCGGTCGTAGTTGTAAACGTTGTCGTCGTTCTGCAGAACGCCGGAAACGACTTTGAAGTAGCTGACGCGCCCGGCGAAGGCGTCCGCAACGGTCTTGTATACGAACATCGACTGAGGTTCACCATCGGAAACAGACCGGCTTGCATCCCCTTCAGCCTTGCATACGCCGCGCGCAGTGGGAGCAGGCGCGAAGGCTCGCAGGAAATCGAGCACCGTGTCGGATCCGATGTTGTGAACCGCCGAGGCGCAGACGACGGGGAAGATCTGTTGCTCGGAAATACCCTTGATCAGACCGGAGCGTATCTTTTCCGGGGGCAGGGTCATGTTCTCGAGGTACTCGTTCAGGAGATCGTCATCGCATTCGGCAACGGCTTCCATCAGACTTTCGCGAGCCGATTCGACGTCGGAAGCCAGATCGGCCGGTATGTCCGTCTCTCTTCCCTTGCCTCCTCCATCCTTTTCATAGGTGTAAGCTTTCTCGTTGATCAGGTCCACGACACCTTGGAAGTTCTTCTCCAAGCCGATCGGCAGGTGCACTGCCACGGCCTTGCGGTCGAGCACTTCTTGAATGTTCTCCAGAGTTTGACTGAAGTCGGCCCGCTCTTTGTCAAGCTTGTTGACCAGAAGAATCCGGCTGAGACCATAGTCGTCGGCAAAGTCCCATACCTTTTCGGTCTGAACCCCGACGCCTGATACGCCGTCTATTACGACCAGCGCCGTGTCCGCAGCTAGAAGGACTCCTTTTGCGTCGTTGATGAAGATGTTGTAACCCGGCGTGTCGACGAAATTGATCTTGATCTTGTTCCACTCCAAGTAGGCTAACGACGAGGTGATAGTAACTTTGCGGTTTACCTCCTCCTCGTCGAAGTCGGTGATTGTATTGCCTTCATCGACCTTCGTGAAACGATTCGTCGATCCCGCCGTATAAAGAAAAGCTGCAAGTGCGCTTGTCTTTCCGCAGTCTCCGTGCCCGACGATGCCAATATTGCGAACATCGTCTCCCTGGTAAACTTTCATGCCTTAATCCCCATTCCCTGTTGGAGCACATCGTTGCGAGCAAAGAGCAGGATTTCCTGCCGAACCTCCTGAAGGCCTGCACCCATGTCAAACTTTCCTAGTCTAGCGGTTGCCGAATCGAGCGATGGCCCTGCAGAAACTGGCAGGACGAACCCGAGCGGGGAGGATTCGATCAACTCGCGCGGTCGCGGGCGTGTGCCTCCAACCTCGCTTGCGCTCGAGCCAGCACGAGACGTTCCCGGTCGAAATCAACAGACTCAATGCGCTCTCGCAACCGCTCCTGTACTTCGTCGCGAGTCCGGCTCTCTTTGTCGATGTCAACCTCTTCTCCCCATTGAGCCTCGTCGGCGAGTACGCGAACGTGGGCAGGAAGGACTTCCATGACTCCACCGTCAAGCGCCATAGCGCGTATTTTGTCCCCGACCCGAAACGAGAGCACGCCGACCTGGACTTCACTCACGAGCGGCGCGTGGCCAGGTAAAACGCCAAGATAACCAGTGGCGGCGGGCGCCTGGACTTCGTCGACTTCCTCGTTGATGAGCTGACGTTCCGGAACGGCGACTTCCAGATTGAGCTTGCCTGCCATTGTTTATGCGGCCGCTTTCTCGATCTGATTCGCTTTTTCGATCGCTTCTTCGATGCCGCCGACGAGGTAGAATGCTTGCTCCGGCAGATCGTCGTGCCTTCCCTCGATGATTTCCCGGAACCCGCGAATGGTATCGGCGAGGCTGACGTACTTCCCCTCAAGCCCCGTAAACTGCGCGGCAACAAAGAAGGGCTGCGACAGAAACCGTTGCAGCTTGCGGGCACGGGCGACGACGAGTTTGTCTTCTTCAGAAAGCTCCTCTACGCCGAGAATAGCGATGATGTCCTGAAGCTCCTTGTAGCGTTGCAGCACCTGCTTGACCGACTGCGCCGTACTGTAGTGCTCTTCACCCAGAATGTTGGGGTCGAGAATGCGCGAGGTCGAGGCCAGCGGATCGACGGCTGGATAGATGCCAAGAGATGCGATCTCACGGGAGAGGTTCGTGGTCGCATCGAGATGGGCAAATGTAGTCGCCGGAGCCGGATCGGTATAGTCGTCCGCAGGTACATAGATGGCCTGCACCGACGTGATAGAGCCCTTCTTGGTCGAAGTGATGCGCTCTTGGAGCTCACCCATCTCTGTCGCCAGGTTGGGCTGGTAGCCGACCGCCGAAGGCATGCGTCCGAGTAGCGCTGACACTTCGGAACCAGCTTGGGTAAAGCGGAAAATATTGTCGATGAAGAGCAGGACGTCCTGACCTTCGATGTCACGGAAGTACTCGGCGACAGTCAGACCGGTCAACCCGACTCGCAAACGCGCTCCGGGCGGCTCGGTCATTTGACCGTAGATCAGAGCTGCCTTTGACTTCTGATAATCATCAGGGTCGACAACACCGGACTCTTGCATCTCTAGCCACAAGTCATTCCCTTCGCGGGTACGTTCGCCCACTCCGGCGAAGACAGACACACCACCGTGCTTCAGCGCGATGTTGTTGATCAGCTCCATGATGATGACCGTCTTGCCGACACCGGCGCCGCCGAACAAGCCGATCTTGCCTCCACGGAGATATGGTTCGAGCAGGTCGATTACCTTGATACCCGTCTCGAACATTTGCAGCTCAGTCGATTGCTCTTCGAGCAATGGCGCGGGGCGGTGGATCGGAAAGCGGGTTTCGGTCTGGATCGGACCACGTTGATCGACGGGATCACCGAGCACATTCATCACCCGGCCAAGCGTCTGTGGGCCGACAGGCACACTGATGGGGACCTTGAGGTCTTCGGCAGGCAGGCCGCGCACCAGGCCCTCTGTGGGCTCCATCGCGACAGTGCGGACACGGCCCTCGCCGAGGTGCTGTTGCACTTCACAGATGATGCTGATCGGCTCGGGTACGTCGAAGTCCCCGCTCGTGATGCGCACCGCGTGGTGGATCTGAGGCAGCTTGCCTTCACTGAACTGTACGTCGACGGCGGGACCAGCTACCTGAATGACTCTGCCAACATTCATTCCCATAAAACCCTCTGCCTGACCGAGGCGTTCCGGCGCTCACGCTAGAGCGCTTCGGCTCCGCTAACGACCTCGATCAATTCCTTTGTAATGCTCGCCTGCCGCACGCGATTGAGATGTAGGGTAAGCTTGTCGATCATTTCGCCGGCGTTGCGCGTAGCAGCGTCCATGGCTGTCATGCGCGCGGCATGCTCGGCAGCTACGGATTCGAGCATCGCCTGATAGACGTTGATCTCGATGTACCGTGGCAGCAGCGTTTCGAAAAGGTCTTCCGGCGGCTGCTCGTAGATGTAATCCACGGCAGCACTCTTGTCGCCTTCGGCCGGTTGGATCGGAAGCAGCCGGCGGAAAACCACCGTTTGTGCGAGAGCACTCTTGAATTCGTTGTGCAACAGGTAGATGACGTCCGTTTCCTTCTCGCGAAAGCTCTGCATCAGGTCGGAGGCGATCAGCTTGGCCTGTGCAAACTCGATCGGCCTGGCAAACAGATTGACCCACTCGCGTGTGATCGACACGCGTTTGCGGTGGAAAAAATCGCGCCCGCGGCGGCCGACGCATTGGAGAGTGATCTCCTTGTCGGGGTTCTCGCTGAGAAAGCGGGTCGCAAAGCGCGCAACGTTGCTGTTGAAAGCGCCACAGAGTCCTTTGTCAGCACTGATGAGTAGAATCGCTATGCGCTTCTCTTCGCGGCGTCGCAGCAGTTCGTGTTCGAAAACAGAGGAATCATCCGGCAACTGCACCAGGATGCTGCCCAGCATATCGCTCATGAGCGCTGCATAGGGCCGCGCGGCAATGACGCGATCTTGCGCGCGCCGCAGCTTCGCCGCCGACACCATTTTCATCGCGCTGGTGATCTGCTGGGTGTTCTTTACCGAGCGGATGCGCCGGCGTAGATCGATCAAGTTCGGCATGCTAACCGTCCGCGACGCCCTGCTTGTGTCGGGCTAGAAAAGCCGCCTTGCATTCGTGGAGCGCGGATTCCATGGCAGTCTTCAGCTCGTCGTCGATCTTCCCCTTCTCTCGGAGTTGGCCCAACATACCGCCGGCGCCCTGGGCATCGAGATAGTCGTAGAGCTCCTTCTCAAATGGACGGCACTGCTCGATCGTCAGGTCGTCGAGATAGCCGTTGGCGCCGGCGTAAATGATGGCGATCTGTTTTTCTACCGGTAGCGGCTGATATTGATCCTGCTTGAGGATTTCCGTGAGGCGTATGCCGCGATGAAGCTGTTGCTGCGAGGCTTTGTCAAGATCGGACCCGAACTGCGCGAACGCGGCGAGAGCGCGATATTGTGCGAGCTCGAGTCTCAGCGTGCCGGCAATGGATTTCATCGCCTTGGTCTGGGCGTTGCCACCAACCCGGCTGACCGACAAGCCGACATTCACCGCCGGTCGGACATTGGCGTTGAACAGGTCGGCTTCAAGGTAAATCTGGCCGTCGGTGATCGAGATGACGTTTGTCGGAATGTAGGCAGACACGTCACCGGCCTGCGTTTCGATAAAAGGCAGCGCTGTGAGTGAGCCTCCACCCTTCTGCTCACTCAGCTTGGCCGCCCGTTCGAGCAATCGGCTGTGGAGGTAGAAAACATCGCCTGGGTAGGCTTCTCGGCCCGGCGGACGGCGCAGCAGCAGCGAAATCTCGCGATAGGCGGCGGCATGCTTGGAGAGATCGTCGTAAATACAGAGCGCGTGCCCGTTGTTGTCACGAAAATATTCGCCCATCGCACAGCCGGCAAACGGTGCAAGGTACTGCATCGGCGCCGGGTCGGAGGCCGAAGCGACGACGACGATGGTGTACGCCATGGCGCCGAAGTCCTCAAGTGTCTTGACCACTTGGGCCACCGTAGAACGCTTCTGGCCAATGGCGACGTAAATGCAGATGACACCGTTGTCTTTTTGGTTGATGATCGTGTCAACGGCGATGGCGGTCTTCCCCGTTTGACGGTCGCCGATGATCAACTCGCGTTGGCCACGACCGATCGGGATCATGCTGTCGATGGCCTTGATGCCGGTCTGCAGCGGCTCTTTCACCGGCTGGCGTTCGATCACGCCGGGTGCGATGCGCTCCACCGCGAAATAATCGCTGGCTTCAATCGGACCCTTGTCGTCAACGGGGCGACCGAGAGAATCGACGACACGTCCGACAAGCGCCTCACCCACTGGAACGGAAATAATCCGCCCTGTGCGCCGGACTTCGTCACCTTCCTTCAGGTCGGCGTAGTCGCCCAGCAAGACGGCGCCCACTTGATCTTCTTCGAGGTTCATGGCGATGCCGGCCACGTTTCGGGGAAACTCGAGCATCTCGCCAGCCATGACCTTCTCGAGGCCGTGCAGACGGGCGATGCCGTCACCGAGTGAAATCACCGAGCCGACCTCCGATACTTCAACCGTCCCCTCATAGTTCTCGATTTGCTCACGGATGAGTCTCGAGATCTCTTGTGCGCTGATTTGAGCCATAGGTGTTTACCGATTTCCGGTGAGTACCCGGTCGAGCGCGTTCAGCTGTGTTCGCAGCGAACCATCATAAACCGTCGAGCCGTGCCGAACGACGGCTCCGCCGAGCAACTCGGGATCTTCATGGAACCGGGCACGCACCTGTCGACCGGTGACTCGGCCAAAACTGTTCAACAACGACTGCCGCAGGGTTACGTCCATCGACTCCGCTGAAGTCACCTCGATTCGTGCGATGCCCAACTGGTTGTCCAGCCATGTCCGGAACACCGAGATCATCGTTGCGAGCAATTCTACGCGCTTGTGGTTCATCACGATGTAGAGGAAGTTGCGCACCGGCTCGGCGATTCCGATGCGTCTACCGAGTTCACGGACAATCTCTCGCTTCTTGGCGGAGTCCACCGCCGGGGAAACCAAGATATTTCTCAATTCATGCGACCCGTCGATCAATGAGCGAAAGGCCTCAAGCTGTTGCAGTGCAGTTTCAGGTTGTAAGGGGGAGTCGGGCCTGCCAAGAACTTCGGCTAACGCCTTCACATACCTGTTCGCAATTGCAAGCGCCATACAGGGCTTTCACAAAGACCTGCTCCAAAGCGGTTCGACGCACCGCGCATGCTCAGACTTGAAGTTTTCGAGTGCGGGAGGGTGGAGGGAACGCTGTTTCGTGGAGCAAAGAGCCTTAGAAATCATCAAGTTATCACAGAGGGGAAATAGCAGTCAACCAAAAGGATCGAGCCTGTCAACGCAATCTGACCTGTATTTCTCACCACGCCACGTGGTGAGAAATACAGGTCAGAACGTTCCCTGTTCTCAGCATGAGTTCATCTTGCGCTCTTCGCCGCAGCGGGAGCAGCCCGGAGGGCGACAAGAGCTGCCCGGCGAGCGGCGCTCGTCGTGAGGCCGACCGAGAAAGGCTGACGATGCGCTGACACCGGCTCAGGGGGAGAGGCCATTTTTTTACCGGGAAATGGTGGGATGCGAAGCAGTGACCTGTCGGAGGACGCGACGGTCCGACGACGGTTTCCGGTTGCGCGACCCTTGCGCACCCACTGCGAGCCGAACGGCCATCAAGGCCGTGATTCTCCTACCTGTCCCTGCCTTGCCGGCAAGCAGTCGGCAGACAGGTGTTTCGTGACTCGTGGTTCGTGAAAACCATACAGGCCTTGTTGATGGCGCGGTGGCTCACGGCTCGTCCTGTCGGCCCTCTCATGCACTTCGCCTCCCCACATGGAGAGAAACGCAGTCTTTCTCGAGGACGTATGGGCTCGATATCCCCTCCTCGATTGTTCTTCGCAAGGGCCAGGAATCCCGCCTCGCTTTCTTCATGCTAAGCAGACCGGGGCGAAAAAAAAGACTGAAGGGCTTCAGTACCTATTGCCGAAGGGCAACGTTCTCCCAGGCTCACCAGGGGAACTCCTCCCATTGCTTCGACACCAAACGGCGCCGGCCTGGTGTCAAGGGCATCAATAAAAGCCGCAACGACACAAAAAACATGATGTTCTGAACAGAACTAGGGTAAAATGTTTGAAACAAGCATGGCCTAGCCTTGTCAATGCCTGCACGCCTCCGAGGCATACCGACCGACCTGTACCGACGATGCTGTGTAACCACTGTGGCTTTTGGAATGCGGAGGATGAGGCGCGTTGCTCCCGATGCGGCAGGAGGCCCGAGCGGTCTTCCCGCAAAGATCGGAGGAAGTCGCCGGCGGTTTCCTCCTCTTTAGTATTGCCGCCTTTAAGCCGTGGCAACCGAAGCGAGATGCCACCGTTTCCTTCCAGGAAGAGGCAACTCGACACCGAGATCGATGCCTACCGAAACCGCCCGAAGGCGCGTCAAGCAGTACCGGCTCCAGCGACGGGCAGTGCTGAAACAGCGAGTCCGGCCGCTCGACACAACAGCCAAGTCATCACCTTTCAGCCGCTGGGTGGGCCGGACGACGCTTCTGAGACCGATACCGGATCGAGGGCCTCGACAGCCAGTGCGCTTCAAAGTGGACGCGAAACAGATCTGCCCGGCCCCAAGCTCCCTCCGCTGGAGCGCACCAAGTCGGGTCAAGAAGACATCACCGAGGAGGAGCCACGAGAAGAGGTTCCACTGGAAACGTCTCTGCCCGAGGTCTCAGCCCGATCTGAGAGGGTACCGGGAACCGCTCCGATGCGCGCAAGGTTCATCGCCGGTGTGATGGATGTGGCAGTCGTTGTGGTTGCCCTGGGCGTGTTCCTCGGCGTCTTCCACAACCTGGGAGACAGCCTCGGGACAGACGTGGAGAGCTTTCAAACGCTAGGATTCGTTTTCGTCGGGATCCTTTTCTTCTATTGGATCTTCTACCTGCGCTACGTTGGAGAAACCGCGGGCATGACTTGGATGCGACTACGGATTGTGAGCGTCGACGGTCAGCCACCGAGCGAGTTGCAAAAGTGGGGGCGTGCGGTGGGCACCATCCTCAGTTGCTGCGCCGCCGGGCTGGGCTTCCTATGGGCGATGGCGGACGAAGAGAAGCTCACTTGGCACGACCGTATGTCGCAGACGTACGTAACGGACGAGCCTTTCCCGCCCTCTCATCCGCCGGTCACGAGCCTGGTTCGTTCTGTCCAGTTACGAATGCAGCCTCGAGCAGCAAATCAGACCTGAGCGAGTAGCATAACCGGTTTGGACCAAGATTCAGACCTCTCTTCGACAAGACAACGCCAGGGAACGGCACAAAGATTCCCTGAAATCATCGACCGACGGGAATACACGTTGAAGCCACCTTGCAACGTACCGATCAGGAAGCCGTACGTCGAACTCAGGCATCGGAGTCGTTCATGTTCGGCAGATTGAAGAGTTCGTAGTCTACTTCGGGGAACGCCTCAAGAGCATTGCACAGGCTGCAGTTCGAGCAGCCTGTGGGGAACCCTGGGAAAAGCCCAGGAGGAGATTAGAACCGAAGACGCAGTTGTATGGTGGACTGACGCCCTGGCGCCAAAGCGGTACCGGAAAACAGGCCGCTGAAATTGATCACATTGAGCCGGTCGGTTACATTGCGGATGTCGAATTGAAGCGTGGCCTCGCGCCTGTCCTTCGCCCATACCTGAGCACCGATGGAAAGGTCGATGCTGAGGTTCGGTCGTACCCGACCCCGTTCGAAATCGACATTTTCCAGAATCTCTTGAGAAATCGGCTGCGATTGCTCCTCTTCTTCGTCAGCATCCTCATCCTCCTCTTCGTCGTCGTCATCGTCTTCCAGTTCTACGGGAAGGCCGCTCCCGTACCGGAGACTCGCCGACGCCCAGACCCGAGGATGAAGTTGAAATCGGACCATCGCAGCAACGGTGTTTCGCTGATCCTGGCTGATCGGGAACTCCTCGATGACATCCCGAAGCTCTTCCGCTTCACCACCCTCGACAAACAGCCCGCCGGTGACCGGCGAGGATGTGAGGCCCAGCATGTTCGAATAGCTGGCCACTGCGGAAATTCCGCGCCATCGAGGCGTTTCCAGCCTCACCTCCGTGCCCTCGACCTCAGCCGAATCGAACGTGATGGGAAACGAGAGCCCGGTATTCAGGAAGACATCATCGTCGATGGCATTGCGAATCTTCCGCCAGTAGTGCTTGATCTCGAGCCTCATCACGTCCGCGAAGGGCTTGCGCACACCGACTTCGAAGAAGTGCGCGCGGCTAGCGGGCACGGACAGTGATCCTTCGACATCATCGAGACCGAAGCCCACCGCAGCACTGCTCAAGAGCAGGTTCTCGATCGGCGGGGGCTGGAATATTCGGTCATAGGAAGCGTAGAACTGCAGGGCCGCTGCTGGGAGATAGTAGCTTGCCGCCAAGCGGGGACTTACGGCTCTGTCCGTGATCAAGAGGCTGTAGTGGTCGAACCGAACGCCAAGGCTTGCCGCGAAGTTTCCGGCCCGAATATGGTCCTGGATAAACAGGCTCGCATCCGTGCTCTTTTTCCGGTCTCGGAAATCGATATCGTATGAGGGCAGTTCGTCGGATTCGGCCGACAAGAATCGCTCTCGGATCCCGCTCAGACGCAAGTCCCCCCCGATCTTCAGCGTGTGGAGTTCCTCGTCGAAGGTGAGATCGCCCGTGAGGGCTCCTTCTCGGAAGCCCCGATCCTGCAAGACGTATACCGGAGTCGAAAGCGTGTTGCTCCACAACTCGGATGTCAAGTCACGGAGCATGCCTCGGATCGAAACCAATGACCGGGACGAGAAGGCACTCTGGTACTGGATCTGCCCCGCCGACTCGGTCGACTTCCGGTCTTGCCGTTGCCCAGCTTGCTGCTGAACCAGGTCGTTGGGCACGAGGAAGGCGGTTTGGTTTCTGCGAGCGTAAACGGTCAATCGGTCCCGTGAACCCAGATCGCGTGCGAAACGCAGGTTGGCGCCTTTGGAATGCCCTCTGTTCGTGAAGTTCTCTATCGAAGGCGGATCGAGGTATCGGTCCGTCGAACCTCCGAAGACTCCCAAGGAGACTTCCGTTCGGTTCCTAGCGTACTGGTGCGACAACGCAGCGCCCCTCGACAAGTAGCTTCCTCCCTGCAGGTTCGCTGTAAAGTGGTGGCCTTCCATGTCGGTTCTTCGCGTATCTAGTGCGATCACGCCGCCCAGCCTGCGGCCGTATTCTGCTGGAATTCCAGCCGTGAAGACATTCACGGCTTCGAATTCAGTGTTCTCGAACGGGGGGGCGAACGCGATCGACCTGTTGTCGTACAGGGGCATTCCGTCTATCACGTACTGGGTGTCGTATTCAGAACCACGTGGATGCAGAACGGCATTGGCCTCAAGCAACCAGCCCGGCATCGTCGTGACGACGTCGGCCGTACTTCGCCCCAGCGTTGTCCCGAGCGTCCAGTCCAGGGATTGACGGCCGGCCCGCATCGGTACGGACGGTTGAAGCGGTTCGAACAGGGGTGAAGAGGCGCTTACCGTGATCTCCTCGGTCACGGGCGCTACCTTCAAGATCACCTTGATCGATTGGGGGACTGCGGATCGGAACTCGACTTGTCGTTCAAAGGCTTCGAACCCGGGATGGCGCACCGCAAGCCGGTAGACACCCGGTGGAACACGACGTATTACAGTATTTCCTTCCGGGTCCGCTACAGCCGTCGCGACAAACTCCGGACTTCTCGAGGCGAGCTCGATGCTCGCCGGGACCCCTCGGCCGCTCGGGTCCAGCACCTGGACCTCGAGCCGGCCGTCCATCCATTGCGAGAATCCAGCGGGGACGAGAAACACGGAGATCACAAGCGCCGCCGCTGCGATACATGGCTTTACCGATGAAAGGGTTGATGCCGGCTTCACAACTTAGCGCCCTTGACGGAAGCGATCCCGAGACTACTCCAAATTAGTCTACCCGTCTGTGAATGACACGCTGCAAACATTCGGATCCCGGATCCAAGAGCGCAAAGCGCTGGTCAAAGCAAGGAGCCCGTCGTCATCCTGTCTTTGCCTGTCCTGACAGTGTGGATTGCAACGTCGGGTCAACTGTGACCAACTTCTTTATTGGCGAACGGCGAGGGTCATCCACATTGTTATATATCCGTCACATAAAGGCGCTACGATTTGTACTTGTGAAGTTGAAGATCCTCGTACTTTGCACCGGAAACTCCTGCCGCAGCCAGATGGCGGAGGGGCTGCTGAAGTCGTTCGATCCGCGCATCGAAGCGCACTCGGCCGGAACGAAGCCGGCGGCGCAGGTGAACCCCCATGCGACCCTTGTCATGAAGGAGATCGGCCTCGATATCTCGGGTGGCTATCCCAAGACGGTTGACGGCTTTCTCAACGAAGAGATCGATTACGTCATCACGGTCTGCGGGGACGCCGACGAGAACTGTCCTGTTTTCCAAGGCAACGTCGGCCGGAGGATGCACATCGGGTTTCCTGATCCGGCCGAAGCAACGGGCGCCGAGGGGGAAATCCTTGGCGTTTTCCGGCAGTCGCGCGACAACATCAAAGCCAAGTTCCACGAACTTTACCAGTCGGAGTTGAAGACGAAGCTCGACGCGGCGAGCTGACCTGCATTTCTCACCACTCGACGGCCGAAGCACGCGATACGACCGCTATGACTTCGTTGCGCTTGCTTGCCGTGCTCGACGTACTGTCAAGTACGCCTGCGCACGCCAAGCGGCTCGCGCATCGTCCTGACGGCCCTCTCACGCACTTCACCTCGCCGCGTGGTGAGACATGCAAGTCAGAGCCCCAGCAGATCCAATGTCGGGCTGTGGATCAGAGCTTCGATCTCTTCTTCGGTAAAGCGGGGAAGCCCCGTACCCTCGACCATGCGGTTAATATTGCGCAGGGCATCCAGCGTGGCTTCGGTCGTGGTAAACGGAAAGTCGGTCCCATAAAGCAGCTTGTCCCAGACGCCGTATTCCTTGGCGAGCATCAGGCCGTTGAAGAACTGCCACGGCCGATAGTGCAGCGCCGAGATATCGGAGTAGAAGTTCGGCTGCTTGCGGATCATCACGATCGTATCTTCCATCCACGGATGACCCAGGTGGGCAATGATCATCTTCAGATCCGGGAACTGCAGCGCGACGTCTTCCAGCAGGATCGGCAGCGAGTATTTCAGTGGAGCCTTCGTCGGGAACGTTGTCCCCTGGTGAATCATGATCGGCAATTTGTACGCTTCGCAGAACTCGTAGACGGGCATCATTCGGTTGTCCGTCGGATGGATGTTCTGGTAGATCGGGCCGAGCTTGACTCCTTTGAGTCCCAGTTTCCATCCGTGCTCCAAGGTGTCGCGCACCTTGTCCACATACGGATCAACCGCCGCGAATCCGATGACCTTCTCGGGATATCGATTCTGGTAATCCGCGATGTATTCATTGGGCGTCATGATGCCGGAGTGAGCAGCGCGCAATCCGAAGACGATCACCTTGTCCACGCCGTTCATGGCCGCCATGTGCCGTTCCGGCGGGACGTGCAGATCCATTTTCTTGCCTTTGGCGCGAGCATTGGCCTCCGCCACAAACCCCTCGCTAACGTGCCCCGGACACTCCCAAATATGGCTATGGCAATCGACGATCATCACTCACCGTTCCTCGCTTGTACGCCCACTTCCGGGCAAGGCACCTCATTGTATACTGCGGTGTGCCGTGGCCCAGCAGCCCGCACTTCCCGCCTTCGCCGATGGACATGAGTCATCCGGCAATGCAACTTGCAAAGGCAAGTCCCTCCACCTCTCCGGCAGCTATTGATCTTCCCCGGTTCTATGGTCGCAGCCGCGCCATCAGCCGAGAGTCGGCCCTGTCTGCGGGGGCTGTTCCTGATTGAGAGCGGACATACCGTGTGTGAAAACCCATTCCTGAATGTCAACAGCGCCGGACGCCGGGAAAACGGAGCAACATGACCGCATCTTTCTTTGCCGTTCAGGATCACGATCGTGAACTCTTCGACCGCGAGTTGAACGAATTCCTGCCCGAGCGCATCTTCGATGCCCATGCGCACCTTTACGCCAAGGAACACTTCCGCAACGGGGCGCCGGGCATCGTCGGTGAAGGACCCGAGTCCGTCGGCCTCGAAGTCTACATCAATGCGATGAACGAACTGACTCCCGGACGCCACTATTCCGGGCTCTTCTTCGGGTTTCCTCACGCGCAGCTCGATATGGAGGCGGCGAACAACTTCCTTGCCGCCGAGGTACGGGCCGACCCGCACTCACGCGCGCAGATGCTCGTTCGACCCGGCATGGACGCCGAATCCATACGAGAAACGGTGCGGCGCAATCACTTTGCAGGTCTCAAGTGCTACCACGTTTGGGCTACCGAACGTCCGACCTTTCAGGCGAAGGTGGAAAGCTATCTACCTGAAGAGCATGTGCGAGTGGCCCACGAGGAAGGGCTTTCGATCACGCTCCACATGGTGCGTAATCGCGCCATGGCCGACCCGCTCAATCAGCAGACGATCCGCGCTTTCGCCGAACGCTATCCGAACATGCGTTTCATCCTGGCGCATGCGGCGCGCGGATTCAATCCGAACCATACCATCGAGGGCATCGGCGCGCTGCGGGGCCTTCGCAACGTCTGGTGTGACACGAGCGCCGTAACCGACGGCGGTGCGTTCGAGGCAATCATCGAGACGCTCGGACACGACCGGCTGCTCTACGGCGCCGACTTCCCCGTCACTCATGAACGGGGCCGTTGCGTCGCCATCGGCGATTCGTTCTTGTGGCTGTCGGAAAGCAACACCAATTTCGATACCGCTTACGCAGACCTTCGGCCGACTCTGGTCGGTTTGGAGTCCCTGCGGGTCCTCAAGACGGCCTGCCGCAACATGCGGCTCAGCGATTCGCAGATCGAAGACGTTTTCTGGAACAACGCCGCTTCGATGTATGAACTGAGCTAAGCCTGCATTTCTCCCCAACGGCTTGGATTAAGCGCCGGGGCTTCGATGCGCATGTTGGCCGGCTTGTTGCCGACATCGATATCCGCCCGCCGCTGGTTTCGATCACCCATCAGCTTCCGCACTTCCGCTGGGAGCTTCACCACTTCGTCCCAATCCCAATCCTCCACCTCTGCGAGCGGGCCCGCCCACGCCGGGCGGAAGGCCGCAGCCAACATCTCCCGCGGACGGTCGCCGCGATTCGGGAAATTGCCATGGAAAACCTTGTAGTTGAGAAATACGGCCGAGCCGGCCTTGGCTGTCACCATGACCTGCTCGGGATGTCCGTCATAGCGGTAATAGGGATTTCCCTCCGCATGCAATGACAGGTGTGAACGCGGGATCACCCGAAACGGCGAAATTTCCGGCGTAAGGTCGTCGAGGTAGTAGAGGACCCGAATCATCACCGGACAGGTATGTTTCGCTCCGAAAATCGCGGACCCGTAAGGCTGGCCGTCGGTATGGAAGCTCACCCCCGGGTGCCCCGGCTCGGACCGTGCATAGTCGTAGCTCATCAGCACGAGATCATCACCGAAGACCTTGCGGAGAAACTCCTCCGTACGAGGATGCGCGATCAACTCCGTGATCGCGCCACCGCAAAACTGCACAGCCGGACAACCTCTCTGGCGCGGCGAGTAGTCTACCGCGCGGGTTTCGAGCCGCGCCGTTTCCTCCTTGAGGCAGGCTAGCTGCTCAGCAGAGAGCAAGTCGGGGATCACCAGATATCCCTCCAGCTCGATCTGCCGCAGTTGCTCGCCGAAACCGAGCTTCGACCAATCTCGATCATCAAGGATGTAATCTTTAGTGGTCATATCCAGACCTGCCTTTCGCATCACGTGTCGAGACGATGCGCATGAGAAGGACGTCAGGACGAGTCGCAAGCGGATTGGAGTGCGGAAGTGCACTTGATCGCCCATCAAGAACAGCCGGCAAGCTTAGACAGCGCGTGGTAAAAGTCACGCAGGCGGCGCTACACGCCCAGGGGCGGATTACGTAAGGCGAGGGCACTCCAGGAACGCAGCGCCGCGCCCTCCGCGCCTTTTTTCCTCGTAGGCCGGAAGCGGTGCGTAACCCTTCGGGCGACGGACGTCTTTTTTGTTCCAACGGCGGTTCTGAGATTGCTGCCCAGCGCGACCACGGAGGCGACCTCCTAAGATCGTCGGCTTTGTCGTTCGCTCTTTCCTTCGCAAGGATGAGGTCACCCGGACCGCCATCCTCCTCACTCTGCGCCGAGCGACCGCAGTTTCCCGCCGTGCTTTTTCCTTCGTGCCAAGGGACTTTTGCCACAGGCTGTAACGAAGTCATGGCGCTCTTACCGCTCGCTTCGGCCGTCAGGCGGGGAGGAAGACGGCTTTTTCCCTCCGCCACGCTCTCGAATACGAGACACCAGTCCCATCGAAACTGCGGCTGCCACCAACCCAAATATGAAGCTTGCGGGAAAGCCCCAGATGTCCGCCAACCCTCCATGCACGGCCGGCGCAAAACTTGAAACAGGGGGAGCGAGCTGAACCAGAGCCAGATTCCGTGTTCCCGCTTCGGCGGAAGAGAGGACCGCGACGAAATTCGGGAAATACGTCCCACCCAGTTCGCCAGCACCGATAAACCCGAATGCGAGCATGTAAGCAAATCCCGGGACACCCCAGCCCCACATGATGCCAACCGCCAGCAGCGCCACCGACGTGAACGCGCTCGCGCGCAAACCGTAGCGCAAGGCGATCCAGCCGAGCAGGTAGCCGCCCATCGCCTTGCACCCGAACCGAAGCGCCATCATCAAACCCGAGTAGTCCTGCGGGTCCACGCCGATCGCCTCCTTCGAATACAGCGAAAGGTTCGGGATGATGGCCAGCGTCAAATACCACAGCCAGTAACCCAACCATGCCAATCGTAACGAGGGGGAGGCCGCGAACTCCTTCACCGCAAGAACGAGATGCCCGAAGAACGGCTTTCGCGGCTCGTCCGCCAGCGGTGCAAGGTCGTAGCGGGTGCTGATGAACGCCACACCGGCGATACACGGTATCGCCGTCAAATACACCATTGCGAAGTCATAGGGAAACGCAAGCCACGTAAATTGAGGGCCGAGCACCCACTGTGCGAAGAGCGACCCGACCACGGCGGCCAGCGGAGTCAGGGTGAAGGTCCGCTTGAGCACTCGAATCCGCCCCTCCGATGTCGTGCCACGCGTCAAGCACTGCAACTGAAAGACCATCGATGTCGATCCCGACAGTCCTTGAAACAAGCCTTGCAGGATCAGGGCACTGATACGAACCGACGTCGAAACGGGCAGCACCAGCGTCAAGAACACCAACGCCAGCACGATTGTCGTCATCACGTTGGCCCAAACGACGACTTGCTTTTCCAAGCGGTGCGGGGCCAGCCACGACATGATCAGCGGTGCGAACGAACCGAACTTGTACACCGCCAATGGCAGATTCGCCAGCGTGGCGCTCGCCTCGAGCTGGTCGATGAGCGCCGCCTGCACAATCCCGATGTAGACCGCGGGCGCAGCAAAATAGATGAGAATGTAGCTCACCAGAAAAATCCCACCGTTGAGGCGGGTCATCTCTTCGGTGATCCGGCTTGCGTAGGAATCCAGCCGTGTGGGGCTTGCCATGAAGGGTTCCGCCTACGAACTTCTCAGCTCGCCTCGAGCCAATCGGGGTATTTCTCTTCCAGAATTCGCCGGCATTCATCGTAAGTGTTTTCCGGCAGCGACTCGTAAGGCGACAGCAGCCGCAACGGCATCGGCAAGCCTCCCAGCCGCACCCATAGCTTGTCGTAGGCCCCATCGATCCGCTCGTACTTTCTCAACGGCGCCGAGACGTCGTTCACCACCGCAAGATATTCCTTGTGGAGACGGAAAAGCTTCTCGACTTGCCCCGTCACGGCATACTCGAACAACTGCTTGCTCTTCGACGGGAACGCCGGACCGTACGAGCTGAGCAGCGAACATTCCCCATACAACGTGCCAAAGGGAAACATCGCTTCGCCCAAGAAGTGCTGGATCTCCGGCGACTTCTGGATCAGGTCGATCGTCGTGTAATGGTTGGTCGCCGTGTTCTTCGTTGCCGCCAAGTTCGGCACGGCGTCGGCCAGCCTCCGGTAATCGTCACCCGTCAGCAAGCGCTTCGTCCGCGGCAGGTTGTAGTGCAAAAACCGGCAATCCGGATAAGCTCCGCAGACATCGGTGAAGAACTTCATCACCTCGTTATCATTCAAGGCTCCCCAAGAAGGCATCGAAATCTGAAACGTGCGGAACCCGACACCGTAGGCGTAAGAAAGCCGCTCGAGGATATTCGCCGTGGAGAGTCCAATGATGCCTACCTGAGGAAAGACATCGTCTTTATCCGTCTCCGCGAAAAAAACGTCCACGATGCGGCGGAACCGAGGAGTATCGACCGCATAACCTTCGCCGGCGGTTCCGAAGACGTACAGGTTGTTGAAGCCAACACCCAGTGTTCGGCGGACCTCTTCACGGAACAGATCTTCCATGAACTCTTCTTGCTCCGTCCACGGAATCTCGCAACTCACGAGCAGAGCCTGGTGGTATCTCATAGGACTTTCTCCTTGGGAGCCGTTATCGCAACTCGATCAGCTCATTGGCCAGTTCCCGGGGTTCAGTATTCTCTCCTCGTTGATTTCCAGCTTTTGAATGCCGCAGATCTGATGACGCCGTAACGGCCCCTCTACGGCGAACCGCACTGCCTGCTCGACTTCTTCGACACAAGACGCCCCAACGAGAGCCGTGTGAACCCGCTCGTCGCTCAGCACATAGCGATACGCCAATTCGGGCAATCCGGCCAATCCCTGCGGGGAGAGCTTTGCGGCTTCACTCACCGCTTTTCGCAAATCCTTCAGCCCTTCAGGAAGATCCTCACAACGCCGCGTCAACGCGCCTTTCAACAAAACCGACCGCGCCACAACACCAACACCCTTCTTCCGCGCCCGGGCGAGAACATCCGCTTCCGGACGACGGTCGAGCATACTGTAAGCGATCTGCACGCAGTCGCACCACCCCGAATCGATCGCGACCCGCGCGCTTTCGGTCCCATAGACGCTGGCACCGAAGAAACGAACATGCTTGCCGCATTGCTCACTCAAGATCTCCGGCACGTCGCAACGCCTTAGAATCTCGGGGCCCGACGTATGCAGAAGCGCGACATCGATCCGGTCGGTCTGCAGGGCCTTCAGGCTTGCTTCGAGCGACAAACGGAAGTGTTCCCTCAACTCGGCGGTCGAAAGCCGCGCTTGCTTCTGGACCGGAATCTTGGTGGTGAGAACAAACTCGTCCCGCCGAGCTTTGAGAGCGCGGCCGATGATCGCTTCGCTCTCCCCGTAGGCGCGGGCCGTGTCGAGATGATTCACACCGAGATCGATAGCAGTATGGAGGATTCGCTTCGCCTCAGCCTCCGAAGGCCGCCGAGGTTTTCCCTCGGGTGCGATGCCGTAGTCCAGTCCGATCTCCACACAGCCTAACGAGATCTCCGAAATGCGCAGGTGAGTGCGACCCAGCCGCCGCTTACGCAACCCGGGCACCGGGACGATCCCCGAGGTCATGCTTGCGGGCTCGCGCCTGCTTTGCCGGCCAATCGAGGAAGAGCGGCCAGCGCGTTCCTGCAGGCAATCTTTCTACGCGCCTCCTCGGATATGTCGAGCGTCTCGAGCAGTCTCGAGAACGGGGCCGGCACGTACAGCGGGGCATCGGTCCCAAAACAGATCCTATCCTCATCCACGGCATCGAGAAGCCCTTCCACGGCTCCGGTCGTGAACGCCCGCAACGTCCCCATGTCAAACCAGACATTTTCGAGCGGCTTGTCGACCCAGGCGTCGATCGAGCGCTCCCGGATACCCAGCACGCCCACTCCCAGGTGAGCGGCAATGAAGCGCACGCCGGGAAACCGAGACGCCAGTTCCAGGTACTTGTCGATCGGCACTTGCGACGTCTCATTGCCGACATGGCTCAACACCGAGAGCCCCGACGGCGCGACAACTTCATCCATTAGACGCATGACCGCCGAAGATGCCACGTCATACTGCCCCAGCGCCGGGTGCAGTTTGACGCCGACGACATCGGGGTTCGACACACCGTCGTTGACCCAACGCTCCGATGACGCCCGATGGTGCGGATGCGCAACGACCATCGCGCTCAACATCTCGTGCCGCTCCACCTCGCCGAGTGTGTAGGCGTTCCCGATATCGATCCCGCCATAGCAGGCCTCGATCGAGAAGGCGACCGCGTGTGTCACTCCCGCTTGCCGCAACAGTGCGCACAGCCGCTCGCCATCGGCGCTCATCGATCCGCGAACGCTCTGCCCGAGGTGGCAATGCACGTCAACGAGCGTTTGCATGGAGCCTCATTATGAACCGTTCATCAAAAAAAGACAGCCCGATGGCCATGCGGCATAATAGCGGGAATGACCAAGAGCCGTGTTCTCGCCAAACTCCGTGCTGGTGACTTCGTCAAGGTCGCCGGCATCAGCCGCGTCATGCATCCCTGGCTAGCCGAGACCGTCGGCCGCATTGGATACGATTGCATCTGGCTCGACCTGGAGCACCGTCCCTGGGGATACGACGCCATCGACCCCATCTCGCTCGCCTGCCGCTCCACGGGTATCGACCTGATGGCGCGGATTCACAAAGCAGGCTACGGCGACCCCATGCGCGCTTTGGAATTCGGAGCGAACGGACTCATGGTGCCTCACATCCGCAGCGCGCAAGAAGCTCGACAGTGGGGGGAATGGTCGCGTTCCCCGCCACTCGGCAAGCGCGGCATGGACGGCGCAGGCGCCGATGCCGACTACGCACTCTCCAATCCCAGGGAATACCTGGAGCACGTCGCGCAGGAAGTCTTTCTCGTATTCCAGATCGAGGACAAGGAGGCTGTCGAGGCCATCGGCGAGATCGCCGACATCGAAGGCTTCGACGTTTTCTTCGTCGGCATGGGCGATCTCAGTCTCAGCTACGGGGTGCCATTCGACTTCGGCAACCCGATCCTGCAAGAGGCCCTCGAACGCGTCGCCGAGGCCGCCCGTAAAACCGGACGCTGGTGGGGAACGCCCACCGGCACTCCCGAGCACGCCCAGCGGATCATCAACCTCGGCGGCCGCATGATCACCGCCGGCGGCGACCACATGGCCCTGCTCAAAGGCTTCCAGAACTCTTTCGAAGACTTCTCAAGCGTACGGTTGCCCAGATAGCCTGCATGTCTCACCACCCGACGGCCGAAGCACGCGAAAAAAGGCCGTGGTTAGTGGATAGTTGTTCGTGAAAAACCTTGCAGGCCGTGATTCGTGTTTCGTGTCTCATGATTCGTGAAAACCATGGGCGGGGGCCTAGCCTGCATGTCTCACCACCCGAAGGGTGAAGGAGGCGATTTGGCAACTACGCCTGCGCGCGCCTTTTTCCTCCGCCCGGCTCGCGCCTCGTCCTGACGGCCCTCTCACGCACTTCACTTCGCCGCGTGGTGAGAAGAAATACAGGCTATGTCTCGAGGCGGCGTGTCTCTTCGACCAGATCCGGAACACCGATGCGATAGACCGCCGGGAGCCCTTCCCGATCACTCACGAAATAGATCAACTGGCTGTCCGGAGAAAAAACGGGCTCCGGGGCGGACGCCCAAGGATCGTCGCGGTCCGTTCCCGCCAGAGGGTAGGCCTTGCCGGTCGAGGCGTGCTCACATACCGTGATCTCGCGCTGCAGACGGCTGAACAGGAGGTAAATATTGGGCCCCGCCAAGCTGCGGCTCGCCCCCACGATGACCGAGTTGTCGCGATTCGCGCTCAACCAGCCGAAACGCGTGCAGCGCGAAACGATCCGCTCCTTGCCGGTGTTGACATCGATACATCGCACCGTAGCCCTGCGTCCGGTCTCATCCGGATAGAAGACATAGCAAACCTCGCTACCGTGCCCGGACCAGTATTCATGCCCCAACTGCTCTGCCGCTTTTCGGGGACGCAGATTCCTCGGGCCATCCGAACCCGGGCGCATTAGCCACAACCGCGCGTCCACCTTGTCCCAAGGGCCTTCGTGGCAATACAGAACATCATTGCTCCTCGGGCGAAACTGAGGATGGGCTATCCATGCGTTTACCCCTACCAACAGGCGAGCCGTCCCCTGACGGAGGTCCACGAGCTGAATCCGGCAGCGCGGCTCTTGGGAGAACTGCCGTTCGAAGCCCATCACCCAATCCTCCTCATGCATCTCGACGAGGGCGGCGTATCGATTCTGATCAGATACGGCCAGATGCCCGGTCATTCGCCAGCCGGACTCGGTCCGATAAATCCTGCGCTCACGGCCTCTCTTTGCGGACGCTCGCTTCAACTCGTTCCCTTGAAGAAAGTAGAAGTTCTTTTCTCTACGGTCGAGCGTCGGAGAATAAGGATGGACACCCGGCCCACCTGTGAGTTGCACCATGTCGGCCTTCGGAAGATTCAAGCGGAAGATCTGCCGCAAACCCGTGCGCTCCCCCACCACCAAGGCGAAGGAGTTGGACCGCGACAGAAATCGATGGTGATAGTGAGGCAGGTGATGCAGGTGGCCGGGAGGTGTAAGGCGGTACGTGAGCCGCTCCGTCAGTGGATCGGGCAACACCGAAGCCAAGCCGGCAAAGCGGGCTCCCCGTCCTGAGGATTGGCGTTGGGCAGAGGCCAACAGCGGCGCTGTAGCGGACAAAAACGCTCTGCGGCTCAGCGTTTTCATCAATCAGTAATCCTATCACCAAGCCCTAACCTGCATGTCTCACCACCCGACGGCCGAAGCACGCGATACGACCGCCAAGACTTCGTTGCGCTTGCTTGCCGTGCTCGACGTACTGTCAAGTACGTCTGGGCGCGACAAGGGGCGTGCACCCCGCCCTGACGGCCCACTCACGCACATCACCTCACCACGTGGCGAGAAAAGCAGGGCAAGAATCCGGCAGGGCGGCTTCTCAGGAGCCGGCGGCAGTGTATCTCAGTTGATGATCCGGAGCGGGTTCGGGATGCTTACTGGAGGTTCCGGCTCAGAAATTGCAGGTTTGCGGCCGGTGATCAGGAGGGCGCCCTCTTTTTGGAAGGCCTCCTTCTCTTCTCTCGAGCGCCAGTGCAAGTCCGTCCTGAAGTCGGTGGGGACAGGTGTGTCGTCCGGGATGCGATCGGCCTCTACGTTCTCGAAACCCGTCAATGTGAAGAGCTCCTTCCATTCATCCGCGGAGCGGAGATGAATCTCTGCCGGAACGTGCTCTTTCCAGTGGTGAGAGCAGGGGTTTTCGGCATAGAACCACATCAGGATGAAGACTTTTCCACCCCAAGCGGAGACGCGAAAGATCTCTCGAACGGCTGATTCGGGCGAATGCCAGTAGTAGGCCGATTCAATACTCAGCACACATGTGAAGTAGTCCTCGGCCCAAGGGATCTCCTCGACGGAGCCGGGAGCAAAAAGGACGTTGTGGCAGTCGATCGACCGGGCGCGCGCTGAGGCAATCAGCTCATCGGCAAGATCGATGCCGACGACGGCGCCCTCCGGCGCGCGAACCGAAAGAAGGCGCGCCGTCCAACCCTCACCGCAGCCGATTTCGAGAATGCGGTCGTCGGACTGCAGATCCATACGGTCGATCAACTGTTTCGTGACAGGGGCGTGCCATGTCTCCATCTCGGCGATCTGACCGGATGCCGACCAATGGTTGAATTGCCGGCGGATGCGCTCTTCGTGCCGAAGCCGCGCCTGTTGGCTTGGAGGGACCATGGAGGGGTGTGTCCGGCCGTCAGGGTAACCGCTCATACTAACAACCGGTGCGCCGGGTCGACCCTGCCTGCATTTCTCACCACCTTGTATGTGGCAAGGTAGGGGGAAGAGGTGAGTGGGGAGATATGCAGGCTAAGCATGCATCGTTTCGAGGACTGCCCTGAGTTTCTCGCGCGCTACGGCGGAGTCGGGGGTGTCGTGAACCGGAAAGATGGGATGCTCTTCGAGTTCGTCGTTGGGGATATCGAACAGACGCTCTTTTTCTTCGTATGTTTCTTCGTAGAGCTTGTAGCGCTTGTCGCGGGCAAATCGGACCAGCTTGTAACGCTCCTTGCCGTGTCCCGGAAGAGGATCGTAGTGAAACATCACCCAATCGCGTGGATCACCGGATTCGCCCTTGAGTTGCGGTAGAAAACTGCGGCCATCGAGGGTCATGTCGGGGAGAGCGTCAGCGCCGGTGGCTTCGAGAATCGTTGGTAGGAAATCGGTCGAGTCGATCAAGTCGTCGTTGACGCGGCCCTCGGGGATCACGCCCTTCCAACTTGCGATCAAGGGCACGCGAGTGCCGGCATCGGTGGTGTTTCCCTTCCCGCCTCGAATCACCTTATCGCCCAGACGCGACTCGATCTCGCGCGGCGTGCCGTTGTCGGAATAGTAGAGGATCAGGGTGTTTTCAGAGATGCCGAGTTCCTCAACCTTGTCGACGATACGGCCAATGGTGTAGTCCATGTATTCGACCATGTCGGCGTAATACTTCCTGTCGCGTTCGAGACGGTCACCCTCGGCCCAGACACCGCTGTGCGGCGTCGGATTGAAAGGTCCGTGCGGCAAGGCCATGGGGTAATAGACAAAGAACGGTTCGCCGGCAGAGGCCTGACGCTCCATGAAGTCGTTGATGTAGCCGGTGTAGACTTCCGGACCGTATTTGCCGTCGTAGGTCCGCAGCTCGCCGTTGTCGAGGACGACGGGATTGGCGTAGCGCGAGCCTTTGTCTTCTGTGTGGAGGGAATGCCATAGGAAGTACTCATCGAAGCCGGCATCCTCAGGATGCATGCCCTTGCCGCGCCATTCGGGCTCGAAGCCGGGCGGGTTGTAGCTGTAAAGCTGCCACTTCCCCGAGATGCAGGTTCTGTAGCCCGCGGTGCCCATCATGTGGCCGAACGTTGTCTCGTCCGGCGGCATGATGCCGAAGGCCTGCCAATTCCGGAAGTTGTACGCGCCGGTCATGATTTGCAGTCGTGTCGGCGTGCAGAGAGGCTGCGCATAGGCGTGATTGAAGCGAATGCCGGCATCGGCGAGCGAATCAAGACGCGGCGTTTTGTAGGATGCGCCGCCGTAGCAGCCGAGGCACTCGTAGCCGAGGTCGTCCGCCATGATGAGGACGATGTTGGGGCGCTTCGCAGTGGCGGGCCGGCCGCCTTCGCCGCCGGAAGGGCCGCAACCCATGACGAGTCCGGCGGAGGCGGCGGCGGTAGAGCGAAGAAAGTTGCGTCGGGAGGAAATGACTCGGTCCGATTTCATCGAGATGACCATACCATGAGCGCATGAAGCAGCAAATTGATCCCTTTGTGCGATGTAGAGCGTTGCGGTCTCGCTCCCGCAACGCCCCATCGTCCTTCCGACTGACGCTGGGCCGTCCTTGCTGATTGCAGCAAGCCCGGATGTACTCCTACACGCATTCCCCCGACATCATCCAGGGCAAAAGGGGGAGGACTACGCTCAGATATCGGTGAGGTGTTCGAGGCGGCCGTTCGAGTCGCCGATCACCTCGGGATGCACGCCCATGCGGTCGAGAAGGGTGAGGTAGAGATTCGCCATCGGCGTCTCGGTGTCGTAGCGCATGTGGCGGCCTGGATGGAGCCCTCCCGCAGCGCGGCCGGCGACGAGGACCGGCAGATCGTGATGCGTGTGCTTGTTGCCGTCGGCCAAGCCGCTGCCGTAGAGGACCATCGAGTGATCGAGCAGCGTGCCGTCGCCCTCTTGAATCGAGTCGAGCCTCTTAAGGAAGTAGGAGAACAGCTCCATGTGGTAGCGGTTGATCTTGCTGATCTTGCGAATCTTCTCTTCGTCGTTGCGGTGATGCGTCAGACCATGATGTCCGCCCGGAACACCGATCTCACGGTAGGTACGATTGCTTCCTTCCCTGGCCAACATGAAGGTCGCGATGCGGGTTTGATCGGTCTGGAAGGCGACGACTTGCAAGTCGAACATCAACTTGGCGTGCTCGGCGTAATCGACGGGGACTCCGGAGGGACGATCCATCGAGGGCGTGGTCTGAGCCGCGGAAGCCTCGCCGGCTTCGATCCGCTTCTCGATCTCGCGGACACCCGTCAGATACTCGTCAAGCTTACGTCGATCCGTGGGGCCGAGTTCCGACTGCAGCTTGCGGGTATCCTGTTGTACGAAATCCAGGATGCTCTTCTCGTAGCGCTTGCGTTTCGCGCGCGCTACCGGATCGTCGCTGTCCCCCGGTCGTCCAAACAGGCGTTCGAAGACAAGCCTCGGGTTGACCTCGGGCGGCATCGGCGTGGTTTCGCTTCGCCACGAAATGCTGTTGCTGTAAGCGCAGCTATAACCGGAGTCACAGTTGCCCGCCAAGCGGCCATGCTCGACGCCGAGTTCGATAGAAGCAAAGCGGGTCCGACCGCCGACCAACTCAGCGGCAACTTGATCTACGGAGATGCCGTTGCGAATATCGGCGCCATCGGTTTTCTTCGGATGAACACCGGTCAAGAACGAGGCGGCCGCTCGCGCGTGATCGCCTGGTCCATCACCCAGGGCCCGTCCGTTGTTGTGGGTCAGGCCGGAGAGAAGCATCACATCATCGCGAAACTCGGAGATCGGCTCCAGGATGGTCGGCAATGCCTTCAGAGCGCCTGCGGCCGCGGGCGTCCAATCCTCCATGATGATGCCGTTGGGAACGTAGGAGAACGCCATACGAACAGGAATCCGATTGCCAAGTCGGCTTGGAGTGGCCGAGAAGGCGGGATTCATCGCGTCGAGAAACGGAAGCGCAACGGTGGTCCCGATCCCTCGCAGCAGGGTTCGCCTTGAAAGCTGCACTCGTCGAATCATGACATGCCCCCTTCTCCGCGCCGCATCCGGAACGGCTTACTCTTGACAATCTCGTAGATCAACCGCGAAAAACGGTAGTCATCCCGGGCCAGATTCCTGACGATCTCATCGACCACCGGTCGATCGTAGCTCTTCAGGCCACGTCCCAAGGCGTAGGTTAGCATTTTTTCCGTCAGGCAGCGGGCAAAATCGTCAATTTGATTCTTGAGAATCGTCTTGAGCTGGGCTGGTCCGGCAAAGGACTCTCCACTCGGCAGCACGCCGGAAACATCAAGCAGGAGATCGCCTTCGTGCGAGCGCCAGCGCCCGATAGGGTCATAGTTCCCCATACCGAAGCCGAGGGCGTCCATCTTCTCGTGACAGACCGCGCAAGCCGGATTCGCGCGGTGCTGTTCGAGCTGCTGGCGCAGCGTTCCGTTGAACGCATCCGTCTCTTCCAGTTCCGGAACGTTGTCGGGCGGGGGCGGGGGTGGTGCGCCGAGAATGTTGTCCAGAAGCCACTTGCCTCGCAACACGGGAGAGGTACGGGTCGGATAGGAGGACAGCAGCATCACGCTCGCCTGGGTTACGATGCCGCTCCGCTGATCCCCGTTCAGAGCCACTCTGCGGAAATGGGGACCCTCGACGCCGGAGATTCCATAGTGACTCGCCAGCTTCCCGTTCAGGAAAGTGAATCGGCCATCGAGAAAGTCGCCGATGCCCCGGTCTTCCCGAAGGACGGTCTCGAAGAACAATTCCGTCTCGGTACGCATCGCAGAGCCGAGCTCGTCGTCGAACTGCGGGAAGAGGTCGGGATCAGGCGTGGCCAGCTTGATGTTGCGCAGCTCCAGCCATTGCCCGGCAAAGTTTTCGATGAGCGCTTGCGAGCGGGAGTCGGCCAGCATGCGCGTGACCTCTTCTTCGAGGATGCCCGGATCGCTCAGTTCGAGATTCGTCGCGCGCTCGATCAGACGTTCGTCCGGCATGCTGCTCCAGAGGAAATACGAGAGGCGTGACGCCAACTCGTAAGGGTCCACGGCGTGAACGGCTTCCGGGTCATTCGGGTCCGGGTCACGCTCGATCCGGAACAGGAAGTGCGGCGAGACGAGGACAGCCTGCAGCACAACCTTCATGCCTTGCTCGATCGAGTCACCGTTCGTTTGGGCGAGATCGACCAATCGCTTCAGCGAATCGATCTCTTCTTGCGAGACGGGACGCCGATAGGCGCGCCGTGCGAGGTTTTCGACCATTCTTTCGACGCATCCTGGCGGATAGCGGCCTCGATCGAGGTCTCCACAGATGAAGACTTTCCTGTGGCTTTCGGTGAGCGGAGGCAGCCGGGTGTTGAACGGGCCGCGAATCTCAAAGAAGTCGCCGAAGGCCATGCGGCGGCGCTTCTTGTAGCGTTCGGCATCGTGGTCGGGGATCTGAGTGACGTCAACCAAAAAGCGGGCTGCCAGCTTGTGAGCCCCCCTTGGGAGCGTGACGGTGACCTCGGTCGGCGCCTTGTTGTAGTACTGCGATTGAACACTGAAGACCTTGATGCGCTCGCCGTCGATGGTGAACTCGTAGGGCAATGGTTCCGGCTGCGCCGGATCGGGGTTCTCCGGGGTGGGCATCGGAGGTTGGCGGCGGTCAATGGCGCGAACTCCGATCATGTAGTCGGCGTCTCTAGGAAAGTCATGCGTGACCTCCATCGCGCCCTCCTGCGAATACTCGATCAGCCCTTTGTCATGCTCAATTCTCGGCGCCAGATACTTCTCCAGCGACGGCTCAAGACGTCGCTCGGCGACGATCGCCTTGTCAGCAACGACCTCGGCCGCGGCCATGTATTTCTCCATCAAGACCGGAGAGATCGACAAGACATCGCCGATATTGTCGAAGCCGTAGCCGGAGTCATCAGCGGGAAAATCGTCGGCAGGCCGGAAATCGATTCCCAGCAGGTCGCGCACCGTATTGTTGTATTCCTGGCGGTTCAGGCGGCGGACGGTGACGCGTCCCGGGTCATCTTCGCGTTGTGTCTTGGCCTCCCGGCGCCTTGCAAGCCACTGGATGACCTTGTCGACATCGGCGCGCGGGGGCCGGGGACGACCCTTGGGCGGCATCATGCCGGCGCGCAGCATGCCGGCCGCCTTCTCCCAGATCAGAGGGTTGCCGGTCAGAGCGTTCTCGGCGTCGTCAACGCTCTCGAAGTCAATGCCGCCCGTGCGAAGCTCGGCATTGTGGCAGGCAACGCAATGAGTTTGCAGGAAGGGCTTTACGCGCGTACTGAAATCGGCTATTGAAGAGCTGTCCGTGACGGCCGCTGAAGCGGCAAGGGCCAAGAACGCAGCCAACAACCACGGCGCGCTGCGAAACAAGGTGCGGAACCTGCACCACATGGGAAGAAAATTACGAGCCAGATAGAGGTTGCCCAGGTTGCTACAAGGCTAAACGTCTGATGGCAAAACTGTCAAGAAAAGGGGACGCACCCGCTCTGCTTTCATTCAGATCACCTTGCAGGCCTTGAGCAGCGCCTCGTGGGTGATGAGATCGTGTTCCATCGAGTACGTGGGGCGGTCTCCCTGGCGGATGACCCGGGACAACTCGGCGAAGTCTCCCTCGAAAGGAGGCCCTTGCGGACGCGGCATCTCGATCTTCTGGAAACCCGCTCTGTAAGGGCCGGCGGGCTCCTTGAGATCGACCATCAGACGATACGGCGAGAACGGCCGCACCGTTGCGGTGCCATTCGTGCCGAGGATTTCAAAGGTGCGATAGTTTCCACCGTTGGGCTGCTGAGCGGCCACGTACACCTCGGCCATGGCGCGCTCGAATTCGAAGATCGCCATGGTGTTGTCTTCCAGCGAGTCTTCGATCGGCGCATCGTGGCGAATCCAGCTTGTGATCGTTTTCGGCTTGCCGAGCACGTCGACGATACGGTCGATCATATGGCAACCCAGCTCGAACATCATGCCGCCGCGGAAGGCAGCGAGTTCTTCTCGGGTATCCCGTGAGATCGGCTTGTTGATCGTCGCTCTCACCATATAGACATCACCGAGCCAGCCCTCGCGAAACGCCTCGATCGCCGCCTGCATCGCCGGATGGTAGCGCCACTGGTAACCCATCTGGACGATCTTGCCGCGGCTCTCCGCGTTGGAGAACAGTTTCCGCAGTCCGTCGAGATCAACGCCCGGAGGCTTGTCGAGATGGACCCACTTGCCGGCGTCGACCGCGGATGAGGCGTAAGCAAGGTTTTCCTGCACTCTCGACTCGACGACAACCAACTCAATCGACGTGTCATGGAGGACTTCTTCCCGCGAGAGCCAGCGAACGCCGTGAAACACTTCGTGGTCACGGGATTGGCGCTCATCCGGCTCGCAGATGCCGACCAGCTCGAACTGCTCCATTTCCCGGACCGCCTGCACCTTGCCCCGCGCGTGGGCATGGCCGATTCCGTAGACCGCCGTGCGGATCTTCTTCTCTACCGAGGCCGCCTGCAAGGCGCCGGCCGCCGAGGCGGAGAGAAATCCTCGCCGTGTCAGGGAGTAATCTTCGCGCGTATCCATGGCGTTCGAATTCTAGCACTGGGCGAACTGGTCGAGGCTTGGCATGAAGCGCTTGCAGTTCACAGTCAGTCCACCGCCCGATCAAATCTCCCCTGCCGTCAATCGTGGCGAAAAGGAGAATCTGACGCTGCACATCATCCGTCAGGTACTTGCAAGGGAATCGGCTCTACTTCGGCGTCTGTCCGGCAGGGTCCATTCACTGGTTCCCGGAATCACCCTATAGAAAAGGAGGGGGCTTACCTGCATCGACCTCGACCGACGCATTGATTGCGGTGATTGCCATCCAGTGCGTCCAATGGAACGCCTGGTCGTGGAAAGAAGAGCCGGGGAACCGGGAACCGCGAGGCGGAGCTTTTCTTCAAGAACTACGGCCGGTTGACGAGGCGACCCCGTTAGTATGCGGCGGAAACTCGCCCTCCAGAGGGCAATAGCGTATGATAGAGATATTCCCGCCGGGGTTCTCCACCCGCTTTCTTGTCCTTCGACGATCGATAGTTTCCGCTGACCCGGTTGTGGTCAGCGCAATAGGGATGTCTTTACACACAAGCGGCTCAGCGCCCCTCTCCGTCATAGCGCCACGAGCCGAAACGAATAGTCCGGCCAGCATGCGCAAGCCCGTACCGATCACAGACGCGGCCGCTGTCGCGGCCGTGGCGGAATCGTTATCGCAGCAGGAGATCATCGCGTTCGATACGGAGTTTCTGCGTGAGAAAACGTTCTATCCCCGGTTGGGCTTGCTCCAATTCGCCGACCGCAAGAACGCTTGGCTCGTAGACCCACTCGCGCTGTCGCCGGGAGATCTCGAACCCCTGCTTGGCGTCTTGACCGACCCGAAGATCCTCAAAGCCGCCCACGCGGCCGAGCAAGATCAGGAATGCCTCTATCATGACTACGGGATACTGGCAGAGCCGGTGCTCGATACGTCCATCGCGGCGGCGCTTACGGGTTCAGGTGATCAAATCGGGCTGGGGGCGTTGCTGAGGAAGCTGTTGGACATCCAATTGCCCAAAGGCCACACCCGGACCAATTGGACAAGACGTCCGCTGCCGCCGGCGATGGCGGAGTACGCCGTCGGAGACGTGAAGCACCTTGTGCGTGCCGCCGACTTGCTTCTGGCCGACCTCGACAAGTCCGGCCGCCGCGAATGGGCCATGACCCTCTCTGCCGCATTCGCCGACCCTCGCCGTTACGAGCCGGACCCGGATGCGATCGCGTCTCGCATCGCATCGGGCCGCAGCGCGGGCTCAGTGACATATGCCGTGCTCCGCGAACTCGTCGGCTGGAGAGAAAACAAGGTACGGAAGTCTGATATCCCCCGCCGCTGGGTCGCCGAAGACAGCGTTCTACTCAGTCTCGCCAAGGCGAGGCCAGCGAACCTTGAAGAGTTGTCGCATTTCCGAGGGTTCGGAGCCAAACTGCTTCAGAAAGAGGGCCAAGCGATTCTCGATGCGATCCAGCGCGGAAAAGACCTGCCCCCGGAAAACCGCCCGACGCCACCGCGCAAGACGCAACCAGACGCCGACGAGGCCCCCGCCGTCTCCGTCCTGAAGTGTTTCCTGAACCTGCTGTCACGAGAGCACAAAGTACCGGCCCGCTACGTGATCGAGCCGGATGACGTGATCAAGCTTCTGCGGGGCCGCTTCCGGAGCGCCGGCGAGCTTGCCGATTCGGGGTTGCTGAAACCAGGGGTCCCCGAAGAGATCGGGGAAGCACTGATGGAAGTGCTGAACGGCCGTCAAGCGCTTACTTTCTCGAAAGGCCGCGTGCAGTACATCGAAGTTTCCACCGGCCAGACCACACGCCAGACGCTATCGCGACACTGACCTGCATTTCTCACCCCCCGACGGTCGAAGCACGCGAAAAAAGGCCATGGTTAGTGGATAGTTGTTAGTGAAAACCATAAAAGCCGTGATTCGTGATTCGTGAAAAACATGGGCGGGGGCCGGTGAACTGGAGAGGCCGTGTTTCGTGACCCGAGGGGTGAAGGAGGCGATTTGGCAAGTACGCCTGCGCGCCTTTTTCCTTCGCCCGGCTCGCGCCTCGTCCTGACCGCCCTCTCACGCACTCGCCTCGCCACGTGGTGAGATATGCAGGTCAATCCGTCTTTTCCCCACGCGGTGAGAGAGACCGGCTAGAATCACCTCTTGGCGCTGGCTTGCGGAGGCGTTGGAGGTTCCCATGGTTTTCGGAAAGGCCGGGATTCGACCGGCAGGTTGTCTCATCGCCGGTGTTCTGGCGATTCTGCAGTTGCCAGGATGCGCGGCCGAGCCTCCCTCGCAGGAGGTGCTGGAAAAGGAGTTCGAAGAATCACTGTCCGGGGCTGTTCTCGAAGGCTCCTTCACCATCAACGGACGCGAGTCCGATCCGCTACGCACGGAACGCTATGAGATCAACAGCGTCACGAAAATTGCCGGCAGCCTCTGGACCATCAACACCCGTATTCAGTACGGCAGCCGTGATGTGACCGTGCCGGTACCGGTGACTGTCGAGTGGGCCGGCGACACGCCGGTGGTGAGCCTCACCGACACGGCGATTCCCGGACTCGGCACGTTCTCAGCGCGTGTGCTCTTCTATCGCGGACAATACGCCGGCACCTGGAGCCATGGAGACACCATCGGCAATCAGTTCGGCCGCATCATCAAGAAACCACCGGAACCCTAACCTGCCTTTCTCACCACCCGACGGCCGAAGCACGCGAAAAAGGCCGTGATTCGTGTCTCGTGATTCGTGAAAACCATTGGCCGCGGCTTGGGGTGGCTCTACCAAGGAACGCCGGCGGGCCGGTGAACCGCAAAGGCCGTGTTTCGTGTCCCATGATTCGGGAAAAACCTTAAGGGCCGTGTTGCTGGCGCAGGCGGCTCGCGCCTCGTCCTGACGGCCCTCTCACGCACTTCACCTCACCGCGTGGTGAGAGAGGCAGGCTAAAGCTGCAATGCAGGCGACTGCCCCCGCAGAACCCGCCAGCAGTCTCCCGTCCCTGACGGGCGAATACTTATAATGAGTCCTCCTTGAGAGCTTGCGGATCGCATCAATAATCCGTCAGCGAGTTCTTGCAAGGCGATCGGCGGACCTCCTATGTCCAAGTTTCTTCTCGGCATCGTTACCGGCATTCTGCTCACGTTCTTCATGGCGGTCTTCGTGGTGGTGCTGATCGCCTCGCTCAGCCCGGGTCAGCCGTCCGTTCAGAAGGACTCCATTCTGACGATGCGCCTGCGAGGCGACATCCCCGAACACGCCGCGAGCGAATTCAGCATTCAATGGCTTCGCCACGGACCTCCCCCGACTCTCCTCGATCTCCGGAACGCTCTCAAGGAAGCCGCAGACGACGAACGCATCTCCGCTCTGGTCCTGCAGAGCGGTGGCCTCGGGACGGGATGGGCGAAGGCTGAGGAAATCCGATACGGCATCGAGAATTTCAAGAAGTCGGGCAAGCCTGTGGTCGCCCTGTTGGACAACGCCGGCACGATCGACTATTTCGTTTCCAGCAGCGCCGACGAAATATTCATGGTCCCCGAAGCCATTCTCGACATGAAGGGCCTGCGCGCCGAGGTGAGCTTCTACGCCGACACTCTCGAGAAGCTGGGCATCGAAGCAGAGGTGGAGCGCATCGGCAAGTACAAGAGCGCCGCGGAGCCGTTCTCCCGTTCGTCGATGTCCGACGAGTATCGCGAGGTCGTCAATTCCGTGCTAGACGACCTTTATACGAGATTTATCGCAACGGTAGCGAAGTCACGTGAAAAGCCGGACGATGCCTTCCGCGCGTTGCTGGACGAGGGACCATTTCTTTCATCAGACGCCGTCGAGGCAGGACTCATCGACGGGTTGAAGTACGAAGATCAGTTCAGAGAATACGTCAAGGAAAAGCTGGAACAAGAGGAGTGGCGGGAAGTCACGTTCTCGGACTACCGACGGTCTATGGAGAGCACCACCGGCTTCGGAGGCGACGACCAGATCGCGGTAGCCTACGCAGTCGGTGACATCATGTCGGGCAACAGTGAAGTCGACCCCTTCCTTGACGCACGGATTCTGGGCGACGAGAGCTTCGCAAAAACCCTGCGTGAGGTGCGGGAGAATGACAACGTCAAGGCGGTCATCCTACGGGTGAACTCGCCGGGCGGGGACGCTTTCGCTTCGGACCGCATGTGGAGAGAAGTGAATCTGCTGCGGGAGAAAAAACCTCTGGTGGTATCGATGTCGAACGTGGCGGCGTCGGGGGGGTATTACATCGCGATGGCCCAAGCTCCGGTGGTGGCTTATCCCGGCACGTTCACCGGCTCGATCGGCGTCATCTACGGCAAGATGAACCTGCGAGGTCTTTATGACAAGATCGGCGTAAAAAAAGAGATTCTCACACGGGGTCGTTTCGCCGCCATCGATAGCGACTACCGCCCTCTCACAAGGGAAGAACGAGCGAAGCTGCGTCACGAAATCCAAGCGGTGTACAAGACTTTCGTGCAGAAAGTGGCGGACTCGCGGGAGCGCTCATGGGACGAGATTGACGAGGTCGCGCAGGGGCGGGTCTGGGTCGGCAATCAGGCATACGAAAAGGGGCTGGTCGACGAACTCGGCGGGTTCGATCGGGCCATCGAGTTGGCGCAGCAAGCAGCCGAACTGCAGGACGGAGAGTACCGGCTCGTTCCCTACCCTGCTCCCCAGCAACTTATCGAGGCCCTTTTCGATGTAGACAGATTTGCCTGGAAGGGTTCCCTCAGACTGCCTTCGAACTTGAACCCGAGGCGCTTCGCGATCTCTCCATCCCTGATCGAGGGCGGTGTTCTGCGGCTCGCTCCCTACACGATCACTGTCCAGTAGGTCAGCGGTACGACGCAGGAATCCGGTACTCGGCCCCTGCGTAGCGAAACTCTTCGGCCGCTTGGAAGTCAGTACCTTCGGCGGAAAGCTGCGCCAAACCGCGAACCCGCTCCTCGACCAGCTTATTGATCGACGCCTCGTCCACTCTGTCGAGCAGCGGCAACCGCCGATCGGTGGAATCGAGCCGCTGTTTCAGCCTCATTGCGACGCTGTGATTGATGGTCTTCAGCGCCTGGGCGGCTTTGATCTTCTTTTCGAGCGTGCCAGAGATATCGGTCATCTTCGGCTGCGGCACAAAGGTCGCCGTGGACTCGGGCTCACGCCGCGCAGGGTCCACCAGCGGAGCGAAGTAATAGACCTCCGGAGTCACGTGCGCGCCCAGGTTGACGTCCTTCATGGCGGGCAGATAATTCTTGAACGCCGCCGCACGCCAGGCGTCTTCCGCGGCACGTCCGCCGTAGTAGCGGTCATGATTACGGTCGTACTGCGTGTGCGGGTTCGGAATGAACAGCACGCGCGGCTTGTGGACCCGGATGTAATAGGCCAATCTGTCGCGCATCGTCGTGAACGGCACGTCGCGGAAATCCGATGACCGAAAGCCGAGCGAAATAACCTTGTTGATGCCCAGGATCTTCGCGGCCGCCTCGCTTTCCTGCTTCGTCCGCAGCGCGGTCTCCTCAGGCGGCAGGTCCCAGGAGTCTTTCTCATCGTTCCCGATGCGGATCAGGATCGCGTCCATGCCGTCCTCGACCATCTTTGCCACCGTGCCGCCGGCGTGCAGCACGTAGTTGCTCGCGTCGGAGGTGATGACGACGACCGTATTGTTCGTCTCGCCGATCTGAGCCGTAAGCGGCGCCAGAGCGGCGAGGAATACGAGGGATACGAACGCCAGGATGCGTCGGGTCATTTGGCCTCCACGTTGTCGTCAAGAAACTCTTCCAGGCCCGGCAGGGGGTAGAACTCGCCCATGTAGTAATAGTCTTCACCGTACTTGACGTTCGCCTCCTTGCCCCAGCGCCTCGAAATCCAGTTCATGTGCCATTCGATCATCATGTTGCCGGCGGTGGTATCGTCATCGACGTCCTCGAGATCGGGCAAGTAGAGCCCCTGCTGCGCCAAGCGGGTTCTCGTGGCGCGCGCACCGCCGGGGTTCGCATAGACGTGCTGATGGGCATGGATGGCCTTTTCCTTGACCTTGACCTGTTCCTCGGTCATCTCCAGGATGACGTTCGGACGGTGGCCGCGCCCCCAGTCGAGGCGGGCCTTGCCAAAGTAGTGATACGTTTCGTGGGGCTCGACGCCCATCTCGAAATGCTCAGGATGCACGTTGCGATAGCCCGCCAGCCAGTAGGCCTCTTCGTAATTCCATGACAGGTTCCTGTGACCCGGGTTCTTCTGGTAATGCTCCCAGGCGTTGTGTCCCGCAACGGCATCCGGCTTGTACTTGCGAACCAGGAAGATCAACTGCTCACGCTGGTCATTGAGCGCATACGGGGTCTCGAAGTTGTTGCGCCAGTTCAGGTTGATGACATGATCCTCCATTCCCAGGATGCGGAGGGCATCATAGGTTTCCTTGAGGTTGACCATGTCGTTGCGCGGAAAGCCCAGGCGGCCGTCTTTCTCATCGTTGGTCCCGCGCACGTAGTAGGCCTTGTAGCCGTCGGCGATGAATCGCAGAATCACACCGGCAAGGCCGTAGTCGGTGGTGTGATCGTCGTGATGAGGCTGCGCTACCAGCAAGACTTTGCCCGGCGGCGGATCAACAAGCGGCAGGTCCGCGGCTGACAAGACACCGCATATGCCCAGTAGAACGATTGAAAGAGTGAAACGGTTCATGAGAGTCAATCGGAACGATCTCGGACGCCGATTGTAACACGCCCTGGGAACTCTACCGGGTTTCTATGTTTTCCCCAAAAAAGCCCTTCAGCCCCGGCAGTTCATAGAACTCATCCATGAAGTAGTACTCCTCGCCGAACTCGACTCCGGCGTGCGATCCATGAAGCCGTGAAACGTGCTCCATGGACCAGTTCGCCGTAAGGACAGCGATCTCCTGATCGTCGAGATTCTCGAATTCCGGGACGTACAAGTTCATCCGGGCAAGCTGCCTCCGCAGAGACCGTGCCCCCGCCGGGTGGGCACGGACGTTGCGGTGAAGCTGAAACGCGGTCTCCTTGCGCTTCTGCTGGTCCGCGTTGAACTCCATCACGATATTCGGCCTGTGGCCCAGCCCCCAGGTCAGACGCGCCTTGCCGTAGAAGTAGGAGGCGGCGTGGGGCTCGACACCCATCTCGAAATGCTCGGGATGCGCGTTGCGCAGCCCCGCCAACAAGATGGCCTCCTCCAGCATCCAACCCACGTTCCGGTGCCCGGCGTTCTTTTGATAGTGCTCCCAGGGGTTGTGGCCGAGGATCACGTCAGGCTTGTACTTGCGAATCAGAAAAATCAACTGCTCGCGCAGGTCGTTGAGCGCATACCCCGACTCGAAGTTGTTGCGCCAGTTGAGACTGATAACCTTCTCCATGCCGAGGACGGCGATCGCCTCTTTGGTCTCCCGCTCGTTGATCATGTCATTGCGGGGGTAGCCGTGGCGGCCGTCTTTCTCGTCGTTGCTGGCTCGAATGTAGATTGCGCGAAAACCTTCGTCGACCAGGCGCGCGATCAGCCCCGCCATGCCGTAATCCGTCGAATGGTCGTCATGATGGGGCTGCGGGACCAGCAGCACCTTGCCCGGCGGCGTTTCGCCGGCCGGCAAGTCGGCGGCGGCGAGCGGAGCCAGCGCGGCCATGACCAGAAGGGCCAACAGGCAAGTCATAAGCGCGTTCATTCTAACATCGGCAGCGGAATACTTCTGATTGCGGGCATGCTCAAACAACGGCATCGCTTGAAAGTGCCGTTTCGGCAGCAGCCGGAATCCCACCTCCAACCCTTGGATTTCCATCTAGCGCAGTACCAGCTTCGTCTCGGCGCTTTCGTTGAAGCCGATGCGGATAGCTTTAGCCCTGAGAGCGGTTCCACTTTCGAGCTTCAGCTCGCTTCCGTAGAGCAGCCAGCGGGCATCATCGCCTGAATCGGTGGTGTAGCCGATGGATGCGCCCTCGGTGGCGCAACGGATCTTGACCGTCGAGCCAGCCCGGGTGATCTCAGGAGCGGCCGTCGTATCGTACTTGCCGCCCGGGCGCATCCGCTCCATCAGTTCGGGTTCGGGGATCAACCCGAGGTCCTTTGTGCTCTTGCGCCAATGCTCATGCTCGGCCCGAAGCCGCAAAAGCACATCCTGGTGCTCGGGCGAGTCGGCCAAGTTGTTCACCTCGTGCGGATCGGACTCCGTGTCATACAGCTCCTCCACCGGCTTTGTTTGGCTGAAGAAGATCTTCCTTGAGCCATCGAGCTTGCCTTCGGCGTGCAGACGCCGCCACTCCTTCATCGTCGGCATCTCGTCCATGTAATTGATGTGCTGGGCGTAAGTGACCTCGGGCATGTAGTTGCGGAGGTACTTGTAGCGCTTGTCGCGCACGGCCCGGATCAGGTCGTAGGCCTCGTCCATGCGATCGCGCGCAGCATAGACGTACTCGCGCACCGGGGCTTTCCGCTCACCCAAAAACGGCTGGCCCTGCAAGTGTGAAGGCACGGCCACGCCGGCCAGCGACAGCACGGTCGGACCGAAATCGATGAAGCTCACGAGATCGTCGACCGTAGACCCCGGTTCGAGCACGCCCGGCCATCGAATCACCAGCGGCACGTGGATACCCGAGTCATAGATCCAGCGCTTGGCGCGGGGCAATCCCCGTCCATGATCGCCCCAAAAGAAGACGATCGTGTCGTCCGCCAAGCCATCCTCTTCAAGCTGGCGGAGGATGTCGGCCAGCTGCATGTCCATGGCGGTGATGTTGTCGTGGTAGGTTGCCCAGTCCTTGCGAACAACGGGTGTGTCGGGATAGTAGGGCGGCAGTTCGGCTCTGTCCGGATCGTGGCGCATCTCAGGCGGGACGCGACCTCCGCCGCGTTCACGGCGTCTTTCGGGCATGCGGATCGAGCTTTCGTGAGAAACGGTGAGGTTGAAGACGGCGAAGAACGGTTGATCTTTCGCGCGGTTCCGCCAATGAGCTTGCCGGCTCGATTCGTCCCACGCGGTGAACGGCGGCTCGAACTGGTAGTCGGTCTTCGAGTTGTTCGTGCAGTAGTATCCGGCGGCCCGGAGATATTCCGGGAAGCACTTGACCTGCGGCGGCGGCACGGATCGAGACCGCATGTGCATGGCGCCGATCGTCGTCGGGTACATGCCGGTGATGATCGCCGAGCGGCTCGGCGCGCAGACGCCCGAAACCGAGAAGCAGCGCGTGTAGCGAGCGCCCTCGGCAGCCAAATGGTCGATGTTGGGGCTCGTAGCGTAGGCGTCGCCGTAGCAGCCCAAGTCCGGGCTGATGTCCTCGCAACTGATCCACAGAATGTTCGACCTGGAAACGCTCCGCCCCCAAGCGGGAGCAAGCAGTCCCGCCGCAGCTACCGTAGCGGCGCCTCCCAGGAATTGACGGCGCGATGATCGCAATTCAGATGAAGTGGTCATGGGCTGTCCTGGACGAAGGCCTGCACTCTGCGGGGCTGCTCTTGCCGCCTTGGTTCACAGCGGCGCGTTAGCATTGTGAAGAATCCCGCCCGCCGACCGCAACCGAGTTGCCTGACCCGTCCTGCTCCATGGGTGGAGTCTGCGAGCAACTCGGGGTCGGCCCGCCGTGCGAGACTCCGGCGTTCGCCCCATCCCGTGGCCGAGCGCAAACCGCTGGCAGGTCGCAGCATGCCCCGTGAGCGGAGCCGGGACCGGAGACAACTCCGCGTCCAGGTCATGCCTTCTATCGCCCTTACACGCATCTTCAACGACCGCCTACCAATCGCAGTACCAGGGATCATCCCGGGAGTGTCACCGCAATCACGAAAGTTCCCCTGTTTGTGCAATCCGGAACGTTCTCCTTTCTGAACATGGTTTCATGTTTCATTAGCCGTAGCGGAAGGAGTCCTGAGTGCGACGGGAGTTGCAGTGAACGGCGCTCGCCGCTAGGCCGCCCGAGAACGGCTGACGGAGCAAGGATACTGGCGCAGGACATTTTTTTACCGAGCAATTCCGGGCAATGCCGGGCAATTCTGAGCAGAGAAGCAGCGACTCGTCGGCGGGCTCGGCGGTTCGGGCGGCGAAAAAAGCCGTGTTTCGTATCTCGTGATTCGTGATTCGTAACAAGCATAAAAGCCGTGTTTCGTGATTCGTGTCTCGTGAAAACCTTAAAAACAGTGGCTCGTGGCTAGTGAAAGCCTTGCAAGCCCTGATTCGTGATGCGCACGGACTTCGATATGTCGCCTGGGGGAGAAATGCAGCCTTGATCGGAGACGAATGGGTGTGATGTCACCTCCTTGATGCGGGCAAGGATTTTTCCTTCGCACGCGCTCCCAGGTTCGCGGTGACGGGCAGTCGAACTTGATGATTTCCGTGTCACTGTCCTCATGCTAGGCCGGCCGGGTCGGCAAAAAAAGACTGAAGGGCTTCAGTACCCACATGCAACGTTTGTGTCTCGTGTCTCGTGATTCGTGACAAACCTTAAAGGCCGTGTTGCCGGCGCGGGGGAGGGGCGGCAGCCGACAGAAGCGAGCGCCTCGGCGACAGCGCAAGTCGAACCGGGATGATTGCCGCCTCTCCATCGTCATGCCAGGCAGGCTGGGGCGGCAAAAAAGACTGAAGGGCTTCAGTATCTCTTGCCGAAGGAGAACGTTCTCGTTGACTTGCCAGGGGTACTTCTACATTGCTCCGACAAGATCCTCCCGGGAATCCGGTTGGTATGATGAGGGGCTGCAATCCCAGCAATCCGTCATCACGCCTGCGGCAGACCTTCGGCGCCGTCAGCTAGAGAATTCCCATGAAAATTTTCCTGGATACGGCCAACCTCGATGAACTGCGGGCCGCGGCCGCACTCGGCATCGTGGACGGTGTTACGACGAACCCGTCGCTGATCGCCAAAGAGGGCCGCTCGAACGTGGAGCAAATTCGCGCCATCTGCGAAATCGTGGACGGTGATATCAGCGCCGAGGTGGTTTCGACCGAAGCGGAAGAGATGATCCGGGAGGGCCATGAGCTGGCGGCGATCCACCCCAACGTCGTCGTCAAGTGCCCGCTGATCCCGGAGGGCATCAAAGCGACCAAGGTGCTCTCGTCGGAAGGGATCCAGGTCAACGTGACGCTTTGCTTCAGTGCGTCGCAGGCATTGCTGGCGGCAAAAGCCGGCGCCTATATCGTCAGCCCGTTCATGGGCCGCCTGGACGACATTGCGTCGGAAGGCACCGAACTCATCCGCGAGATCATCACGATCTACGAGAACTACGACTTCCCGACGCAGGTCCTGGCAGCGTCGATTCGAGGACCGATGCACGTCAAAGACGTCGCCCTGGCCGGGTCCCACATCGCGACGATGCCCGCCAAGATATTCCATCAACTCTTCAAGCACCCGCTCACCGACATCGGCCTGGAGCAGTTTCTCGCCGACTACAGGAAAACTTTGGCGGAAGTTGCCGTAGGGTGAGGTTGGGGAGGCGCAGCTCGCGTCCGGCAGAATTGTTCCTGGGTCATCCGCTTTCGCTGCAGGCGTTCACTTGGAAGCGGCTCCGGAAACCAATGCGGCTAGAAGATCCGGCGAAGAAACGGGTAGCCATGCGATGTCTCAATCGTCGGGCAAGTAAGGAGCAGAGTTCTGATGCACTACGGGCGAATGCAACGGGGGGCTTGATACCGTTTTGGTGCCCATGGAACCGGTCTTGGCGGTCCGCTAGTGGAACAGAATCTGCAAGTGGTTTAGAATCAAGGGAGTAACTCCCCAGGGCGGTTAGCTCAGTTGGTTAGAGCGCCTGCCTTACAAGCAGGAGGTCCCGAGTTCGAGTCTCGGACCGCCCACCATTTCACGAAATGCGTTGCAAGCCCCGGGGCTAACCTGCATTTCTCACCACCCGACGGCCGAAGCACGCGATACGACCGCCATAACTTCGCTTTTCCTTCGCAACGCTTGCTTGCCGTGCTCGACGTACGGTCAAGTACGCCTGCGCGCGCCAAGCGGCG